>CAZICB010000008.1:0-31874 GCA_964537765.1 uncultured Lachnospiraceae bacterium
GGCCATGGCGGAAGAACCGATCTGGTTCTTTTCGAAGGGCTCCTCCACCTCCTTTAAATGCTGGAGCAGGCGGATGTCATTGGAAAATTTATGGGCGCTCTGGGCGATGCCTGCCAGCACGTTCAGCACACGGGTATCCACCTTGCGGGAATAGGTCTGGCCGGAAACCGGATAGCAGCTTTCAAAGCCCATCTTTTCCGCGATCATCTGGTCCGCCCGGCGGCATTTCTCATGGTCGCCCTCAAACAGCTCCAGAAAGCTGGCCTGGGTGCCGGTGGTGCCCTTGGAACCTAAAAGCTTCATGGAGCCCAGAACATGGTCCAAATCCTCCAGATCCAGATACAGATCCTGCAGCCACAAAGTCGCCCGCTTGCCCACGGTGGTGGGCTGGGCCGGCTGGAAATGGGTGAAGGCAAGGGTCGGCTGGTTTTTATAGGTATCTGCAAATTTTGCCAATTCTGCCATGACATTGATCAGTTTTTTCCGCACCAGGCGCAGACCCTCGGTCATAATAATCAGGTCCGTATTGTCGCCTACGTAGCAGGAGGTGGCTCCCAGGTGGATGATGCCCTTTGCCTTCGGGCACTGTTGACCGTAAGCATAAACGTGGGACATGACATCGTGGCGGACTAATTTTTCCCGCTCCTTTGCCACCTCGTAATTGATTTCCTTTGCATGCTCCTTCAGCTCATCGATCTGCTCCTGGGTGATGGGAAGCCCCAGCTCTTTCTCGGTCTCCGCAAGGGCGATCCACAGCTTTCTCCAGGTTTTAAACTTTTTGTCCGGAGAAAAAATATATTGCATTTCCTTGCTTGCATAGCGCTCCGATAAGGGGCTTTGGTATTTGTCGTACATAATCGGCTCCTTTATAGTATAATTGTTCCATATGACTGCTTTGCTTATTTTGAATATTCTCCCCGGATATCCTCCGTAGGAGGCGCGATCGGATAATCGCCGCTGAAGCACGCGGTACAGATCCCCAGTCCGTTTGCCATCTCGGAAAGCCGCTCCATTTTTAAATAGGACAGGCTGTCGGCTCCGATCAGCTTGCAGATCTCATCGATGGTCTTCCCGTAAGCAATCAGCTGCTCCTCCGAGGGAATATCCGTCCCGAAGTAACAGGGATGAAGAAAGGGCGGAGCGCTGACCTTTACATGAACCTCGGCTGCCCCGGCATCCCGCAGCATCCGCACGATCTGATGACTGGTCGTCCCGCGGACGATGGAATCATCGATCATGATGACCCGCTTGCCCGCAACCGCTTCTTTTAAAACATTTAATTTCACGCGGACCGCCGAAACCCGGTTGCTCTGCTTCGGCTGGATAAAGGTCCGCCCCACATAGCTGTTTTTCACAAAGGCTGTCCCGTAGGGAATCCCGGACTCCATGGAATAGCCCAGGGCGGCGGCATTGCCCGACTCCGGCACGCCCACCACCAGGTCCGCCTCCACCGGGGAATCCTTTGCCAGGCAGCGGCCCGCGTAGATGCGGGAGTGATAAACGCTCACGCCGTCAAACACGCTGTCAGGCCTCGCGAAATAAATATACTCAAAAACGCACCGCGCGCACTTTTTCGGATCCGGCAGGCACATGCTCTTGTCGGAAGAAATGCCTTTCCTGGTGATCGCCACGATCTCCCCCGGCTCCACATCCCGCACGAACTCCGCGCCGATGGTGTCCAGAGCGCAGCTCTCGGAGACAAGGATATAGGCGTTGTCCTTTTTTCCGATGCAAAGCGGCTTAAAGCCAAAGGGATCCCGCGCGCCGATCAGCTTTCTGGGGCTGGCAATCACCAGCGCGTAGGCGCCTTTGATCTTTTTCATGGCATTGGCCACCGCCTGCTCGACATTCGCCGTCTTGATCCGTTCCCGGGCGATATGGTACGCGATCACTTCCGAGTCGATGGTCGTCTGGAAGATAGCGCCGGAGTACTCCAGCTCCCGACGCAGCTGCGGGGTGTTGACCAGGTTTCCATTGTGGGCCAGCGCGAGAGTTCCCTTCACATAATTAAGCACGAGCGGCTGGGCATTTTCCCTGGAGCTGCTCCCTGCTGTGGAATAACGGACATGACCCACACCGATATTCCCATGTAAGCTTTCCAGGATCTCCGGGGTAAACACTTCGTAGCATAGCCCCATTCCCTTGAAGGCATTTATCCTGCCCTTCGGCCCATATGTATCGCTGACCGCGATGCCGCAGCTCTCCTGGCCGCGGTGCTGCAGCGCGAACAAGCCGTAATAAATGGTGGATGCCACGTCGCCGCCGTCAAAATCATACATGCCGAAGACGCCGCACTCCTCGTGCAGCTTGTCCAGAGTCACCAGATCTTTTTCGTCTTTCATGAATGTTTGGCCCTTTCTGCATGTTCCATGCTGAGGACTTGCCTGTATTCTCCTGCGGTTTTAGTGGATGCCCAGACGGCGGAATACCTCCTGGTACGCATCCTCCACGTTTCCTAAATCTCTGCGGAAGCGGTCCTTATCCAGCTTCTCGTGGGTTTCCTTATCCCACAGGCGGCAGGTGTCCGGAGATACCTCGTCCGCCAGGATGATGGTACCGTCCGCCAGACGGCCAAACTCGATTTTAAAGTCGATCAGGTCAATGCCCAGGCTGCCGAAATATTCCTGCATCACTTCGTTTACCGTGAAAGCATACTTTGTGATGGTATCGATCTCCTCCTGGGTAGCCAGCTTCAATGCCAGCGCATAGTAGCTATTGATAAACGGGTCATGAAGATCGTCGTTTTTATAACTGAATTCCAGGGTCGGGCAAGCCAGCTTGATGCCTTCCTCCATGCCCAGCTTCTTTGCGAAGCTGCCTGCGGAGTAGTTGCGGATGATAACCTCCAGCGGAACGATCTCCACCTTCTTTACCGCGGTCTCCCGGTCGTTTAACTCTTCTACCAGATGGGTCGGCACGCCCTTCTTCTCCAAAAGCTTGAATATATGGTTGGTCATGCGGTTATTAATGGCGCCCTTGCCGACAATGGTGCCCTTCTTCAACCCGTCGAACGCAGTGGCATCGTCCTTATAAGATACGATCAGCACGTTCGGATCATCGGTTTTGAAAACCTTTTTCGCTTTTCCCTCGTACAATAATTCTTTTTTCTCCATGGTGTCCACCTGTCCTTTTTGATTTATTAGTCAAAAATATAAAAGAAACCTATTTCAGAAGGAATTATAATACATGGTATATGGATTTGCAATAACTTCTTTTATTAGATTAATTAATGATTAATATCAAAAGGACTGCCTGGGGCAGTCCTTTTGTGACAGTTTTTCTATTCGGTTCTCAGCGGGACGTCTCGTCCGCGGCTCTCGTGTCATCCCCGGTCATATCCCGCACACCCTGATCCACATCATCGATCAGGCCGTCAATCATGCCGCCGGTGCCGCCGGACTCCGGCGACTGGGTGCTGTCCTGGGCGCCTCCCGCCGTGGAGGAGGATTCCTGGGTGGAACCGGAGGACTGCTGGGTGGAGCTGCTGCCCCGATTGGTACAGGCAGTCAATGCAAAGACGGCGATTGCCATCAGGAAGATAAACGTGGACATCTTGATTTTCTTCATAACATACTTCTCCTTTCATTTGTTACGGATAGTATGTGTAAAATGAAGAAGCCCATCCCGGGAAATCCTGCCATTTTTTAAATCTTTTTTAAAGACGTGTGCGGCCAAAACCTTAATGTGCCCCGTCGATCACATCCGCCATATCATACAGCCCCGGCTCTTTCCCTGCCAGGAACTTTGCCGCCTCCAGGGCGCCCTTTCCGAAAATTGCCTTGGAATAGGCGGTATGGCAAAAGGTCACCACCTCGTCCTTTCCGGCAAAGATCACTTCGTGCTCACCGACGATGGAGCCGCCCCGCACAGCCTGGATGCCGATCTCCTTCTGATCCCGCTTTGCCCGCTCTTTGGTGCGGTCGTATTTATAATAATACTGACGGTCCATGGCTTCGTTGATGGAATCCGCCAGCGCCAGGGCAGTCCCACTGGGGGCGTCCACCTTCTGGTTGTGGTGCTTTTCCACGATCTCAATGTCAAAGCCCGCATTGGCCAGCACCTTCGCCGCGTCCTGCAAAAGCTTCATCAAGGTATTGATGCCCAGGGACATATTGGCGGAGCGCAGCACCGCAACCGCCTGGGCGGTTTCCTTTATCTTCGCGGTCTGTGCCTCGGAAAGCCCGGTGGTGCAGACCACCACCGGAAGCTTGTGGGCCGCGCAATAATCCAGCAGATGGTCTACGGCCCTGGCGGAAGCGAAATCAATCACCACATCCGCCTCCACATCACATTCCTCCAAAGCTGCAAACACCGGATAACCGGCATTTGCCTCGGTATTTAAATCGATACCGGCCACGATCTTTACATCGTCCATATCCTTTGCCAGTCCGGTGATGGTCCGGCCCATGGCGCCATTGCAGCCGTGCATGATGACTCTAGTCATTTCTTTTGTCTCCTCGTATCATATATTTCAAGGCTTCCTACAGGATTCCGTATTCTTTCATTGCTTTCGCCAGCCGCTCCTGGTTCTGCGGCTCCATCTCGGTCAACGGCAGGCGCATGGGGCCTACCTCCTTGCCCATCAGATTCAGGGCTGCCTTCACCGGAATCGGATTCACCTCGCAGAACAGGGCATTGATCAGCGGAATCGCATCCAGCTGCATCTGGCAGCTCTTCTTCACGTCGCCCTGGAAGAAGGAGGCGCAGATCTCATGAGTCTGGGCCGGAGCCACATTGGACAGCACGGAAATCACACCCTTTCCGCCCAGGGAAAGCAACGGTACGATCTGGTCGTCATTGCCGGAGTACAGATCGATACAGCCATCCGCCATATGCATCATCTCTGCAATCGCGGAAAAATTCGCGCTTGCCTCCTTGACGCCTATAATGTTTGGCACGTCCTTGCACAGCTTCACGATGGTCTCCGGCTTCATGGTCACGCCGGTACGTCCCGGGATGTGATACAGAAGAATCGGAATGGAAACCGACTGGGCAATGGTCGTGTAGTGGACAATCAGTCCGTTCTGGGTCGCCTTATTATAGTAGGGAGTCACTAAAAGCAGGCCGTCCGCGCCGGCCTTCTCGGCCTCCGTGGACATGTAAATGGCCTCCCTGGTGGAATTGGAACCGGTACCTGCAATCACCGGAATCCGTCCGTTTACCTTTTTGCAGGTAAACCGCACCACATCCAGGTGCTCCTGATGGCTCATGGTGGAGGATTCACCGGTAGTGCCGCAGGAAATGATCGCGTCGGTGCCTCCTGCGATCTGCTCCTCCAAAAGCTCCTCCAGCTTTTCGTAATTTACTTCTCCATTTGCATGAAACGGGGTAACCAATGCTACGCCAGCACCTTCAAAAATTGCCATAATCAAAATTCCTCCTTTTTCTTCTGTCTCGTTTTTGCTCGTTTTTGCATTATATAAGCCGCTTGTCAAGCCGTCAGCCTGCAATTTTGCAATTTTTCACAGCCGTCAGCCTGCAATTTTTCACGGCTTATCCTGGCTGATGCACACCACCCGGTCCGCCATATCCCGCAGCCAGTCCGGCAGCACCTTCCCGGACAGGATCACGTTCACCTCGTCCCGGCAGTCCAAAAGCTGTTTCAATTCCTCCTCCGTCAGCAGGCACTGGTCGAGAAGTCCCAGCACCTCATCCAGGATCAGCAGGTCGCACTCTCCGGTGGTCAATACCTTTTTGGCGTAGTTGAGTCCATTGCGGATATTGATATATTCTTCCTGCTTGCGAGCCTCCGTCAGCTGATCAAAATAGCAGTCCGACTTTTCAAAACGGAACACCTTCATCTCCGGCTCCAGGCGCTCGATCACCTCCAGACTCTCCTGTTTCTGACTTCCCTTCAAAAACTGGATCATGATCACATCCTGCTGCCTGGTCAGAGCGAAAAATCCCCGCCCCACTGCCATGGAAGTTTTGCCATAGCCATTTCCATAGATTACTTCAATCTTTCCAGTACTCATCTCATACTCCTCAGTATTCTATTGCTTGTGGGCTATCTTACCACATAATGCTCATTTTTGCAAGGAATCCTCCTCCCCGCACTCCATTTTGCTGATGGATACCTCATAGGCCACCCGTTTTTCACACTCCGTCTCGCTGATTTTCTTGGTATATTCCCGGCTTTGTACCCTGCCCCAGATCCGTACCCGGGTGCCCACCTCAAAGCCGGAGGCGAAGCGGGCGTTTCTGCCCCAGGCAATGCAGGGTATGTAATCGGATTTGCCGTAGGGCCGGTTCACCGCCAGCAAAAGGTCCGCGATTTCCCGGCCCAGGGGCGTTTTCCGGTAAATGGGCGCCTTGCAGATATAGCCGTCCAGGAAAATCTGATTGGTCTTGGTGTAATCGGTAAATTCCTCCATAAAGTTGATTTCCCGCACAAAGACCGACAGCACCAGCCGGTTTTTCACGCCTTCGTGACGGTTATACGAACGAAACTGTCCGATGGCCTCCACCGTACAGCCCCGGTAATCTTCCTGAACATTGATCAGTCTTTCCGAAATCATTAACGGGATAATATCCGCCTGCTCACTTAAACGGTTCACTGCCACATCTACCACAAAAAATCCTTCTCCAAACACCTCATGGCTGAAGGTGAAGCCGGAAATGATTTCTCCAATAACGCTCACTTTATTGTTCTCAATTACTTTTTCTGACATGGTACTTTTCTCTCCTCTTTCTTTTTCATATTTATTTGCTTTACGCTAATATAATATTTATGAAAAAAACGGATTCCATATGAAAAGTTCCGCCTGCGAAATATCGACAAAAATGCCGCGGACAGCCGGCACAAATCCGTCTGCCTGCGGCGTTCTATGCGGTTTACTTTTTAAAGGATGCTCTCTTTCTCATGGTCGGGTCCAGAATTTTTTTGCGGATCCGCAGATTCTGGGGGGTCACCTCCAAAAGCTCATCGGTATCAATAAATTCCAGACACTGCTCCAGGCTCATCAGCTTTTTCGGCACCAGCTTCAGGGCCTCGTCCGCGCTGGAGGAACGGGTGTTGGTCAGCTTTTTGGTCTTGCAGACATTGACCTCAATATCCTCCGCCTTGGGGTTCTGGCCGATGACCATGCCGGAATAGACCCGCTCGCCCGGTCCCACAAACAGCAGGCCCCGCTCCTGGGCGTTGAACAGGCCGTAGGTGATGGTCTCGCCGCTTTCATAGGCGATCAGGGAGCCGGTCTTTCTGTAGGCCAGATCCCCCTTGTAGGGTCCATAGCCGTCAAAAATGGTATTCATGACGCCATTGCCCTTGGTGTCGGTCATAAACTCTCCCCGGTAGCCGATCAGTCCCCGGGACGGGATGGAAAACTCCAGGCGGGTATAGCCGCCGTTGGTTTGGCTCATCCCCTGCAGCTCGCCCTTTCGGGTGGTCAGCTTCTGGATCACGCTGCCGGTAAACTCCTCCGGCACGTCCACATAGGCCAGCTCCATGGGCTCCAGTTTCTGATTGCGCTCATTATACTTGTATAAAACCTCCGCCTTGCTGACCGCAAACTCAAAGCCCTCCCGGCGCATATTCTCAATCAGCACGGACAAGTGCAGCTCGCCGCGGCCGGATACCTTAAAGCAATCGGGAGAATCGGTCTCCTCCACCCGCAGGCTTACATCCGTATTCAATTCCCGGAAAAGACGTTCCCGGATATGGCGGGAGGTCACATATTTGCCCTCCTGTCCCGCCAGCGGACTGTCATTGACCATAAAATTCATGGCAATGGTCGGCTCGGAAATCTTCTGGAAGGGAATGGACTGAGGGTTCTCCGGGGAACAGATGGTATCGCCGATATGCAGCTCGGAAATACCGGAAACCGCCACAATGTCGCCGATTCCCGCCTCCGCTACCTCCACCCGGTTTAAGCCGTCAAACAAATACAGCTTGCCGATCTTTACCCTGCGCAGCTTGTCCGGATCATGGTGGTTTACAATCACGCATTCCTGGTTGACGCGGATGCTGCCGTTATCCAGCTTGCCCACGCCGATGCGGCCCACGTATTCATTGTAATCGATGGTACTGATCAGCATCTGGGTATCCGCGTCCGGATCGCCCTCCGGCGCCGGAATATAATCGATAATCGTCTCAAACAGGGGACTCATGTCCACCTCCGGATCCTCCAGGTTTTTCTTGGCAAAGCCGGCTCTGGCCGATGCAAACAAAAACGGGCAGTCCAGCTGTTCGTCGGAAGCATCCAGGTCCATGAACAACTCCAAAACCTCGTCGATCACTTCCTTGCACCGGGCCTCCGGACGGTCCACCTTATTGATGCAGACAATCACCGACAAATCCAGCTCCAGGGCTTTCTGCAGCACAAACTTGGTCTGGGGCATGGGACCCTCATAGGCGTCCACCACCAGGATCACGCCGTTTACCATTTTCAGCACGCGCTCCACCTCGCCGCCGAAATCCGCATGGCCGGGGGTATCGATGATATTAATCTTTGTATTTTTATAAAATACCGCTGTATTTTTGGAAAGAATTGTGATTCCGCGCTCCCGCTCCAGGTCATTGGAATCCATGACCCGATCCACCACCTCCTGGTTGGCCCGGAATACGCCGCTCTGCTTTAACAGCTCGTCCACCAGCGTGGTTTTGCCATGGTCTACATGGGCAATGATCGCGATATTTCTGACATCTTCTCTCTTCATCTTCATAAATCCATTCTTCCTCTATCTCTCAAATGATTCCTTTGTTTCTCTTTAGCAGCAACCGTACACCCGGGCTGTGTATCCTGGCCCGACTGAACTGTTACAATATATCATCATTGCCCGGAGATTGCAAGCCCCAGTTATAAAAGAATAACCAGTTATAAAAGAATAATCTCCCCGTCCAGCACGCCGTAATACAGGGTTTCACCGTCTTCGATCAGCGCTTTCCCGTTGGTTTTTTCCGTGATCTGCTTTTTCAGCTGATCCGCCTGGGAAACCGGCGTCAGGATGGTGACCGCCACCTGGTCCGTATACCGGGTGTCCAGAATCGGGACCCCCAGCCGGGCGGCCGTATATTGAATTTTGCCGATGCCATTGTAATCGGTGGTGATGAGCATCCTCCTGCCCAGACATTTTTCCAGAATCACGCTGGCCTTCAGGCCCTCCTGCACCGCTCCGGAATAGGCCCTCACCAGGCCGCCGGTGCCCAAAAGCACGCCGCCGAAATACCGGGTCACCACCACGCAGATATTGCGCACTCCTGCTCCCAAAAGCACATCCAGCATGGGCCGGCCTGCGGTCTGGGAGGGCTCGCCGTCGTCGCTGCACCGGGAGATCTGGCCCCGCTCCCCGATCACATAGGCAGAGCAATGGTGCCGCGCGTCCCAGTATTTTTTCTTCATTTCCTCGATAAATGCCGCCGCTTCTTCCTCCGACTCCACCGGACGGGTGGTGGCGATAAAGCGGGATTTCTTCTCCACCAGCTCGCCCTCCCCGCCCCGATAGAGAATTTTATATCGTTCTTCCATAAATGAATCCTTTCCAATGCTTTTCTTTCGTTCATCATAGCAAGAATCCAGGATTTTGACAAGCAGGGACGCCGCCTGAATGAGCAGGATTAGCGACAGGGACGCCGCCTGAATGAGCAGGATTAGCGCATGGCCATCCCCTTGAATTGTTCGGACAAGTTTGGTATACTAATCGAAAGCGGTATACAAGTCCGCTCCGGCTATTTTTAAGGAGGAATCCTATGAACCTAAATTATGGAAAGGAAGCTACAGAAAAAAGGATTGCCGCAGCCAATTCCAACGGACGGAAATATACGACCCGGATCGTTCTGACATTTTTTAAAACCTGCTTTGTGTTGTTTCTTTTTTCAGGACTGATTCTCTGCAGCGTGGGGGCAGGCATGTTCATGGGCATCATCGACAGCGCTCCGGAGCTGAATGTGGACAGCATTGTCCCCATCGGATACGCCACCACCATTTATGACAGCGCCGGCAATCTGACCGAGACCCTGGTGACTGCAGGCTCCAACCGGGAGGAGGCCACCTACGAGGAGCTTCCTCAGGATCTGATCAACGCCTTCGTAGCCATCGAGGACTCTCGTTTCTGGACCCACAACGGCATCGACCTGCGTTCCATCGCCCGCGCAGCCATCGGCCTGATCACCAACGATTACAGCGGCGGCGGGAGCACCATCACCCAGCAGCTGATCAAGAACAATATTTTCAACGGCGGCATGGAGACCAGCCTGGGCGCACGGCTGGAACGAAAACTCCAGGAGCAGTATCTTGCCCTGCAGCTGACCAAATCCATGGACCGGAAGCTGATTCTCACCAACTATTTAAATACCATCAACCTGGGCAATAATACCCTTGGGGTCAAGGTGGCCGCCAAACGGTATTTTAATAAGGATGTTTCTGAGCTTACCCTGTCGGAATGCACCGTCATTGCGGGCATCACCCAGAATCCGGCCCACTTAAATCCTATCACCGGCCAGGAGAAAAACGAAGAAAAGCGCAAGATCATTCTCCAGTATATGTATGAGCAGGGCTATATCACCAAGGAAGAACAGGAGGAGGCCCTGGCGGATGACGTATACGCCCGCATCCAGAACGTGGACCTGGTTTCCCGGGAGAATTCCACGCCCTACAGCTATTTTACGGACGAACTGACCCAGCAGGTGAAAGAGACCCTGATGGAAAAGCTGGGATACACCGACACCCAGGCTCACAACCTGCTTTACAGCGGCGGCCTGCAGATTTATACCACCCAGGATCCTGTGATTCAGGAAATTGTCGATTCCGAGGTCAACAATCCGGACAATTACAACGCCGCCCGCTATTCTATTGAATATCGGCTGTCCGTCACACACGCAGACGGCGAGACCCGGCATTATTCCGAGGAATCCATAAAATCCTGGCATCAGACCGTGCTGCGGGACAGCTACGATGGTCTGTATGACAGCGAAGAAGAAATCCAGTCAGAGATCGATGCCTACAAGGCCTTCCTTTTGACCGATACGGATACGATCATCGGAGAGTCTCTCACCAAGACCTTGCAGCCCCAGGTCTCCTTTGTGATCATGGACCAGGCCACCGGCCAGGTAAAAGCGATCAGCGGCGGACGCGGCGCCAAAACCGCCAGCCTGACCTTAAACCGGGCTACCAATACCCTCCGGCAACCAGGCTCCACCTTCAAAGTCATCACCGCATTCGCGCCGGCGCTGGACACCTGCGGCGCCACCCTGGGAACCGTTTACTATGACGCGCCCTACACGGTGGGCACGAAAACCTTCAAAAACTGGTATAGCCAGGGTTATCTGGGCTACTCCAGCATCCGGGACGGTATCATTTATTCCATGAATATCGTCGCCGTGCGCTGTCTGATGGAGACGGTGACTCCGCAGCTGGGCGTGGAATACGCCAAAAACTTCGGCATCACCTCCCTGACGGACACCGACTTAAACGCTGCCACCGCCCTGGGCGGTATCACCCGCGGCGTCACCAATCTGGAACTGACCGCCGCCTACTCCTCCATAGCCAACGGAGGCGTTTATACCAAGCCCGTCTTTTTCACCCGGATTCTGGATCACGACGGCAAGATTCTCCTTGACAATGAGCCGGAAACCCATCGGGTGTTGAAGGATTCCACCGCGTTTTTGCTGACGGACGCCCTGTCGGCATCCATGCAGAGCAACCGCAAGTTTGCCCGTTCCGGAGTCAATGTCAACTCCACCAGCGTTTCCGCCAGCATTCCCGGTATGTCCAACGCGGGAAAGAGCGGTACCACCACCTCCAACAACGACATTTGGTTTGTGGGCTTTACCCCCTACTACACCGCCGGAATCTGGGCCGGCTGCGACGACAACCAGAAGCTGACCGCCCAAAACGGCGGCACTTCCTTCCACAAGCAGATCTGGCGGAAAATCATGACCCGCGTCCATGAGAACCTGCCCGATCCCGGCTTTCAATGTCCGGACAGCATCGAAACCGCCGAGATTTGCCGTAAATCCGGCAAGCTGGCTATCCCCGGCGTCTGCACCGCGGACGAGCGCGGAAACGCGGTCTACACGGAATATTTCGCCGCGGGAACCGTCCCCACAGAGGTCTGTGACAAACACGTGCGGGTGACTGTGTGTGAAACCACCGGCCTGCTTCCCGCAAGAAGCTGTCCCAAGGCCACGGTGATCCGTATCGCGCTTCCATCCGATACCACGGGAAGCACGGACGATTCTCCCTTTGCCATGCCTTCCCAGGAATGTACGGGGCATTTGTCCACCATTATCAATCCGTCTCCGAACGATCCGGACAGCTCCAGCCTGGAGGCTCCCGGCTCCGGCTTTAATCAGCTGGGCCCCGGCTATGTATCTCCCGGAAGCTCCGGCCAGTCTCCCGGCGGCTCCGGCATATCCCAGGGACCGGGACAGGACTAAACACAAAAAAGACCAGAAGGATTATCCTGACAGGATTCCCTCTGGTCTTTCTTTATGCTGCCGCTTTGCGCCCCTGCTCTTTCATTTTCGTCTACTCTTTCATTTTTGCCTATTCTTTCATTTTCGGCTTAAACGCCAGGGCGCCCAGGTATCCGAAAATCAGCGCACCGCTGATGCCAGCGGCGCTGGCGGTCAGTCCGCCCTTAAACAGTCCCAGGAAGCCGTCCTCGCCGATGCCCTTTGCCACGCCCTTCCACAGGGTGTTGCCAAAGCCCAGAAGCGGCACGGCGGCTCCGGCTCCGGCCCACTCCAGAAACGGCTCGTAGATTCCCAGCCAGCCAAGGAAGGTGCCGCTGACCACCAAAAGCACCATCACGCGCCCCGGCATCAGCTTTGTCCTGTCCAGCAGGATCTGCACCAGCGCACAGATACTTCCGCCTGCCACAAATGCCTTGATCAGTTCTGTCATTCTTTCGTCTCACCTCCCGCCAACTCCAGGATCACCCCGTGGGAAATCCCCGGTATACTCTGCCCTTCATTGTAGCTGATGGTGGACAGGAGGGCGCCTGTGGGCAGGAAAAGCACCCGCTTCCAGGTTCCATCCAGAATCCGCGGCAGGATATAGGCGCAAAGGGTCACCGCCGCACAGCCGCATCCGCTGCCGCCGGAGTGGGTGTCCTGCTTTTGATTGTCATAGATTTCCAGACCGCAGTCCATATGCTTTTCTTCCAGGTCATGCCCCTTCTGCCTCATAAAATCCAGCAGAATCTTCCGCCCGACTGCTCCCAGATCTCCGGTGATGATTTTGTCATACCAGCTTTCATCCACACCGAAATCCTCAAAATTCTGCATAATGGTATCCCATGCCGCCGGAGCCATGGCGGCTCCCATATTCATGGAATCCTTCATACCCAGATCCACCATTTTCCCGGTGGTGATGCCGGCTACCCGCGCTTGACCGGGCCTTCCTTTGGAGGAGAGGACCACCGCGCCGCAGCCGGTCACCGTCCAGGTGGAGCACTGGGGCCGCTGATTTCCATAGGCCAGCGGAAAACGGAATTGCTTTTCCGCAGTGGCATAATGGCTGGAAGCCATAGCCAGCACCTGATCCCCATAGCCGCCGTCCACGCACATGGACCCCAGGCTGATGGCCTCGCCCATGGTGGAGCAGGCGCCGTACAGTCCAAACAGCGGGATCTGCAGATCCACGGTGCCGAACGACGTGGCGATCAGCTGCCCCAAAAGATCCCCTGCAAACAAATACCGTATGTCCTTCCGGTGAATATCGCATTTTTCCAATACCAGGTCCGCCGTCTGCTTCTGCAATGCGCTTTCCGCCTGTTCCCAGGTGGGCGCGCCAAACATGGGGTCCTGCTCTACCACATCGATTTGCGGTCCCAGCGGGCCCTCTCCCTCCTTTTTTCCGGCCACTGCCGCCATTCCGGCCACATACACATCCCGCTCGAAGCGGATGCTTGCTTTCCCTTTCTGCATAAGTTCCTCCTGCCATGCAAATGCGATGAAGCGCGTCACCGGCGCATCTCATCGCATTCTGATGAATTTCACAGCAGCCTAAGCCTTCCGGCCAGGCTGCTGCCAGATTTCCGATTGCTCTTTCTTAATTTGTCCGGATTTTCCGGTTTTATGCAGAGGAAGGGCTGCGAACGATAACGAAAGGCTTCTGCCGATTATTGAGGCGTGCCGCGATAAATCTTTACAAAATAGATAATCTCCGCCACCGCCGTCAGAATCCAGGAAAATACATACAGCGCATACAAGGACTCGATGGTTCCAAAATAAGCGAATATGGTGTAGATCTGAACTGACACCCGTCCTTAATGCATTACTTCCATTGGACTGTACCTCTCTATTTAAATTTACTTCTTTTGCGGAACTCTCATCCGCTTTGATAAAATCCCCGATTATCAAATTCTATTATGCTTCTTTTGTCATAATATTCAGAATATTCTCATCTTTTAAAGGGCGCCCGGGAGGCCCCGCCCTTTTCCTCGCTGCGCTCAAAGTACAGGACCACCCTTCCCCGCCAGTTTCCCAGCTGCTCCTTTAAAATCTTCGCCAGCACCAGCAGGGACGCCGTATGGAAATCATGGCCGCAGGTATGGGCGGCTCCCTTCACGCAGCTGACGCAGGTTTTGGGGAATTTTTCATTGGTATCGGATTCGTCCATGGGCAGGGCATCACAGTCCGCCCGGATCAGCAGGGTTTTTCCCGGTATCCCGCCATCCAGGATGCCGATGATCCCGCCCTGCTCCACCTCCTCATAGGGAATTCCAAACTGCTCCAGCCTGGAGCGGATAAAGGCAAGGGTCTGGATTTCGTTGCCGCTGGTCTCCGGGTGGACGTGGAGAAACCGCCTCATCTCGATCAATAATTCTTTGTTTTCTTCCGCCAAAGCCAGATAATTCATTGCCGCCTCATTTCTACTGAATCTTTCAGTCATATTTTTTCAGGGTATTGATGTATTCCGGCAGGTTCGCGCCGTACAGCCGCGCAATATTAATGGGCGATTTTCCGCCTTCCCGGTAATAGTTCTTTAAGCCGTCCTCCCGGGCAATCCCGGCCTCGGCCTTCGCCAGCGCCTCCTCGTAGCCGTCCGGCGGCATGACGATCACGCCGTCCGCATCCCCAAAGATAATATCCCCCGGATTTACGGCGGCCCCGCAGCAGGTAATGGGGATATTGACCTTGCCGGAAACTCCCAGCACCTGGGTCACCACCACGGAAATTCCGGTGGCAAATACCGGGAAATCCTGCTTTTCGATGGCCCGGGAATCGGTTACCATGCCGTCGATCACCAGCCCGGCAAAGCCCTGGCACTGGGCATATAAGGCCACGATTTCCCCCACACAGGCAAAGGTTTTATCCCCGCAGCGATCCACCACGATCACCGAGCCCTTGGGGGCCTTGGTGAAGGCATAGTGGAGGGGAGCCGCGTCCCGGCCCTCCATCCTTACCGTATAGGCAGGTCCCAGCATTTTCACATTTTTATTCAGTGGCTTCATCTCCGGCCTCATAAAGCCTCCGGCGATATGATGTCCCACTGTGGCCGGGTCCACCTTCATGAACCGGTCATAAACTTCTTTCGTCAATGCCATACGCTTCCTCCATTCTCCGTCTTCTTAATATACGGATTTGCATTGGTAAATGTCATCCCTCCGGTTTTTCAGGGACGGGATCCGGGTTCTCACCTCATCCAGATAATCCAGATCAATTTCCGCCACGAACATGCCGGCCCGGTCCCTGGCTCTGGCGATGACGGTCCCCCAGGGATCTGCCACCAGGCTGTTTCCGTAGGGCAGCTGGCCGTTTGTCTTTTTGCCCACCTGGTCCGCCGCCACCACATAGCAGCCGTTTTCAATGGCCCTGGCCCGCAAAAGCACCTCCCAGTGATCCTTTCCCGTGACCATGGTAAAATTGGCCGGCACCAAAAGCACCTGAGCTCCCCGCAGGGCCATGATCCGATAAAGCTCCGGGAAACGCAGGTCATAGCAGATGCTAAGTCCCAGACAGCCCAGCTCCGTATCCACCGTGACGATTTCATTGCCCGGATAAACCCGCTCAGATTCCATCACCGGCGTCCCGTCCGGCATAACCACGTCAAAGGTATGCAGCTTTCTGTATTTGGCAAGAATGCGCCCTTCCCGGTCCAAAAGAACCGTGGTGTTAAAATACCGCCGCTCCCCCTCCCGGGCCTCGGCGATGCTGCCGCAATGAATATAAATATGGTGCTCTCTGGCCTTCTCCATCATCCGCCCGATGGTATAGCCCGGAATCTCCTCCTGGCGGCTGCCGCCCTCCCCCACATTATCGCCGATGCAATGCATGGTTTCCGGCAGGGTAATTAACTGGGCTCCCTGCGCCGCCGCCTGGTCGATCAGACCGCAAATCTGATCCAGATTTTTCTTTTTATCATTTTGCGTGTCGCACTGAATCACACCGATTTTATATTTTCTCATCATCTTCCTATCCTCCGTCACAGCTGATTGATTTCCCCCACATGGTGGCAGGCGGCCAGATGGCCCGGCTTTGCCTCCACAAGCTTCGGATTCTCCCGGAAGCATACCTCCGTGGCATAAGGACATCGGGAAGCGAAACGGCACCCGGGCTTGGGATTGATCGGGGAGGATATTTCCCCGGCCAGCAGGCGGCGCTCCTTTTTGGCTCCCAGCACCGGCACCGGAACCGCCGCCAAAAGGGCCTTGGTATAGGGGTGGAGCCGGTCCACGAACATATCGTCGGCGGAGGCAAACTCCACCACGTTTCCCAGATACATGACCATAATCTGATCGGAAATATGCTTTACTACTGACATATTATGGGTAATAAACATATAAGTCAAGCCTCTTTCCTCCTGCAGATCCTGCATCAGGTTCAAAATCTGGGCCTGGATGGACACGTCCAGGGCGGATACCGGCTCATCGCAGACGATAAATTCCGGGTTTAAGGACAATGCCCGGGCGATGCCGATTCGCTGCCGCCGTCCGCCGTCCAGCTCGTGGGGATAGGAGGCCGCCAATCGCTTCGCCAGACCCACGGTATCCATCAGTTCTGCCACCCGCCTTGCCAACTCCTCCTTGGATTTGCATTCCTGATAGATCATCAGCGGCTCCGCAATAATCTGGCTGACGGACATTCTCGGATTCAGGGATGAAAAGGGATCCTGGAAAATCATCTGCATATTGCGGCGGCGCTGCTTCAAAACGGAGCCCTTGATGGTGCTGATGTCCTCATGGTTGAAGACGATTTTTCCGGACGTGGGTTCGTGCAGATGGATGACGGTTCTTCCCAGGGTGGATTTTCCGCAGCCGGATTCTCCCACCACCCCCAGAGTTTTCCCCTTCTCGATTTTGAAGGAGACATCATCCACCGCATGCAGGATTCCCTTGGATGTCCGGAAATATTTTTTCAGGTGTTCCACCTCTACTAAATATTCTTTCTCGCTCATGTTTTCCTCATTTCTGCGTCACATCCGAGACTGATCCGCGCATTTCAGACATTTTACCAAATGCCCCGGCTCTGCCTCGGTCACCGGAATGGTTCCCTTCCGGCAGTGGTCCGTTGCGAAACGGCACCGCTCCGCAAATACACAGCCCTCCGGCAGATTCGTGGGATCCGGCATCAGTCCTGGAATCGGCTTTAGGCGGCGCACCTTTTCATTGAAATTGGGAATGGATTCAAACAGGCCGATGGTATAGGGATGCTTCGTATTTTTGTATATATGCTCCAGCGTGCCGTACTCCACAATCTCCCCCGCATACATAATGGCGGCCTTATCACAGACCTCAGCCACCACGCCCAAATCGTGGGTAATCAAAATCAGAGAGGTGTGAAACTCGGCCTTCAGCTTATCGATCAAATCCAGCACCTGGGCCTGAATCGTCACATCCAGAGCCGTGGTCGGCTCATCGGCAATCAAAAGCTGGGGATTGCATGCCAGGGCAATGGCGATCACCACCCTTTGCTTCATGCCGCCGGAAAACTGGCTGGGATAATCGTCAAAGCGCTCCGCGGAAATTCCCACAAGCTCCAGCATGCGGACCGCCCGCACCACCGCTTCCTTTCTGCTGACCTTATTGTGAAGCCGGATCACCTCCACGATCTGATCACCTATCGTCAGCACCGGATTCAGGGCCGTCATGGGATCCTGAAAGATCATGGACACCTTGCTGCCGCGGATCTCCCGCTTTTTCAGCTCGGAAATCCGGTTCATGTCAACGCCGTCCAGGAGAATCTCCCCGCTGACGATTTTTCCGGGAGGATTGGGAATCAGCTGCATAATGCTCAAGGCCGTCGTGGTTTTTCCCGCTCCCGTTTCCCCCACCAGACCGACGGCCTCGCCCTTCTCCACGGTAAGGCTGATTCCATTGACCGCCTTCACGGTGGATTCCGATGTGACGTAGTGAACGGCTAAATCTTTGATTTCCAGTATATTCTTTTTATCACTCATGGGATCCCACTCCTCGCTATTTCAATTTCGGATCAAGCGCATCCCGCAGGCCATCGCCAAACAGGTTGAATGCAAACACGGTAATCATAATCGCCAGTCCCGGGAAGGTGACCACGAACCAATGATCCCGCAGAAAGGCTCTTCCGGAGGACAGCATGGACCCCCATTCCGCCGTGGGCGGCTCAATGCCCAGCCCGATAAAGCTTAAACCGGCGGTGGAAAGGATCGCCGTGGCAATGTTCATGGTCGCCTGGACGATAATCGGGGCCATGCAGTTGGGCAGAATGTGATTCAAAATAATGCGCCAGGAGCCTGCTCCGATGGACCTGGCCGCCTCTATGTATTCCTGATCCTTCACCGACAGGATGGAGGCCCGGACAATCCTGGCATATCCCGGAACCGCGCCGATACCGATGGCCAGAATCAAATTCTGGGTGCCGGTTCCCAGGGCCGCCACGATAGACATGGCCAGCAGAATGTTGGGAATCGCCAGCATAATGTCCATGATTCTCATGAGAACATTGTCCGCCACGGCGCCGTAATATCCCGCCAGGCATCCGATCACAATGCCGATGACGCAGGAAATGACAACCGAGGAAAGGCCGATCAGCAGCGAGGTCCTGCAGCCATAGACAACCCGGCTGAAAATATCTCTTCCGAAATTATCCGTGCCAAATAAATACTGACCGCACGGCTCCACAAACAGCCGGCTCAAATCCTGGTCATCATAGCCGTAGGGCGCGACGACCTGGGGAAACAGGGCACAAAAACAAAGTATCAGAATGATGATCAGGCTGAGCACCGCCGCCTTGTTGCGCAAAAAGCGTTTCGCAATGGCTCCGGCCTGGCTTTGCTTCCTGATCTGAATCAGCTCCTGGCTCATACGCTCCCTTCTCCTTTCCCCGCATGCAGCACCCTTTTCCGCAGCCTTCCCTTCACATACTGGGAGCGGATTCTGGGATCTGCAAAGGCATATAAAATATCCACGCACAGGTTGACCACACACATCACTGCCGCCAAAAATAGAATTCCGCCCTGCACCAAAGGATAATTTTTCACTTTAATGGCGTCTACCATCAGCTTTCCAATCCCTGCAATGGAAAAAACGGACTCCGTAACCACGGCTCCGCCCAGCAGGCGGCCGAAGGACAGGCCCACAACCGTGATAATGGGGATCAGGGCATTTTTCAGGGCATGCTTCCAGATCACCACGCTTTCCTTCTGCCCTTTGGCCCTGGCGGTCCGGATATAATCCTGGCGGATCACCTCCAGCATGCTGGAACGGGTCATGCGCATAATATTGGCCGCAGAGCTGGTCCCTATGGTCAGGGCCGGCAGCACCCAATAGATGGGCGAAGAAAATCCCGACGGCGGAAACCATCCCAGATAAACGGAAAAAAGGATGATCATCATCATTCCCTGCCAGAAATTCGGCATGGAGACGCCAATCATGGAAATCACCGTGCAGAAATGGTCAAAGATGGAGTACTGCCTGGTGGCCGATATGATTCCGCACACAATGCCGATGATAACCGAAATCACCACGCTGACGCCTGCTAGCTTCAGGGTGGTGGGAAACCGTTCCACGATCTCTATGGTCACCGGCTGCTTGGTGGTGTAGGAAGTTCCCAAATCCCCCTCCAGGATCACGCCCTTTATATAATTGATATACTGGGTCAAAAAGGGATCGTTCAGTCCGTGCTCCTCGTGGAACATTTCCTTGTCCTCCGCGGTGGCCATATCGCCTAAAATGGCATCTGCCGGATCCCCTGGCGTAAAGTACATCATGGAAAATATGACAAACGATACGCCCAGCAGGACGGGAACCATCATAACCAAACGTCTTGCAATAAACTTAATCATAGGGCATCTGCCTTTCTTTTTCAGAAGCAATGGAAAAGGGCAGGAATCTTTCTTTCCCCTGCCCTTCCCAGCAATTTCCGTTTTCCGTTATTCCAGTACGCGGACCTTCGACAAATCGGTCATCTGGTTGGGATGAAGCTCCCAATTCTGAACCTTATCGCTTACCCCATAGATTGCTGCCGCAAACGCAAAGGGGATCGTGTAGCGCTTTTCATATAAGTAATCCTGAATTTCCTGGTATTTTGCCGCCCGCTCGCTGTCATCATACAGGGTCTTTGCCAGGGCAAGCTGCTCATCCAGCCAGTCGTCATTGCCCTGAAGCTTATCGGCAAAGGAGGAATCATAAATAATCAAAATGTTGGACGGCTCGCCGGCATTTCCGTTTCTCATGCCCACCTGGAAGGTGTTTCCATTGGCCACATAGGTGGCGGAATCCATCTCATACATTTCCAATTCCACGCCGATCTTCGCCCACATGTTCTGGATTGCCTCCGCCAGCTGACGGTCCGTCTCACGAGGCTCATAATCAAACTTCAAGGTTAAGCCGTCCGGATACCCGGCCTTTTCCAGATACTCCTTCGCCTTATCCAGATCGTAGGGCAATACGCCAAAATCCTTGAAGCCGAAAATATTGGACGGATAGAAGCCGGTGGCTGTTTCCGCGGTTCCTGCGAAAATCGCATTCACCAGGGATTCCTTATCCAGAGCGTAGGACAATGCATATCTCAAATCCTGATTGCTGGTCACCTCATCCTGCATGCTGAAGGTGATGGTGTAATAGCGGTAGGACGGGGTCATCTCCACATGGATGCCGTCCGTAGCGTTGATGCGGTCCACATCGCTTCCGGCGATTTCATAAGCGGCGTCCACATTTCCGGTCTCCAGCTCGATCACTCGGTTGGCCGCCTCGGTAATCACCTTAAACACCAGGTTTTTCGTCTGGGCCTTTTCTCCCCAATACTCCTCGTTGCGCTCCATGCGGATCTCCGTTCCTGAGGTCCAGCTGACGAATTTATAGGGGCCGGAGCCGATGGGATTGCGTCCGAAATAATCGCTTCCCACTTCCTCCACATACTTTTTGCAGACGATTCCTGCCCGGTTTCCGGACAGCACATCCAGAATCTGCGCGTAAGGGAAGTTTAACTTAATCTCAACGGTGAAATCGTCGATGGCTCTGGAATTTTCCGCGTCGTAAAAGGAAAAGGTCGAGGCGCTGAGAGCCGTCTCCGTGGCCCGCTTGTAGGTGTACAGCACATCCTCCGCCGTCAGCTGCTCCCCGTTGTGGAAATAAACGTCATCCCGCAGATGGAATACCATGGTGGTATCGTCCACCAGCTCCCAGCTGGTTGCAACCTGGGGCTCATAAGTATTTTCCTTCCAGTTAAAATGAACCAGCTGGTCATACAAGGGCTGCATCAGCACTGCGTAGTTAATCTTGTTGCACTCCTGGGAATCCAGGGTTTTGGCGTCCTCCTGGACCGCCACCGTCAGGGTATCCTTATAGACGGCATCCTCTGCCGGGGCTTCGGATTCCGCATCAGAGTCCGCGGCTTCTCCCTCCGCCGCGGCGGCTGTCGTTGTACTTTCCGTATTGCTGGCGGCATATTTGCCCTTGCATCCGGTAAGGCCGGCTGACACCAGCATCACGCCTGCCAGTAAAAGCGCCAAGGTTCTTTTCTTTTTCATAATTTTTCCTCCTATGATCTTTTCTTTTATGATTACTCGCCGTCACCCTTTAAAAATAACGGTTCATATAATCCACAATCCGGCTTACGCAGGTATCAATGATCTGCCTGCCTTTCTCGGCGCTGGCCGCCGTGGCGTCGCCGATCATTCCATTGGGTGTCCTCTGATTGAATTTCCGGTACTGAATAATATCCGGAAATCCCGACTGATCCGGGCCCGGATCCACACAGGTTATGGCAGCCTGGTCCACCAGCTCCGGCCGCAGATAAAGCATGACCGAGGTGCCGCACTCGCTGGCATGTCCATGGGCCAGATAGCCCTGATGATCGAAAATCTCACCGCTGTTGGCATTGGTGAAGCGCCACCAGTCAACCTGGGCACACTTTATATCATATTGATGCTGATATACCTTAATCAAATAGCTTACGGTATCCACATTGCCCGCATGACCGGTCAGAAACAGAAAATTTTGAAAGCCATCCCGGATCAGCTTCTGAAACAATTCCTCCAAAAATGCTTCCAGGGTCTTTCTGCTGAGAGCAAATGTACAGGGGAAGGAGGTCAGCGCCGAGGACTCCCCCATCTCAATGGTCGGTGCAATCAGCGCGCCTGTTTTCTCCGCCACCAGCTCCGCAATCGCCGCGGCCGCAATCAAATCGGTGCCCATGGGCATATGAGGCCCGTAAACCTCACACGCCCCGGTGGGGATAATCACCGTAGGGTTTTCCGCCTGCCTCTGTTCATACTGGATCCAATTCATCTCCCTGATTTTGTTCGTCGTAGGCATTTCTTTTTATTCCTCTCCGTTTTTCTTTTTTGTTTTTCTTTGCTTCTGTTCCTGCACGTTTGCATTTTTCCTATAAACCCACCGTTTTTGTATGTTTATGTTGAATGGGATTATAGCACCCCACTGGCGGCTTGTCAAGAAGATTTTGACAAAAAAATGGCAAAACTTGCACGTGGAAATATCCTATGAGTCGAAAAAAACACCGCTCCACCCGGGACGATACCTGCCCGGCGCGGGACAGCCAGTTCTTTCGCTCGGCCTCCGTCATCCGGCGCTCCCGACTTTTTTCTTAGACTTTTTTTCTCAATTAGAGAAAAGCGGCCCAGGTTCGTCCTTTACATTTTTGTTAGTCTATGCTAACATAACAATTGTTATGAACAATACGCGAGAAAACCTGCTTCGTGCAGGATTGGAAGAATTTTATCATTTTGGCTACAAGCAGGCCAGCCTGCGGCGGATCTGCAAGGCCTGCGGCGTTACCACCGGGGCCTTCTATTTTTCTTTTGCCAGCAAGCATGACCTGTTCTGCTCGATTGTGGATCCGGTCATTGGCCAGTTCTTTGCCATGGCCGACCAGCTGGCCGGAAGGGAGCTTGCGGATCCCTCCAGCAGCCGGGAAAACGACCGAAAAACCATGGAATTTGAGCTGTTGCACCGAAAAGAGCTGATTATTCTGCTGGAGAAATCAGAGGGAAGCGGGCGGGAAAATCTCCGGGAGAGGATTTTGGAACGGCTGATCCATTATTTCACCCTGTTTTCCGCAAGGGAACTGGGGCGGCAGCCAAATCCCGATGTGATGCGTTTTTTAGCCGAGCTGCGTCTGCAGGCCAACCTGAATTTAATAAGGGGAGAGTACACCGTGGAACAAATGCTGTTTTTCAATGATATTTTAGGCATATACGCCGAAAGCGGATGGGAAAATCTGATGCACAATTTCAAAGACCGGTTATAGCACCTGAGGGAGACCCCCTCAGGTTTTTTATATAACAAAACATAGCAACTGTTATGCAAATTCATTTCACACAAGGAGGTCCTTTATGAAACAACCAAACTACGGGAACTGGATTCCCCAAACCCTGATGCAGATACTCTGGGGCGTCACGCTTCTGCTTGCCGTTTTATGTCTGCTGTGCCGCTTCCTGCTGCGGCTTCCGCTTCCGGCCGGGCTGCTGCTTGTACTCACCCTGCTGGCCGCTGCCATGACCCTGTACATGCAGCTTTGCCGCCGCGCCTTTTCCTTTACCGGAGGAGGCGTCATGGGAGACATCCATAAAGCCCTGCTCTCCCATCTTTCGTGGGACGGAAAGGGCCGGCTCCTGGACATCGGCTGCGGTTCCGGAGCCCTGACCATTCTCTGTGCCAAAACCTGGCCCGGGGCCGAGATTACCGGCATGGACTATTGGAGCCGGGAATGGAATTACGCCAAGGAACAATGTGAGGAAAACGCCCGCATCGAACAGGTCTCTCCCATCACCTTCCGCCAGGGCGATGCGTCAAAGCTCCCATTTCCGGACGAAAGCTTTGACGCCGCCGTCAGCAACTTTGTCTTCCACGAGGTGCGGACCCAGCCGGACAAACGTCAGGTAGTGCGGGAGGCGCTGCGGGTTGTGAAAAAGGGCGGGGCCTTCGCCTTCCACGACCTGTTTGAACAGAAGCAAATCTACGGCGACATGGAGGAGCTGATCCGGCAGCTGCAAAGTGAGAGCATAACAGAAATCCACTACCTGCCCCACACGGAAAACCTGGACTGCATTCCCAAATATGTGCGGGCGCCCTGGCTGCTGTCGGGGCTGGGGATGTTGTATGGGGTGAAGTAGAAGTCGTGGGGCCTCGGAACAGTACACACCAGTTACTTTTCTTGTATACTGGTGTGTACTTGCTCCAGAAGCTCCTTCTCATATTCCTTAAAATCCGGGGTACTTTCTTTCAGACCAAAAATTTCAAAAACCATCCTGTCTTAAATATTCTCTTAACAGGGAAGCGCAAAAATACGGAAATGTATAAATATTATCACTATATCCGATATTCCCGGCAGTAAATTTTATGCCGCACTGAATATCCGGATACTTTTCACTTTGAATCAGTGTTCTGAGTGATTTCGCCGTACCGCGCTTTGCCTTTACCTCCACAGGCAGCAGATTTTTCTGAGTTCTTACAAAAAAATCTTCTTCCAATGTGGAATCTTCCCTTTTATAGTAATACAAATCATACCCGCATTTGGTTAGCGCTTCCCCCACAATATTTTCATACAGGGCTCCTTTGTAAACACCAAGATTTCTATTGGCCCGCAGATCTTCCTGTGCTTCTTCGTCCAGCATGGCAACGAAAAGCCCCGTATCAAAAAAATAGAGTTTATATTTTGTGTCATCATAGTTACCGCGAAGAGGAAGCTCCGGATAATTAAGACAATAGCAGATGTTGACGATCCCTGCATCTTTTAGCCATTCAATGCATCCCCGATAATCTTTGAATCTGGCACCCTTTGCGACTTTAGAAATCTGAAACTTCTTGTTATCCTTAGCAAGCTGTATTGGAATCTGCTCAAACACATTAAGAATCCGTGTTTGATCCATACCTTCCGCATATTTTCGAATATCCTCTCTGTAATCTTCCAGAAGCTGCCTCTGAATGTCCAGCGTTCCTTCAAAAGTTCCTCTAATGATATATTCTCTTACGACAGCCGGCATACCCCCCAGAATACAATAATCCAGAAACAATCTACTGTAGACCGACATTTCCATCTCATTGAAAGTCTTTTGCATTTTCATATGCAATAGCATATCTTCCATGTCCGCTTTGCCATATCCCTTTGCCCACAAAAATTCCTCAAAATCCATGGAAAACATATTGTAATCGGTTTTATATCCGACACTGTTACTCTCAATTCGTTTGTAATGGATTCCTAACAAGGAACCACTGCAAATCACATCAAAACGATTGTCAATTTTAAAGAACTTCAGTGCTGTGGAAATCTCCGGGTACTCCTGCAGTTCATCAAAAAAAATGAGCGTTTTCCCTGGCTCAAACCTTTTGCCTGGATCCATACGTGAAATATTTCGAATAATATCTTCCGTTTTATATCCATCCTCTGTAATCAGTTTATACTTTGGTTCTTCAACAAAATTAATATAAATAATATTTTCATAGTTTTCCGCGGCAAAATGCAGGATAGACTCCGTTTTCCCTACCTGCCTCGGACCCTTTACAATCAGCGGTTTACGATCAGGATCTCTCTTCCATAGAGTCAGATAATTGTCAATCCGACGTTCCAAATAAACCTCAACCATATTCATCGCTCCTCTCTGTTATTCCTATTATACAAAAAATGAGCGAGTTTTACAAGTATAATCGCAAAAAATGAGCGAGTTTTACAAGTATAATCGCAAAAAAATGAGCGAGTTTTTGCTTCTATATCACAAAATTCAAAAAAACAAGGCAACCAAACGTTTCCGCCCGCTGCCTTGCTCACAAACAAACAACAATATTCAACTATCAAAGCAGCCCTGCTGCCTGCCCAATCCAATAAACCACCCCCAGCCCCCAGCTGCTCAAAACTCCGTAGAGGATCACCGGCCCGGCGATGGTGAAGATCTTGCAGCCGACGCCGAAGACCTGGCCCTCCGCCTTATACTCAATGGCCGGCGCCACCACCGAGTTGGCAAAGCCGGTGATGGGCACCAGGGCGCCGGCGCCGCCCCATTTGACGATTTTGGGGTAAAGGTTCCAGCCGGTGAGGAGGATGCTTAAAAGGATCAGCTCCAGCTGGGTCCAGGTCATCGCGTCCTCCTTTTCCAGCCCCCAAAGCTTCATCATGGCGGTGGTCATGCATTGGCCCAGAAGGCAGATGGCGCCGCCCACCAGAAAGGCGCGGACCATATCCTTCCACAGGGGATGGACCGGGGTCACCGCTTTTACATATTTGTCATAAGCCTGTTTGTTCAGTTCCATGATCGTACTCCTCTCTTCTTGGTTCGTCTTCGGCTACGCGCCCATTCTCCGGGCAAAGTACACCAGCGCCCCCACCAGCTTCCCGATGCCCACGGAAAGAATCACATACTGCAGCCCCACCGCCAGGCGGATTCTCCGGTTGAGGACCGGCAGCGCCTGCAGGGTTTCCGCCAGGGACATGACCAGACAGCCAACAAAAATGCCGGTTGACAGGCCGGCGGCGCCTAAAATCAGGTTACTGCCCATGGGGATGGGAAATTCATAAAGGTCCACCAGATTTCCCAGGCCTCCCCCCAGGATAATGAGGGTCTCATACAAATAGATATGCCGGACGGTGTGGGTCTTTCCGATCAGCCGCGGAAACACGCCGATGATCGCCAGGAAGGCAAATACACCGGCAGCCACAATCCCGCCTGCGCTGATGCCCGTGATCGCTAAAATCAAAGAAGGCACCGGCATTTCCACCCAGTCAGTGAACATCGATGTCCTGCTCCTTTCTGCTGTCATTCTGAATCAAGGTTTTACTGATATTGTCCTCATAAAGCCGCATTTCCACCTCCAGAGGCGTGGGGTCCGTGTTCAGCTTAAATTGGGCAAAATGATTGAAAAACACGATGATGCCCAACGCCAGGCCCACCGAATAGGAAAGCTCCAGGATCGTAAAACCGTCCGATTCCCGTCCCATCGCCAGCCGGTAGATCTCGCCGAACACATCCTTCACATTGGCATCGTTATTGAAGGTCATAATGGCAAATGCCGCGCCGAAAAAACAGACCATGCAGACAAACAATGTCTTTGCCCATTGCCACAGATACCGGAGCGGCTTTGGCGGCTGGTAATCGATAATGAATTCCACCTGCCCCACATTGTTCACCTGGATGGACGAATCCAGCGACTCCAAAAGCCGAATCACATCCAGTGCATTTTCCACATAACGCCGGTTTTTCTCCTGGCGGATGGTTTTGATTTTGGCGGCATTGCACTTATTCTGAATGTTGGAGTCGCTGCAATAGACATCCGCCACATCCTTCACTGTCACGTCCTTGTGGTGAATCTCGGTGATCTCCCGCAGATTCAAATAAACCGTATTGGTGGTGCTCATGCGCTCACCTCCATGCAGGGAAATACCGGATCCTCCATGGCGCAGGGAACCGCCACCGGCAGCTTCTGGGGCAACGGAAGTGGAATCCACTCGGTTTTGTGGAATACCAATGTGCCCTCGGGCGGTTTTCTCCAGCCTTCGCCGCCAAGACAATACCACGCCGCCGCTGCCAGCAAAGCCAGGCATAAAAGCAATACCATAATCCCGGATTTTCGTCTGAAAAAGCCCATACCATTCACATCCTTTCCGTTTTGCCTCTTCGGATATGCAGTTAGTATGTTGATTTAACGATTGAAATATTCCCGCATTTGCAAAAGAATCTTTTTTTCCAGACGGGATACCTGGACCTGGGAAATGTGGAACTGCTGAGCAATCTGGCTTTGGGTCTGATTTTCAAAATAGCGCTTTACAATAATATCACGCTCCCGTTCCCCCAGCTGCTCCAAAAGCTGTTTTAACACAATGCGGTTTAAAACCGTTTCCTCCTCCTGCTTCTCATCCGGAAGCTTGTCCATGAGGCAAAGATTCTGGTCATCATTTCCGCTCACCGGGCGGTACAGGGATTCCACGTCGGCGGCCGCCTCCAGGGATGCCGCCACCTCCTCCTTGCTGGCGCCCACGACCTTGGCGATCTCCTCGATCCCCGGCTCCCGTCCCAGCTCCCAGGTCAGCTTTTCCCGGACGCCCCGCACCCGGATGGCCAGCTCCTTCACAGACCGGCTTACCTTGATCATGCCGTCGTCCCGCAAAAACCGTTTGATCTCCCCGGTGATCATAGGGACCGCATAAGTGGAAAATTTCACATCGTACCCCAGGTCAAATTTGTCAATGGCCTTGATCAGGCCAATACAGCCGATCTGGTATAAATCCTCCAGCTCGCAGCCCCGGTTGGCATAATGGCGGACCACACTCCAGACCAGCCCCACATTTCCTGCCACCATCCTCTCTCGTGCTTCCAAATCCCCCTCCTGTGCAAGCCGGATCAGGCGCAGCATCTCTTCCATGGCGGCGCCTCATGTCGGCTGCTGCCCGGGGGCGCTCGTCTGCCGGGGCTGCTCCTGGGCGTCCGTCTGCCAGGGCTGCGCGTCCTCCGGCTGCTCCTGTCCGTCCGTCTGCCAGGGCTGTGCGCCCTCCGGCTGCCCCTGCCCGTCCGTCTGCCAGGACTGCGCGTCCTCCGGACGCTCTCCCTCCGGCTCCCTGACAATCCGTTTGCGCATGGTCACCTTCGTCCCCTTCCCCGGCTCTGATTCCACCTCCACCTGGTCCATAAAGGCCTCCATAAAGGAAAATCCCATGCCGGACCGCTCCCCGGTTTTATCGGTGGTGTAAAGAGGCTCCATGGCGCGCTTCACGTCACGGATTCCCACCCCGGTATCGCGGACCGTCACCGTCAGCCACACTCCGTCCACAAATGCCTCAAGAAAAATCGTCCCCGCCCCGTTCTGGTATCCATGAATCACCGCATTGGTGACCGCCTCGGAAACCGCGGTCTTCACATCCTCGATCTGTTCCAGGGTGGGATCCATGCGGCTCATAAACACCGCCACCACCACCCGTGCAAAGGCCTCATTTTCCGACGCGCTTTCCATTTCCATCCGAAATTGTTCCATATTTGCAATTTCCCTCCCACATATCCTCCACTTTTTCCCGATTATCCGGCGATTGCCGCATCCTTTGTATCAAAATACGGGACAATTTTGCTGATTCCCCCCACTTTCAGGATCCGTTCTATCTGCCGGTTCACCCCGCAGGCTACGGTGGCGCCGCCATTGGCCTTCATCTGCTTATAACGGTTCAGCAACACGCCGATCCCCGAGGAATCCATAAACTGAGTGCGGCTGAAATCAAAAACAATTTTATTGATATAATTTTCTGAAAGCAGCAAATCCGTCTCATACTTCAAATTCCGGCAATTATGATGATCCACCTCCTTTGGCAGCTGAATCACCAGCACCTGCCCCCGTGCCTCATAAGAAAATGTCTGCTGCGGCATATCTGTCACTCCTTTTTTTGTTCTATTATGATCCCCGGTCCGCCCGGCAAAACAAAAAGACGCGGCAGAATCATGATTCCACCGCATCTTTTTCCTTTGTAGCTTTATAATGTTCTTTAGTATCCTCTCTGCTCCTTGGCTGCCGCCGCATAGTCCGAGTCCGGATAATTCATAATCACGTCCCCAAAATACTGGTTGGCCGTGTCCGTATCTCCCTGGCTCTGATATGCCATGCCCAGCTTATAGATCACGCCGGGATTATCTCCCTTGATCTGAAGGCTCTTTTGGTAATATTCCGCCGCCTGCGCGGCGCCGTTTTCCCCTGCAGCGGCTTCGTCGCCCATCTGCTCCAGCACCGCATAGCCCTGGGCGGCCATGTCCTGCTGTACCTGGTCCGCGAGACTATCCAACACGCCGTCGTGGAGCACCGTCATATCCGTCTCCACATAAATCTGTGCCGCCGTCCGCAGGTCGCCGTTTTGGCAGGCTTCCAGGATCTGCGCCAGATTCTGATACTGGCGCAGGGCGCCGCCGCTTTCATCCATCATAGCATTTAAGCTGCTTTCCGCCTGTTCCCGGGCCGCTTCTGCCGCCACATTAGCCTGCTCTAGCGCGTCAATCCGGATATTCAGCTGATTGATCTGTTCCAGATATTTCTGAATCTCGTCGTTATGCCGCTGGCTTAAGCTTTCCCGACTGGCAGGCATCACCAGGAAAAAGACCACCGCAACCCCCAAAATCAGGCCCGTCAAAATATTAAGGATGGACTGCCACCCGGTATTTTCCTTGTAGGTAGGCGGCATAATCACATCATCATCTTGCATCTGCTTGTGGGAGAAGGCATTTTTCAGCTTGCGCTTCTCGATCTCCGCCCGGCCCGTGTTCTGCTTGACTATGGTCATATACCGCTGGCAGATGGGATTGTAACGATCCACCTTCAATGCCTGGTACAAACATTTACCGGCCTTGGTATAATCCTCATGATGGATATATAAAAGTGCTAACAGCTGCTGCGCCTTTACATAATTGGGCAGTTCGTCCACCATACGCATCAGAAGCAGCACAGCCAAATCCTCATTATCATTGCCGGCATAGGCCAGCGCCTGATTGTATTTTTTTGCCGCCTGATCCGCGATTTCCAAATATCCGCGAACGCTGTGAACCTCCTGCAGATACCGCTCCGCCGGGTTGTCCTGCTCCTGGAAATTCACGCTGATGACCCATTGCGCCAGGGCGGCTCCCACCTCCCCGACCTCATTGTAGATCAATCCCAGCAGATTGCGGGCGTCCGTGTGATATTTATTGAAACGAAGGCTCTGCTTCAGGGCCTGGGCGGCCCCTGTCAGATCCCGGTTTTTCGCCTTCGCCAGTCCCTTATTGTAATATGCATTGGCGATCCGGCGGTTTCTCATTCCTACATCCATCCTGTGTCTCCGTCTATTTCTTCATTTCTCTCAACAGTTCCACCATCAGATCCGTCATATCCGTCAGATCCTCCTTGCCAATGGCGTCCTCCACCTCGGTTACCTCCAGGCTCGGACGGAATTGCTTTAGTTCCTCCTCAAAGTCCAGCATGCTTCACCTCCTGTCTTTGCTTTCAGCTTCCTGCTCCTTCCATGTATCAAGCAGAGCCTTGATTTCCCCGATCAGGTACAAGGATCCGCAAATGTAAAGCCGCCGTCCCTCCGGTTTCTTTTCCATCGCCTGCAAAAGGGCCTCCCGGACTGTGGCAAATTGCTCCACGCATCCGCAGCCGGCCCGGGCAAACTGCCCGGCCAAAAGCCGCTGGTCCGTGCCCCGCCCGCTTTCCATATGAGCCACCGTCACCTGCTCCAGCCGAAGGCCTTCGCAAAGCAGCCGGATCATCTCCCCATATTCCTTGTCGGACACGGCCGCAAACAGCAGATGGACGGGGGCATCCCCCTCCTTCTGCCGGATCGCCTGGATCAATGCCTGGATGCCGCCGGGATTGTGCGCGCCGTCCAGCCAGACCCCGGGAAGCGCTTCCTCCATCCGGCCCTGCCAGCGCACCTTTTTTAAGCCTTCCCGGCAGACCTTTTCCGTGACGCCCGGCAGCGCCAGCACCTGCAAGGTCTTTAAGGCGAGCGCCGCATCCATCCGCTGGTAGGGGGCCGCAAAGGGGACTCCATC
>CAZICB010000008.1:31974-51592 GCA_964537765.1 uncultured Lachnospiraceae bacterium
GAAGTCGCCCCGGCGTCTCCCGGACCTCCTGCGGCCATAGCTTCCGTCACCGGATAGCCCGGCGCATGCATGACCCGGGCTTTCTCACGCAGCACCGCCGATGCCGGCTGCTGGTTATCGTCATACACCACCGGGACCCCCTCCTTGATGATCCCCGCCTTCTCCGCGGCGATCTCCGGGATGGTTTTTCCCAGGTACTGGGTATGGTCCAGGCTGATGGAGGTGATCACGCAGACTGCCGGCCGGCGAACCACATTGGTGGTGTCCAGCCTGCCTCCAAGCCCGGTCTCCAAAACTGCCACATCCACCTGCTTATCCGCAAACCACACCATCGCCATCAAAAATACAAATTCAAAAAAAGTCGGATGGCAGTAGCCCCGCGCCTGCATCCGGCGCACCACCGCCAAAACATTTTCAAAAACAGACTGGAACTCCTCCTCGGGAATCATTTCCCCGTCCAGGAGAAACCGCTCCCGCATATCCACCAGGTGGGGAGAGATAAAGGTCCCCACCCGGTAACCTGCCTCCTTTAGTATTCCGGTCAGGTCCGCACAGACGGAGCCTTTGCCGTTGGTCCCGGCCACATGGATGATCCGAAGGTCCCTCTCCGGATCCCCCAGCTCCTGTAAAAAATCCCTCACCTGCTCCAGGGTGTTTTTCTTTTTCGTCCATAAAGGTATCTTCAACAGATACGCCTGCGCCTGTTCTTCCATAATATATGCCTGCCTGTCCCGGTTTATGACCACAAATTTTCGAAGCAGCCTTGTCCGTCGGACAAGAATACACCGCCTGACCAAATCTCTGCGCTATTTCTGCAGGTGAGACAAACGCTCCTTTACCTGCGCCATCATCTGGGTGTATTTGTCCAGCTTCGCCCGCTCCTCTTTGATCTTCGCCTCCGGAGCCTTGCTGACAAACCGCTCATTGGACAGCATGCCGTTGACCCGGGCCAGCTCTCCGGTCAGACGTTTCTTTTCCTTCTCCAGACGTTCGATCTCCTTGGCCACGTCCACCAGCTCCGCAAAGGGCATATAGATGGCCGCATGAGGAATCACCGCGGACACGGCATCCTCGCCGATTCCGGTCTTATCCCGCTGCAGGCAGACCTCGCTGGCATAGCCTAAGGTCGCGAAAAATACCTTGCTGTGCTCGAAAATATCTAAAAGCTCCTGCCTTTCGGACACCACGTAAACCTTCGCCTTTTTGCTGGGCGGAACATTCATGGAGGTTCGCACGTTGCGGATCGAGCGCACCGCCTCCTTGATGGTCTCCACCGCGTACTCCTCCCGGCCAAAATTCCAGTCCTCCCGATACTCCGGCCAGCTGGAAATCATGATGGATTCCTCCTCATCCTGCAAATTGCAGAAGATCTCCTCGGTGAGGAAGGGCATGTAGGGATGCAAAAGCTTTAAGGACTGGATCAGCACCGTCTTTAAGGTCCAGATCGCAGCCGCCTGGGTGGTGTCCGCATCGTTCCACAGTCTGGGCTTTACCATCTCAATGTACCAGTCGCAGAATTCCTCCCAGATAAAATCGTAAACCTTCTGCAAGGCGATCCCCAGCTCATACTTGTCCAGGTTCTCCGTCACATCCCTGGCCAGGGTATTGACCTTGGACAAAATCCACCGATCCACCATGGTCAGATCCTCCAGCGCGACCTTCTTTGCCGGAGCTTTCTCCATATTCATCATGATAAACCGGGAGGCGTTCCATACTTTGTTGGCGAAATTCCGGCTGTTCTCCACCCGTTCCCAGTAGAATCGCATGTCGTTGCCCGGCGCGTTCCCGGTGATCAGAGTCATACGCAGGGCGTCGGCGCCGTATTTGTCAATGACCTCCAGCGGGTCAATGCCGTTGCCCAGGGATTTGCTCATTTTCCGTCCCTGGCTGTCCCGCACCAGTCCGTGAATCAGCACGGTGTGGAACGGACATTTTCCGGTCTGCTCAATGCCGGAGAACACCATACGGATGACCCAGAAGAAAATAATATCATAGCCGGTTACCAGCACATCCGTGGGATAGAAATATTCCAGCTCCCTGGTCTCTTTGGGCCAGCCAAGCGTAGAGAAGGGCCACAGCGCGGAGGAAAACCAGGTATCCAGGGTATCCTCATCCTGTTCAAAATGGGTACCACCGCATTTCGGGCAGACAGACGGCATGGACTTTGCCACCACGATCTCGCCGCAGTCCTGGCAGTAATATGCCGGGATCCGGTGTCCCCACCAAAGCTGTCTGGAAATGCACCAGTCGCGGATGCCCTCCAGCCAGTGGAGATAGGTTTTACCAAAGCTTTCCGGCACGAATTTCAGATCGCCGTTTTTTAAAGCCGCGATGGCCGGCTTTGCCATTTCCTCCATCTTTACAAACCACTGCTGCTTCACCATCGGCTCTACGGTGGTCTTGCAGCGGTCGTGGGTGCCTACGTTGTGGGTATGGGGAACTACCTTCACCAAAAGCCCCAGGGCCTTCAAATCCTCCACCATGGCCCCTCGGGCCTCGTAGCGCTCCATGCCGTCATATTTGCTGCCCGGACAGTCGATGGTGGCGTCATCGTGCATGATGCAGATTTCCTCCAGACCATGACGTTTCCCCACTTCAAAGTCGTTGGGGTCATGGGCCGGGGTGATCTTCACGCAGCCGGTTCCAAATTCCTTATCCACATAGGAGTCGGCAATCACCGGAATCTGCCGTCCGGTAAGCGGCAGCTCCAGCATTTTCCCAACCAGATCCTGATAGCGCTCATCCTCCGGGTTCACCGCCACCGCCGTATCACCCAAAAGAGTCTCCGGGCGGGTGGTGGCGATCTCCACAAACCGCCCTTCTTCGCCTACAATGGGATAATTGATATGCCAGAAAAAGCCGTCCTGCTCCTGATGCTCTACCTCTGCATCGGAGATCGAGGTCTGGCAGACCGGACACCAGTTGATGATGCGGGAGCCTTTGTAGATGTATCCCTTCTCATAGAGCCGGGTAAAAACCTCCAGCACCGCGTCGGAACAGCCCTCGTCCATGGTGAACCGCTCCTTGTCCCAGTCGGCGGAGGAGCCAAGCTTTTGGAGCTGGTTGATGATGCGGGCGCCGTACTCCTTCTTCCAGTCCCAGCAGGCCTCCAGAAAGCCGTCCCGCCCCAGATCCTGCTTGTCAATGCCCTGGCTGCGCAGCTTATCGATGACCTTGACCTCGGTGGCAATGGCCGCATGGTCGGTGCCCGGCTGCCACAAGGCCTCATAGCCCTGCATCCGTTTGTACCGTGTCAAAATATCCTGCAAGGTATTGTCCAGGGCATGGCCCATGTGAAGCTGGCCGGTGATGTTGGGCGGCGGCATCACGATGGTAAAGGGCTTTTTGCCCTCCCGCTTTCCGCGCTCGGCATCGGCCCGGAAATACTTGTTGTTCAGCCATTTCTGGTAAAGCTTTTCCTCGATCTGCGAAGGATTATAAGTTTTTTCCAGTTCTTTCATGTTGTTTTCTTCTCCCTTTCCTGTAGGTGATGGAGCACCGGAACACAAAAAAGCCCTTTATGCATAACAGCATAAAGGGCGAATGAGCGCGGTACCACCTTTGTTCTCATCGGACCGGACGGTCCTCCGACTTTCAATCCTTAACGGGGATGAGGCGGGAATTCTTTTCCGTCTCCTGTAAGAAACGGGTTCTGGGAATTCCGGCTCAGAAGCTACCTTCCGCCCGCTTCCCTGAGACCGCCTTCCAGCTGCTAAACAGTCCTCTCTGACAGGTATCCGAACGTACTCCTCTTCGTCTTAGCCGTTTTTATAAACCTTATCATAGTGTTTTTCCCGGATTTTGTCAAGTAGGAACCCGCCCGGAATCAGGCAGGAAAAACCCAGGAAAAACCAGCCCCGGTATCAGGCAGGAGGCGCCGGAATGGGGCAGGGCTAGGTAAACTGCCTGCGGTATTCCTGCTTCCAGCGCTGCAAAAGCTTCGTCTCCCCTGTCTGGCGGCGGATGGAATCCTTTTGAAAGAGCTGCTCCAGCTGCACCACCCCATCTGCCCGGGAGGCGTTCTGCTGTGCCTCCCCGAACTGCCGCTTCCAGCTTTCCGTCTGCTCCTCGGTGACCAGGGTCTTGATCCGGTCCCCCAAAGTCAGCTTCTCGTCCAACTGGGTCAGGCCGTACATCCGCTCCAGGATCGCCGGCTGGCTGGTCTTTAAATAAGCCTTTTCGTAGGCCTCGTAGGCCGCCGCAAACTGGAACAGCCGCGCGCGGCAGGAGCCAAGATTATACCATACCCTGCCCAAAAACGCATCGTTTACAAAGCTGTCCATGGGAAGCTCCAAAAGCTCCTCATAAACCTTGACCGCTTTGGAATATTGGCGCATGGAAAACAGCTCGTCCGCCTTCAGCCTGCGGTACTCCGCCGGGTGCTTTTTGCGAAGCTCCACAAGCTTCTGTTTAAATTTTGCAATTTCCCCGGCATTATAATAATCGCATTCCTGCAAAATCAGCACCAGGGCATCATCCAGGTTCTCCCCGGCTCTCAGCCACCGCTCCAGCTTCAGCGCCAGAAATCCCTGGTTTAATTCGTCCCGCAAAAAGTTAAGCAGCGGCTCATCCACAAAGCCATCCAGCACCAGAAGGGGATAGCTGTAGATCACATAGGACAGCTCCTGGGATGAATAAAGATGGATACCCAGAGCCTCCACATAGAAGGGACGCCGGACGGCCTCCTGCCTGCATAATAACAAACTCATAGCATAACCTCTTGTCTGATCTGTGCGCCGGAGGATGGAAACAGTTCTCCAAAGCCCTGATCCTTCAAACGCACATCCATGGTATTTTCATCCAAAAACTTCACCTGGATATGGACCCTGGTGGTCCGCTCCGGGCGCTCGGGAAAGCCCTCCAGGGGAATGGACACCAGCTTTTTCTTCCGGGAATCCAAAGGCGTCACCACGAAATCCACAGTTTTCTGATGGTCCGGAATCACGTCCAGCACCGCCACCCGGTCGTACCAGTTATCCCCGGCCGCCGCAAGCTGCACCGAGGTTTCCTGTCCCTTATGGATCACATTCATGGACACGGTGGCCTTCAGCCGCCCCTCACAAATGCAGGTGAAGGGATAGGAGGTGCGCTCGTGGAGATAATCCACCGCCTTGCAGGCAGCTCCCTTGGCAAACAGAGCGTCCTCCAGATAAACCCTGCGGCTGGTGCAGATCAGCTTCATAAACTCCTCCGCCCAGTCCCGGCTTTCAAAGCCTTTTCCGGTCACAAAAATGGAAGAATAGGCTTTCTTCTGCATCATCCGCTCCGCGCAGGAGCAAAGAATCCGGTCCGCCAGGCGGGCGCCCTGGGGCGTGGAAAGAATATCCAGGTTAAAGCCTTCCTCCAGCTCCTCATACTCCGCCACCACCGTGGACCTTTTTAAGCCCCGGGAAACCTTCATCTCATAGTACCGCAGCCGTTCCTCTGAAAGGTCAAACATGCCCACCGTTCCGCTCCAGATTTCCTTTTTCTGGCTCAGAATATAGTAGGTAAAGCTCTCCGGATGGCTGATGATATGTACCTGCGTCTCCCCGATCCCAAGCTGGGCGGCACACTCCTTCAGCGCGCTGATCAGTCTGGTTTCCAGCTTCGGCACCGCAAATACCAGCTGACGGATTTTCTCAGTCCCGTACTTCTTTTTCGGCAAAGCAAGCACCTGCTCCAGAAACAGTCTGAGAAGCTCCTTTGCCTCATAGCAGACTCCCTTTAAGGTGGCGGTGCCCTCCTTTAATACCAGCTTCACCAGTTTATCCACGATAATGCCGTCGCCTTTTAAGGTATGGGCATATGCATCCTCGCCTATATACCACTCATCCGTATTTTTATTACAGCAAATTACGGTAGGAATTGTCCACGTTTTCTCCTCATCGGAACCATTGATCTGTGTATAGGCATCGCACAGATCAATTCCTACTGCCAGTCCTTCCATTCCTTCATCCCTCAATTACACAGATTCGCGTCACATCAGGGTAAACATTTCCTCCAGCACCGCCGAATCCGTCAAATACTTGATCATTTTTTCTTTTAGCTTGCCTTCTTCCTTCAGGGAAAGGCATAATCCCATTTCATTGAGTGCCGCATACCGGCTGCGGACCGGACTGCTCTGATTGGGATCGCAGGACAACCCGCCTTCTTTTTTCAGGGTCCGCACTCCGTCCTGCTCCTCATAAATCTGATATTCCAAAAGCTCGCCCTCGAACAGCACCTGCTGCCACACAAAGATCCCCGGGTAAGCCTTCTTAAGGCAGGCCGGGCGGTACTCCTCCTCATCGGGAAGAATCCGCACCTCAAGCTCCGGCTGGGCGCTGCGGCCGCCGTGATACTCCACAATCACCTGATTTCGCACCGATTCCGGCAGTTCCACAAACCGCCCTAAATCCTTCATCCAGGCGAAGATCCGCCCCTCCGCCAAAAGCAAATCCACAATCAGCTGACACAGACCCTGACGCTCTCCGTCCATGGACGCCAGCGTCGCATAATAGCGGGCAAGGGCCAGCAGATAAATCGTGGGAATCCGCGTCTTGTCCGGGGCCGCCTGCACCGCTCCCTCCAGGTAAGCGAACACCCGCTCATCCGTGGGCCGCTCCCGCAGAAAATAATCGGCGGATTTCAGCGTGAAATATGCCTTCACCAGATTGTCGCTGACCTTTTTCCCGGCCGCGTACCAGTCAAATACCTGGTCTATCCGGTCCGTATCGCCGGTAAATACCATCTGGGCCAGCAGCCGCTCCGGCATGTCATGAACATCCACATGCTCCCGCACGGCCTGATTCAAAATCCGGAACATCTGCTTGCCGGAGCCGTTAAAATACTCACACAGGTAATCCAGCACCACGCTGTCATACTTGCCCTCCGAGAACAGACGGCAGGACAGCTTCAGCAGCACCTCATCCTCGTCGAACAGCTGCTTTAAGATCATATTGGCACACAGCTTTAAAAGCCGCGTGCTGCGGATATGCTCCCAGCCGTAACGGCAAACCATATCATAGGCTTCCCTGGTATATTCCTGCTGGATCAAGGTCTCGCAAACCCCGATCCGTTCCTCCTGGTCCAGCTGCTCCAAATCCAGGTTCAAAAGATATTCCACATCCTGGGCGGCCGTCTCCTCCTGCTCCAGCCGGCTTTGATGGTAAGCAATCAGCCTGGCAAGAATCCGTTTCCGATACAGAGGATGGAGCGGCAGGTCTGCATTGGCCCGCTTCAGAACCATCTCATCCCCGCCGTTGGAAACTCCCGCCTCCAGGATTTCATCACATTCTGCCAGACGCAGCATGGGATGGCCGGGATAAATCTCGTAACAGGTCTCCTCCAGCTCCCTGACATCCATTTTGTCCATGGCCGGAATTTTCCGGTAGGAAATGTTGGCATACCGGTTGCCGTAGCCGTCCTGAAACAGCAGCACGGCCCGGTCCAGAAAAATGGGCACATAAGCCGTCCCGTCCTGCACCGGATAAGCGTCCTCCTCCTTCAGCTCCTCATAACAGACAATCACATACCGGATCTGCGGATTCTTCACGCTGATCCGGCAGGATTTCAGGATGGAGGGCAGCACCCGGGCCGCCTTGGCATCGATCATTTCCTTGAAAATCATATGCTGGTAAAGCACCACCAGCCTTTGGTTGATCCGGGACTTTAACAGCTGATCCATGGTGAATTTCTCCATATCCCGCACATACTGCTTGTAAAGGGCCGAATCCGGATTCATATATTTGATAATATTGCAATAAAGCACCGACCTGCTGTAATCATCCATAGAATTCTCATAGGAAAAATACATCAGCACTTCCCTGGGCAAAAGATAGGGATAATTTTTTGGCAATGCATATAAATAATATTCGTAAAGGCGGGTCAGGCTGACGCCCTCCTCCAAAGCCTTCTGATACCAGGAAAAATACCGTTCCTGGCGGCAGTCTCCCTTGATCAGCATGCCGCAAACCGCGCTTAAAAAGGGTTTTCTGGGATACTGCTCGTAAAGCTTGATCAGCAGCTTCGCGTACATTTTATGGTAATGCCTGGTCACTCCGGCCAGACCTGCCACCTGCTCCGCCAGCGCCTCATCCATCAGCTCCCTGCGGACGGCGAAATTCATCACCTGCAGTTCAAAGCTTCCCATGCGGGTCAGAAGGGCCGGATTCTCCCGGTACAGCTTCCACGCCGCCGCGTAAAGGAAGGGGCTGCAGCAGCCCTGGGAAAACAGTCGGCTCATCTCACCTAAAAGCTCACCCGGATTGTCCTTTTTCTCCGGCTCCAGCTTCAGCCACAGAAGATATAAATAAGGATGTCCCTGCTCCTCCAGTACATATTTTTTGACCAGGCGGATCAGGCCCCGGCGCTGCCCATCCTTTTCCTGCAAAAGCATGGATAAATATTGGTAAAAGCAATAAAGCTCCGGCTGCTCGGCCCTCTGCCCGGAAATCTCCTGCTGGCAGCTCTCCAAAAACCTGCCTGCTGCCTCCCGGTTTCCCTCAGCCAGGGCCAGCTCCGCCTGGATCAGAAACGTGCGCCCGGATTCCCCGTACTGTCTGCGCAGCCGCTCCGCCTCCTGCTTCATCTGATTAATCAAAAGCCGTTCTTCGTAAAGTCCGATCTCATAATCCAGCCGCAGGGAAAGATACCGTCCCATATCCTCCCGCGCCAAACCGGATCTGGAATCCGCTTCCTCGCCGCCCTGGGCCTCCACCGGCACATCGAACTGCTCCCGGACCGTGCGGATCCGGATCACGCCCAGATTTTTCCCTCCGTGAAGGTGGGCCGGATTGATCTGGTAGGGCACCCTGCAGCTTCCGTCCTTAAAATCCTGACCGGTAAAGCTCTTTTTGGGAAGCTCCAGAAAATCCCCGTCTGCAGACACCGTAAACTGGATATAGCCCCAGGTATTTTTCCGGATCACCAGCTCCTCCTTCTGAAGCTGATGCACATGGGAAAACTCCCGGACCGCGGTGTCGCAGGAGAGAGACACCTCCGGCTTCACCTTCATGGCCACCAAAAACTCCTCCAGCAGATTCTGCCGGTTGGCGCCCCCGCGCAGTCCGTCATACAACGTCCGGATATGCAGATCCTGCATAAAGGGCGCCTCCACAAAATCCTGATATTCAAAGAGACGCAGAGCCGTTTCCGCATCCTTCTCGGCTATCCGCCCGTAATCCGCAGGCGTTTTCAGGCTCTCCAGGGTCTTCCCGGAAACTCCCAGCTCCACCACAAAAGAATAAGGAACCTTTTTTTCCCCGCCATTGGTCACCAGATAAAAGGCTCCTTCAATCACATCATCCTGAGTCAGATATGCCGTATCCACCTCATAGGAAACACGGTTGCGGACGCCGCCGAAAGCACTATTCTTAACGCGCACACGGAGATTGGACGAATAGATCAAACCCTTGATATAGCGCCCTTCCATGTCCACGATATATAATTCCCGATTTGCCAGCTCTCCGGCAAGAATCGTCTCCCGGATCTGCTCCGGACGGATCACCACCTCCGGAGTTTCCCAGTCGACAATCCCCTTTGCCAAGCGGTTGATTCTCTCTCTCATCGTATCTCCTGTCAAACAAGAACCGCATCATGACGCGGTTCCACGGAACAAAAACTCATGTCTATCTATCTTAACACATTTTCTCTTGATTTAAAAGAATTAAATTGGTATGATTATAAAAAAGATACCATAAGAACGGGAAGTGATAAAACCATGCTGTCTGATCCCATGACCCTCTATAAATTGATGAACCTTTATATGCTCAAGCAGGTCAATTTCCCGCTGACCAATGCCCAGTTGTCCGATTTTTTCCTTCAGCATGAGTACGCCAGCTATTTTACGCTGCAGCAGGCCTTAAACGAGCTGCAGGAATCCGGGCTGATCCGCACCGAATCCACCCACAATACCACCCGCTACGAAATCACCAAGGAAGGGGAGGACACCTTAAGCTTTTTCGGCAAAAACATCTCCCCGGCCATCGTCGAGGACATGGATCAGTACTTGAAGGAAAACCGCTTCCGCATGCGCAACGAGGTGGGAACCGTGGCAGATTATTACAAATCCACCAGCCAGGACTATATCGTCCATTGCGAGGTGCGGGAGGGCCACAGCACCCTGATCGATTTGGACCTTTCGGTTCCGGACAAAGACCAGGCCGAGCAGATGTGCGCCCGCTGGAAAACCTGCAGCCAGGAGATTTACGCCTATGTGATGAAGACTCTCATGAAAAGCAGCGGCTCCTGATCCCCTGCCGCCCTTTTTTGTCCCGGGGCAGGTCCTCGGTATTTTTGCAACGTCTGATGCTCCTTATGCGGAACCGTCCCCCTGCCTTCACAGGGGGAAAACCGCAGATCATAATGTCACATATCATATCCGTTGGGATTATTCTTCTGCCATCTCCAGGAATCCTCGCACATCTCCCGGATGCCCCGCTTCGCCTTCCAGCCAAGCTCTGCCCCCGCCTTTGCCGGATCCGCGTAGCAGGCGGGAATATCCCCTGCCCGGCGCTCCTTAAACACGTAATTGATCTTTAAATTATTGGCCTCCTCAAAGGCATTGATCACATCCAGCACGCTGTAGCCGGTGCCGGTTCCCAGATTGTAGATCCAGACGCCGCCCTCTTCCCGGGCCATCTTATCCAAAGCCTTCACATGGCCGTCCGCCAGATCCACCACATGGATATAATCGCGGATGCAGGTGCCGTCCGGCGTATCGTAGTCATTGCCGAATACTCCTAAGCAAACCAGCTTGCCCACTGCCACCTGGGTAATATAGGGCAGAAGGTTATTGGGAATGCCCTTGGGATTCTCACCGATCCGCCCGCTCTCATGGGCGCCGATGGGATTAAAATAGCGAAGCAGCATCACCTTCCACTCCGGATCCGCCGTGTGAAGGTCAGTCAGGATCTGCTCCAGCATGCCCTTGGTCCGTCCGTAGGGATTGGTGATCTCGCCCTTGGGGCAGGCCTCGGTGATCGGAATAAATGCCGGATCGCCATAAACCGTCGCTGAGGAGCTGAACACTATGCTCTTCACGCCGTGCTTTCTCATCACATCACAGAGAATCAATGTGCCGGTGATATTATTGTGATAATACTCCAGCGGCTTATATACGGACTCACCCACCGCCTTTAAGCCGGCAAAATGGATAACCCCGTCAATCTCTTCATTGTCAAATACCTGATTTAAGCCCTGCTCATCCAGCAAGTCCACCTCGTAAAAGGACACCGGCTTCCCCGTCAGCTCCTCCACCCGTTTCAAAGATTCTTTGCTGGAATTGCAAAGATTGTCCACAACTACCACATCATAGCCTGCATTTAAAAGCTCCACGCAGGTGTGGCTTCCGATATATCCTGCTCCACCTGTAACTAAAATTGTCGCCATAATTCTTCCTCCTGGTACTGATACTGCTTCCGCCTTGCCGCAGCAAAGCCTTCCCATTTATTATATATGGAAAGGCTTTCTAAAACAATGCGTTTTTCTTGGAATCTGACTTAAAATTTCTTTTATCATGGGGATCCGGCACGATTCCTATTCCCGTCTCTTAAATTCCGCCTGCAGCTTCCCCAAAGCTTTCTTCTCAATCCGGCTCACGTAGGATCTGGAAATCCCCAGAAGCCCGGCGATCTCACGCTGGGTCCTGGGACGTTTCCCGAAAAGCCCGTAGCGCAGGCCGATCACGATTTTTTCCTGGTCCTTTAAACAATCCTCAAAAACCTCATACAGCTCCTTTACCTCCTGATCCAGGATCAGCTCCTCCAGGACCTCCTTATTGTCCATCTCAATCACATCAACCAGGCTGACCGCTTCTCCGTCCTTGTCAACCCCGATGGGTTCATACAGGGATACCTCCCTGGAAAATTTTTTGTTGGTGCGCAGAAGCATCAGGACTTCATTTTCCACACACTTGGCAGCGTAGGTCGCCAGCCGCGCCCCCTTTTCCAGATTGAAGGTATTGATCGCCTTGATCAGCCCGATGGTTCCCACACTGATTAAATCCTCCGTATCATATCCGGTTCCCTGATATTTCTTCACCACATGGGCGACCAGACGCATATTCCGGAGAATGAGGATTTCCCGTGCCTCCCGGTCACCTTCCTTGCAGCGTTCCAAATATTCTTTTTCTTCCCTGGCAGACAACGGTTTTGGAAAAGTCTTCACAGAAAGCCACCTGACCGCATATCATTTACTATCATTCTATGCGCAGGTGGCTTTCCAAGTGCTTTTACATCTTTTTTCCGTTTTCCATCCTACGGGAGGCGCACACCTCACTCTAAGCCGCCGGCCAGCTCAACCTCCCGTCTTCTGCCGCCAGCCTGCCGTCCGGCGCTTTGCCTTCGGTGATCATGCGGCCGGAGGCGTCCAGGTAGTAGGTGTCGCTGCCCCACTTCACATAGGCCTCCGACATCATAAAGCCGCTGGCGTCAAAAAAGTACCAGCTTCCGTTGTACCACAGCCAGTTCTGCTGGGGATAGGAGCCGTCGCGCTCCTGGTACCAGCAGCGGCCGTCGGCCATCTGCTTCCAGCCGATATTTTCATAGCTGTAGGAGAGGGGCGGGCCGTCCCCGTCGCCCTGGGGCACCGCCCCCACGTCAAACTGCCGCTTATTTTCCGCCGCCATTTCCTCGGAAATGACGATGCTGGCGGACTGGCTCCAGGGGCTTTTCTCCCCGTCGGCGGAGACGGCGCGAATCTCGAAATAATAGACGCCGCTCGCCTGCATCAGCGGGCGGAAATCGTATTCCCCGGCGCCGGTGACCTTGCTGTCACCGCGCTTTCCGCCATTTACCAGGCGCAGTTCATAATAGGAAGCATTTCCCGGATCCGTCCACTGGGCAATGCCATTTCCGTACCAGCTGGTCTGCTCCACCGGATACACCAGGCTGTCCAGTCCGGCGAAACGAACATAAAGCACCAAAATCTTTTTGTCCTCATAACGCTTCAGCTTCAGAAGCTCCGCCCCCAGGCCGGAAAGCTTCACCCGGTCCTTTTCCGTGGTAAAATAATAATCATCGGAGGCCTCCGCCTCCACCGCGTAGGTCAGGCCCGAAAAATCCCCGATTGCCCGGTAGGTGCGGTTCCACGCCAGAAGGTCCGTGTCGATCTCCCGGCTGTCGTCATCGTCGTCATCGTCATCATCGTCATCATCGTCGTCGTCATCATCAAACACCGAGTCATAGTCCGCGTCATAAATGTCCTCCAGACTGCTGTAATCCCAATCGCTCCACTGGCTGGCATACTCCTCCAGGACCATCACATCATTGACCGAGTATTTCCCGCTGTCAGCTTCCGCCTCCACCACAGGAGCGCCCTCGCTGTCTGTGCCCTCCGCCGTAAACTTGATTTTCAGGGACGATACCTTGGTATCCGCCCGGCCTTCCATGGGAAATGCCGCCAGGAAAAGCCCCGCGCACAGCGCCCAAAGCCCTGCCCTGCCAAGGGCCCGGCGGCCGTATCCCTTTCTCCGCCCCGTGCCATATCCTTCTATTTTCATTTAAGAAACCCTTCCTTCCGCCATCTCCAATACTTCGTCGGCAATATTCATGGTGGACTGACGATGGGACACCAGCACCACCGTCCGTTCCTCCTTTTCCTCCTTCAAAGCCTTCAGGACAATGCCTTCGTTTAAGCTATCCAGATTGCTGGTCGGCTCATCCAGAAGAAGGAATGGCGCCTCGTGCAAAAAGGCCCGGGCAATGCCGATCCTCTGCCGCTCGCCGCCGGACAGGCTGTCTCCCAGCTCGCCCACCCGGGTGTCATAGCCCTCCGGCAGCGAGGTGATAAACTCATGGATCGAAGCCTTTTTCGCCGCCTCCTCGATCTCCCGCCGGGACGCCCCCGGCTTTCCGATGGCAATATTATCCGCGATGGAATTGTGGAAAAGGACGGTCTCCTGGGTGACAAAGCTTTCCATATTCCGCAGGCAGGAGGTGTCCACCTCCCTCACATCCCTTCCGCTGATCCGCACGCTTCCCTGCTGCACATCCCAAAACCGCATCAGAAGCTTTAAAACCGTGGATTTTCCCGATCCGCTCCTTCCGTGGATGCCCAGGATCTTCCCTGCCGGAAATTCCATGGACAGGCCGGACAGGATCGATTCCTCCCCATAGGCGAAGGAAACCTCCGAAAGCTGCGCCCCCGCAAAGGCCGTCGGGCCTGCTCCCTGAACCTCCTCCACCTGGGGCCGCTCCTCCAGGATGGAAAGCACACGCTCCCCGCAGGCCAGGGTTTGCAGCAGATTGTTGGACAAATTGGACAATGCGGTGACCGGGCCAAAGGAGCTCATCATCGCCACCGTGGCCAGCAAGGCCCCGGAAAAATCCATTTTCCCCTGCCAATACAAATGCAAGGACAAAAACAGCATTCCAAAGGAAAACAGGGAAATGCAGGTCCCCGTGGCCGCTGTCTGGCTTCCTTCCAGCTTTTTGAGCCGCTTCTGGTATCCGGACAATTCCTCCGAGCCGGCCTCCAGACGGTCAAGACGCCCGCCGCAGCAGCCATACTGGATGGTCTCCTTCAGACCCCGCAAGCTGTCCAGCACAAAGCTGTTCATCTCGCCGAATTTTTCCCGGTACTCCATCCCGGCCTGCGCCCCGTTTTTGGAATTCCAGACGGGAAGCGCCGCGCCCACGACCAGATAGCCGCAAAGGGCCGCCGCCCCGCAAAGGGGGTGGAAGCCGCCGATGAACCACACCAGGATGGCGCTGGTAAGCACCGCGATCGCCGCCGGGGATATGGTATGGGCATAAAACACCTCCAGCAGCTCAATATCACTGGTAATAATCGAAATCAGATTGCCCCGGTCCCTGCCCTCCAGCTTTGCCGGACAAAGCCTGCGCAAGGCCGCAAACACCTGGTGGCGGATGACCGCCAGCAGCTTAAAGGCAATATAATGGTTACATTCCTGTTCAAAATAATGCAGGACTCCCCGCAGCAGGGCCATGGCCGCCAGCAGGAAAAAAATCCCCCTCACCGTTTCCGGAAATACCGCCGGAACCGGAAGTCCCAAAATCAAAAGCACGGCGGCGCAGGCTGCCACGGTCAAAAAAATCGCGCACAGATATCCTGCCACTCCCAGAAGGATGGCGGCAGCCATCACCGGAGCCAGCGGCCTCACCAGCCCGATCAGCTTTCCCATGATCTCGATTCCCGGCCTACGCATAGCAGCGCCCTCCCTTCTCCTGATTTTTCCGCCCGGTCCCACGGTTTTGGGGCCTGCGGGCATTCTCCCCGCCATCCCTGGGCTTTTCCTGTTTTTTCCCGCCATCCCGGGACCCTTCGCACGTTTCCCCGTCTTCCCGGGGCTTTCCGTATGCTTCCAGCGCCTGCTGCTTGAAATATAAGCCGGCATAGGCTCCGCCCAGGGCCAAAAGCTCCTCATGCCGCCCCTGCTCCCGGATCACGCCGCCGTCCATCACATAAATCTGCTCCGACTGCACCACATTGGCCAGACGGTGGGAAATGAAAACCACCGCATGGTCGGCGGCCAGGCGCCGGATCACCTGCATGATCTGGTCCTCACTCTCCACATCGATGTTGGACGCCGCCTCGTCAAACACATACACCGGGCTGTCATGAAGCAGGGCGCGGGCCAGGGCCAGGCGCTGGCACTGGCCGCCGGACAGATTCGACCCCCGCTCCTCCAGCTTCATGGAAAGCCCTCCCTGGGCCATGACAAACTCATATAAATTGACTTCCTTTAATGCCGTAAGCAATGCCTCCTCCGGCGCGTCCCAAGCCGCCATCCGCAGATTCTCCTCCACGGTCCCCTTAAACAGATAGCTGTTATGGCTCACCAGGGTCACCCGCCGCAGCAGGCACTCCTCCGAAACCTGGGAAAGCTCCACGCCTCCGATCCGGATGCTGCCCTTATAGCCCTTGTTGCTTCCGCTTAAGAGACCGGCAATGGTGCTTTTCCCGCACCCGGAGACGCCCACCAGAGATACCATGCCCCGCTCCGGCACCTGCAGGGAAATGCCCCGCAGCACCGGCCGCAGCGGCTCATAGGAAAACTCCACCTGCTCCATAAACAGGCCCAAAGGCCCCTCCGGCAAAGACTGTTTCCCCTTCTCCCCTTCCTCCATGTCCAGGATCACAAACAGCTTATCCGAGGCTGCCATGCCATTCATGGCGATATGGAAAAAGGAGCCTAAAAGCCGCATGGGAATAAAAAACTCCGAGGACAGCAGAATCATAGATATAGTTCCCGCCAGACTCACCCTCCCGGCCATATACTCCGAAAGCACCACGATGATTCCCGCCGCGGCTCCCCCGTAGGCCACCACATCCATGACAATAATGGAATTCAGCTGCATCATCAGCACCTTCATGGTGATTTTGCGGAAATGCTCCGCCTCCTCATCCATCTCCCGGGCCTTCTGCTCATCCGCCTGATAGATTTTCAGGGTCGTAAGCCCCTGCAGATTTTCCAAAAAGCTGTCCCCCAGCTCCGTATAAATTCCCCAATACTTTGCCAACAGCCGCTTCGCCAGCTTCTGGACCGCCATAATGGTTGCCGGGATCAGCGGGACGCACACCAAAAGAACCAGGCTTGCCCTCAGACTGACAAAGGACAGCACTGCAAATAAGGTCACCGGCGCCAGCAGGCTGTAAAAAAGCTGGGGCAGGTATTTACCGAAATAAATTTCCAGCTGCTCCACGCCCTCCACGGCCACCTGCACGGCCTCGGCGGTGGGCACCTTCTCATGGTAGGAGGCTCCCAGGGACTGGAGCTTTTCGTAAAGCCGCAGCCGCAGCTTTTTTTTCACATCGCTTCCCGCCAAATAGGAGGCCATCGCCGCCTTCCGGCTGCACAGGGCGCGCACCAGAACCGCCGCCAGGATCCCCGCCGCCAGCACAGCCGCCGTTCCCGCCCTCAGCCGCCCGGTAAACGCATCCTCCAAAAGCCGCCCGGCGGACAGCATGATAACCATCGACGCCGCCAATGCCGCCCACTGCCAGAACACGTTCCAGGCAATATATCTTTTTGACTCAGCCATCAGGCTGACCAGCCGTTTTTTAATCATGACTCCCTACTCCTTCACATCCTCCGCCGTCTTGACCCCGAAAAGAAAATAGACCCAATGAAATACCAAAACCACCCCGATGATCACCTTGGCAAAGCCGGGGGAAAAATAAAAGCCGACGGCCAAAAGCGCCGTCACGACGGTCAGCACCTTGACCTTTGCCGCCCTGGCCATGGACCTGGTGGCCACGAAATTCTCCAGATACTTTTTATAAATGCCTGTGGACATAAACCAGCGGTGAAAACGCTGGGAGCCCTTGGCAAACAAAAACAGCGCCAGCAAAAGGAAGGGGGTTGTGGGAAGGATCGGAAGGGCAATCCCCACACAGCCGATGCCAAGGCTGGCAAAGCCTAAAATCACACAGATCGTATTTCCTATTTTTTTCAATATGATTTCCTCTCTTTCTCATGGTTCACAGGCAGGACCGCCGGCGGCGGCCCGTGACCTGAGGCTTTGGCAAATGCCATACAACGTATGTGGCAAAAGGATTATAGAGCGCGTTTGAAAATGATAATCGGCACACGAAATATGGCACTTGCCAAGGCTCCAGGCCGAGCCTGGGGCGGAGCCGGGGGATGTCCGGATTTCTCCGGCTCCCCGGGGCTTCCGCCCGGTAATTCCGTTCTGTTATGTCAAGATCTGTTCTTCTCGTCCTTTTTCCTTCCGGAGGCCGCTGCCCACAGGCAGAAGACCATGGAAAGGAATCCGACGCAGGCCAGCTCCTTCACCGGCATGGGATCTCCCGTGTAGGGGATCTCCCGGCCGGCCACGATATGGGCCGCCGCTGCCGCAGAAGCCGGCTTGGTCCCGGAAGTGCTTCCGGTATTCTTTGCCGTGGTGCTTCCCGTATTGGTGCGGCTGGTTCCTCCGGAGCTGGTACGTGTGGTGCTTCCGGTGGTCGTCCGGGTGGCGCCTCCGGTGGTGGTACGGGCAGTGCTTCCGGTGGTGCCGGTACTGCTCGCGGCTCCCGCTGCCTTAGCAGAGGCTGCGGACACCGCCGCTGCCTGCTCGCTCTCCGCCAGGACATACAGGCTGAAATGATCCACAGAAGCCTCATAATAGCTTCCGTTCACCCGCCCGTAAATCTGGCTCTTGGCTCCGTCCTCGCTGATCCGGTACAGCACAAGCTTACCGGTGTCGTATCCGGCAGGAATCGGGATGCTTAAGGTCACGGATCCGCTGGGCTGCACATAGGTGTTGCCGGAACGCAGCTTCACGTCGTAAAGGGCAAACTGGTTCACCTCCGCGTCGGACAGGGCATCGGCCGTCATGTCGTACTCGCTCCCGTTGTAGATCCGCACTGCCTCCAGCAGATAGCCCGGGCCGTTCAGACCGCCTGTAGCACGGATGCCGGTGGCCTCGCTGGTCAGGGTCGTAGTGCTGCCGGTTCCATAGTAGGAGGTACTGCTGCTGTCGTCATCGTCGTCATCATCCGTATCTCCGTCCAGATCGTCCCAGTCGTCCTCATCCACCTCATCCAGGGAATCCCAATCCACCTTCAAGCGGGCCTTCACCGGATCGTCTCCCATGACGTCCACTCTCGGGTCCACCTTACACTTGTAGTATTCCTTATTATCGTTGGGCAGATCAAACTCGAAGATCCAGCGGCTGTTCTCCGTGGAGATCAGCTCCGCCTCATCGTAATCGCTGCCGTCGTAGATCCAGAAATCATACAAATGGGTGGTAATGCCGCTGGTGGTCATCTTCTTTGTCTGAAGACGCATGGTAATGTCTCCGTCATCAATGTGGACATAGGCCTTTCTCACGATGGCCGGATCACCCATGGACGCCTTATTTAAGGTAGCATGCCACAGGCGGACATTCACCTCATAGTAACCGTCGTCCTCGTCGCTGCCGGAATTATCCGAATCAGAATCTCCGCCGGAATTATTGCTGCTGTCCCCGGAGCTGTCTTCATTGCTGCCGCCGGAGCCGCTGGCCGCCGCATAGGTATTGATTGCGGACTGCAGCTCCGAAGAAGCCTCCTTCAGCTCAGACAGGCTTGCGCTGCTGCTGGTCCATACAAGCTTTGCATTGGTCAATGCCGTCGCCAAAAGCTTATAATATGGATCTGACGAATCGGTGTTTTCATTTGTCAGCTCCTTCGCCAACTCGATTAAGTTCCCCAGGGAAGCCTTCGCCAGCTCGATGCTGTCTGTGGATGACCCGGACGAGCTGGAGTCTCCCACTGCCTTTAAGCTGCCCATTGCCTTCGTCAGATCGGCCACCGCTTCCCTGACGGTAGCCGCGCTGGCATTGGAATCCTTGTAAACAAAGGTTCCCACCGCAATGGCATCCACCAAAGCTCCGTAGGAGTCCTCGGTATAATCCGATTTATCCAGCTTTCTGGCGGCCTCCAGCTGTTCATACAGCTCCGTCTTGTCGGCGGCCTCCACCAGTCTGGATACCTCCTTGCGCAGCGCCTTTGTCTGGGCGTCTACTTCCTCCTGGGTGGCATCCGGATTCAGATAAACCTCCATGGCCTCGTACAATACCTCTGCCAGCTCTGTCCGGCTGTCCATGGTATACTGATCGGAAACAATGTACGTCTTTGCCTGGGCGATCCAGGTCTCCAGATCCCCCTTCTTTACATCCTCGGACGTATCCTCCACCAGACCGGCAAT
>CAZICB010000009.1:0-33018 GCA_964537765.1 uncultured Lachnospiraceae bacterium
GGAACGATTTTGATAAAATGTTGATAATTATAGTCAATTGCGTTATATATAAATCAAACGACCGACCTAATTTTCTTTCGAATCCCATTCAATTCTTATCAAGGAGGTAGTGAAACTATGAAGAAACCATATGTTACCCTGACAATCAATGGAAGGGAGTATCGGTTCTCAATCGGAGATGGATATGGCCAGGTTCCGCCATCGGAAACCCTGTCCCAGACCCTTCGGAAACGGCTGCAGCTGACCGGTTCCAAAGAGTCCTGCAGCGAGGGCGCATGCGGATGCTGTACGGTTCTCATGGACGGTAAGGGAGTCACATCCTGTATGCTGCTGACCGTGGACTGCGACGGGAAAGAGATCATCACCATCGAGGGACTGGAAGATCCGGAACGCGGGCTGGATCCCTTACAGCAGGCGTTTATTGATGAATATGCGTTCCAGTGCGGATACTGTACTCCCGGAATTATCATGGCGGCGAAAGCATTGCTTCTGGAAAATCCACATCCCACAGGGGAGGAGATCAAGGAAGCCATGTCCGGCAACTACTGCCGCTGCATCAGCCACTATACGGTTCTGCGGGCGATTAACCGGGTGGCAGGAAACGAGGAGGATCATCTGGCAGTGATGCACCGGGCAAATGACGATGTGGAGAATCCGATTCCGGTTCGCCAGGAGCTGTTCCTGAGTCCGTATGCAAATGGCAGTACCAGCAGCCACTCTCTGGATTAAAGGAAATATGAACCTGTTAACGGCTGCGAAGCAGGCGTGTTACAGGCTCAATCATCCGACTGCTGCTGGTGAATTGCAAACAGATTATACTAGGAGGAAAAAGAATGAGTAAGCTTGAATATCGTGATATTAAACAGCCCAATTACCGCCATATTGGGAAATATACTCCAAGAAAAGATGCGAGGGACATTGTAACCGGAAAGGCGATTTTCCTGGACGATTTCTCTGTGCCTCATATGTTGTACGGAAAGACCAAGAGAAGTCCCTATCCCCACGCGAAAATCCTTTCTATTGACACTTCAAAAGCCGAGGCGCTGCCAGGTGTGCGCGCGGTCATCACCCACAAAAATATGCCGGAAAAATGGGGTCTGGGCCTGCCGGTACACCGGATGCTTCTGGAGGATAAGGTCTTTTATGTAGGGGACCTGGTGGCCCTGATCGCGGCGGATACGGTGGAGATCGCGGAGGAAGCCATCGACCTGATCGATGTGGAGTATGAGCAGCTGGAGGCGGTTTTCTCCGCGGAGGAAGCCCTGAAGGAAGGGGCGGTGGAGCTTTATCCAAGATTTAAGGGCAATCATGTGGATAATGGCATTAAATATTTCCAGCCGGACGGCCCCTGGTGGCAGATCATCCGCGGAGACGTGGAAAAAGGGTTTGCGGAATGCGATTATGTGGCCGAGGACAAGGTGGCCTTTGACAAGATGCCCAGTCCACTGGCCCCGGAGACCCCCTGCTGTATCGCAAAGTATGAAGGCGGAAATGAGTACACCATCTGGGCGTCCTCCCAGAGCGCCCATATCATGAAGCTGATGGGCGAGGGCAGGATCCCCAATTCCACTCTGAATGTAAAGACCTTCAATGTAGGCGGAAGCTACGGAAATAAACAGTCCTTAATGACCACAGTTCTGTCCGCGTCCATGCTTTCCCTGGTGACCAAGAGGCCGGTGAAGATCGTGATGACCAAGGAAGAACAGCTGATGTCTTATGAGGTCCGTTTGGGAAGCACCATCACCGCGAAGATCGGTATGGATAAGGAAGGCTATGTCCGTGCTGTGAAGGGCGATTGGCTGGTGGATACAGGAGCCATCGCGGACTCTGTACAGGGTCAGGTAGGCGTAGGTCTGGGCGAGGCGCAGCTGGTATGTGCCAAATGTCCCAACTGGTTTATGGACAGCCACATTGCCGTGACCAACCGTCAGGCTGCGGGCATCGTCCGCGGCTACGGCGGTCAGGAATTAAACAGTTGTCTGGAACGTCTGATGTGCACGGCGATGAAGAAGGGCAATTTCGACCCGCTGGATGTATTTAAGAAAAACTATATTGCTCCCGGCGACCGCTTTATCTGGAGAGACGGACGTTGGTGGCAGAGCCGCTCCTCCCTGTTTTTCCCGGAGGCAATGCAGAAAGCGGCGGATCTTTTCGGATGGTCAGAGAAGTGGAAGGGATGGAATGTACCGAGCAGCGTAAACGGCACGAAGGCCAGAGGCGTTGGTATGGGCGTCATCGGTAATGCCGACATCAGCGAAGATAATACGGAGGCTATCGTCCGCATCGTTCCGGATCTTGTGGGAAGCCATCGGGCATCTACAGCTATCATCGAATGTGATATTACCGAGTCCGGCATGGGTACCAGAAGCAACGCCTGCAAGGTGGTGGCTGAGGTTCTGAATGTGCCGGTGGAGAAGGTTTCCATCACGGAACCTGGCAGCAAATACAATCCTTCCAACTATGGACTGTGCGGATCCCGCGGCGTCATCACCACCGGTAAGGCCGTATCGCTGGCAGCCCTGGAGGCGAAGCGGAAAGCTTTGGAGCTGGGCGCGTTATATTTCAAGCGTTCTGTGGATCAGCTGGATACCAAGGATTTCATGGTTTACGTGCGCGATACGCCGGAGCTTACGGTTCCCATGTTCAAGCTGGCTCCCAAGGAGCTTAGCATTGTCGGTTACGGTAAGCACATGGAGATGTTTAATATTCCAAGCTGTATCGCGGTCTTTACAGAGGTTGAGGTGGATCTGGAGACCGGTCAGACAAAACTGGTGAAGATGAACAGCGGCACCGATATCGGCCAGATCATCGATTCCAAGGCGCTGGAGATGCAGCTTCAAGGCGGTATCGGCGCGGCTTGTGTGGATACGGCTATTTTTGAGGAGTGCATCCTGGATCCGGCCACGGGCAGACTGTTAAGCTCCAGCCTGATCGATTATAAGTGGAGGCCCTTCAATGAGTTCCCCAAATATGAGAGTTATGTGATGGAGTCCCAGATCGATTCCTTTATGTTCAAGGCATTGGGAATCGGCGAGATCTCCGGCGCGGCGGGCGCCAGCGCCGTGCTGATGGCTATCTCCAATGCAATTGGCGTGGACATTAAGGATTACCCGGCAACCCCGGCAGTGATTCTGAAAGCATTAGGAAAGGCATAAGAGAGGAGGAATCAGCGTGAAATATTTTGAACACGAAAGCGCTTTGACATTCGAGGAAGCCGTTTCATTGATGAAGGATTCCAGAAAAGGAAGAAAGGTCGCTATGGCTGGTGGCTCCGACCTGATAGGGGTGCTGAAGCAGCAGATTCTGGAGGAGTATCCGGAAACGGTCATTGATTTAAAGACGATTGAAGGAGGCGCGTACATAAAAGAGGAGGATGGAACCATCCAGGTGGGCGCCTTGACTACCTTGAGCGAAATCGCTAAATCCCCACTGCTGCAGGAAAAGGCGCCTGCGCTGGCGCAGGCTGCCCGCTCTGTCGCCACGCCGCTGATCCGCAATGTGGCGACTATCGGCGGAAATATCTGTCAGGATGTAAGATGCTGGTTTTACCGTTATCCTCACGGCGTAGGCGGCCGCATGGACTGCATGCGCAAGGGCGGCAAGGAATGCTATGCCATCCGCGGCGATAACCGGTATCATTCTATATTCGGAGGCATGCACGCAGGTGTTACCCCTTGTACTGCGGAATGCCCGGCAAGTACCGATATCCCAGGCTACATGGCTAAATACCGCGCTGGGGATATGGATGGCGCGGCCCGGATTCTCATGCAGGCGAATCCCTTCCCGATGATGACCAGCCGGGTCTGCGCCCATACCTGCCAAACCAGGTGTAACCGCTGCTCCACTGATGAATCCGTGGCCATCCACAGCGTGGAACGAGTGGTAGGGGACTATATTCTGGACCATCTGGATGTGTATTTCAAAGCGCCGGAGAAGGAAACCGGAAAGAAGATCGCCTTGATCGGCGCGGGTCCCGCAGGCATGACGGCAGCATACTATCTGAGAAAAGCCGGCCATTCTGTCACGGTTTATGAGGCATTGGAGGAAGCCGGCGGATGCCTGATGTATGCGATTCCAAACTATCGCCTGCCCAAGAGCTATGTGCGCACAGTCATCAAGGCTCTGGAGACCATGGGCGTGCAGTTTGTCTGCAATGCGAAGCTGGGTGAGACTGTCCGGATCAGCGACCTGACCAGGGACAATGACAAGGTATTTATTGCCACCGGCGCCTGGAAACGTCCGGTGCTGGGCTTTGACGGAGAGGAATTTACCGAGTTTGGCCTGCAGTTTCTGGTTGATGTGAATAAATGGGTCAATGCCAAGGAGCGCAGACATGTTCTGGTGGTGGGCGGCGGAAATGTATCCATGGACGTGGCCATCACCGCGAAACGTCTGGGTGCGAAGAGCGTAACCCTTTGTTGTCTGGAGCAGCGTGATGAAATGCCTGCCTCCGCTGAGGAAGTGGCCCGGGCTGAGGAAGAGGGCGTTGTAATTCACAACGGCTGGGGTCCTCTGCGCGCCGACTATGGGGACAATCAGTTGAAGGGTATGGTTCTGAAAGCCTGCGTGGCGCTGCGGGATGAAAACGGACGGTTCAACCCCAGATATGATGAAAGCAAAACCATGTCCATCGAGGCGGACAGTATCCTGCTGGCAACGGGACAGCGGGTGGATTTAAGCTTTTTGGAGAACGAGCTGGAGCTGGCTGTGAGCCGTGGGCTGATTTCCGTGGAGCCGGAGACTCAGAAATCCAGCGATCCGAAGGTTTATGCAGGCGGCGACGCCGTAAGCGGACCGACCACCGTTATCATGGCTATCGCATCCGGACGCCGCGCGGCGGAGGCTATCAATCGGGAAATGGGTGTGGAAAAGGAGACGGAACTGAAGCAGGAGGGATTCCTGCATTATGATCCGGATACGGCTGAACGCAAAAAGGCCAACCATGGACATGATCTTTCTCTGAAAGAACGTTCCCTGGACAAGGAGGACAGCACCTCCCTTTCTCTGGAGGAAGGATTGGAGGAAGCAAAACGCTGCATGAACTGTGGGTGCTACAGCGTCAATGCCAGCGATATTTCTCCCGTTCTGATGCTTTTGGATGCGGAAATCGTCACCACCAAAAAGACGGTGCGGGCGGCGGAATTTTTCACCACAAATTTAAAAGCTGTCGATATGCTGGATCAGGATGAGCTGGTGAAGGAAATCCGTTTTAAGGTTCCACAGGGACTGACTACCGGTTATGATAAGTTCCGTGTGCGTGACGCGGTCGATTTCGCTATCGTAAGCCTTGCATACGCATACCGGGTGAAGGATGGTGCGATTGAGGAAGCCAGACTGGTGCTTGGAGGTGTAGCTCCGATTCCCATGGCGAAGGAGGATGTGGCACAGCTTTTGACCGGGAAGAAGCCGGAAGAAAAGCTGGGCGAAGAAGCGGCCGAGCTGGCAGTGAAGAGTGCGGTCGCGATGGAACATAATTCTTATAAGATTCAGGAAGTAAAAGCGCTTGTGAAACGTATGGTTGCTGGTATGAAATAAGCAGTGCCATGTATCTGTTCCGGGCTTCTGGGAGGAAGCCCGGTATCGATATTTATATTTTTTTATCGCGCATGTTAAAAAAATAACGAAATTTCGTGCTGGTCTTAAAGAAAAATGAGGTATTTTATGAATCTGATGAAAAAAAGATGGGGAGTTTTGATTGCCAGTGTTATTGTAAATATTTGTATTGGTACGGGGTTTGCATGGAGCGTTTATCAGACGGCACTGTTTCGGGATGCCGTGTCGATTTTTGGCTATGAGGTAGCAAAATCACAGCTTGCCTTAGCGTTTACCATCTGCAGCGGCGTGGCGCCGATTCCGATGATCGCGGGAAGCGGGTTGCAAAAGACCATGAAAGGACCGCGCAATGTGGTCTGGCTGGGCGGCATTCTCTTCAGCGCTGGACTGATCTGTACCAGCTTTGTCAGAAGCCTGGCAATGCTGTATGTTACATATGGATTGCTGTGCGGCTTTGGTATTGCCTTCGCCTATGGCATTACCATCGGCAACACCGTGAAATTTTTCCCGGATAAACGGGGATTGATCGCAGGGATTTCCACAGCAGCCTACGGCGCTGGAAGCATTATTTTCCCGCCGATCATGCAGGCGCTGATTGAATCGGTGGGCGTGATGAAGACCTTCCGGGTATTGGGAATTGCCTTTGGCGTGGTGATCCTTATTGCGGCATTGATGATTTCAGAGCCGCCGGAGGGCTGGGTCCCAGATGGCTGGACGCCTCCGGCTGTCACCTCCGCAGGCGGATCGTCAAAGGTACAGAAAAACTGGAAGGAAATGCTGGCGGATTTCCGGTTCTGGCTGATGCTGATCGTATTTACCATTTTTGCTACCGGCGGTCTGATGGTGGTCAGCCAGGGTTCTCCAATGGCGCAGGCGATCGGCGGCGTGGATGCAGCCACTGCGGCAACTATCGTCAGTATTATCGCTGTCGGAAACACGGCGGGCCGCGTACTTTGGGGATGGATTTCTGACCGGATCGGCCGATACCCGGCATTGATTGCTATGGCGGCAATCGTCGCGGGAAGCGGCTTTGCGCTTTTTGCCCTGGAAAAGAGTGGTTCCATCGCGGCATTCGTGATATTTGCCATGTTGATCGCCATGTGCTATGGCGGAAGCATGGGCGTGTATCCTGCCCTCACCTCCGATGCTTTCGGGCTGAAGCATAACGGGGTAAACTACGGAATCATGTTCATCGGATTTGCCCTGGGCGGCTATTTTGGACCGATTCTGGCAAACAGCCTTTATGATTCCACCCTTTCTTACGCAGTACCCCTTCTGGCGGTAGGTGTGATGAGTACAGTGGCGCTGGTATTGATTTTGTGGCTGGCGATGATGAATAAACGGGAAAAATAAAAACGAAAGGGAGCCATCTATGGAACGTTTCATTCGGAAAAGACGGAGAATCGAATTGTGCATAAACGGTGCGATCCGCGGCACCTTTGCATATGATGGCTGCGGCTGTTGTCTGAGTTCTTGCCCGGAAAAACCTTTGACAGAAATGCAAAAGGCAGAGCTGGAAGCGTTGGTGGAACGGCAGCCGGAGTATTCCGGAAGGGCAAGGCTTGAGGATTTCTGGGATGGATCGCCTGTGCAGGCGGATATTCATCGCTATATTGATATGACCCTGGGGGATCTGGCGGATATTCAGGCGGAGCGGATTCCGGATCGGGAAGCGGTAGCGGACACCATCGCGGGCAGGAAGCTTACCTATCTGGAACTGAAGAACGAGAGCGACAGACTGGCAAAGGGACTTTTAAAGCTTGGAATCCAGAAGGGAGATCATGTAGCGGTGCTTCTGGATAATTCCTGGGAAAATATTTGCGCCAAAATAGCGGCAGCCAAACTCGGAGCGGTGGTGGTCAATCTGAATATCCACGAGAAAGCGGCTATGATGGAGACTCTTCTGGGAAACGCGGATGTATCTGCCGTGGTCTTCCGCCAGAGGATGAAACGCCAGGATTACCTGGAATTGTTTTATGAGATGGAGCCGAAGCTGCGGCAGGAAACAGCCGGTGAGCTTTTCCTGGAAAGGCTTCCGCGGCTGAGACATCTGATCGCTGTGGATCAGACCACGGAGGCCTCCTGTACATGGAGCTGGGAGCAGCTTTTGGAGATTGGCGGAGGGCTTTCTGACGAGGAGCTTGCGGCCAGGAAAAGTAAGGTCCGTCCGACGGATGACGCTTCTATTATCCATACCTCGGGAACCTGCGGAGTGCCGAAGGGTGTGGTGCTGACTCACGCCCAGCTGATGGAAAATGCATGGAATCATGTGCAGGCTTTAAAGCTGACCGGGGAGGAACGCTTCTGCACAACGCCGCCCATGTTCCATGCTCTGGGCTGCGTAGGATCGGTGGTGTCTATGCTTATGGCAGGAGGAACCCTGGTATGCTTTGGCAATTCTTCCAACGAAGAGCTGTATCAGGTGCTTTTAAAGGAAAGCTGTACGGTTTTGTGCAGCGTGCCCACCGTCTTTTCCCGCCTCGTGGATCTGGTAAAGAGACAAAAAGGGCTGCCGAAGGGCTGGAAGCTGAGGCTTTGCATTACGGCCGGAGCTCCCTGCGGCGAACAAACCCTGATTGACATGAAACGGATCCTGGGGGCACAGCATGTGGTGACTATGTACGGCATGACTGAGGCGGGGCCGGGAATTACCAGCACAGCGCCGGAGGATCCCATCGAGGTGCTGACCGGCACAGTGGGTCGGTTCTGGCCCGGGGTATCCGGTCAGATCCGAAGCCTGGAGGACGGTCGGACACTTGGGTCGGATCAGCCAGGAGAAATCTGTGTGAAAAGCTACAGCGTCATGAGGGAATATTATCGGAACCCGGAGGAAACCAGAAAAGCCATCGATGAGGAAGGGTGGCTTCACACGGGAGATATCGGCTCCATCTCAGCGGATGGGCTTTTATCGCTGCATGGAAGATGCAAGGATCTGATTATCCGGGGCGGGGAAAATATCAGCCCGAAGGAAATAGAGGATTTTTTGCGGACACATGAAGCCGTGGAGGATGCGGTGGTTGTGGGAGCGCCGGATCCGGAATATGGAGAAGCGGTCTACGCGTTTCTGATTGGAAAAGCAGGCTGTCAGGTGACGGAGAAAGAGCTTAAGGACTGGTGCAGGGGGAAGATTGCCACCCTTAAAATTCCGCAGCGGATGGAATTTCTGAAGGCGTTTCCGACCACAGCTACAGGTAAGATCGCAAAGGGAGACCTTCGCAGCATGGCGGCCGCGCATATGGCTGCGGGGACCTGCAAGCGGTAATTTCATGCGTCTGTGCGGCGCAGCATAATCAGGGAAAGGAGTTTTTATATGGCAAAATTCATTACGGTTCAGGAAGCGGCGGAATTGGTTCAGGATGGGGCCGTGCTTGGTTCCGCGGTGCAGGGGATGACCGGATGGCCGGAAGAAATCGGCCTGGCTATTGAAAAACGGTTCTTGGAAACCGGCCATCCGGCAGGAATTACCCATATCCATGGGGCTGGTCAGGGCGATTTCGCGCGGACTTCAACAGACGGCAAAACCTGCCGGGGTGAATGCGCCCTGGCCCATGACGGTCTTTTGACATGCAGTATCCACGGACATGTGGGCTGTTCCTTTAAGGTATCCTCGCAGGTTGCCGAGAATAAGATCCTGGCCTATAATATTCCGCTGGGGGCTGTAGGACAGATCTGGCGGGAAGTGGGACGGGGGTTCCCGGGACTTTTGACCAAGGTAGGGTTGGGCACCTTCATGGATCCCAGATATGACGGAGCCATGGTCAATGAAAAGACAAAAAAAGAAGGGAAGCAGATCGTCCACTACATCCCGGATTTGATGGGAGAGGAATATTTACTGTACACCTTGCCCAAACTGACGGTAGCGCTGCTTCGCGCCACCACGTCGGATGAGGATGGAAACCTGACCTATGAAAAGGAATGTATGCCATGTGAGCCGCTTGATCTGGCCATGGCAGCGAAGGCTTCCGGAGCCATCGTGGTGGCTCAGGTGGAGAGAGTCGCGCAAACCGGCTCCCTGGATCCGCGGAATGTCCGTATTCCTGGGATCCTGGTGGACTATGTCTGTGTGGCAGAACACCCGGAGCGGATCATGCAGACGCATATCACCCATTTCAATCCCGCATTTACCGGGGAAGTTCGGATCCCCATGAAGAACAGCACCAAGCCTCTGCCTCTGGATGAGAAAAAGGTCTTTATCCGTCGGACTGCCATGGAACTGCATGACGGCTGCAAGTGTAATCTGGGAATCGGTATGCCGGGTCTGGTGCCCAATGTATTGATGGAAGAAAATGTGGATGACAAGGTGACTTTGATTTCGGAGTCCGGCCTGATCGGCGGCATTCCGGCTCCTGGCGGAGATTTCGGGGCTCATTACAATCCCCTGGTTATGTATTGTCAGACGGATCATTTCAGCTTTTTTGACCAGGGCGGTTTGGACGTGGCCGTGTTTGGCTTGAGTGAAGTTGACCGGGACGGAAATGTGAACACCACCTATTTAAACGGCAAGATCGCCGGGGTGGGCGGCTTCCCCAATATCTCGGCAAATGCCAAACATTCCATATTCGTGGGCTATTTTACGGCCGGAGGCTTAAAGTGCCATTTGGAGAACGGGAAACTGATGATCGACCAGGAGGGGCGGTTCAAGAAATTTGTCAACAGCTGTGTCCAGCTTTCCTTCAATGCGGATCAGTGCCTGGCAAAGGGAAATAAAATTACCTTTATTTCTGAGCGCTGCGTCATCCAAAGGACAAAGGAGGGCATGGTGCTTGCGGAAATCGCGCCGGGAGTCGATTTGCAAACCCAGATTCTGGATCAGATGGAATTTACGCCGATCATTCCGGAGGGAGGTCCGTCCCTGATGGATCCCGGACTGTTTGAAGAGCATTGGGGACACCTGAAGGATACGTTTTAGGAGAGAAAATCGCAATGAGAAGAATGGAATCAGAACAATGCTTTGTTTGTGGGAGAGAAAGCAAATATGGTCTTCACCTGAGTATTCAGGATGGAGGAGGCTGGTCTTATTGCGAATGGACGGTCCAGCCGGATTATGTAGGATATAAAAATGTCCTCCACGGAGGCATCATTGCATCAATCCTGGATGATATGATGGCTCATGCTTTATATTATAAAGACATTGATGTGGTGACAGCTCACCTGACCTTGGACTATATGGAACCCATCTACGTGGGTGATCGGATCGTCTGCGAGGCAAAGGTGCTGGCGTTCGGAGAAGGCCGTTCTATCCACACCAGGGCAACAGTGAAGAAAAAGGGAAAAGTGGCCGTGGAAGCCAGCGCGGTCATGGTGATAGTTGAGAAGGGAAAATTCTCAGAGAATGAATGAAAGGAAAAGGGCTCTGCCATGGATACTTCGTGGCAGGGCTTTTTTATGCACATCGCGCCATTTATCAGCCGGATGAAAAGCAAAACAATCATAAAACAGCTATAAACCTGTCACGAATGTAGCTTATACTACAACCAAAAAGAAAAAATATATGTAGCACAGATTACATCTGTATTTCATACTTCTGGAAGCGGAGGCCGATTCCCGTTAAAATGTTATCAACAGCTTAGGAAACAAAAAAATAAAGCAAAGATTGATAATGTAAGGAGGAAATGTACATGGTATTACCGCAGTTTGAGTATCTGGCTCCTACAACCATAGGAGAGGCCTGCAACCTGCTTCTGGAACTGGGAAGCGGAGCAAAGGTGATGGCGGGTGCGACTGACCTGATTCCGCCCATGAGAGACAAGGCATTTACTGCTGAGTATCTGATCGACATCAAAAATATTCCGGGTCTGGATTATTTGGAGTATGATGAGAAGGAAGGCCTGAAGATCGGCGCATTGACCACACTGCGCACCATCGAGACCTCTGCGCTGGTAAAAGAGAAAAATCCGGCAGTTGCCCATGCGGCCAAGGTGATCGCTTCCACTCAGATCCGTTCCAAGGGAACCATGGCAGGAAATATCTGCAACGCGTCTCCGTCCAACGACAGCGCACCAAACCTTCTGGTACAGGGCGCAAAGATCCTGGTACAGGGCCCCAATAAGGAGCGCGAGATCAAGATCGACGACTTTTTCCTGGGTGTGAAAAAGACCTCCCTGGAGCCGGGGGAGATCGTGACGGGTATCGTGATCCCGCCGCTGGCGGAAAATGAGGCGGCCGCTTATATCAAGCACGCGGTCCGGAAGGCCATGGATCTGGCCATCATCGGCGTGGCGGTAAAGATCAAAGTGGAGGACGGTATCTGCACCGACGCAAAGGTAGCTCTTGGCGCGGTAGCCACCACCCCGATCCGCGCTCCCAAGGCTGAGGAGGCATTGATTGGAAAGGCGCTGACGGATGAGGTGATTGTGGCGGCATCCGAGGCGGCCATGAACTCCTGCAACCCCATTTCCGATATTCGCGCATCCAAGGAATACCGGAAGGACATGGTTCGTGTGTTTACCAAACGTGCAATCAAACAGGCATTGGAACAATTATAGGAGGCAGGAAGATATGGTACATAAACATAGCATCAGTTTCATCATCAATGGAGATCCCATCGACGCGATTGTAAAAGATAATCTGACACTGCTTGATTTTCTTCGTGATCAGCTGTTCCTGACCGGAACCAAGAAGGGCTGTGAGGAAGGCGAGTGCGGCGCATGTACGGTTCTTTTGGACGGCAAGCCGGTAAATTCCTGCTGCACTTTGGCAGTGGAATGCAATGGACACGAGATCCTGACGGTGGAGGGGGTTGCCAAGGACGGCAAATTAAGCCCGATCCAGAGACAGTTTATTGACAAATGGGCGATGCAGTGCGGATACTGCACCCCGGGCATGATCATGTCCGCAAAGGCACTTCTGGATGTGAATCCCCATCCGACAGAGCTGGAAATCCGTGAAGCAATCGAAGGAAACCTGTGCCGCTGCACCGGATATGCGAAGATTGTAGAAGCCATCCAGGCAGCCGCCGCTGAGATGAACTGGGAGGAGGGTAAATAAGCATGCATAAAGACTGTGACAAGCATTATTTTAAGAAACCGGAATTTTACCGCTTAACCGGAGAGAACAATTATGTCCGCATCGACGCGGAGGATAAAGTGACCGGGCACGGACAGTATGTGGGCGACATTATGTTCCCGGATATGCTGACCGGAAAAATGATCCGCAGCCCTTACGGCCGTGCGAGAATCCTTTCTATTGACACCAGTGAGGCCGAGAAGGTGCCGGGCGTCAAATGTATTCTCACCGCGAAGGACTTTCAGTGGGCTTCCAAGGTAGGAAATGGCGAGTTTGCCGCGGAGTTCGCGGATAAAGAGGTGCTTTGCTCTGAGATCGTCCGCCAGGTGGGCGACGATGTGGCCGCGGTGGCCGCGGTGGACGAGGAGACCGCCCAGATCGCCGCGGATCTGATCAAGGTAGAATATGAGGTCCTTCCGGGTGTATATGATCCCTTCGAGGCTATGGAGGAAGGCGCTCCCGAGGTAAACTGGGAGGGCAAGGGCTTGCATAACATCGGTATGCAGTCCATCATGAAGGCCGGTACTGACATCGATGAAGAGTTCAACAATGCCGCCTATGTGCAGCATAGAGAGTACAGCACCCACCGCATGGTCCACGCGGCCATGGAGCCTCACGGAGCGGTCGCGACCTACCGCAACGGTACCTACACGGTCTGGATGTCCACCCAGATGGCATATGTAGACCAGTTCTGGTATGCACGGTGCCTGGGCGTTTCCGAGAACCATGTGCGGATTATCAAACCGCTGGTAGGCGGCGGCTTCGGCGGCAAGCTGGATTCCTATTCCTTCGGTCTGTGTGCCGCGAAAATGGCAGAGATGACCGGACGTCCGGTTCGTATGATCCTGTCCCGTGAGGAGGTATTCCAGAGCACCCGTAACCGCCATCCGATCTATATGAAAATCGACACGGCTTTCGGCGCGGATGGAAAGCTTCTGGCAAAGAAGTGCCATCATGTGCTGGACGGCGGCCCTTACGGCGGATCCGGCGTCGCTTCCTGCGCGCAGGCAACCCTGTGGGCAAACTTCCCCTACAAGATGAATTCCGTAGACTTTTTGGCACAGCGTATTTATACCAATAACCCGTCTGCAGGCGCCATGCGTGGCTACACCGCATGCCAGGTACATTTTGCACATGACCTGAACATGCAGTACGCGGCGGACCAGATGGGCATTGATCCGGTGGAATTCCGTAAGATCAGTGCGGCAGACCCGGGCTATGTGGCTCCGGCAGGCCTGACCATCACTTCCTGTGCATACAAGGAGACTTTGGATACCGCGGCCAAGGAGATCGGCTGGTATGAGAAGAAGGGAAAGATGAAGAAGGGCGAGGGCATCGGATTCGCGGGAACCGGCTTCGTATCCGGTACCGGCTTCGCGGTGCTGGAGGCTCCCAACCAGAGCTCCGCATGCGTGACCGTCCGCCTGAACAAGCGGGGCATCGCGACCCTTTACATCGGTTCTCATGACATCGGACAGGGCTCCGATACGGTTATGACGGCGATCGTCGCCGAGGAGCTGGGACTTCCGATGGATATGGTAAAGACCTTTATGTCTGACACCTTCCTGACTCCGTGGGATTCCGGTTCCTACGGAAGCCGTGTTACCTTCCTGGCCGGCAATGCGGCCCGCCGTGCGGCCGTGGATGCAAAGCGTCAGCTGTTTGAGGTGATCGCACCCATGTGGGGCGTGATGCCGCAGACCCTGGAATGCCTGGAGGGCAAGGTCATCAGCAAGGAGAAGGCGGAGCTTCAGATGCCCATCGGAGACGCCATGTTCAAATACATGACCGTCAAGGGCGGCGATGAGCTGGTAGGCATCGGTTCCTACTACCACAGAACCGACAATTCCCAGTACAACGGCGTCAACACCACCAACTACGCGCCGGCCTACAGCTTCTCTACGGGAGCGGCTCATCTGACCGTAGATGAGGAAACCGGCGTGCTGGATATTGATGAATTCGTATTTGCCCACGACTGCGGACGTGCGCTGAACCGCCGCGCGGTAGAGGGACAGCTGGAAGGCTCCATCGGTATGGGCCTTGGCTATGCTGTTTATGAGCATAATGTAACCAAAGAAGGAAAGATCCTGAATCCGAACTTCCGTGACTATCGGCTGCCCACGGCGTTAGATATGCCGAAGATGCGTACCTTCTACGACTTCACTCCGGATGAAGAGGGACCCTTGGGCGCAAAGGAAGCGGGCGAAGGCTCCGCGGCTCCGGTAGCGCCGGCAATCGCAAATGCGGTGAATATGGCAACCGGCGTATACTTCACCGAGCTTCCGCTGGATCCGGAGCACATCTGGAGAGCTATGCGCGGAATGAAGGATGATCGGAATTCCAGATAATCAAATCTGTTCAAAAAACCAGGGTGCTGTTTTGCAGCACCCTTTTGGCGATTTTGGGAAAGGAGTCGGAGAAAATGGGCAAGGAATTAAAAAAAATGACATTGGATAATGGCCTGACCGTGGAGGAGAAGGGCTGCGGCGATTATATCTGCCGCTATTGCGGAGGCAGGGCAACCGCTTGCAATTTTGTGGCCAATCTGTGCCTGCAGGTGTATGCAAAGCATAATGGTTTGTGCGGGGCCTATCTGGATTCGGAAAAATACAAGGGCTATATTACAGAATGCTCGACATGTCAGTATCAGGTAAATGGGGAATGTGCCTACGAGGAGAAATAGTCCTCAAAAACGAAAATCTTAACGCCGTCTTAATTTTTTCTTAAATAAATCTTTATATTTGAAGGAGAGGTATAAGGTATAATGGTCGGTAGAATAAAGAAAATTTCGTTTTTATGTGGAGGGCTACATGAAGATAATCATAATCGGTTGCGGCAAGGTAGGGGTTGCCCTTGCAAGTCAGCTTACCCTGGAATCCCACGATGTGGTTTTGATTGACGAATCCGCGTCCAAGATCCAGAGCATTTCGGAGGAGATCGACGCCATCAAGATCACAGGCAACGGAGCCAGCATCGCTGTGCAGATGGAAGCCGGGGTGGAGAAGGCGGATATGATAATCGCGGTTACCGGTTCCGACGAACTGAATCTGCTTTGCTGTCTGATCGCGAAGAAGGCAGGAAAATGTCATACCATTGCCCGTGTGCGAAACCCGGTCTACCATGAGGAAATCGGTTTTATCAAAGAAAAGCTGGGGATTTCCATGATTATCAATCCGGAATATGCGGCGGCCAATGAGATCTCCCGGATTTTGCGCTTCCCGTCCGCCATTAAGATCGATCCCTTTGCCAAGGGCAGGGTGGAGCTGGTGAAATTTAAGGTGAAGCCGGAGTTTAAGCTGGACGGCCTGTCCGTCATGGATATTGACAGCAAATACCATTGCGACGTGCTGATCAGCGGCGTGGAGCGGGGAGAGGAGATCGCGATTCCCGATGGTAAATTTATTATCCGCAATGGTGATGTGGTATCCATCATAGCGGCGCCCCGCAATTCCATGGAGTTTTTCCGCAAGATCGGCGTCCAGACCAATCCGGTGACCAGCACCATGATTGTGGGCGGCAGCAAGATCGCGGTTTATCTGGCGAGGCAGCTGTCTTCCATGCATATCCGCGTCAAAATCATTGAGCGGGACCGGAAGCGCTGTGAGGAGTTAAGCGAGCTTCTGCCCAAGGCATTGATTATCAATGGAGACGGCGGCGACCGGGATCTGCTGATGGAGGAGGGGCTTGATCAGGCGGAGGCCTTCGTCACCCTGACCAGCATGGACGAGGAAAATGTGTTCCTTGCCCTCTATGCCCGGGAAAATTCCAAGGCAAAGCTGGTGACAAAGATCAACCGGACCGCGTTTGACGAGATTGTCAACCAGATGGATTTGGGAAGCCTGATCCACCCCAAGCTGATTACTGCCGACTATATTCTGCAGCATGTCCGTGCCATGCAAAATACCATCGGCAGCAATATTGAAACCCTGTACCATATTCTTGACGGCAAGGCGGAGGCGCTGGAATTCCAGATCCGCGAGGATTCCGAAGTGACAAATATCCCGCTGATGAAAATTCAGTTGAAAAATAACCTGTTGATTGGCTGTATCAACCGTGACGGTGAGATCCGCATCCCAAGAGGACAGGATACGATCCAAAAGGGAGATTCTGTGATCGTGGTGACCAGCCAGAAGGGGCTGCATGATATCCGGGATATTTTGAGAAAGTAGGAAATCCTTATGAATTATGCCATTATTATTTATATTATCGGATGGATCCTGAATATGGAGGCGGTGCTTCTTCTGCTTCCTTGTATTGTGGCGGTTATCTACGGCGAGTCCACAGGCATCTGGATCGCCGTCACGGCGGCGGCCTGTCTGGTGGTTGGCGTACCCCTGGTATTAAAAAGGCCCAAACGGCAGATCTTTTACGCGGCGGAGGGCTTTGTGACCGTATCCTTAAGCTGGATCGTTTTAAGTATCATGGGCGCCGTGCCCTTTGTGCTAAGCGGCTACATCCCCAATCCGGTGGACGCGCTGTTTGAGGTGGTGTCCGGCTTTACCACCACCGGCGCCAGCATTTTAACCAGCGTGGAGGCATTGCCCCATTGTCTGCTGTTCTGGAGGAGTTTTACCCACTGGATCGGCGGCATGGGCGTGCTGGTCTTCCTTTTGTGCCTGCTTCCCATGGCGGGGGGCAGCAATATGAATCTGATGAAGGCGGAAAGCCCGGGGCCCAGCGTCAGCCGTCTGGTGCCAAAGGTTCAGACCACGGCAAAAATTCTTTATGAGATTTACATTGTTCTGACCATTACCGAGATGGTGATCCTGCTGCTGTGCGGCATGCCCTTATTTGATGCGGTGACCACGTCCTTTGGTACGGCCGGTACCGGAGGCTTCGGCATCAAAAACGACAGCATGGCGGGATATTCGACGCTGATCCAGAACGTGGTCACGATTTTCATGATTATGTTCGGCATCAATTTTAACGCTTACTTTTTCATTATCATGGGGAAGGCAAAGCAGGCGTTTCAGATGGAGGAGGTCCACGCCTACCTGGGGATCATCGCGGTGGCCATCGGCCTGATCACCTGGAATACCAGGGGGATCTTTCAGTCGCTGGGAGTGGCCTTTCAGCAGGCGGCCTTCCAGGTGGGTTCGATTATCACCACCACCGGCTTTGCCACCACCAATTTCGATTTGTGGCCCCAGGCGTCCCGGACCATCCTGGTGATGTTGATGTTTGTGGGAGCCTGTGCCGGCAGCACCGGCGGCGGCATGAAGGTGTCCCGGTTCCTGATTTTGATTAAATCCGTGAAAAAAGAGCTGGTTCAGCTGGTTCACCCCAATGCGGTGGGCAAGATCAAGATGGACGGCAAGCTGGTGGAACACGAGGTCGTCCGCGCCACCAATGTTTATTGCGTGGCCTATTTGCTGATCTTCTCACTTTCCATGCTGCTGATCGCGGTGGACGAACAGACCCTGGTCACCAACTTCACAGCGGTGGCCGCCACCTTCAATAACATCGGCCCCGGCCTGGATGTGGTCGGCCCCAGCGGAAACTTCAGCGTATTCAGCAACTTTTCAAAGCTGGTTCTGACCTTTGACATGCTGGCCGGCCGTCTGGAAATTTTCCCGGTCCTGGTGCTGTTCTCCAGAGAAACCTGGAGAAAGTTTTAATCAAAATCCAGGTTTTCCAGCCTGGTCTGGATCTGCTTACCCCGTTCATAAAAGAGCAATTCCTTATTGTACCGGAAATAGGCGTCGGATCCATACTGGGCGATAAAGTGGGCGGCAGTCTCATTGACCGTCAAATCCGCCACCAGAATCACCAGTTCCTGCCCTCCGGGGAAGGCCTGCTCACAAAAAGCAAAGACCGCTTCCAATTGGGAAGATGCCTGCCGGGCGTCTTCCTGATTTTTTTTGACCAGGAGCCGGAAGGCTTCCTTCACCTGGGCGAAATCCGTAAGCGGACGGAGTTCCTCCAAAAGTTCAATCAGACGATGAATTTGTAAAACCTGCTGTTTGGAAAGCAGCCGGCTGCCCTGGGAGACATCCAGCCGCGCCTGCAGGGCAGCGATTTGCGTCTCCGCCGGGGAAGTGCCTGCGGAAGGCCAGGAGGCCTTCATCTCTTTTAAAATTTCCAAAAGCCGGGCCAGGGTTTTTTGCTCATCCAGGACCTGGCGGATATTTTGGGTGAGGGCATCCAAAAGAAGTCCCAGCAAGGCCAGCCGCTCGTCAAAGGAAGCCTTCCCCGCCCGCCGGATCAGCGCTTCCTTTGCCTCTCCCGCAAGAATCTGGGGAATCTGATAATCGGACTCGTATTTTTGAAACAGATCGTAGTAGGCGGCAAAATCCCTTGCGATCTCCGGACTTTGCAGGTATTGGCCGATCAGCTTTTCATTGACCGGAAGCTGATGCTTTTCATAAAGCATAAGCATCTGAGACAAATCCTCCCAGCCACGGGCGGTGACGAAACGCTTGCCCTCGATGGAGGACTCCACCCGGTAGAAATGGTCCTTCTTGATTTCCAGATAAGTGAGGATGGCAGGATGTATCTGGTACTGGTAAGCGTATTCCTTCCAGACATCAAAATCCGGCTCCACCGTAATTTTCTTCAGCCGGTCCATGGTCACAATATCAAATTCCCGCACCGATTTGTTGTATTCCGGCGGGTTTCCGGCGGTGACCACGATCCACCCGGCAGGTACCTGATGCCTGCCGAAGATTTTGTACTGGAGAAACTGGAGCATGGAAGGAGCCAGGGTTTCCGATACGCAGTTGATTTCGTCCAAAAACAGAATGCCCTCCCGCATTCCGGTCTGTTCCATCGTTTCATAGACGGAGGCAATGATTTCCGACATGGTATATTCGGACACGGAATAGGTCTGTCCGCCGTAGGTTTTCCGGACGATAAAGGGCAGACCCAGGGCGGACTGGCGGGTATGGTGGGTCATGGAGTAGGAGACCAGTCCCACATGCAGTTCTCTGGCGATCTGTTCCATGATGGCGGTTTTGCCGATGCCCGGCGCGCCGATCAAAAACACCGGGCGCTGCTTTTCAATGGGAATTTCATAGTTCCCATAGGCATCCTTGGAAAAATAGGCGGTCATGGCCTGTTTGATTTGTTCTTTTGCTTCTTTGATATTCATAGTGCAGTTCCTTTTGATGGTTTCCAATCCTGATTTTCATAATCCGTCCAGAACTGATCCTGGTCCAAAATCACCTTCATGGCCCAGACCGGAACCTGGATTTGCGCCGCCGGATTCAGAAAAACAAAGGCGGTTTGATAATCCGGCTGGCGGGCGGGATAGATGCCGTCGCCGTCGGTAAAATATAACATTCCTTTTAAGTCGGTCAGCTGGTGGTTTTGCCGCAGAGTCTTTACATAATCGAAGACCGGGCAAAAATCCGTTCCGCCAAAACCGCGGATCTCCAGATGATCGAGAAATTCCTCCAGTTCCTCCCGGCAGGTAATCCGGTTGTCCGACTGGAGCTGGGAATCACATTGCAAAATGTGAAGGCAGATTTTGCTAAAAAAGGTATCCTCCTGCAGCAGGATGCGGCAGGTGGTCCGCAAAAATTCACGGACCAGCTCTCCCTGCACGGAAGCGGAGGTGTCTATGGCAATGACAAATTCCCGGATTTTTTTCACTTCTTTATATTCCAGCGGCTCCACCAAAGGCAGATTTTTGTAGAGGGACAAGCCGTAGGTGTAAAATATGTAGTCGAATTCCTCGTCATTGATCCGCACCTCCTCCCCGGACACCGCAAAGCGCCGCAGAAAATCCCGGTAGTCCACCTTTTCCCGGGTGACGAAGCGCAGCGTTTCTAAAAGGCTGCCAGCCTTTTCGCTCCAATGGCGGGACGCGGTTTCCAAGTCCGTGCGGATCCGGGAGGAGATGTCCTCCCAGCGTTTCTTTTGCTTGCTGCGGTCTTTTCTGGGGGCAGGGACCGGGACAGCCTGCCTTTGCTCTTTGCCGTCTTCCTGGGATGCCGTGTCGTCGGAAGCGGGGTCCTGGGCGGAGGAGCTTTGGGAATCTTCTGAGCGGGATTGAGACTGGTCCTCCCGGTCGCCTTTTCTTCCGGCAGCCGGGCTGTCCTGGGAAGTGGAATTTTTCTCCGGCGTTTCCTCCGGCTCCTTGTCCGGTTTGTCCTCCGCCGTTTTTTGGCTCAGCGTGTACCAAAGCTTATGATCGTCGGCCAAAAACCGGTCCCGGATGGCAGAAAGCTCCTCCAAGGGCAGCTGCAGCTCGCGCAGATAATGAAAGATGGCCTCCGCGGTCAGCAGGGGAAGCTGCTCTTTTAATTCCGCAATCAGCGGCGCCTGCTGCTGGCTGCGCGCGCAGGCGGTGTCCGGAAGGTCCAGATCGGACAGGATCGCCTCCACGGCAATATCGCATGCCAGATCCCAGGTGGCGGGGTCCACCCGGCGGTCCACGAAGGGATGATGGTAGATGCAATGCAGCACAGTGTGGAGATAATCCCGGGTCACCAGTTCCTTCCTGGTCCGGTAGGAGCGAAGAATATGGGCGAAACCGTAATAGCAGGCAAAGCCATCGGTGGCCAGAGTCTGCTCCGGATCCGCCACAAAGGGCAGTTGAAAAAATGCCGGCTGTAAAAAGCGCAGATGGACCAGCAGCAAGCTGCGGGTCAGCTCCATGATTTCAGCGGCAAGGGCTTCTGCCGGGCCGGTGTCGTGCAGAGAAGAGGAAACGGACATGGGGACCTCCTGTCAAAGCGTTTCTAAATCGCGGAGAAGGGCCTCCGTGAAATCCTGAGTTTTTAGATAGCGGTTCTGATATTCCAGAAGGGCTGCGGTCACCTCAGTGGCTCCCGCCATGGCCGCGCGGGAGAATACCAGATCAAAATTATCCTGGGTGATCATGCGGCGCTCCATCAGATATTGATGGAGCGCATAACTGTGGTCTGAGGCGGTGCGCCGGATCAGAGAAGTGTGCATGGAAGCGAGAACCCGGTCATAGGAGTCCTGTACCTGAGAAAGATAATGGCGGCCGCGGTCCGGGTCCTGCAGATAGCCCTGGATTCCATAACGTTTCCAATCGTCCGGAAAATCCGTCAGCGGGATTTCCCAGGCGATCATACGCCGCAGCTTATTGCAGCCCACAAAGGTTTTTTCCGGATCAAAGCCCCGTAAAAGCTGGGGACGGCTGGCATTATACCAGGTAAAATTTTTTAAAGGTCCCCGGAAGGTGATCTGCTCCAGGCTTTTGCAGCCGGAGAAAATGCCGTCGGTCAGGCTCAGATTCTGATGGACATGGCAATAGGTGTTTGGAGACATGGAAACCTCCGTCAAAAAGGCACAGTCCTGAAAGGCGCTCATGCCGATGGTCCGCAGGCTGTTGGGCAGCCAGGCGGAGGTGATGCGGCTTTTGCTGTAATACCACACGTCGATGTGGGTCAGGCCCTCCGGCAGAACGAGCCGGGGCGGACATTGATTCTGGTCTGCTCCGGCGCAGCAGCGGGCCGCTTCGGCGAGAAGCTTATGCCAGTACGGGGTTTCATTGAAGGCATATTCATCCACAAAGGTGCCCTGGTTTAAGAAGGTGATTTCGATCAGTCGGCTGCAGTATTCAAAGGCGCGGGCCTCGATGAGCAGCAGACTTTCCGGGAAAATGACGCTTTGCAGGGTACGGCATTTCAAAAAAGCGTTTCTGCGGATGATTTGGATGCCTTCGGGAATCCGAAGGTCCTCCTCGGCGCCAGTGTAGGCGGTAAGACAGCATTTGCCGTCCGCTTCTTCCAGAATCCAGGGACTATTCATAGGCTTCTCCTTGTGTCTGATCCATACCCGTTTTGCGGCATTTTTAAAGGGGCAGCCTTACCTATGCCTGATTCTGTGGGGAATCGGGGCTTGTCAGATCGTTTGCGCCGACCGCCGCCTTGGCGATGCGGATGGCCAGCTTCGTCACGAAGAAAGCGGCGATGTAGCTGATCACAAACATGATCGGCCAGTCGTGAATCACGCTAGCCAGGTAGATGGCCTTCATGCTGGGAGCTGCCCCAGCGGCCACTGCCATCTCAATATCCGCGTTTCCGAAAATATTGACCGCGGCAAGCACCAGAGTAGCTGTCGTGTCAAAAAACAGGGTCGCGACGAAGTTTTCCAACAGGACATGGGGCAGGGTCTCCGGCTTTAAGCCAAGCATTCGTCCGATGGCAAAACTCCAGTCCGTCAGCGGAAAGATCATGCCCGTGAGAGTGATGGTCAGAAACGCGGTTCCCCAGTTGCGCACCAGAAGCGGGACGGAGAAAACAAGATTGCTGACAAAAATCGCCGCTGTTGCCATCAGCAGTGAGAGGCAGATGGCGATCACGGAAGAGATGATCATGCCAAAATGATTTTTGTAAAAGTTCATAAATACCTCCTGGAAGATGGTGGCCGGTCCCGGTTCCCGGCGCCGGGGCCGGCAGTTGATGGGTTTCTATATGATCCTAAGCGATAACCGGTTCCCTTATGGGTGCGCGATCATAACGGTTCCGCTTAAATCACCGATGGGAAGAATCAGGAAGGCGCCGTATTTCGCCTCCAGATCCTCAAGGGCCTTTCGGATACCGGGCTGCTCCGGATCCTCATAGCCGCAGACTATAATGACGCCTCCCCGGCTCATGCGGGGGAAGAAAAATTCCAGCCCGGCAAAGGTAGGCTGATAAAGTCCGGCATCCAAAAGAACCAGGGCAAAGGTTTCCTCCTCCAGCGAGAAGGCCGTTTCCGGAAACCACCCCTTTTTGACGGTCACAAGCTCCGGCATGGGCATGCGGGCCATCAGGGCCTCTTTTCTGGCATCCTTCCAGATGCCGGAGCCGGGCGCTGCGCCGCAGATCTGCGTTTCCTTTGCCAGATCCCGTTCATCGGGTCCTTCAAAGGTGTCAAACAGATAAAGCTTTCGTCCCGGCATCAATACATTTAACTGCCAGGAGGTGTCTCCCTTGTAGCAGCCAAGCTCCGCAACGCTTCCCTCAATGCCCAGACTGTTTAACCGTCTGCTCAGACGGCGCAAAGCGGCTCCACGGACGCTTAGGCGGGCGGCGAGATCGCTGATAAAAAGAATATCATTTAAAAAACCTGCACGGATGGCCATATACTGCAGGGCATAGCTTTTTTCCGGGTCCGTGGCGGCGATGACAATCACATCCGGCTGTAAAGAGACAGCGAGATCGATGGGCATGACCGGAATGCCTTCAATCTCATCCTTCAATTCTCCGGTTTCTTCGTTGGCGAACACATTCCAGGTTTCCGGATGGGAATTGCCGATTCCCACCAGCTTCATTTCCCTGGGATTTAAAAGGTCTGAGACCGGGATGCCGAGATGATTGGTTTCCAGGATTACGGCTGTCTTCATAGGATTTCCTCCTTGCGATTCATTTTCTACGTTAGGAATTTAACAAAATCATACCATTATTTTTCGATAACACAAGTAGCGCAGGTTACAGGTGAAATCTGATACAACATGTGATATAAGCTACACATGTGATATGGAACACTTATGAAAGATAAAATAAAATGATAAAATGTTGTCAAAAGCTTGGAAAAAAGCTTAGAAAGTAGAGGAGAAGCAGATGAACAACCCAATGGAACAAATAAAGCGCGTGTCGATGATCGTCAATGGCAGGACCCGCAGCTTTATCGTAGGGAATGATGAAGGATGTGTATCCCCGTCTGAGACCTTGCTGGACACCATCCGGGACCGGCTGGGTCTGACCGCAGCCAAGCGCAGCTGTGAGCACGGAGCCTGCGGCTGTTGTACCGTAATCGTGGATGGTGAGGCGGTGGCTTCCTGTATGGTGCTGACCGCAGACTGTGACGGCAAGAGCGTTACGACTCTGGAGGGACTGTGTGATCCGGTTACCGGAGAATTGAGCCCGCTGCAGCGTGCCTTCGCGGACAATTCCGCATTTCAGTGCGGCTTTTGTACTCCGGGTATTATCATGAGCACCCAGGCGCTTCTGATGAAAAACCCGCGTCCCACAAAAGAGGAGCTGACGGAAGCATTGAGCGGCAACTACTGCCGCTGTATCAGCCACTATCAGGTGATCCGCACAGTGATGTCATTCATCAATCAAATGAACGGGGAGGTTGTGGAGCATGTATAAAGAGATGGAAAAGGATGTTAAGGTCAGTGAGCATGAGTACCGCTTTATCGGCAAGCATGGAAACCGGGCCGATGCCGATGACCTGGTATCCGGCCGCCAGAAGTTTCTGGACGATCTGGTCATGCCGGGAATGCTGATTGTACGCGTCCTGAGAAGCCCTTACCCCAATGCGATGATCAAATCCATCAACACCGACAAGGCAAAGGCCCTGGGGGGTGTGATCGGCGTATGCACCTATAAGGAAGCTCCGGACTGGAAGTGCGGCCTGCCCAATCATCGACGGGTGCTGGATCAGCATCTGCGCTTTGTGGGCGACAGCGTGGCGCTTGTGGCGGCGGAGACTCAGGAGATCGCCGACGAGGCTCTGGAGCTGATCGAGGTGGAATATGAGGAGCTGCCCTTTGTGCTGGACTGTGAGAAAGCGCTGGAGGAGGGAGCGCCCCAGCTTTATCCGGAATATCCGGGCAATGAAATCCCCAAGGTAACCCCCTTTAGTGAAGAACCCTTCAATCAGATTTTTGTGGGAAATACGGAGGAAGGCTTTCAGGAATCCGCCCATGTGGCGGAGGGTTATTATACCTATGAGAACATGGCGCATCCGCTGCCGCCGGAGAGTCCGGGCTGTATCGCCCAGTGGACCAGTCCGTCGGCGGTGACCGTCTGGTACAACGGCGGCGCGCCCCATCTGCAGAAGTTTAATACGGAGGCTTCGATTCCGGGGGTGGCGGTCCGTGTCATCGCCTGCCATGCGGGCGGTTCCTACGGCTCCAAGCAGCTGATTCCCCATATGATTTTACAGGCCTGTTTGATGGCAAAGCTTACCGGGCGGACCTGCAAATTTATCATGGACCGCACCGAACATCTGCTGACCTACGAGCTGCGTCAGGGCAGCCGGATCCGCGGCAAGGTGGGTATGACGGAGGATGGCCTGATCAATGCCGTAGAAGGCATGTGGTACACCGACTCCGGCATGTCCTCCACCTACGCCCAGGCGATGACGGCGGTAGGTCTGGGCGAGTGCCAGGCATTCCTCGGAAAATGTAAACACTGGGCTCTGGATACCAAGCTGGTGGCCACCAACCACAGCTCCCAGGCGCCGATCCGCGGCTTCGGCGGACAGGAGTGCAAGAGCGTGCTGGTGCCCCTGGTCTGCACCGCCATACGCGCGGCCAACATGGACCCGCTGGAGGTTTTCAAAAAGAATTTTGTCAAGGCAGGCGACCGCTACATATGGAGAGATAATCTGTGGTGGGAGGTTCATTCCATCGATTATACCAGAGCCTTTGACGAGTCGGCCAGGGCCTTTGGCTGGAAGGATAAATGGAAGGGCTGGGAGGTTCCCACCTGGGTCAGCCCCGACGGCCGACATGCCATCGGCGTGGGGGTAGGTGTTCACGGAAACGCCGACATCGGTGAGGATCCCACCGAGGGTATGGTAAAGCTTCATCCCTTCGGCAGCGTGACCCTGGAGCTGTGTGTCGGCGAGACCGGCGGAGCCCAGCGGTTTGCGGTCCAGAAGATGGTAGCCGAGGTGATGAAATGCCCGCTGGACGGCGTGCAGGTGGTAGACCCGGACACCCACGCTACCGGATATGACGCGGGTATGATCGGCTCCCGCGGTACCATCACCATGGGTACCACAGCCGTGCGGGCGGCAAAGGATGCCCGCCGACAGCTTTTGGAGCTGGCAGCCGTGAAGCTGAATGCCAATGTGGAGGATCTGGATACGGAAGACTTTATGATATTCTCCGTGAAGAATCCCCAGATGCGCCTCCCATGGATCGCCGCCTTCGGAACCCCGGAGATGACCATTACCGGCTCCGCAAAATATAAACAGAATTTTGACAAGCCCAACTTCGCCCTCTATCTTGCGGAAGTGGATGTAAACCTGGAAACAGGAGAGGCCAGGCTGATCCACGCCCTGGAAGGCTCTGACGTGGGACAGATTATCGACCCCATCAATATCCGCATGCAGGCGGAAGGCTCCTTCGGCTCCGCGGGCGGAGATACGGGACTGTTTGAGGAGATGGTCATGGACAAAAAGCTGGGACGTTTTATGACCGGCAACATGATCGATTATAAATGGCGTACCTTCAATAATTTCCCGCAGTTTGACACGGTGCTTCTGGAAAGCGAATTTGACTCCGAGGCGTTTCATGCCCTGGGCTTCGGCGAGATCACGCCGTCCCCGGCTCCCGCGGCCATTCTGATGGCAGTAGGCAATGCCATCGGCCACGAAATTAAGGAATACCCCTGCACCCCGACCAACATTCTGCGCGCTATGGGCAAGATCAAGTAGAGGAGGTTCGTCATGAAAAAATTTAATCATATTGGGGCTTCATCCTATGAGGAGGCAAGCCGGATTATCAAGGAGGGAGACGGACGGATCGATGCCATTGCCGGCGGAACCGACCTGCTTGGTACTTATAAGGATCGTCTGCTGACCACCTATCCCGAGGCGGTGGTCAGCCTGAAAAATATTCCTGGTTCCCGTTATATCGAGGATCAGGGAGACTATTATGCCATCGGAGCGGGGACCGAGCTTGCCAGGGTGGCGAAGGAAGGAATCTTAAAGGAGGGGGCGGCGGCGCTGGCGGAGGCCGCTTATTCCGTGGCTTCCCCGCTGATCCGCAGCACGGCCACCATCGGCGGCAATATCTGTCAGGATGTGCGCTGCTGGTATTACCGTTATCCCGATTCCATCGGCGGCCGTTTAAATTGTAAAAGGAAAGGCGGCAGCACCTGCTATGCCATCGTTGGCGAGAACCGTTACCACTCCATCTTCGGAGGCATGTGCACCGGCGGCTCCTCCTGCCAGAAGGCGTGTCCGGCAGGGACCGACGTGGCCGGATATATGGCAAAAATCCGGGAAGGGGACTGGGACGGCGCGGCGGAGCTGTTCTTCCGTTACAATCCCATGCCCATGATGACCAGCCGGATCTGTCCCCATCCGTGTACCGCGGAATGCAATCAGAACGTATACGGGGAAAGCGTGAATATCCCGGCTGTGGAGCGGACTCTGGGAGATTATATCCTGGAGCATAAGGAGAGGTATTACGCGGCTCCGGAGAAGGAAACCGGCAAAAAGGCAGCGGTTATCGGCGCAGGCCCCGGCGGACTGGCAGCTGCTTTTTATCTGAGAAAGGCCGGTCATCAGGTGACCGTGTACGACGCCCATGAGAAGGCGGGCGGAGTCCTGCGCTACGGCATCCCCCACTATCGTCTGCCAAAGACCATTGTGGATCAGTTCTGCGATGCCCTGGAACAGATTATGGGCATCCATTTCGTGATGAATATCCGGGTGGGCCAGGATATTTCCGTGGAGGATATCAAAGCGCAAAATGATGTGGTTTATTTCGGCACCGGCGCCTGGAGCCAGCCGATTTTGGGACTGGAGGGAGAAAACCTGACTCAGTTTGGTCTGGATTTCTTATCCGAGGTCAATACCTATCTGCAGAAGGCCATCGGCGAGGAGGTCCTGGTCTGCGGCGGCGGAAACGTGGCCATGGACGTGGCCCTGACGGCGCGCCGTCTGGGAGCTAAGAGCGTGAAGCTTGTCTGCCTGGAACAACGCCATGAGATGCCGGCAGCCGCCGATGAGGTGGAGCAGTGCGTAGAGGAAGGCGTGGAGCTTTTCAATGGCTGGGGCCTGGGAAGAGTGCTCACGGATGAAAACGGCGAGGTCTCCGGCCTGGAGGCGAAGCGCTGTCTGTCCGTGCGGGATGAAAAGGGACGTTTCGCGCCGGTTTATGACGAGGAAGACCGGATGACGATTTCTTCCGATTTCATTATCCTGGCCACCGGACAGAAGGTGGATGTGTCCTTCTTAGGCGAAACATTGAGCGGCCAGCTGAAGACCAGCCGCGGGCTGATCGACGCGGATCTGGAGTCCGGAAAGACTCGCACGGAAGGCTTTTACGCGGGAGGCGACGCGGTAACCGGACCGGATCTGGCCATCCGCGCCATCCGCGCAGGACGGTCCGCGGCCGCAAGCATGAACAGCGACCTGGGCGAAGCGGCGCCGGAGGCGGCTGAGGAGAAGGGCTTTACCACTTTTGATGTGGAGGGTGTGGAGCGAAATGTTTCCGGGAAGCTTGCGTTAAAGCCGGTAGGAGAGCGTACTCTGACCGGTGAGGACCGGGCAAGCCTGGATCAGGCGGCGGCGAAGGAGGAAGCCAACCGCTGTCTGCATTGTGCCTGCTATGCGGTCAGCCCCAGCGATATTACGCCGGTGCTGGTGATGGCGGACGCGCAGATTGTCACCACGGAGAGAACCTTGTCCGCGAAGGAGCTGTTCACCACCAGGCTGACGGTGCAGCAGGTGCTTCATGCAGGCGAGCTGGTGACCGAGATCCGCATGCCCAAGCTGTCCGGCGAGACCCATTATGACAAGCGCCGGGTGCGGGATGCCATCGATTTTGCCATCGTTTCCCTGGCAAGCTGTCTGGAGGTGGAGGACGGTGCGATCCGTTCCGCGAAGCTGGTGCTGGGCGGCGTGGCTCCGGTGCCTTACGCACTGCCTCAGGTGGAGGCGTATCTGGCCGGAAAGCCGGTTTGCGCTAAGACTGCCAGGGAGGCCGGAGAGCTGGCCATGGCCGATGCCTTTGCCATGGGCAAGAATGAGTATAAGGTATTTATGGCGAAGGATGTGATTTACGAAGCCATCATGAGATTTGCGAAATAAAGGGGAAAAGCATTTTGGCGGCGTCCCGGAAGTTTTTCATGGAACGCCGCCAAAATTGTCGTTCGGACGGGCAGGATCCTTCCCTCATCAGGACGCGGTAAGACGCGTCTTGCTGCATTAAGGGTGCAGGATGACTGCGCTTCCGTGCAGATCGCTTAAAGGTACCAGAAGAAGGGGGCCGTGGGCGGCTTCAAAATCCTCCACGGCTTTTTTTGCGCCTCCGAACCGGGTGTTGTTGTAGTCGTGGAGCAGAATCATACCTCCCGGAGAAAGCCTTGGATAAAAATAGGAGAGACCGGCCAGAAGGGGCGCGTACAAATCTGCGTCCAGACTCACCAGAGCATAGGAGGTCTCCGGCATTCCCCTGGCGGTATCCGGGAAATAGCCCTTGCGGATGATGGCTCGCTCCGGATGTGGGAAGCGGGATAAAACCAGCTCCATGCTGGTGTCGGAAAACTCTCCCTCCCGGACAAAGGAACAGGCGTGGGCGGCCTCCGTCTGTACATCCCGCGTATCGAAGCCTTCAAAGGTGTCAAACAGATAGAGGGCGCGGTCCGGAAAGAGGGCGTTTAATTTCCAGGCGGTGTCCCCCTGGTAGACGCCAAGCTCCGCCAGATCCCCGGGGATATTCCGGCAGCGGAGCCGGTCAGCCATACGCAGCAGGGTGGCGCTTCGGATGTCCAGTTGTTCATAGAAATCCTGCAGGGTGAGGATCGTTCCGCCATAGCTCAAGGAGCGGGCCTGCGCCGTAAGCTGGTCGGTTCGCTCAGCCCCGATGACCCCGATTAAAACCGCGTCGGGCTTTTGGGCCAGAGCCTCCGGGATCGGGAGAATGGGGATCTGCATGCCCAGAGGATGGGCAAAAAACGTGTTCCGGATTTTGGGGTTGTTGTCGCCGAAGGCAGTCAGATGGTATTCCCGGGTGTTAAAAAGCAGGGAACAGGTTTTGCCGAACTGTCCGGCACCTAAAATTACCAGTGTTTTCATGGAAATTATCCTTTCCTGATATTGAAATTCATGCTATAATGATAGAACACTCTGAAAAATGCAGCGAATGCTACATATGTAGTATGGACTACATTTTATGCGCATACTACTTATTTTGTATATACTACTAGCTGATAAAATAATAACAATGTAAAATGGGTTTCACAGGGTCATCGGCCACGAAGCATAGTATGGGGGCGAGTATGGAACATTCAAATAAAAATATAAAGCCTGCGCAGGCGCCGCGGGTAAATCTGGTGTCCAGGTTATTATATCTGCCGAGGGGAATTTCCCGTTTGGAAAAGCTGGGAGACAAAAAAACATTTCCCAAAAACCATATATTGGTCCAGGCAGGTTCCCTGCCCAAATACTGCTATATCGTCAAGCAGGGCAGAGTCATCGGCTACGAATATACCATCAGCGGGGAGGAACGGATCTATAATTTCAATGAAAAAAATTCTATCCTCTGCGAGGCAAATGTTCTTTTTGACTGGGATTCGCCGGTGAGCTTTAAGACCGCTATGCCCTGCGAGCTGATCTGCATCGATAAGGAAACCCTTCTGGAAGCGATTGAGCGGGATCCGCTGATTTCCATGGATATTATGGAGTCCATGGGCATCAAATTTATGTCCGCCATGGAGCAGATCCGTCATGCCAATGTACATAACGCCGCCTGGAAGATCTGCGATCTGCTGCTGATCTTTGCGGAGCATTACGGCGTGGCCTACGACGGCAAAATCATGATCCGGGAAAAGATCAGCCAGCAGCTTTTGTCCAATCTTCTGGGGATCAACCGGGTGACGGCGGTCCGCGCCATCAAGGATTTAAAGGATATGGGGCTGATCGAACAGATCAATGGCTATTACTGTATCCGGGACAGGGAAAAGCTGCGCCGGCACCAGGAGCGACTGCTTCAATAATATCTGTTTTCGCCGGACTTGGCAAGCATTTTCGGCTTTGGTCCGGCAAAGATTATTGACAACTGAAGATTATTGACAAAACTGTATCATTTACTACTAGCTATTTTGCAAAGTTCGGTTTATAATATGCGAAACGAGTCGAAAACAGGAAAATGAGGTAGACGAAGTGAAAAAGACAGGTGCGGTGTTGGTGGCGGCGGGCATGTCCTCCAGGATGGAGGATTTTAAGCCCATGCTCCCCTTTGGAAATTCCACGATCATTTTACATATTGTGTCGGAATTAAAGGAACTGAACATGGATCCCATTGTGGTGGTTACCGGGTACCGGGCGGAGGAATTGGAGCAGTATCTTTTTCATACCGGCGTTCGATTTTTGCGAAACGAACGTTATGAAAAAACGCAAATGTTTGATTCCATCTGTATGGGAATCCGTGCCATCTGGCAGGAGTGTGAGCGGATCGTGCTGATGCCGGTGGACACTCCGGCGATTATGGAAGAGACCTTTCATCAGGTATTGAAAATTGACGCGGATATGATCCGCACCATGTATGACGGCAGGCCGGGGCATCCCATTGTGCTGAGAAGCCCCATTGCCCGGGAGCTTTGCGATTATACCGGCGACGGAGGCCTGCGGGGAGCTATGGAGCACTCCGGTTACGCGATCACCAATCTGGAGGTGGATGACTGGGGCGTCAACTGGGACGTGGATACCCGGGAGGAATATGAGGAGCTTTTGGAGCGCAATTATAAGCGGGGCCAGGGCTATCCGGTCCATCCCCAGGTGCAGGTCAGGCTGGCTGCCAGCGAGACCTTCTTCGGACCGGGGGTGGCTCAGTTTTTGGGGCTGGTTGACAAGACCGGTTCCATCCAGGAGGCCTGCGCGCAGATGGGGCTGTCCTACAGCAAGGGCAGCCGGATGGTAAAACAGGTGGAACGCCAGCTTGGATTTCCGGTGGTTCAGCGCTGGACCGGCGGGGCCGGAGGCGGCGGTTCCTTCCTGACAGAGGAAGGCAGACACCTGGTGGAACATTACGAGGAGCTGGTTCGCCTGGTGCAAAAGAGCACCCAGGAGCTATACGGTCAGTGCTTTGGCCGGGGGCTGAAAGGATAGGTGCGCAGGGTGGAACGATATTTGTACCTGATTCGTCATGGAAGCGTGGAATTTCCGGAGGGGAAGCGCCGCTGTATCGGGCGGACGGATTTGCCCTTATCGGAGGCCGGAAGAGCGCAGGCCCGGGCGCTGGCTGAGTATTTTGCCGATCGTTCGCTGGAGGCGGTTTACGCCAGCCCTTTAAGCAGAGCCGTGGAGACAGCCGTGATTTTGGCGGGAGAGCGCTTTCCAGTGACGACGGCGGAAGGACTTTTGGAGCTTGATATGGGGGAATGGGAAAATGTCCCCTTAAAGGATATCAAAAAGGAGCTGGAGTCAGAGCCGGAGCTGGGAGAAAGACGGGCCGACGGCCTGGTCCGGTTTCAAAAGATCATCAAAGAAATCCTGGACAGTACCCGGGGCGACGTGGCGGTGGTTGCCCATGCGGGAATTAATTGCTGTTTTTTGTCGTCCCTGATGGGAACTCCCCTGGAAACCTCCCGGGCCTTGCCGCAGCCCTACGGGTGCTTCAGCCGGATCCTGGTGCGGGAGACGGTGGGAGCGGAAGAGCATCGGGCTGCCGGTTCAGAAAAGCTCGGGCAGGGATCCGCTGCTTCAGAAAAGGCCGGGCAGGAAGCGGCTGCTTCAGAAAAGACCGGGCAGGAAGCGGCCGGGCGGGGATTGCCCGGATATCAGCTGCAGGTTTTGGAGCTTGGTCGGATGCCG
>CAZICB010000009.1:33118-48061 GCA_964537765.1 uncultured Lachnospiraceae bacterium
ACAGTGGATGCGGAGGGCACAGTCCTGTGTCATGATATTACGCAGATTATCAAGGGAGTCACCAAGGACGCGGTATTCCGCAAGGGACATATTGTCACCAAGGAGGACATCCCGGTGCTTTTAAGCGTGGGCAAAGACCAGCTGTATGTGTGGGAAAAGGAAGAAGGCATGCTGCATGAAAATGAAGCGGCGGAGATCCTTTGTGAGATGTGTAAGGGCAGCCATATGGGGCGGTCCGGCGTAAAGGAAGGAAAGATCGAGCTGACAGCGGAGTGCGATGGCCTGCTGAAGGTGGACAATGAGGGTCTGAAGGCGGTCAACCGCTTCGGGCAGATGATGATCGCCACCCGCCACGGCAATTTCGCTGTGAAAAAGGGGGACAAGCTGGCAGGCACCCGCATCATCCCGCTGGTGATTGAAGAGGAAAAAATGAAGGCGGCAAAGGAGGCGGCGGCCAAGGCCACAGGCGGCAGGCCGATCCTGGATTTGAAGCCCTTTGTACATAAAAAGGTGGGGATTGTCACCACCGGAAACGAGGTGTTTTACGGAAGAATCCAGGATACCTTCACACCGGTGATCGAGGAGAAATTCGCGGAATTTGACTCGGAGGTGATCGGCCATGAAACCTGGAATGACGATGACAAAAAGGTGACGGAGGCGATCCTGCGGCTGATCGAGCAGGGCGCCGATGTGGTGTGCTGCACTGGCGGCATGAGCGTGGATCCGGACGATAAGACCCCGCTGGCCATCAAAAATACCGGGGCAAGGATCATCTCCTACGGCGCGCCGGTGCTGCCGGGCGCTATGTTCCTGCTGGCCTACTATGAAGTGAAAGAGGGAGATAATCCCCGCACGGTGGCCATCATGGGTCTGCCGGGCTGCGTGATGTATTCCAAGCGGACCATTTTTGATCTGGTACTGCCCAGAGTGATGGCGGACGATCCGGTGACCCCGGAGGATCTGGCGGCATTGGGACAGGGGGGCTTCTGCCTGAACTGTTCGGTATGTACCTTCCCCAACTGCGGCTTCGGAAAAGGCATTTAGAGAAAGGACAGGATCATGGAATTTACGCATTTTGATGAGCGGGGCAATGCCTGGATGGTGGATGTGGGCGAAAAGGACGACACCAGACGGGAGGCCATAGCGCGAGGCAGCATTTTCATGAGCCAGGAATGTTTGCGAAAGGTGATGGCCGGCACGATGGCCAAAGGCGATGTGCTGGGGGTTGCCCGGGTGGCAGGAATCATGGGAGCGAAAAAATGCTCCGAGCTGATTCCCTTGTGCCATCTTTTGAATCTGACCAAGCTTGCGGTGGATTTTGAAATTCATGAGGAAAAACAGGAAATTCAGGCCACCTGCACCGCCAGGACCACCGGAAAAACCGGAGTGGAGATGGAGGCTTTGACGGGAGTCAGCGTGGCGCTTTTGACGATCTATGATATGTGCAAGGCGGTGGACAAATCCATGGAAATCGGAAACATTTACCTGATGGAGAAATCCGGCGGAAAAAGCGGGGATTTTAAAAATCCCAATCACCAGTAGGAGGATATTCATATGAAGGATTCCTATGGAAGAGTGATCGACTATATGCGGATTTCCATCACCGACCGCTGCAACCTCCGGTGTAAATATTGTATGCCGGACGGGATTTCCTGTGTGTCCATGAAGGAGATCCTGACCTTTGAGGAGATCTGTACCGTGGCGGCCTGCGCGGCGGAGCTTGGGATCCGCCATCTGAAGGTCACAGGCGGAGAGCCGCTGGTGCGCCTGCACTGCTGTGATCTGATCCGGGATTTAAAGGCTATCCGCGGCATTGAAAAGGTGACCATCACCACCAACGGCATGGAGCTTCCCCGGTATCTGGATGAGCTGGTCCGGGCCGGCATCGACGGCATCAATATCAGCATGGATACCCGGGACCGGGAGACCTTCCGGGCGATTACGGGAAGCGACGGGCTGGATACGGTGATGGAAAGCATCCGCCAGGCGTCTAAGCTTCCCATTCCGGTGAAGATCAATGCCGTGTCCCTGGATCTGGGGGAGGAAAATATCCGTCAGATGACAGAGCTGGCCAGGGAGTATCCGGTGGATGTGCGTTTTATTGAAATGATGCCCATCGGTTACGGAAAGCAGTTCCCGGTCATCGACCATCAGCTTCTTTTAAAACGATTGCGGGAGCTTTATCCGGGGCTTGAAAGGGATGCCAGACCCCATGGCTTTGGACCGGCGGTTTACTATCAGGTCCCCGGCTTTCAGGGCAGCATCGGGTTAATCAGCGCCATTCACGGGAAGTTTTGCGATAGCTGCAATCGGATCCGGCTGACCTCCCAGGGTTATTTAAAAACCTGCCTTTGCTATGAGGACGGCGTGGATCTGCGGGAGGTTCTGCGCAGCGAAGATGAAGAAAAAACAAAGCATGAAAACTTAAAAAAGACCATGGAACAGGCCATTCTTCATAAGCCGGGAGCCCATTGCTTTGAGAAGCCGGAAGAGATCACCGAGCAGCGGAGCATGGCGATGATCGGCGGCTGAGAGCGGACCGGGAAAGGATAGAATATGGAAACAGGCAGCAGCTTAAAAGGAGTTGTGAAATCGATTTGTATCAGCGCCGAAAAGGGCACGGAAAAGCGTCCCATTCCCTTCGGACATTTTATCCCGGATTTCGGGATCGAAGGGGATGCTCATGCGGGGAAATGGCATCGCCAGGTCAGCCTTTTGTCTTATGACAAAGTGGTGGCTTTCAATGAGCGGGGTGCAGGCGTGACGGACGGTGATTTCGGGGAAAATATCCTGGTGGAGGGCATCGATTTTAAGAGTCTTCCGGTGGGATCGGTGTTTAAGGCCGGCAGTGTGACGCTGAAAATGACCCAGATCGGCAAGGAATGTCACAGTCATTGTGCCATCCATAAGCGGGTGGGAGATTGCATTATGCCCAGAGAGGGCGTCTTTGCGGAGGTGCTTCAGGAGGGAGAAATCCATCCGGGGGATGAAATGACTGTGGAACTGCCGGATCCCAACCGCCCCTTCACGGCGGCGGTGATCACCTTGAGCGACAAGGGCGCCCGGGGAGAGCGGGTGGACGAGAGCGGCCCCGCGGCCGTGGCCATGCTGAAGGAAGCAGGCTATGAGGTGGTGGAGACCATGATTTTGCCGGATGAGCCGGCATTATTGAAGACTCAGCTGATCCGTCTGGCGGACGGCCGTCAGGTGGATCTGATTCTGACCAGCGGCGGCACCGGATTTTCCATGCGGGATCAGACGCCGGAGGCGACCTTGGCGGTGGCGGACCGCAACGCGCCGGGGATTGCGGAGTATATCCGGTATTGTTCCATGCAGGTGACCAATCGGGCATGCTTAAGCCGGGGAGCGTCGGCGATCCGCAAAAAGACTCTGATTGTCAACCTGCCGGGAAGCCCCAAGGCGGTGAAGGAAAGTCTGGGCTTTATTTTGGATCCCTTAGATCACGGACTTAGGATTTTGCGGGGCAGCGCGTCGGAATGCGCGCGCAAAGGATAACGAAGCTATTGCAAGGCGGAAAGAGCCGGGAAACCGACCGCTTTCAAAATTGCTGAATATAGACTATAAAAGAGAAAAGGAGAACAGTGACATGAAAAAACAGATTGCAGGAGCGATGGCAGTACTTATGGCGGCAAGCATGATGACTGCCTGCGGCGGTTCAAAGACCGCGGCAACCACAGCGGCAGCGACCACAGCGGCAGAGACTACAGCGGCGGAGACCGCTGCGCCGGAGACCACAGCGGCGGAGACCAAAGCGCCGGAGACTACAGCGGCGGAGGCCAAAGCTGAGACGGAAGCGGCGGCCTCCGGCGAGGAGGTCACCATCCTGGTGGCAGCCGCAGCCAGCTTAAAGAATGCCTACGAGGAGGAGCTGATCCCCATGTTCGAGGATCAGAATCCGGGCGTTACCGTGGAAGGAACCTATGACAGCTCAGGAAAGCTGCAGACCCAGATCGAGGAAGGTCTGGAGGCGGACGTATTCATGTCTGCGGCAACCAAGCAGATGAAAGCGCTGGATGAGGAGGGCCTGATCGCCTCCGATACCATCGTAAACCTGCTGGAAAATAAGATCGTGCTGATCGTTCCTGCCGGCGGCGAGGAAGGCTTTGAAACTTTTGAGGACATTGCTAATGCGCAGAGCATCGCTCTGGGTGATCCGGCCAGCGTTCCGGCGGGACAGTATGCTGAGGAAGCATTGACCTCTCTGGGTATCTGGGATAGCATTCAGGATAAGGTCAGCCTGGGCACCAATGTAACTGAGGTTCTTAACCAGGTGGCGGCAGGAAGCGCGGACGCGGGTATCGTTTACGCTACCGACGCGGCATCCATGGCGGATCAGGTATCCGTAGTGGCAGAGGCTCCGGAGGGCAGCCTGTCAGCGAAGGTGATTTATCCGGTGGCAGTGGTGAAAGAGACTGCGCACGAGGATGAGGCAAAAGCGTTTGTGGACTTTTTAAAGTCTGAGGAAGCAATGGCGGTGTTTGAGAGCTACGGATTTGCAAAAGGAGAGTAATACATGGATTGGTCGCCCATACTCATATCGATGAAGACCGCCAGCTGCTCCATCCTGATCACCTTCTTTCTGGGAATATTGATGGCGTGGGTGGTGGTCAGCCTGAAGCATGAGGGCATGCGTGTGGTTCTGGACGGAATCCTGACGATGCCGCTGGTGCTGCCGCCCACGGTGGCGGGCTTTTTCCTCCTTTATATTTTCGGGGTAAAGCGCCCGGTGGGCCAGTTTTTCATCGAATATTTCAGCGTAAAGATTGCCTTTTCCTGGGTGGCGACTGTGATTGCGGCGGTGACCATGTCCTTTCCGCTGATGTACCGGTCTGCGCGAGGCGCGTTCGAGCAGGTGGATGAAAGCCTGCTGGACGCGGCGCGCACTCTGGGCATGAGCGAGTGGACCATTTTCCGCCGGGTTCTTCTGGCCAACGCGCTGCCGGGTGTTGTCAGCGGCGGCGTTCTGGCCTTTGCCAGAGGGCTGGGAGAATTCGGCGCCACAGCGATGATCGCCGGAAATATCGCCGGAAAAACCCGCACCCTCCCCATGGCGGTTTACTCGGAGGTGGCGGCGGGCAATATGGATGCGGCATACCGGTATGTGGCAGTGATTGTGGTGATCGCCTTTGTATCGGTGGTGATTATGAATCTGGCTGCAGCGGGGGAAAAGAAAAGACGCACATAGGAGGAAGTGTCCATGCCTATTGAAGGAGAACATGATTATCTGCTGGAGGCGGATATCCGCCGGCATGTGGGGAATTTCCGCCTGGAGGTACAGCTTCAGATGGGAAGAGGCTGTCTGGGGATTTTGGGGCCTTCCGGCTGCGGGAAAAGCATGACCTTAAAATCCATCGCCGGCATCATCCACCCGGATTGCGGACGGATCCGGCTGAATGGCCGGATGCTGTATGATTCGGAAAAAAAGGTGGATCTGCCGCCCAGAAAACGGCGCACCGGATATTTATTCCAGAATTATGCCCTGTTTCCCAATATGACAGTCGAGCAGAATATTCTGATCGGCATTCAATACGGGATGTCCGCTTCCGGAGGCAGAGCCGGCAGAAGAAGCGGGGAAAAACCATCCGGAGCAAAGCAGGTGAAAGCGCTGCTTTCCCGGTTCCAGCTGGAGGGGTTGGAGAAACAGTATCCCAGACAGCTTTCCGGCGGACAGCAGCAGCGGGTGGCCCTTGCCCGGATTTTTGCCTATGAGCCGGATGTGCTTTTGCTTGATGAACCCTTTTCCGCTTTAGATACTTATCTGAGGGAGGGTCTGCGCCTTCAGATGGAGCAGGTGTTAGACGCCTATGAAGGGATCTCGGTGTTGGTGACCCATGACCGGGACGAGGCCTATCAGCTGTGCAGCCATCTGCTTTTGATGAGCGGCGGCAAGGTGCTGCGGGCCGGGGAGACCGGGGAGGTGTTTGCCGATCCTGGTACGGTGCAGGCGGCGCGGCTGACCGGCTGTAAAAATATTTCCCGCATCCGCCGTCTGGACAGCCACCGGATCTGTGCCCTGGACTGGCAGAATCTGGAGCTTGTGACCGCAAACGAGGTGGGAGAGGATATCACTGCAGTGGGCATCCGTGCCCATGATTTCGAACCTTTAGGCAGCACAGAAGCGGAAAGCTTTAAAAACCGTCCCGGAGGGAATTTGATTCCGGCTAAGAATCCCAGTATTGCGGAAATGCCGTTTGAATGGTATATTACTTTTGAGAATGGGATCTGGTGGAAGACCGGAAAAAATATTCACACCCATGATTGTTCCGGCATATTGCCAGAGTGGCTTCGGGTAGAACCGGAGGCGATACTCTTGCTGCGGGAGGATTAGGCCTGCGGCAGCGGACATCAGAAAAGGAGCGGTTATGAAGCAGTTGTTTGAGACATTGATCGAGGAGCTGAAAGCGGGGAGAGGGGCGGTGCTGGTAACCATCGTGGCCAGCTCCGGTTCCACTCCCCGGGGGATGGGATCGCGGATGCTGGTAAAACAGGACGGGACCATCCGGGGAACCATCGGCGGCGGCGCGGTGGAATACCGTGCCATGCAGACGGCCATGGAAGCCCTGAAAAAGAAGGAGTCCCTTGTGCAGGGCTTTACTCTGACCCGCAATCAGGTGGCCGACATCGGTATGGTCTGCGGCGGCGATGTGGTGGTTTATTTTCAATATGTAGATCCGTCGGATGAAGCGTTTGCGGCATTGTGTGTCCAGGTGCGGGAGGCTCTGGACCGGGATGAGGACAGCTGGCTGATTCTGGATATCACGGACACCACCTGCTGGCGGATGGGAATCTATAGCCGCCAGGGCGGCGAGGCGGGCATAGAGCTTCCCATGGACCTGATCCGGCTTCTTGACCCTGCCAAGGCCTATCAGTATGAGATCGGGGGCAGGAAATATTATACGGAGCCTCTTGTCCAGGCAGGAAGCGTTTACGTGTTCGGCGGCGGTCATGTGGCTCAGGAGCTGGTGCCGGTGCTTTCCCATCTGGGCTTTCGCTGTGTGGTGATGGACGACCGGGAGGAGTTTGCCAATCCCCGGGTATTTCCCCAGGCGGAGCGCACCATCGTGGGGGATATGGAGCATATCTCCGATTATCTGGAGATCAAGCCCTGTGATTATGTGTGCGTCATGACCCGCGGGCATCAATTTGATTATTATGTCCAGCGGCAGGCCATGGCGGCAAAGCCCCGCTATATCGGAATCATGGGCAGCCGCAATAAAATCCGGGTGGTGACAGAGAAGCTTCTGGGCGACGGGTTTTCCCTGGAGGAGATCCAGCGCTGTCATATGCCCATCGGCACCGCGATCAAGGCGGTGACGCCGGCGGAAATCGCCGTCAGCATTGCCGGGGAGCTGATCGAGGCGCGGGCCGGGAAATAGGTTCCCGGACAGGCTTTGAAAGGGAAAAAGTGTGGCGGAATGTGCATACAAACAATCGGATGCACATTCCGCCACACTTTTTTTGCCCTATGAGTGGTTTACCAGAAATATTTCTTGCTGCCCCAGAGGTTGGCTTTTTTCAAATCCAGATATTCGTTATAAGCTTTTTCCAGGATCTGCTTTTCGTTGGAAAACTTCAGCAGGTGATAGGCCTCGTAAAACTTATAATAGCCGGAATCCACGAAATGCTCTTCGCGCTGTGGCTTACTGTAATAGCTGTCCGCCATCATCAGGTACCAATGGACATCCTTCTCCACCATATCCTGGGGAGTATTAAAGGAGTAGGAGCTTTTCCCGATGTACTTGATGATTGACGCGCTGACACCGGTCTCCTCCTTTACCTCGCGAAGGGCTGTTTCCTTATATTCCTCGCCTGGCTCTACAGTTCCCTTCGGCAATACCCAGCCCTCGTACTTATTTTTATAATTTTTATAGAGGACCAAAATCTTACCGCGAAATATAACCACACCTCCACAGCTCGTTGCTTCTATCAATGCAATCCCTCCTGATGGGTAGCCGACAGGCTACTTGGTGTGTCACAAGACTGAGTTTAGTATACATCGTTTCAGAAAAAGTTGCAACTACAAATTGAACTCGAAAAAAGCTTGATTAATTCATCAAAAGATGTTAAGATATGCACATGTGAATATTGATAGAAAGCCAGACACGTCTGGATCGAAATCAGATGCGTGATGATGCGGGAGACGAAGAGAAGCATCGGTGGAGCATACCTTTTTCAAAGAAAGGGAGCGAAACCAGAGGCTTTTTTTTGTATCACAGGAAACTTCATCTCCTGTGATACAAAACGCTCCACGGGGATCGCGCTGCGGCGGCATGATGGCTGCTTTGCGGCCCCGCCGCAGGCGAGTAGGTCAGATTGCATCTTCCCTACTCGATTGTTCCAGCGAAGGAAAGGGGAAAACCATATGAACATGATTGAATTTTTGAACGGCCTGAATACGGAAACGGAAGTGCTTTTGGCGCTTTCGTTGATTTTGTTCTCCGGTTTTATCATGACCCGGCTTACCAATACCCTGAATATGCCGAAGGTGAGCGGCTATATTCTGGCCGGCATTCTGATCGGCCCCCATTGTTTAAACTTTATTCCGGAGCACATTATCGACGCGATGGGATTTATCAGCGATCTGGCTCTTGCTTTTATCGCCTTCGGCGTGGGAAAGTTTTTCAAAAAGGAAGTGCTGATGCGGACCGGAAAGAGTATTATTGTCATCACCATCAGCGAGGCCATAACAGCCGGAGTGCTGGTGACGCTGCTTTTGAAGGTGATTTTTGGGCTTGACTGGGGATTTGCTCTGATTCTGGGCGCGATCGCCACGGCCACTGCGCCTGCCAGCACCATGATGACGATCAACCAATATAAGGCCAAGGGCGAGTTTGTCAACGCGCTGCTGCAGATTGTGGCGCTGGACGATGTGGTCTGCCTGCTGGCATTCAGTATTGTCTCCGCCATTGTAAACGGCAATGCCGCCGGGAATCTGTCGATCCATGATGTGGTGATCCCGATTGTATATAATTTCCTGATGATCGCGCTGGGAATATTCTGCGGATATTTTTTGAGTCGCCTGCTGATCCCGGCAAGGAGCCGTGACAACCGGCTGATTTTGGCCATCGCCATGCTTTTGGGCTTGTCCGGCATCTGCGCGGCGGCAGATATTTCTCCGCTGCTTTCCTGCATGGTATTCGGAGCTGTCTATATCAATCTGACCCGGGATAAAAAGCTGTTCCGCCAGATCAATAACTTTACGCCGCCGATTATGTCGATTTTCTTTATTCTGTCCGGCATGAATCTGGATTTGGACGCGTTGAAGACGGTGGGCGGAATCGGCGTATGCTATTTCCTGATTCGTATTGTCGGCAAATATTTGGGCACCTATGTGAGCTGTCTTGTGACGGGAGCCAGCAAGGAAATCCGCAATTATATGGGCTTGGCGCTGATCCCCCAGGCCGGTGTGGCCATCGGTCTTGCCTTTTTGGGCCAGAGAATGCTGCCGAAGGAAACCGGGAATCTGATGCTGACGATTATTTTATCCTCTTCTGTGCTGTATGAAATGGTAGGACCAATCAGCGCGAAGGCGGCGCTGTTTTTGTCCGGGAGCATTTCCAGAAATAAGCCGGAGCTTCCGGAGGAGGGAAAAATGGCGGAGCCAGGACAGGAGAACGCGCCAGAAAGTCCCGTGGTCATGGAAGGCTTTGAAGGAATCGAGACACCTGCGGATTTGGCCCTGGAGGCGGCAGGCAGGGAGACTGCGGAAGAGACTGTGGAGGAAGCTGTGGAGGAGACTGTGGAGGAAGCCGCGGAGGAGCATCAGGAGGAACTTGTGGCGGTTTTGCCGGAGCTTAGAGAATACAGCCAGGGCGTGGACGAGCGGGATGACTATGATGTGGAGCGGGTCCTCAAGGCGCCCAAGGGGAAAAAGAAGAAAAAAAGAAAATCGTGACCGTTCAGCCCTGGACTTTACAGCAAGCGCAAAGTCCAGGGCTGAATTGTTATAGAAAATTCCAGATGAAATGGTAAAAATCCCAGGTGAAGTGGTAAAAATTCCAGATGAAGTGGTAAAACAGTTGTAAAAAATGCCGGATTGTTTTATAATTCTCCTGTGACTTGACATTTTTGGATGGCAGTATGCTTAGAAAACGGGGGAAGAAAAAGATGGCATTATTATGGAAAAAGGAACCCAGGTCCGGTCCGGAGGGCGCAGTCCATCCGGCTGTGGAGCCGGTTCCCGACGAATATCGGGACAGTGACAGCAGGATTTGTTACCGCCGCCTGGAGGCCTTGTATTCAACGCAGGGACAGGGGGTGGTCCTGAAATTTTATATTGAGAACTTTAAACGGATGAATGAGCTGTTTGGCTTTTCTTATTGTGAGGAGCTGCTGGAACATATCGTGGCGTATCTGGAGGAGATATCCGGGTGTACCGTGTACCGTTATGTGGGCGTGGAGTTTATCATGATCCTTAAAGGCTACACCCAGGGAAAGGCAATCCGCCTGGCGGAGTCCATTCTGGAGCGGTGTCAGCATGGCTGGAAGATCCGGGATACGGACTGTATCTGTTCCGTGCAGGTGGGCATGTGCTCCTATCCTGGTTATGCCGCGGATGCGCAGGAGCTGCTAAAGTGCCTGGATCTGGCTGTTTCCAAGGCGCGGGAGCAGGGCAGCGGCCAGTATGCGATTTACGACGCGAAGCTTCACAATAAATATCAGCGGAATATGGCCATTGCCCGGTATCTGGGCACGGCGTTGGCGAAAAATGAGATTGAGGTTCGTTATCGTCCCACTTACCATACCGCTTCCGGACGCTTCACCCGCGCGGAGTTCTGCATGCGGATCTTTGTGCAGGGGATAGGCATGGTGAGCAGCGCGGAATTTATTCCCATCGCCGAAGATACCGGTCAGATCCGGGCAGTGGATTATTATGCGTTGGACAAAGCGGCAGCCAAGATTGCGGACCTGATGGACGAGGGCAAGGACTTTGAGTCCATCGCGCTGGCCATTTCCCCGGTGATTTTACAGCAGGAGGATTTCATTGACAATGTATCCCGGGTGATCCGCAGCTACCATATTCCGGCAGGCAAGCTGGCCATCGAGATCGATGAGTATGCGCTTAGTACCTCGTCCCTGGATCTGATGGTGCTGATGCAGGAGCTATCGGCCATGGGCGTGGAATTAATCCTCGATCATTTCGGCTCCGGCTACTCGGGCCTGACCCAGGCTTTGGAGCTTCCGGTGGATACTTTAAAGTTTGACCGGATGTTTATCTGGCAGCTGGATACCAATCCCCAGTCTGAGCCGGTGATCGAGGGTCTGTCCCAGATCGCCATTCGGATGGGCAAAAAGCTGATCGCCGAGGGCGTGGAGACCGAGACACAGGTGGCGGCGCTGAATCGGTTTGGCTGCGAACTGCAGCAGGGCTTTTACTATGCGCCCACGGTACCGGAGCTGGCCTTAAACAGCGTGATGGGTGCGACTTTGGAGGAGGCCGCCGGGATTCTGGAACAGGAACGGGAAAAATTAAGACGGTAAAGATGCATGAATTTGCTTTCCATGGGGGACACTGGCAGCGGTGTCCCCTGTTTCTATCATGGGAAACTTCGTTCCCTATGATAGAAAAACGCTTCGCTGGGATCGCACTGCGGCGGCAGGGAAGGCCTGGAAAAGAAAGAAGGAGACGAAAAGAAAACTATGAGCGGGAAAAATCTAAATCAAGAGAAAAGCGGTTCGGCCATGGAGAGGCTGAACGTCTTTTTGGAGCAGGCCATGGCTTACCAGAGCGCCCTGATCCTGTTTGAGTGGGACAATGAAACCCTGGCGCCGGAGGAGGCGGGGCCCTACACGGCAAAGGTTCAGGGTACGATCTCCTCGGCCTATCAGGCGGTGATGACCGGAACTGAAGTGAGAAAGCTTCTTGCCGAGTGTGAGAAAGAGCAGCTTTCCGAGAAAGATCAGGCGATTGTGCGGGAGGCGAAGGAGGAGTCAGAACGGCTGGCGTGTATACCGCCCCAGGAGTATCGGGCCTATCAGGAACTGGTATCCGAATCCACCCGGATTTGGTCCAGGGCAAAACAGAACCGGGATTTTGAAAGCTTTGCGCCGGTTCTGGAAAAAATCATCTCCTATCAGAAAAAATTCGCCGGATATCGGGCAAAGGACGGGCAGCGGCTTTATGATGTGATGCTGGATTCCTACGAAAAGGGTTTTTCCATGGAAAAGCTGGATGTGTTTTTCGGGAAGCTGAAAAAGGAGCTGGTACCCTTTCTTCACCGGGTTATGGAGTCCGGTATTGTCATTGACGATGGGTTTTTGACGGGGGATTATTCGGAGAAGCGGCAGCAGGAACTTGCCCGGTATTTGGCGGAATATGTGGGCTTTGATTTCAAAAGGGGCGTGCTGGCAGTCAGCGCCCATCCCTTTACCACCAACCTTCACAATCACGATGTGCGGATCACGACCCACTACCGGGATCGGGTGGACAGTTCCCTCTTTTCAGTGATTCATGAGTCGGGCCACGCGATCTATGAGATGGGGGTGGACGATGAGCTGACCCAGACCCTGCTAGGTCAGGGGGCGTCCATGGGGATGCATGAGTCCCAGTCCCGCTTTATGGAAAATATCGTGGGCCGCAATGGCAGCTTTTGGGTGCCTGTTTATGAAAAGCTGCAGGAATTATTCCCGGATCAGCTGGGGAATGTGGAGAGGGAGCAGTTTGTGGCGGCGGTCAATAAGGTGCGGCCGGGGCTGATCCGCACAGAGGCCGATGAGCTTTGCTACAGCCTTCATGTGCTGGTTCGCTATGAGCTTGAGAAAAAGCTGATCGAGGAGGATCTGGATGTCCGCAAGCTGCCGAAGTTATGGGCGGATTATTATGAGGAGTATTTGGGCGTGCGGCCGGAGCATGACGGGGAAGGGGTGCTGCAGGACATTCACTGGGCACAGGGCTCCTTCGGCTATTTTCCGTCCTATGCCCTGGGCAGCGCCTTTGCCGCTCAGATATACGCCTGGATGAAGGGACAGATGGATTTTGAAGGAATGTTGGAGCAGGGGAAAATCGGGGAAATCGTCAAGGTCCTTCACGATCATATTCACCGCTTTGGCAAATTAAGGGACAGCCGCCGGCTTTTGCGGGATATGACCGGCGAGGACTTCAACCCGGATTATTATATCGCGTATTTGAAAGAAAAATATGGGGCATTGTATCAGCTGAGCCGCTGATTGCATACTCATAGAGTAAGGGAATGGAAAGCAGAAAGCGGTAGCGCATGGCCAATCAAAAGCTGGAAAATGTGTTGAATCTGGCATTGGAGATCGGGGAGGAGGAGCGGGAAGAGTCCGCACAGCTAAGTACCGGTTTTGACCCGGAAAGCCAGACCTGGGAGCTGATCGTAAAGTATTCCGGCAGCCTTGACAAGATCCGGGCGCTGGGAGTGGCGGTGGAGGAAATGCGAAATGAATATGCCATCCTGACGGTTCCCCAGGGACTTGTGGACCGGGTTTGTTCCTTCCCGCAAATTGAATATGTGGAAAAGCCAAAGAGGCTGTTCTTCGCCGTGAACCGGGCAAGGACAGCCTCCTGTATTACCCTTTTGCAGGAAAATCCCTATAATCTAAGCGGGCGGGGCGTGCTGGTGGCGATACTGGATTCGGGAATCGATTATTTTCATGAGGATTTCCGGAGGGAGGACGGCAGTACACGTATCCTGGCCCTGTGGGATCAGGCGCTGGACCGGGTATTTTCCGGTGAAGAGATCGATGAAGCCCTGGCGGCGGGGACCCGCGCCCGGGCCAGACAGCTGGTGCCCTCCTTAGATTTGAGCGGTCACGGCACGTCGGTGGCCGGTATCGCCGCCGGGAACGGGCGGGCATCGCAGGGGGTCTATCGGGGGATCGCCTATGAGAGCGAACTTTTGGTGGTGCGGCTGGGGAATGCCCGGCCGGATGATTTCCCCAGGACCACCCAGCTGATGCGGGCGGTGAATTTTGCCGTCATCCAGGCGGTTAAGCGGCAGATGCCGCTGGTGATCAATATCAGCTTCGGCAATACCTACGGTTCCCATGATGGAACCAGCCTGCTGGAAACCTTTCTGGATGACATCAGCAATTACGGACGCACCACGGTGGTGGTTGGCAGCGGGAACGAAGGCGCGGCGGCCGGGCACGCGCAGGGGCGGCTGGAAAGCGGGGCAGCCGGAGGTTTGGGATCCGCAGCGGCTGGACGGAGTGGGGCAGCCGGAGGTTTTGGGGCAGCCGGAAGCAGCGCCTTTGTGGATCTGTCGGTGGCCGCCTATGAACCGGGCTTTTCCGTGCAGCTTTGGAAGCATTACACGGATCAGTTTGAGATCCGCGTCCGCACTCCCTCCGGGGAAAGACTGGGGCCTTTGTCAGAGCGGCTGGGGCCGGCCCGCTACACCTACGGCTCCGTCACGATTCTGGTTTTTTACGGCAAGCCAGGTCCCTACAGTACCGCTCAGGAGATTTATTTTGATTTTATTGCGAAGACCGGAGCCTATGTGGAGAGCGGCATTTGGACCTTTGAACTGACGCCCGGGAAGGTGGTGGATGGCCGGTATGATTTCTGGCTTCCGTCGGAAGCGGCGCTCAATGCGTCCACCCGTTTTTTAAACGCCTCCCCGGATACTACCCTGACCATTCCTTCCGCTGCAGCGAAGGTGCTGACCGTGGGGGCTTACAATAGCCTGACTGGCGCTTACGCAGACTTTTCCGGACGGGGTTTCACCCGCGCCGGCAGCCAGGTGAAGCCGGATATCTGCGCCCCCGGCGTCAGCCTGATGGCCCCTGCCGCTGGCGGCGGCTACCAGTCCGTCACCGGGACTTCCTTTGCCGCGCCGGTGGCCGCGGGCAGCGCGGCGCTGATGATGCAATGGGGGATTGTAGACGGGAATGATCCCTTTCTTTACGGGGAAAAGGTGAAGGCGTATTTTAGACGCGGGGCCAGGCAGCTTGCGGGCT
>CAZICB010000010.1:0-21467 GCA_964537765.1 uncultured Lachnospiraceae bacterium
GTCTGCAAGCAGCCCGTGTGCCCTTGCTTTGCGACTGGGCTTTCATAGTAAAATAAACGCTTGCCTCCCCGGAACCGGATGTGTTATAGTAGATTCTATAATAGAGTGTTAGCATGTTAGCACATCAGAGGGAAATGGAAGGGTTGATGCAGGCGGATGGAAAGAAAATCAATACAGACCTTGGTTTATGAGGAACTGAAAAAAAACATTATGTCCACAAGGCTGGAGCCGGGACAGGCGATGAGCACTCAGGAGATCGCCACAAAACTGAATGTGAGCCGGACGCCGGTGCGGGAGGCATTTGTGCGGCTGCAGTCGGAGGGGCTGGTGGAGATGATCCCCCAGCGGGAGACTATTGTGTCCAGGATTGATCTGAAACGGGTCGGCCAGGAAAAATTTATCCGGGAATGCCTGGAGCTGGGAGTGGTCAATAAGTTTCTGGAGCAGAAAAACCAGGAGGACATCCGGGCAATGTCAAGGCTGATCGAGGTGCAGAAGCAGTGCGCCCGATCCGAAGATTATGCGGCCTTTCTGGAGGCCGATGATCAGTTCCACAAAATTTTTTTTGATGCCACGGATCAGCAGATGGCCTGGACCACCATCGCCAGCGTGAATGGCCATTATAACCGGTTCCGCATTTTGTTTATCCAGAAGAAGGCCGTGATGGAGAGCTCCATCCGGCAGCACGGGGAGATTGTGCGGCTTCTGGAATTGGGGGAGGAGGAGCCTGTCCGCAAGGCGATCACATTCCATATCCAGAGACTGGAGGTGGATCAGACAGGATTGGTTGCCGCCTACCCGGATTATTTTGCTACCGGAGATGAAAAAACAAATGAACGGCGGATCGGCACACTTTAGATGAGGGACTGGGCCACAAAAGAGGCTGATTTGCAAAAACAGGAGGGAGTTTTTGGGATACATGGAACATGGTGCATTCCGAAACTCCTTTTTTTGTATCAGGGCATGAAAAATATGCACAAAAAATCGTAGAAAAATTTATTTAAAATATCGGTATTGACACTGACATGCCAGCATGCTATTATGTTAGTAAAGCAAAACAAAAAAATACCAATACAAGGAGGACAGTTATGAGACTATCTTTTGAAGAGATCCAGAGCGAGATCAAACGCGTATTCATGAAATACGGTCTGTCTGAGGAAAAGGCGGATACCTGTGCAAGAATTCACACAGAGTCCACCTACGACGGCATTTATTCCCATGGCACCAACCGTGTGGCGCGTTTCGTGGACTACATCCAGAAGGGCTGGGTGGATGTCAATGCAGATCCTACCATCGAGAAGGACTGCGGCGCGATCAAGGTGATCAATGGCAACATGGGACCTGGTATCCTGAATGCATTGTATTCAGCAGATCAGGCGATGGAGATGGCTGACAAGTACGGCATCGGTATGGTCGGTTTAAAGAACACCACTCACTGGATGCGCGGCGGCACCTACGGTCTGTACGTGGCGAGAAAAGGTTATGTAGGTATCATGTGGACCAATACCGAGGCTTGCATGCCGCCGTGGGGCGCGAAGGAATGCCGCCTGGGCAATAACCCCTTTGTGATGGCTTGTCCTGGTCCTGACGGCGGTCCGGCCTTACAGCTGGATATGGCCATCAGCCAGTATGCATACGGCAAGCTGCAGGTGACCCGTCTGGCAGGCAAAAAGCTCCCGTTCCCGGGCGGTTTTGATAAGGACGGAAATATCACTGATGATCCGGGCGCCATCGAAGAGTCCATGCGTATCATGCCCATCGGCTACTGGAAGGGTTCCAGCTTCTCCTTCATGCTGGATATCCTGGGTTCCATCCTGACCGATGGTGTGGGCGCCGTCGACTTGGATGCCGCGACCAAGGGTTCCTGCGGCGGCTGCTCTCAGGTCATGATCGTGATCGATCCGAAGAAGATTATCGACGGTGAAAAGATGAGCGAAACGGTCCGCCGTGCCATCGAGTACTTAAAGAGCGCGGAGCTTTCTGAGCACAGCAACGGCATTATGGCTCCTGGCGAGGATTACACCCAGTTCAACAAAGATCATGATGCAAATGGTATCTTTGTAGATGATTCCGTTTGGGAAGAGATCAAATCTCTTTAACCAATAAAGTACGTCAGCGTCTGATTCCGCCATATTTTACGATTTTATTTCGAAAAATCCGAGGATTATGAAGGTTTTCTTACTTTGCTTGACAATTCCTTCTTCCTGTGGCATGATGCACCAATGAAGCCGAGGGGAGTTGCGGCAGTGCAATTCTGAAAGGAGGAATTATTATGGATTTTTTGACTTTAACAATTGGAAAACAGAAAAATATCGCGTTGATCGCCCATGACCAGAAGAAGCATGAGCTGATTGACTGGTGTGAGGAACATAAAGAAATTTTGAAAGGACATTTCTTATGTGGTACTGGAACGACCGCACGGATGATCACCGAGGCCACCGGGCTTCCGGTGAAGGGCTACAACAGCGGCCCCTTAGGCGGTGACCAGCAGATCGGCGCCAAGATCGTGGAGGGAAGAGTGGATTTTGTGATTTTCTTTTCCGACCCGCTGACGGCCCAGCCTCATGACCCGGACGTGAAGGCCCTGCTTCGAATCGCTCAGGTATATGATATTCCCATCGCCAACAATAAGGCGACGGCAGATTTTCTGATTACCTCTCCGCTGATGGGCATGGAATATGAGCACAATGTGATCAATTTTCACCAGAACATCAAGGATCGGGCCAATACGCTGTAGGACAGCGCACCGAATAAAAAGGAATCCTGCATTGCAGGATTCTTTTTTTAATGGTATAGTAATCTGTGAAGATTTCGGGCAGACGGTCCGGGAAAAGGAATGAGGATATGAGTGAGAAGATCATTTTTTGTAAGGGCGGCGGCTGCACGGCGAAGCTTGGCGCCGGGGTGCTGAGCCACGTGCTGGAGCGGCTGCCCAGAGGGAAACAGGATGAAAACCTGCTGATCGGTTATGACAGCAAGGACGATGCGGCGGTTTACCGCATCAGCGACGAGACGGCGATCGTGCAGACGCTGGATTTTTTTCCGCCTATGGTGGAGGATCCCTATCTGTTTGGGCAGATTGCGGCGGCTAATGCGCTCAGCGATGTGTATGCTATGGGCGGGGATGTGAAGACGGCTCTGAATATCGTCTGTTTTCCCGAGGATATGGATTTGAATATTTTAGGGGAGATCCTGCGAGGCGGCTCAGAGAAGGTCATGGAGGCGGGAGGCATCCTGGCCGGCGGTCATTCTATCGCCGATGACGGGGTGAAATATGGCCTGTCCGTCACCGGCGTGGTTCATCCGGACCGGATCTATCCCAATAACCAGGGACGGCCGGGGGACGTGCTGATCCTGACAAAGAAGCTGGGCGTGGGCATTATCTGTACGGCAAACCGGATCCAGGAGGCATCGGAGGCGGCCATGAAGGAAGCGGCAGCTTCCATGACCACCTTAAATAAGCAGGCATCGGAGATTTGCAGAAGCTTTTCCATCCATGCCTGCACGGATGTGACCGGATTTGGCTTTCTGGGGCATTTGCATGAAATGATGGACGGCCGCTGCTCCTGCCGGATCGATGCCGGACAGGTCCCGGTGATGGAGGCAGCCCTTTCCTATGCGGATGAGTTTTACCTGACTGCCGCCGCCCAGAAAAACCGGAATTATTTAACGGATTATGTGCGTTTTGATCAGGTTTCCTTTGCCATGGAGGAGGTGCTTTTTGATCCCCAGACCTCCGGCGGCCTTTTGATTGCTGTGGCCCCGGCGCAGGCAGGGGCATTGCTTGACCGGCTGCGAGAGGCAGGACTCCCGGCGGGCATTGTGGGTGAGATCACGCAAAAAGCGGAGACGGAAATCTACGTTTCCGGCGGAGATCGGACATGAGAAAAAAAGAATGGATGCTGATTGTGACCTTTCGCACCACAGCCGATGCCATGGCCATGGAGCAGATTTGCAGGGAGCAGAGGGTGGAAGGCAGACTGATCCCGGTTCCCAAAAGCATCACCGCCGGATGCGGCCTGGCCTGGTGCGCCAGGCCGGAGTGCCGGGAGGTATTGGAAGGGGTTCTGGAGCGCGCCGGGATCGACAAGGAAGCCATGCAGGAATGCCTGGTCTAAAATGCAGGAGGAAGCCATGATTTATTTGGACAATGCAGCCACCACCATGAGAAAGCCTGAGCAGGTGGTGCAGGCGGTGGCGGATGCCATGTGTTCTCTGGGAAATGCCGGGCGGGGCGCCCATGAGGCGACCCTGGGCGCCTCCCGGGTGATTTTTGAGGCGAGACAAGGCCTGGCGGAGCTGTTTCATGCGGAGAATCCCAGACAGATCGTGTTTACCGCCAATTCCACCGAGAGCCTGAATATGGCAATCAAGGGGGTCCTGCAAAAGGGGAACCATGTGATCACCACGCAGCTGGAGCACAATTCCGTCCTCCGCCCCCTTTATGAGATGGAGGAGCGGGGCGTGGAGCTGACCATTGTCAAAAGCGACAGGCGGGGGTGTGTGGACCTGGCGGACCTGGAAGGGGCGATCCGGGAAAATACCCGCGCCATCGTCTGCACCCACGGCTCCAATTTGACCGGAAACCTGGTGGACATTGGAAAAATCGGCGGGATGGCCAGAAGCCGCGGGGTGCTGTTTTGTGTGGATGCTTCCCAGACGGCAGGAGTGTTTCCCATCGATGTGCAGGCTATGAACATTGACATTCTCTGCTTTACCGGGCACAAGGGACTTTTGGGTCCCCAGGGCACCGGCGGCATGTATGTGCGGGAGAAGGTTGCGGTGCGTCCGTTAAAGACCGGCGGCAGCGGCGTGCTCACCTACAGCCGCAGCCACCCTTCTCAGATGCCCACGGCTCTGGAGGCGGGAACCTTGAACGGACATGGGATCGCCGGGCTGAACGCGGCGGTCGCCTACATCCGGGAAACCGGCATGGATGTCATTCGCCGGAAGGAGCAGGCGCTGATGCGCCGGTTCTATGACGGGGTAAAGCATATCCCGGGGGTGACGGTCTACGGGGACTTTGAAAGGAATGAGAGATGTCCGATTGTCGCATTAAATCTGGGAGAATATGATTCGTCGGAGGTGAGCGACGCCCTTTTTATGGAATATGGCATCGCCACCCGCCCGGGGGCTCACTGTGCGCCGCTGATGCATGAGGCTCTGGGGACTACGAAACAGGGAGCGGTGCGATTCAGCTTTTCTCATTATAATACGGAAGAAGAAATTGATAAGGCAATTCAGGCCATGAAAGAGCTGGCAGAAGATTAAAAGATAAATGGAGGAAGGAACATGGAAAAGAAGCTTGTGGATGCAAGAGGGCTTGCCTGCCCTTTGCCGGTGGTAAATGCCAAAAAGGCGGTGGGAGAGTTTCAGGAAGCAGGCGTGCTTACGGTGCTGGTGGACAATGAAATCGCCGTCCAGAATCTGCAGAAATTTGCGGCGCAAAAGGGCCTGACGGCGGCAGGAGAGAAGAAAGCGGAAAAGGAATATGAGGTGACCATCCAGGTGGTTCCCGCAGGCGCCAAAGCCCCGGAAGCGGTTTGTGAGACCGGGGAGGAAGAAAGCTGCAGCCCGGACTCCAGAAAGAAGGGGCTGGTGGTGGTGCTTTCTGCCAATGTTATGGGCAGCGGCGAGGAAAAGCTGGGGAAAACCCTGATGAAAGCCTTTATTTTTGCTCTGACTAAGCAGGATGTGCTGCCGGAGACGGTGATTTGCTATAATTCCGGCGCCTACCTGACCTGTGAGGCTTCCGAGTCCCTGGAGGATTTCCGGGTGCTGGAGGCGGAAGGGGTCCGCATCATGACCTGCGGCACCTGCCTGGATTTCTACGGAATCAAGGACAAGCTGGCGGTGGGAACGGTGACGAACATGTATGACATTGTGGAAACCATGGAAAATGCCAAATCCGTGATCCGGCCGTGACAGGAGCGGCTGTCTGTTTTTATCTCATCCGGATGGCCGATTGGCGGGGGCCGGAAGCTTCGGAGAAGAAAAAGAAGTCTGGCAAAGAAACCGGCTCTGTGTTATACTTGGGACAATATGTTTTACGAAGGAGCACGAGCCATGAATAGAAGCGCACTTAAGATCACAACCGGAGCGATGGTGACCGCTATTTTCGGGGTATTTCTTTTGCTGAACCGGCAGACCGGAAACCTGTTTCAGGACATTTTTTTGTTCCTGTATCCCATCCCCATGGTTGCCTATGCGGCCATGTATGGCATAAAAAGTGGACTTCCGGTTTTTGCGGCCATGTCGCTGATTTCCATTTTCTTCGGGACCTTTACCACGATCTTTTACGCGGTGACCCAGGCGCTGATCGGGCTGGTGTTCGGCGGCTGTCTGTACCATAAGGTGGATATGACGAAGACCCTGTTTGTGGTGATGGCGCTGTCCGCCATTGTGACTCTGCTGAATACGGTGGTGCTGGGCTTTTTGTTCGGCTATAATTTGAATCAGGAAGCCGTGGAGATGCAGAGCATGATGAATTCCGCATTTCAGCAGGCCGGCGTGGAGATGCCGGAGAATATGGTGACCATCAATTTTTTAAAGCAGATGTTTATCATCTCCATGACATTGTTGGGCATTATCCAGGGATTTATTGTCTATGAGGTGAGTCTGCTGATTCTGCGCCGGCTGCGCTTTCCGGTTCAGAAGCCCAAATCCGTGTTTCTGTATGCGCCGCCCAAGTGGACGGGAGTGCTGGCGCTGGCGGCCTTTTTCGGCTACTATGTGACCATGGTGCGGCCTCTGGAAAATGAGCTGCTGCAGAATGCGGTCCAGACGGCCGGGATCTTTTGCTATCTTTATTTGATCTGCTTTGGATTTATCGCCCTTTTGCTGATTTTGAAGGTTCGTCTCCCGAAAATCAGGGGACTTTCCTGGCTGATCTGCCTGCTGTGCATGTTTCTGTTTCCCATGCTGGAGGTGCTGCTGGGCTTCTGGTATATTGCGGGAAAGCTGCATGGGGTGTTGATGGAGCAGGATCCCCTGGACAAAAACGAAAAATAAGGGGACAATGTGGGAAGGCCGTCACGCCGATACCACGATGCAGTCGTAGCGGATGGATTTTCCCTTGAGGCTGTAGCTGGGCTTTCGCCCGCCCAGATAGGGCCCCTTTAACGGCCGTTTGATTACGATTCGCCGGGGATGGCAGGCCATGGCGGCCTCAAGCAGGGCGTTTTCCTCTGAACAGGGTTGTTCCAACTGCTGCAGCAGCTGGAATTTTTTCTTGATCAGTCCGCTTTTTTGCCGGGCCGGGAACATGGGGTCCAGGACAATGATGTCCGGCGGCGGTGTCAGCCGGGGCAGCATGGCGATGCTGTCCTCCATGTGCAGCTGCATGCGGCCAAGCACCGGGGCCAGCTCCGGGTTTTTCAGGCCTCTGCGCAGCGCATCGTAAAGAAGCAGGGCAATGACCGGATTTCGCTCGTATAGCTGTACCTGAAAGCCGGCGGCTGCCAGCAAAAAGGAGTCCTCCCCCAGACCGGCGGTGGCGTCCGCAGCCGTCGGGCAGCCCTGGATGCCTTTTAATTTCGATGCCTTCACCAAAAGCTCATGATTTAAGTTATTGGGAAGAAGCCGGGGAAGCATTTTTGTGAAATCTCCCCGCAGCAGGCGGCCCTCCTCCACCAGGGCCAGACCCTCCGCGTCCGCCTGCAGGTAAACCTCCTCCGGGGAGATCAGGGAGGACTCCGGGACGGCGGTGGTATTCAGCGTTTCTTCCGCCAGCCGGACCAGGGACTGGTCCGCGCCGGTCTTGGCATATAAGAGCATAGTTTCCATAAAATTTATTTGTTGGGAATGGAGCTTCCGTTTCCTTTCGTGAGATCTTTTCATGAGATTATTTTATTTTAGCATATCGGTCCCTGGAAAATCAATATTCCGGCGGCAGGCAGGGATCGCATTGCGAAAAAAAAGGGAGAATGATCGTATGGATGACAGCTTTACTTTGTATGATTTGAAGGTGGAGGTGGTGGCATCGGAAAGGCCCATGGTCTGCAGCCATAAGGCAGGAGACTATTTTCTGGTGGAGGGGGAAAATCTGGTATTCCCCCAGACCCATTCCTTTTCCATGTATGCCCTGAGCGCACTGCTTCCGCTGCTGCCGGCCAAGCAGCGGCCTCTTCAGGAAAATGACTGGATGCTTTCGGACAGTCTGATTGCGTGTCCGGACCCCAATTGCGGGGGAAAATTCAAAATTACCAGAATTCGGAAACGAGTATTAAAACACGGGGACTGCACCATTGTCCCGGTTTATAAGGAGGAGAACAGCAAATGATCAACAAAGTCACTTCATCAACAATCACATTGGATAACGGATATACCTTCAGTCGGGTGATTAATGGCTGCTGGCAGCTTTCGGCGGAGCATTGCCTGAAGGGACAGCTGGACATCGATGATGCGGTAAAGGCCTTTCATATGTTGAAGGAGCGGGGGCTGACCACCTTTGACTGCGCGGACATTTATACCGGCGTGGAGGAGATTCTGGGGCGTTTCGTCAATGAGTTAAAGTCCATGGGAAATTACTCCCACGACGATATCCAGATCCATACCAAATATGTTCCGGACTTAAATATTCTGGATCAGGTGGATTTTGCCTACACGGAAAAGGTGGTGGACCGCAGCCTGATGCGTATGCACCGGGACTGCCTGGATCTGGTCCAGTTCCACTGGTGGGATTATGACGTGCCGGGAATGATGGAGACGGCTTTTGATCTGGTAAAGCTTAAGGAAAAGGGGAAAATCCGCAATATCGCCATGTGCAATTTTGATACGGAGCATCTGAAAATGATGATCGACGCGGGGATTCCGGTGGTGTCCAACCAGACTCAGTATTCCCTGTTCGACCGGCGGCCGGAGAAGTCCCTGCTGCAGTATTCCAGGGAACATGATGTTTACAGCTTCTGCTATGGGACATTGTCCGGCGGTTTTCTGTCGGAGCGGTGGATCGGCGCAGACCGCGGCACCTTCGAGCCGGAGACCAGATCCCATGTGAAATATTTGCAGATCATCGAGGATTCCCTGGGCTGGGACGGCTTCCAGAAGCTTCTGCTTTTGTTAAAGGAGATTGCCGATAATCACCAGGCCAGCATTGCCAATGTAGCCACCAAATATATCCTGAATCAGCCGGGCGTGGGCGCCGCCATGGTGGGCTGCCGGAACAGCAAACATGTGGAGGACAATGCCAGAATCGCGAAGCTGGATCTGACAGAGGAGGAGATGGAGCGGATCCGCAGCTTTATCTGCCAGTATCCGACGCCGGAGGGCGAGCCTTTTACCCTGGAGCGGACGCCTGGTTCCCGTTACCGCAATATTATGAAAATGAATCTGAATAAAGCATAAAAGGAGATCGTCAGTGATGGAACAGAAGGATAAAAAGCTGGAATTCCGGGGAGGTGTGCTGTTTTCCCTGGTGCCTGTGTTCATTTATGTGTTTTTTTGTATCGTGTTATTTATCGGTTTTAAGGCATTTAACATGGAAGCCCTGGCAGTGGGCGGGTTCCTGGCTCTTTTGGTGGGCGGACTGTTCTGTACCAGCTATTCGGATTTCTGGGACAGCGTGATCAAAGGAATCTCCTCGATCACGTCCGTTTCCGTGGTGGTGATCCTGCTGCTGGTGGGAATGTTCAGCCAGCTGATCAAAACCTGCGGATTGTCCGGCGGCTTTGTCTGGATCGCCAACGCCATCGGAATCCAGGGCGGAATCTTCGTTGCGTTCACCTTTTTGGCCACCTGCATCGTTTCCACAGCCACAGGCTCCTCCATCGGCACCATGTTTATCGCTTTCCCGATTTTCTATCCGGCGGGTTTGATTCTGGGAGCCAATGAAATGTTTATGGCTGGAAGCATCGTGTCCGGCGCCATTTTCGGAGATAATCTGGCTCCGATTTCCGACACCACCATCGCCTCCTCCTCTACCCAGCAGTTCCACGACGGACGACCGGCGGACATCGGCGGCGTGGTGACCAGCCGTCTGAAGTATTCGGCGGTGGCGGCCCTGATCACCATTGTCATTTTCGCGGTTTTTGGCGGCATAGGCGGCTCCTATCAGGGAGGTGAGATCGATGCCGCCGCCAACCCGGTATCTCTGGTGATGCTGATTCCGGTGGCGGTCATGCTGGCGGTATCCACCAAAACCAGAAATATCTACGAGGGTATTTTGGTGGGCCTGGGTCTGGGCACCATAGTGGGACTGGCGGCAGGGCTGTTTCCCTTTGACACGGTTTTTGCCAACGATGCGGCCAATAACGCGGCGGTAGGCTTTTTGATTGACGGTGTCAATGGAATTCTTCCCACCTGTGCCCTGGTGATTTCCGTGTTTGGCATCATGGGCGTGCTTGGGGACGCCGGCATGCTGAACCTGATCGCGGATAAGATTTTAAACAGCAAAATGGCCCAGACCGATTCCGGCGCGGAGCTGATCTGCATGGCGGGAATCGCGCTGACGACCATCCTGCTGGGCGGCGTTACCAGCGCGTCGATTCTGACCTTCGGGCCGATTTTAAATAAAATCGGATCGGCAAAGAATATTCATCCTTACCGGCGGGCCAACCTGCTGGATGGGACGGCGAACAGCCTGCCCGCCATCGTTCCCTTCATGAGCGTGTTCGTATTTATCGGAGCGGCGCTGACCGGCCTGTCGCCGGTGGTGGTAGCAGGGGGCACGGTTTACGGATTTGTGCTGTTCGCGGTATTTCTTGCAGCCGTCCTGACCGGATGGGGCCGGAAAAAGGAAGATTAAATTTTCATATCGGGGAAATCTCCAGTAACATCGCAATAGCAAATTCGGCCTGGAAAATTTGTCGCTTATAGTAAGATTTTAATATTATGCAGCTCTTTTTTTATACATGTTTGACAAAGTCCTTATTGTTTTGCTATACTGATAATAACAAAAACCAGATCGGTTTTGTAAATTATAAGACAGCAAGGAGGAATGTAAAATGAATTTGAATTTGCGTCCGGCAAAAGAGTGCAAGTACGATGCAGTATCATTGGGAGAGGTTATGCTTCGTCTTGATCCAGGCGAGGGAAGAATCCGTACAGCAAGAAGCTTTCGTGCATGGGAAGGCGGCGGAGAGTATAATGTTGTTCGTGGACTCCGCAGATGCTTCGGTTTAAACACCGCTGTGATCACCGCCTTTGCGGACAATGAAGTGGGCAAGCTGATGGAGGATTTCATCCTGCAGGGCGGCGTAGACACTTCTCTGATTAAATGGATGAAGACCGATGGTATCGGCCGCATCTGCAGAAACGGTATCAATTTCACCGAACGTGGATTTGGTATCCGCGGAGCAGTGGGATGCTCTGATCGTGCAAACACCGCGATCTCCAAGGCTACTCCGGAGGATTTCGATTTTGATTATATCTTCGGTGAGCTGGGTGCCCGCTGGCTCCACACCGGCGGTATCTACGCAGCGCTTTCTGAGCAGTCCTGCGAGACCGTTCTGGCAGCCATCAAGACCGCGAAAAAGTACGGCACCATCGTATCCTATGACCTGAACTATCGTCCGTCCATGTGGAGCGCCATCGGCGGAAAGGAGAAAGCACAGGAGGTCAACAAAGAGATTGCGAAATATGTTGACGTTATGATCGGCAACGAGGAAGATTTCACCGCATGTCTGGGCTTCGAGATCGAGGGCAACGATGAGAACTTAAAAGAGCTGAATCTGGACGGCTACAAGAAGATGATCAACGAGGCAGCAAAGACCTATCCGAACTTCAAGGCAGTTGCTACCACCCTGCGTACTGTTAAAACCGCAACCGTCAATGACTGGGGCGCTATCTGCTGGGCAGACGGTGAGATCTACAAGTCCAAAGACTACAAGGGACTGGAGATCATGGACCGCGTAGGCGGCGGCGATTCCTTCGCATCTGGTCTGGTTTACGGCCTGATGACCACCGAGGATGCTGAGATCGCTGTAAACTACGGCGCAGCACACGGCGCACTGGCTATGACCACCCCGGGCGACACCACCATGGCAAGCAAGAATGAAGTGGAAGCCATCATGGGCGGCGCAGGAGCACGCGTACAGAGATAAGCTTTATTAAGGAATTTCAGAAAAAAATTCAAAAAGGACCGTAAAAACGGGAGTACCGTTTTTTACGGTCCTTTTGTTCATCAGAATGCAGAGCGACACGCCGGCGATGCGTTTCAATTTCTTTATGACCATATTTGGTCGTTGACACGGGAATGCAGTTCCCGGTATTCATTGGGAGAACAGCCATACTGTTCCCGGAATTTCCGGTAAAAGTAGCTGCTGTTTTCGTAACCGATTTTTTCCATAATCAACTCATTGGTGAGGATAGTATTCTCCAGCAGGTAGATGGCTTGCTGGAGTTTTCGCTTCTGCAAAAGTTCCTTGAAATTCAGCCCGGTGTTCTTTTTAAGCAGCCGACTGATGTTGTAGGCGGGGCAGCCGGTGGAATCGGCAATGTCCTGCAAAGAGGCATTCTGATAATGCTTTTCGATGTAATTCAAAACAGAAAACAGCAGGGGCAGATCGTGGGAGCCGGACAGGTTCCGGTTGATCAGCTCCGCGTATCGGGACAGGTTGAGGAAGATCAGGCCCATGGATGCCTGGAGGATCGTGTTGGAGGAGACGGTTTTGTCGATCAGCGTCCAGATCATATTTTCTACCAGATTTTCCACGGGGACAATGTTTTTTGCCTGGATATACAGATAATCGGAGGCCGAATCCACGTCAAAAAGGATGGAGACGATAAAGGTCATAAGGATATTTTCCCGATCCATCATGCTGATGGGATAGCGGAAAAACTCCGGGAGAATGATAAAATTGATCGAAATGTCGGATTCCTGTGCCGGTAGGATCTCATGGTACGCATGCTGGTTGAGAAATAAAAGGTCCCCCGCGGACATGGAAATCCGATCCCGTTCGTTGACGATTGTGGTCAGCTGCCCTTGTACTACATACAGCATTTCAATATAGTTGTGGCGGTGGAGGGGAAAGTGGGTAAAACGGGTATGAGGGCGAACCTCGATCAGTTTCCCGGATGCCAGAAATTTCTGATGATCCACGATAAATTCATTTTCCGAGGTATAAAGATCCTTCTGTACTTCCAGGTGTCCGTCCAGAATGGCCTGTTCTTCTTCTGTGATTTTCCCAAGATATTCCAGAATTTTGCTTCTCATAGCACGTTTCCTCCATCTGCTGCCGGATCTCCCTTACGGCATCTTCATCTTATCCGTTCGATTCCCTTTTCCCGCTGATTTCCAGTGCTTCCTGCTTGTTTACAATATAGCACAAAGTAAAAGGCCATGCAAGAAAGGTCCCCGAAAAAGTGCCATAAAGACCTAAATTTTTTTCGGAGAGAACTGTACAATATCAATAAAGAAAAGATGAAGAGGGGGGATTATGTGAAGACATATTGTCTGGCAATCGATATCGGGGCATCCAGCGGACGCCACATTCTGGCACACATGGAACATGGAAGGATGAGGCTGGAAGAAATATATCGGTTTGAGAACAAGCAGACAGAGATCAGGGGCCATGTATGCTGGGATATGGATCATCTCTGGCATGGAATCACGGAAGGGCTGAAGGCCTGCCGACAGGCGGGGAAGATCCCGAAAACCGTGGGGATCGATACCTGGGGAGTGGATTTTGTATTGCTGGACGGCGAGGGAAAACTTCTGGGAGATGCTGTTGCTTACCGCGACAGCCGGACCGACGGCATGGATCGGCTGGTAAACCGCGTAGTTCCAGAGGAAAAGCTGTATCAGAAAACCGGGATCCAGAAGCAGATGTTTAACACCATCTATCAACTGGCGGCACTTCAGGAGAAGGAGCCAGAGCTGCTGGCAAAGGCGGAGTCGTTTTTGATGATCCCGGACTATTTTCACTATCGCCTGACGGGAGTGAAAACACAGGAATACACCAACGCGACCACCACGAACCTGGTAAACGCGGAGGATAAAACCTGGGACTATGAGCTGATTGAGGCGCTGGGTTTTCCAAAAAAGCTGTTCGGGCCGCTTTCCATGCCGGGATGCGAGGCAGGGGAGTTTCTGCCGGAGATTCAGAGGCTTGTGGGCTTCAACGCGAAGGTGATCCTGCCCGCGACCCATGACACCGCGTCGGCATTTCTTGCGGTTCCGGCGCAGGATGATTATTCCGTCTATCTATCCAGTGGGACATGGAGTCTTCTCGGTGTGGAAAATGAGGCGCCGGTCACCACGGAGGCGTCGAGAAAAGAGAACTTTACCAACGAAGGCGGGGCATGGTACCGTTACCGTTACCTGAAAAATATCATGGGATTGTGGATGATCCAGTCGATCCGCCGGGAACTGAACGGGACGGCTTATGTAAAGGGACGTGTAAGCAGGCACAAGTCAGACCGACAATGGGGATTTGGCGACCTGGCAGCGGAGGCGAAGAAGGCCGAAGGCTTTAAATCCGTGGTGGATGTGAACCATTCGGGTTTCCTGGCGCCGGAGAGCATGATTGACGCGGTGTGCGATTACTGTAAGAATACAGGGCAGGCTCGCCCGGGAAGCGTCGGAGAACTGATGCAGTGTGTGTACCGGAGCCTGGCACTTTGTTACAGGGACGCGGTTTTAAGGCTCAGTGAATTGACAGGCAAGACCTATACCGCGATCCATGTGGTTGGAGGGGGATGCCAGGACATGTACTTAAACCGCATGATTGCCAGGACAACCGGGCTTAAGGTTTATGCCGGGCCTGTGGAGGGGACGGCAATCGGAAACCTGCTGATCCAGTTCATCGCAAATGTGGAACTGGTGGATCTGCAGGATGCCCGCGCTTCCATCCGAAAGAGTTTTGATGTGAAGCTGGTTTCATGAAGGAACCAGACGCTAGAATGATGACAAGGAGGCTTTTCTTATGTTAGTAAACACAAGGGCGAGGATCGGCGTTTTTTCCATCGCACTGGGTGCCTATCTGCCGCAGTTTCCGTCTCTGGTTCCGGAGTTTGAGGCGCAGTATGACGCCTTCAAAAAGACCATTCCGGACACCGTTGACATCGTGGACGGTGGAATCGTGACGACCAAAGAGCTTTCCCAGGCGGCGGGCGATAAGTTCCGCGCCGCGGATGTGGATCTGGTCATTCTTCAGCTGCTCACCTATGCGACATCCTACAATATGCTCCCCGCGGTGCGCGACCTGGATGTCCCGGTCATACTGGTAAATGTGCAGAAGCTGAAAGCCCCGGACTATGCCAACACGGACACGGCCAAATGGCTTGGCGAGCTTTATGCCTGCGGCGCGGTCGGGGAGATGGTGGCGGATCTGGAACGCGCCGGAAAGCGCCACGCGGTGATCACCGGAGTGGTGGAAGGCGGGGACGCTTATGTACAGGCTGAAATCGAAGACTGGTGCAGAGCTGCCCAGGTGCGCAGAAGGTTTCGAGATACCAATCTTGCCCAGATCGGCAGGCCTTATCCGGGAATGATGGATCTGTATATCGACGAGACCAATTTGTATCACCGGATGTGGCTGTATACGAAGCAGTTTGACTGGGAAAAAATGTGGGCGATCGCGGATGACATTACGGATCAGAATGCTATCCGGGTCAAGGCTGAGGACATCCTGGATACCTTCGAAATCGAAGGCGGAGGCAGCGTCGAAAAGGTCTGGGACATGGCGAAATATGTGGTCGCCTTTGAGCGCTGGGTGAAGGAGGAGCAGCTGGGCTTTGTCGCGTCCCATTACGATGGATTTGCCCGGGGCATCGCCGGAAAGCTGGACAGTATGCTGATTCCCGCCTTTTCCATGCTGATCAAACAGGGCACAGCCTGCGCGGTGGAAGGGGATATCAAGGTTGCCATGGCCATGTCCATATTGAAAACCATTTCCGGGACCGGTCAGCTTTCAGAGATGTATTCCATCGACTTCAATGAGGATATTTGCATCATCGGACATTCCGGCTCGGGAGACGCTGCCATTTCCAAAGCCAGGAAGCCGACCATGAAGATCGTCCCGGTGTTTCATGGAAAGGCTGGCGGCGGTTATCTGACTCAATTCTATCCGCCTGCGGGGCCGGTAACTTACCTGGGGATCACCCAGGATCGCGATGGCCATTTCAAATTTGTGGCCGCGGAAGGGGTGAATGAGGACGGGCCGATCTTTACATTCGGGGACACCAACATGAGGACACGTTTTTCCTGCGGGGCGAGGAAATTCTGTAACCGGTGGAGCGAAGCAGGTCCTACGCACCATATGGCGGCAGCGGTCGGAAGGCATATCGGGACGATTGAAAAGGTCGCGAAACTATTTAACGTACAGTTGGATATTGTCACAAGATAAATCTATGTTTCAAAAATTTAACATCCAAGGGAAAGAGGGGAAGGACTATGAGAGTTTTAGATGCGGAATTTGTAAAAGGGTTTATGCGCATGGCAGACGACGGCTGGCAGCAGGGATGGCATGAAAGAAATGGAGGAAACCTGTCTTACCGCATAAAGCCGGAGGAAGTGGAGCAGGTGCGCGAAGAGCTTGTCCCGGGAGAATGGCAGCCTATCGGCACCAGCGTTCCTGCCCTGGCGGGGGAGTATTTTCTGGTCACCGGCTCCGGAAAATATTTCCGCAATGTGACCATCAAGCCGGAGGATTCCTTCTGCATCATCGAGCTGGACGAAAACGGGGAGCAGTACCGCATCTGCTGGGGGCTGGTAAACGGCGGACGCCCCACTTCCGAGCTTCCGTCCCATCTGATGAATCACGAGGTGAAATTGATCGCCACCGGCGGCAGGCACAGGGTGATCTATCATTGCCATCCGGCAAATACCATCGCGCTGACCTTCGTCCTGCCTCTGACGGATGAGGCGTTCACCCGTGAGCTTTGGGAGATGGCCACGGAGTGCCCGGTGGTATTTCCCGACGGCATCGGCGTGGTACCCTGGATGGTGCCGGGCGGACGAGAGATCGCGGTGGCGACCAGCGAGCTCATGAAAAAGTACGATGTGGCGATCTGGGCGCATCACGGGATGTTCTGCTCCGGCGAGGATTTTGATCTCACTTTCGGGCTGATGCATACGGTAGAGAAATCCGCGGAGATTCTGGTAAAGGTGCGCTCCATGACGCCGGAGAAGCGCCAGACCATCCAGCCGGAGGAGTTCCGTCATCTGGCGGCGGATTTTAAGGTAACGCTTCCGGAAAAATTTTTATATGAGAAACATTGAACAGTTGGAAAGGAGAAAGGAATGAGCATTCAGAAAAAGATCGGCGCAGTTCTCTGCGCGGCGGCTCTTCTGATAGCAGCGGTGACGTTTGTGAAGGTATACAGTTCCAACAATTCCGCCGATATTGAGATCCGCCTGGCACACAATCAGCAGGAAGGGTCGGAGATCGCGGATTCCATCGCGAAGTTCGCTGATTTTACGGCGGAAAAGAATGTAGGGCTGGAAATCAAGATTTACCCGTCGGGAGTTTTGGGCACCGAGAATGAGGAAGTGGAAATGGTTCAGGCCGGAATCCTGGACATGGCAAAGGTCAGTTCCAATACGCTGGGGCAATTTGATGACCGCTATGCGATTTTCGCGGTTCCCTACCTGTTTGTTGACCAGGATCACTATTATACCGCGATGGAGCAGAGTCAGGCGGTGAAGGATCTGTTCTACGCTACGGAGGACCAGGGATTTATCGCCATCGGGTATTATGCGAACGGATCCCGCAATTTCTACTTAAAACAGGATGTGGCCGTCACGGATCCGTCCGTGCTGAAAGGCAAAAAGATCCGCTCCATGGTAAGCTCCACATCCATGGATATGATCGAGGCAATGGGAGGTTCCGCCGTGCCGATGTCATCCAGTGAAACCTATACTGCCTTGCAGCAGGGCATGGTTGACGGCGCGGAGAACACCGAACTGGTGCTGACCGTGAACGGACATGAGGATCTGGTGAGTTCCTATACTTATACCGAGCATCAGTATTCCCCTGACATCTATATTATCAGCTCCGACACCTGGCATAAGCTGACGGACGAGCAGAAGACCGCCCTGACCACCAGCCTGGAGCAAACGAATGATAATTTTAAGAGCCTGTATAACGGCATGATGGCGGATGCCATCGAGGAAGCCAAGGAGCACGGTGTACATATCTATTACGATATCGACAAGACGGCCTTCATCGAGGCGGTGCAGCCGATTCACGAGGAGTACTGCTCCCGCGGGGAGGAATACCGCGCTTTGTATGAAGATATCCAGAAATATGCGAATAAAGGAGGGGAGGAGAAATGAAAAAACTGACCGAGATCATGAACAAGATTTTGGAGATCCTTCTGTGTGTGGCTGTCATCTTGATGGTGTTTGGCTGTGTGTGGCAGATCATCACACGCTTCCTTCTGCGTGATCCCAGCGACTGGACCGAAGAGTTTGTCAAATATGTCCTGATCTGGACGACAATGCTGGGCGTCCCTTATGCCTATGGCAAGGACAAGCACATCTCCATTGGTTTTGTCACAGGAACCTTCTCCCGGTGGGGGCTGGCGGCAGACAAGGTGTTCAACGATATTCTGATCCTGCTTCTCAGCGTTGTCATCATGATTGTCGGAGGCATTATGGTGACCGGAAACGCGGCCGGACAGGTTTCCGCGGCGCTTCAGATTCCCATGCAGGTCTACTATGCCGGAGTTCCGGTCTGCGGTGTCCTGATGGTGCTTTACAGCATTCCCAGACTGGGGGATCATCTCCAGGAACTGAAAGACAGTAAAAAGGAGGGGAAAAATTAATGGAAATTTCTGCTGCGATCGTATTGATTATTTTGTTCGCGTTTTTGCTTATCATGGGCACGCCGGTTTCCTTCAGCATCATCACCTCGGCGGCCGTGACGATTACCATGTTCCTTTCACCGAAGTTTGCCGTATTCATCGCAGCCCAGAAGCTGACGACGGGTATTGACAGCTTCAGCCTCCTGGCGGTTCCGTTCTTCATCCTGGCCGGAAACCTGATGGGAAGCGGCGGCCTGGCCCAGAGGCTCGTGAACCTGGCAATGCTTTTTCTCGGAAAAGTGCCGGGCTCTCTGGCGCTGACCAATATCGCAGGCAACGCGATGTTCGGCTCCTTGTCCGGTTCTGGTATCGCTGCGGCTTCCGCTATGGGCGCGGTCTTAAATACCCCGGAGCGGGAAGCAGGCTATGAGCCGGAGTTTGCCACCGCGACCAATATCGCTTCCGCGCCTGTGGGACAGTTGATCCCGCCGACCAACGCGTTCATCATTTATTCCGCGGCCTGCGGCGGCGCTTCGGTGGCCACACTGTTCATGGCCGGGTGGATTCCAGGCTTATTGTGGGCCGCGCTGTGCATGGTCGCCGCGTTCCTGTTTTCCTGGAAGAGAGGCTATGTAGTCAAGAAAACAGAGGATACCGCAGGAATCAGTGTAGGAAAAGCCATTTGGGACGCGGTGCCCTCGATCTTGATGATCGTCATTATCATCGGCGGAATCATGACAGGAATCTTCTCCCCCACGGAGGCTTCCGGCGTTGCTGTGGTTTACGCGTTTGTGCTGTCCGTATTCATTTACCGCAGTATCAAGCTGTCTGATATGAAAGACATCCTGGTGAACGCGGCTTGCATGACCACCATCGTCATGCTGATCATCGGCGCGTCCAGCGTGTTATCCTTTGTGCTTTCCTTCACTGGACTCCCGCAGGCGATCAGTAATGCCCTTCTTTCCGTGACCAGCAACAAATATATCTTGCTGCTGATCATCAACCTGATCCTGCTGATTGTAGGCACCTTTATGGATATGGCGCCCGCTTTGCTGATTTTTACGCCAATCTTTCTGCCGGTGGTCAACAGCATCGGAATGAGCAACATTCAGTTTGGCGTTATGATGGTCATGAACCTGGCCATCGGCACGATCACCCCGCCTGTGGGCAGCGTGCTGTTTGTGGGCTGCAGCGTGGCGGAATTAAAGGTGGAAAAGGTAGTTCCGCGGTTGATTCCTTACTTTATCGCCATCGTCATCGCGCTGATGATGGTCACCTTTATCCCGGTGATCAGCCTGGGACTGCCAAGCCTCCTGGGAATGATCTGACGCGGCGGGTGTGGAAAAATCATAGCAGAATCATGATAGAATCGTAACCGGAAAACATAATTATTTTAATAAAGAAAACAGGGAGCGAGGGAATGCCCAGCCCCTGTATGGAGGAGATATGAGGATCAACGAAAAAGAGCTGCGAAAAAAACTGGATCTGGTTATCAACAAACTGATGAACCTGGGGGGTCCGGAAAATGAAAAGGATTTGAAAAAAGGCGGCGAGGCCATCGGCTTTTTCAAGCGGGATTTTGGCATTCGTGAATGGGACTGGCCCCAGGGGGTCGGCCTGTATGGACTTTTGAAGATCATGCAGCATGACCATAACGAGGAGTATAAAAACTTTCTTGACAACTGGTTCCAGGAAAATATCAAGGCAGGCCTCCCCAGCCGGAATATCAACACCACCACGCCGCTTCTGACCCTGGTGGAGTTAAATGAAATCTGCAAGAACCCGGAATATGAGGCGCTGTGCAAGGACTGGGCCGATTGGCTGATGAACTGCCTGCCGCGCACCTGCGAGGGCGGCTTTCAGCATGTGACCAGCGCAAACGGCGACCGCATGGGCGTCCGGCTGAATGAGAATGAGATGTGGATCGATACGCTGTTCATGACGGTATTGTTCTTGAACCGGATGGGTCAGAAATACCACAACCAGGAGTGGATCGACGAGGGCATCCGTCAGGTGCTGATGCATATCAAGTATCTGTATGACAAGAAGACGGGCCTGTTTTTCCATGGCTGGAGCTTTAATCGTCTGGATAATTTCGGAGGAGTGTTCTGGTGCCGCGGCAACAGCTGGTTTACCCTGGGGATCCTGGACTATGTGGAAATGTTTCACGGCAAGATGAATGCCGGGACCAAGCGCTTCATCATCGATACCTACAAGGCTCAGGTCAAGGCGCTCAAAGGATTGCAGGCGGAAAGCGGCCTGTGGTGTACCGTGCTGGATGACCCCTCAAGCTATGAGGAGGTTTCCGGGAGCGCGGCCATCGCCTGCGGCATTCTGAAAGGGATACGCACGGGAATCCTTGATGATTCTTACCTGGACTGCGCGGAGCGCGCCATTAAGGGAATCCTGAAAAACATCGATGATGACGGAACCGTGCTGAATGTTTCCGGCGGCACAGGAATGGGGATGAACGCTGACCATTATAAGAATATTCTGATCGCGCCGATGGCATATGGCCAGTCCCTGACGATCCTGGCGCTGGCGGAAGCGCTGCTGCATCTGTGAGAGATAATGGAGAGGTGATGGAATGGAACGCATGGCATGGAAAGGTCGGATCAGGCCAGGCTCTAAGGCCGAATATGTGCGCCGTCACAATGAGATCTGGCCGGAGATGGTGCAGGTGCTGAAAGAAGCGGGCATCCGCAACTATTCCATTTTTGAGGTCGGCGGCGAACTGTTTGGCTATTATGAATGTGAGAAGGGGGTAGCCTGGGCTGAGA
>CAZICB010000010.1:21567-45658 GCA_964537765.1 uncultured Lachnospiraceae bacterium
TGGCTATGCCGAGGGCGGTGGAAGACGTGGAGGATTATCCAGATGTGACGCCCGGGATGGCGCTGCGGATCGGGAACGCTTTTGCTAAGAGCCAGGTGGAGATCAGCGTGCTTGGCTGTTATATGGATCTGAGCAGCCCGGATGAGAAGACGCGGGGCAGGGCAGTGGAGAATGTTGTTCATTGTCTGAGCCTGCAGTCCGCTGTCAGGGCGAAATGTGTCGGCAGCGAGAGCAGCTATGAGAATCTGGATGGGGAGGAAGCGGAGAAATCCGCCCGGTTTTCCCTGCTGGAAGACAGTGTCCTGCGTATTGTGGAGGCGGCAGCGAAATACGGCGGCGTGTTCGCCATCGAGCCGGTATTCTGGTACCCCTTGGACAATATGGAGCGCACAGGAGCCCTCCTGGACCGTGTGGCGGATCCCGCGCATTTCGGATTAATTTTTGACCCGGCGAACGTGCTGAAACGCAGGAACCAGCACCGTCAGGCTGAGGTATGGAAGGAATGGTTGGATGCCTTCGGATCCAGGATCCTTGCCATGCACATCAAAGATTTTACGTTGGAAGGAAATGTTTACCGCCCCTGCCCGCTTGGCACAGGCGTCATGGATTATACTTATATCCGAACCTGGCTTGGGCAAGGGCACACCGACATGCCGCTGCTGCGGGAGGAAGTCCAGCTCGGGCATGACGGGGAAGACCTGGAATTTATGCGGAGGCTGGTTCAATAGGAAGGGGAATTTTCTGGGTGCTTTCTACGGCATCGGGCCTGGATATATTGCCACTTTGCAGGCCGTGCCGTTGCGCGAGGTAATTCTGGCATATATCGACCGCCAGCTGAAGTGAGCAAACAGGAATTTCTGCCGACACAATGGGAAATAGGAAACCAAACGTCCCCGAAGAGAACTCTTCGGGGACGTTTGGTTTCCGCAGAGACAGTTCAGGATTATTTTAGTTCATTCATCACAGTTCGATTAATGACATCTGTCTGAATTGCTGGGGTAAGAGAAGTAAAATAGGTGCTATATCCTGCTACCCGAACCACTAGATTCCCGTGTTTTTCTGGGTGCTTCCTTGCATCAAGAAGATCTTCTGCGTTTACCACATTGAATTGAATATGGTGTCCACCGTTAGTCAGGTATACTTTCACCATATCACTAAGTTTTTCAAGATCCGCATTGGTTTTCAAAACAGATGGGTCAAACTTCATGTTATGGAGAGTTGCGCTCCAGCCTTTTCCCATACGCATTGCGCTCTGTAACACAGCCAAAGGACCATTCTTATCAACACCTTGTGTTGGAGAAACGCTTCCATCAGAAAACACCTCTCCGGCATATCTGCCGTCTGGAGTAGCACCGGTCAGTTTACCACCCGGTCCGTGGGAGGTGATGGAAACTGCGGAAATGTTAATTTCATTTCCAAACGGTCCTTTGAAGGTTCGCATATCATCCCTTAAATCATTCCAAAGCCGTTCTCCGATAGAATCAACGTAATCATCATTATTGCCATATTTTGGCGCTTTTACGCACATTTTCCGGATATCCTCATACCCTTCCCAGTTTGCGCGCAGTGCGTCATACATGGTTTTTAACGACACTATCTTCTCATCAAAGCACAGCTTTTTGACCGCTGTCAAAGCATCAATCGTAGTAGCCATACCTACAATATTTAAGCTGTTCGCCTGATCAAAATCCATCTCTCTCCAATAAAAATCACGGCACACCTCCAATGCATCATGGAAGAAACAGCTGTATAATGCATCCTGATTGTACATACGGCGCGCATAGAGACGCAGATTATTGGTTTCAACATTCATTGCCAGCATGTGGTGCATTTCCTTCAGAAAGCATTCCTTGTAGAATTCCTCATAGCTTTCACACTCATACAGCTTCTTGCAGGGTAACGTCATATGTTCCGTATGCTTCAGCTTGTCTTCACCGCCATCAATGGCCAGCTCCAGCACAATCGGTGCCGACAGCATCGGTACTCCGGTCTGTCTGGATCTTCCTGGAAGCCCGACATCAATGCAGCCATTAATGATAAACTTACGAGCATCCTCGATGGAGATCTTACCGTGTGTGTGCTCCAGAATATAATTGATGTATTGATCCTCCGAGATAAATGCCGGATAGCCGACACCGGTGCGGACGCATTTCATTGCTTCCACCATCAATTCCTTCGGAGTATTTTTGTTGACACGGATAGTCATGGTTGGATGTGGAATTTTTACATCGATCGCCGCTTTGATAAACATATAAGTCATCGGGTTTGTGGCATCCTTTCCGGTACTATCGCAACCGCCAAGAATGATATTATTCCATCTTGCACGCCCCGCCCACTTCTCACGCTGTGTCGGCATTCCGGCGATTTGGACATAGTCTGCTATTTTCAAACGGAAGCATTGGATGTATTCCATGGCTTCTTCCTCGGTAATCACACCCTCCTCCAGGTCCTGTTTATAAAACGGCCATAAAATCTGATCCAGACGATTTAAGCCATACACACCGCCGCCCAATGCACACCAATAGAAATTCAGTGCCTGCATTGCTTCCCGGAAGTTTCTCGCTCCTTTGGATGGCACTTGACGGCAAGCCTCCGCAATCTGGCGCAGCTCTTTTGCACGCTTTGGATCCTGGCACTCAGCCGCCTTCTTGTCAGCCAGATCGGCATAGCGTTTTGCATGGCGGTTAAACGCCTCGAATTGTACGATTGCTGCATTTACAAATTCATAGGACTGTATATCCTCCATGGTCATAAACCGGATGCTTTCCTTCTTTGCCTTCAGTTTTTCAATAAAGGCATCAAATCCCGTATAAAGATGCATTTCCACATCCGGTGCATTCAAACCCAAAACAGGGTTTAGCGCCCACCCCCAGCCAATCTGATAATTGCTGAAGCCCACCTTTTTGCTCAAATAAGCCGGAAGCACCATTCCTCTGGTACGAAAATCCCACAAACGGTCCTGATCATAATAATAGCATTCTAGCTCGGACATGCATCGCCCGGTGCCGTCCCAAAATTTATCCAGGCTGCGCAGATACGCCCGATCCTCCGGATCAATTCTGATACCGGACTGCAATATTTTATCAAAATCCTCATCTGGCCATGCGGGGGCGCTCGGAATAAACTCCACGGAATGGGGTTCTGGTCCCATGTCACCAGCCAGTAATTGATCATCCGTGATATAAATAGAACGGTTATCCAGATAATTTGCATAAGCCCACGCTCGTTTCACAATCGGCGGATATCCATCGTATTTTTCAAGCGTTTCAGTCACATAGCGCATCTTCTCAACGCCGATTTTAATATTGTTGTAATTGTCCATTACATCGTCGTATATTCTCTTAATACGGTCAGTCATGAGCCTTTTTCCCCTTTCAATAAAAATTTTTAATAAAATGCCGCTCCATCCATCAGCAGGTTTGCCGTGCGAAAGCCAAAGGTCTCATCTACCTCAATTTTTCCTTCCGGCATCCGTCTGAAACAGATACCAGCAGGAAGAATGCCAGCCGGATGGCCGATGCGGAAATATCGAAAATCCACATCATCTCTCAGCAATTGATTCACTACACTGCCGGGAATAGCGGCTGCCGCGACAGTACACATAGCACCCGTCATAGCATAAGACGGATGCGCTTTTTGCATGGACATCATGCGGGATATCAGGTCAATATCCTGTTTTACAATTTTATTTCCATCAGTGGCCTGATAATCGGATGCCCTGGAAATGATCGTCATTTTCGGGATGCCAGGGGTATCCCAGGCAGATTTCTTGTAATCTTCGATCAATCCCATCCTTACCGCCGCCATTCCTCTCACCGTTTCCAGCAGATGCAGAAGCTTTTGATCCTTGTCAATATCACCTGGAAGTTCTGTTCCGGACATTCCAATGTCTGAAGCCTTCACGAAAATCAGCGGATTGGCCGCGTCAACAATCGAAACCATCACACTACCTTTTCCCGGGACATCTATCATATCCGCTGCATTTCCGGTTGGAAGCAGTTTTCCGGTGACTGCTCCCGATGGTTTCAGAAAGCTTAGTTTAATTTCAGCTGCTGTTCCAGGTACTCCAGCGATGGCAAAGCCGCCGTGGTACACAACATTTCCATTTTCTGTATGTACTTCGGAAACAATTATTTTATCCGTGTTGGTGTTGTAAATCCGCACCTTTGTGATCGGATCTGTAGTTTTTATTAGTCCCTTTTCGATAGCAAACGGGCCTACTGCGGAAGAAATATTACCACAATTTCCTTTATAGCTGACCAGGGCTTTATCAACAGATACCTGCGCAAAGGTATAATCTACATCGGCGTCCTCCCTGTCAGAGGGGGCCAGAATTGCAACTTTGCTGGTTACGGAAGTCGCTCCGCCCAAGCCATCAATTTGTTTTTTATCGGGGCTTCCCATAACGCGTAGCAGCAGCTGATCTGTTTTCTCAGCATCGCTGGGAAGATCATGTTTCAAAAAAAAGAGGCCTTTGCTCGTACCGCCCCTCATAATTGTGCAGGGTATAGCTTGTTTCAATGGCAATGAACTCACCTTTCTTTCCAATGTTTCGTAGTTATTTATCCAAGTTTTATCGTCAGATTTTTTTCTTCAAGTATGGATTTGATATATTGCAGATATTCTGCCTTCGGCGTTTCAAAAGTTTTCATCACTTTTGTGGATGCCCCCAATGCCTCAAGCTTGGAAAGACCAAGGTTGTGATATGCCAAAAGCCATATTTCTTCTACCTTATTTCCAAGTTCAAGTGCCAGATCACGTATTTCCAAAATTTCTTTTTCCGAGTCGTTCACGCCTTTTATTAATGGCAGGCGAAGCCAGATCTTTTTGTTCATCTTCGTCACTGCCCGCCGCAAATTGTCATGAATACGCTCATTTCCCACACCGGTCAATGCTTTGTGACGCACGGTATCCATATGTTTTATATCGTATAGCAGAAGATCTGCGTACTCAAATACACGGCTGGCTGTTTCCCAATCGGCAAAGCCGCTGGTTTCAATCGCGGTGGAAATTCCCATTTTCTTACAGCCCTGCAAAATACTTCTTGTAAATTCTGGCTGCATCAGAGGCTCCCCGCCGCTGACAGTCACACCGCCTCCCGAAGAACGATAAAATATTTTATCTTTCATGACTTCCTTTACGACTTCTGAAACAGTTGCCGAATGTCCAGAAAGACTGCGGGCAGTATGCTCACATACTTCCTCCGATGCGCATTTACCACAGGCAGTGCATATGCTTGGATTTGTATGGGATTTTCCTGTGTTCGGCAGGAGCGATATCGCTCCTGCCGGACAGTATTTCACGCACACGCCGCATCCAGTACAGAGAGAATTGTGAAACATTAATTGAGGACGCGACAGATTTGATTCCGGATTGTGGCACCATTTACATCGCAATGGGCAGCCTTTTAAAAAGACTGTACTACGTATTCCTGGTCCATCATGGATGCAAAACTTCTGAATATTAAATACTGTTCCAGACAAATTTTCCATAAGCGTAGTCCTCCGTATTATCTGTTTACAACAGGCTGAATATTCCCAACAGGCCTCCAACACCGACGACTGCGAGGCTGAGCAATGAGATAATTAACTGTCCATTGAACAGCATTTTGGACTTGTTTTCATCCGGGTTAGCGCCCATAATCAATGCTCCGCCTGTGGAAAACGGAGATAGCGCAGTGATACGCGCACCGCAGCAGATGGCTGCCAGCATTGCGTAGGCCGGAATACCGGTTGCCTGTTCAATAGGCGGAACTAATGCTGCCAGCATCGGAAACACTACACTCATTCCGCCGGAAAAGAAGCTTAAGAAACCGGCAAATACGCCAAGTATTGCCACGATCATTGCCGGGGACGCATTTTCACTCAGCAGGGATGCTATGTAGTCAGTCGCTCCAGCTTCCCCGGCAATGTTCATCAGCATAGCCATGCCGCCCAGCATCACAATCGTATTCCACGGAACACCTTTTACAATCGCTTCCTTCTGATTGCCAAGTTTCAAAAGGATATTCAACAACACTCCAACCACGCACAGCATTTGAATATCCATGATTGAGGATAAAAATTTCACGATTCCAATACCGGGTACCAGTGTATTGATAATGGGAAAGATCAAGGACAATCCAACAACAGCGGCAATAATGATAAGGCTGAGTTTCTGTTCCTTACTCAGAGGCTCCGGTTTTTCCACCTGCAAGGCCGCACGCTTCTTAAAGCCACCGAATATCAAAGATACCAGCATACATACAAGGAGAGAAAGGATCAGGTAGGCCAACCACAGCTTCCAAGTATAGCTGGCTGCATGTTCCGGCCAGTATTCCTGTATGACTCCTTTCGCAATGATCCCCTGGGCGCTCCATGGAAGTTCAGAACCTGCAGCTCCGCCATGGCAGGCGACAACTGCGATGATCAGTGGATTTAATCCTAGCTCCGCACCGATGGTAAATCCGATGACACCCATAATAATATTAGCGGTTGCTCCTGGCGCACCCATGCCGCCGATCAGGAATCCCGCGAAATATATCACCAGTGGGATCATCCAGGTCTGTTTTCGGAAAAAATATATGAAATTTTCTGCCACTTTTTTCATTGTACCATTCTGTGTGGCAAAGGCGAAAAACATTGTAATACACATTAATTGGAATACGACAGATGTCGGCCACTGACTGACTACATTTTTTACCTTCATGTTCAAAGCAACACATCCGATCAGCCAGGCAAAAATGATTGCAGGAATGCCTAGGTTGATATTCAACTTATAATTCAATCCGATACAAATGATAATTGCCGCGAATGTAAATATTAATACGAAACCTGTAGACATAGATGCCTCCTTATCAAAGTACTGAACAAACCGTTCGTTTTTTTATCCTATTGCCTCATGTGTAGTACGGTTAATTATTTCATCTTGTACGCCTGGCGAAAGCAGCGTAAAATAAGTACTGTATCCGGCCACGCGAACCACCAGATCCCGATGCTTATCCGGATTCTCTTTTGCTTCCTTCAGGACTTCGGGGCTGACAACATTAAATTGGATCTGCTTTCCACCATTATCCAAATATGCATGGATTAGTGCCCCCAGCTTCATCACATTTTCTTCAGAATTCAAAGCATTCGGATGAAATTTCATGTTAAGGAGCAAAGAATTAAGCTTTTTCTGGTCAATCTTCAATGCACTGTTCAGCATTGCAGTCGGGCCATTGCGATCCATGCCCTGAATCGGGGATCCGCCTCCGTCTGCCAGGATAGTCCCGGCATATCTTCCGTCCGGAGTTGCTCCGACCAGACGGCCTGCCGGTTCATGGGATGTAACAGAAATAGAAGCCACACAATATTTCGTGCCACGATAGCTATCCATGCTCATAATTACATCGGAGAATCTGGTATAAAGCTCTGAAATAATTGCATCGGTCTCATCATTATCATTACCGTATTTCGGAACAGCCAGGCATAAGCGGCGGATTTCCTGATTGCGTTCACCTGTCCAGTTCTCGTCCAGAGCTCGAATCAGTTCATCCATGGTAACTTTCTTCTCATCGTAAACCAGCTTTTTAATAGCTGCCAGGGAATCTCCTACATTGATAATCCCGACACCAATGCCAATAGCAGGACCGAGACCGGGATATGGCAGTTTCCGGAAGAACGGGCTGCATCCTACCTCCACGCCATCAGAAAACATAGAAATTGTCAGGACATCCTGCAAAAACCGCTGGGAACGTCGGATATTAAAACGAATCTGGCGATCCGCTGCATAGCACCGATAGTACCAGGTATAATGTTCCACTAGCTTATCCATGAATTCTTCAAAAGTCTTCATCTCTCTCGGATCACCGGTTTTCGGACCCACCTCAAGATCTTCCAGCGGGCTGTAGCCATTATGTAAAAAAGTATCTAGGGGAAGCGCATTATTACACATAGAGAACAATTGTCCCCAGCCTTCCGGAACGGTTACGTCCAGGCATCCAACAATATAGTAATCTCTTGCCTTTTTTAACGGCACCCCTTTATCCATAAGAGTGGCGATATAAGACGCATCACTGACAAATGATGGCATTCCAATACCTGTTTTTACCAGATCAATGGCTTTTCTCATAAGTTGGTCAGGAGTACCTTCATGCACACGAAGGGTAATCGTCGGATGAGGGGTCCTGCATTCCATTGCAGCTTCCAAGAAGAGATATGTTAGCTCATTGGTTGCATCCGTACCATCCGGCTTCACACCGCCAAGTGTAATGGCACGCCAGGCCGCCTGCCCGGACCATTTTTTTCTATGCTGCCCGCCAGAAGTGGAGCGGATCTGAAGATATTTTAAACGGAAGCACTGAAGGTATTCCAATGCTTTTTCATCGTCCAGAAGACCATTCTCAATATCATGCTTATAATATGGATACATATATTGATCCGCACGACCGATCGGCATGGTATTCATATAATGGCATAAGATATAAATAAACCATTGGAAATGTAAAGCATCTAAAAAGGTTTCCGCAGGATATTCTGGTACACGGCGGCAGCTTCTTGCCATATCCAACAATTCTTGTTTCCGTTTTTCGTCCATGCTTTCGGCAGCTTTTTGTTCAGCTAAAGCTGCGTAACGGTTTGCCCAACGGATAGCAGCCTCATTGATGATAATCATTGCACGAAGCGAATAGACACGATCCACATCATAATCCGTCTTCAAATCGAAACAATCAATCTCAGCCAGCTTTTGTTTTGCATGCTCAATATTGGCACGTAGACCCGTGGTCAGCGCAAACTCATAGTTGATGCTTGAAAATTCCTGTTCCGGAAAAATAGAAAGGCTGCTTAATGCTAATCCGGATCCGGCTGCTTCCTCAATTGTTTTATTTCTTGGCAAATGATAACCGCTCTTTTTCCATCGCCACATCTTATCATCAAACAAATCAAGCATTTTATATTCTGCCGCAAAATGCTGCCAATATTCAGCGAGCTCTTCCATATCCTTCACGCTCTCTTCACTGATATAGTGGCTCCCCTCCTCGCGTAAAGACTGAACTCCCTCTTTTCTCCAGCATCCTCTGGTCCAGAAATCAGCCTCCAGACCAAGTGGCTGAGATGCTGGCGCACCGGCGATCAGATCTCCGTCTAGAATAAAAATGCTGATGTTATCCAGCATGTAGGCTTGTGCTTTCGCGGTTCTCACTACATCTGGATCCCCATCATACTTTTTGTATGCTTCCGTGAAGAGACGGGATTTTTCCGTACAGATCGTCATTCTTGTGTCACGGATGTACTCATACAGTTGTTGTACCCTTGGCGTCATACCTTTTCCTCCTCGTTTTTTGTTGTTTGCCATTACTAGCAGTCGTGTAGTTATGTAGTCACGTAGTTACTTTTTTATTGAAATTTTCGGGATCCCATGGTAATATATAGCTTAAAGCTATATTGTTTAGTGCTTTTAAGCCAGCGAACATAAGGAGCAATCATGGACTTCCGAGAATTACAATACATTATTACAATTGCAAATGAGGGGAGCATCTCCCGGGCGGCAGAAAAATTATATATTGCCCAGCCAACCCTTTCCCGTTTCCTGCAAAATCATGAGAAACTATTGGATGTAACTCTCTTTCAGCGCATAAACGGTAAAATGCTTCCAACCTATGCAGGCGAACGATATTTGGACTATGCGCGTCAAATCATTCATATTGGCGGACAGATGAATCAGGAACTGGTTGATATTTCCAGCCAACGGAAGGGACGATTGAACATTGCATGTCCGCGTCATCGAAGAGATGGCATTTTCCTGCTGTCCCTTCTGCGCTTTAAGTCGGAATATCCCGGTGTAGAAGTTAATGTGCTGGAGGAAGCATCCGGGCTGCGTATTTCAAGGCTTTTAAATGGAGAAGTTGATTTGGCGATTCTTTATCCGATCCCATATCATCCTACCTTGTTCTACGAACCATTAATCCAGGAAGAGGTGGTATTTTGTACTCCTCCACATCATCCTCTCGCTATTGACACAGAAACATATGCCAACAGCAAATATCCTTGGATCGATATCCGTAAGTTCGCGGATCAACCCTTTATCCTCCAACCTGAAAATTCCTTAGGTGGCAGTATTGCCCATAAAGTATTCCAAGCTACAGGAATTAAACCGAACATAGCGCTTCGGACAGTCGATCTCAGTGGAACAATAGAAGCTGTCAGTAAAGGCTATGGCTGCGCATTTATTCCCGATTCCTTCATCCGATTTGTTTCGATTAGTCCGTCTCCAAAACTGTTCTCCATTGGAGGAACCAGTACAAAGGTAATGCTGTCTGTCGCCTATAACACGATGGCTTACCGTTCAAAATGTATGACTGATTTTATTCGCATTTTGAAAGAAACCATACGAGAAAAATATCAGTGAGTGTTGGTGGGTATCTCATATAAAAATTATAACGAGAGCAGGTCATGTGTTCAACGTTCAAAAAAGTATATATTTTATAGCTAAAAGCTATATTTTGAGAAATAAAAGATGAACATAGGAATCATTCCGTGCAGGAGGAATTGTAGGAGGCGTTCTGGAAGCAATACGGGATGGGATAAATGGACTTTAAAGACTTGACTTATGTGCTGTCGATTGCCAAGTGTCAGAATATCACGAAAGCGGCGGACGCCCCTTATTGTCTGCCAGCTCACTTTAACGAAATTTTTGCAGAACCTGGAGCGGGATCTCGGACAGAACGGACCAAGATCAATCGTGCAGTTGTGCATGCCCTGTAGGTCAGCGGAAATATACTGCTTTATTGCTTTCATCCTCTTATGTCCCAAGACCTGGGCCATCACATCAATCAGGGTTCCACTGGTAGTCATTCCTGTACCAAGCCCATGCCTAATGCCGTGCAGGGTTTCCCATCCCCAGTGGCATGCGCAATGCTGGCCTTCTTCTGGTATTTGTGGAAAATGCACGCAATGAATATCCGTCGTGGCATCCCGTGAATGGCGTCTGACGGCGTATAAAGACATTCCTGGAATCCGTTTCAGGACGGCCATTTAACCATTTAATATATAGCTCTTTCTTTTCCAGTCAATGTCATCCAGTTTCATTGATGCAATGTCGCCTGCCCGCAATCCGCTTACAGCCGCCAAGGGCATGGCAGCAAAATCGCGTTTCCCGTTTCTTGTTTTCTTGTCTATGCTTACAATAAAACGCGATATTTCCTCTGGTAACACACATCCATAGACACGATGGCCCCTGCAGCGAATTGCTGCGCAGTGAGGTAGACAACATTAATACGATGGAGAGAATAATTTACCGTAAATTTGCGGTAGTCGGGAACTAGAAAATGCGGGAGAACACCTATAAGATGTTCGTTTAGCATATTTTTCTGTCGTCTTCCCTGTCCCTTTCCTGCTTCTTGTATAAGCAATCCATTGATGTTAATAGTGTTTGTCAAGCTGTCGTTTTTATGTTTCCCCAGGATGCTTTCCAAGTTTCCCCAGGATGCCCTGTTTCCTCACAGGCAGTTCCACTATCGCCGTTTACTCCAAAATGTAAGAATTTCCTGCGCATTCCCCGGAGGGAAGATAGCAAAATGTTCAACGCCTTTTTAGATTCTTAATTTACAAAATGCTATCCTGAGTTTCAGAGTGCGCCTTTGGCGGGGCGCATTGTGGGCGGCATATGGACATAAATGGGATTTCCGGAATCAGCCGGTACTCCGGGTCGGGATCGCGGTAATCCCGCTGTAGGCGGTCAGTCCCCAATCATAATCTTGATGATTTCCTTATTGGTTTCCCGCATGCCTTCCTTCCCCAGGCGGCCGATATTTTTCAGGGTGGCTTCCACGCCCTTGGTGACAAGGCCGTCGCCGCCGTAGAACTGCTGGCCGTTGATGTACATATGATAAGGATAAATGGGTGACCAGGGAGATGGCGGAGTTCATCCGGCTGGCACAGGAGCCGGAATTGGGCAAAATGTAAGAAAATTCGTGAAAAAAAGCTCCAATTTTGTGAATCTTTTCTTGCGATTGCGTGTTATAATACATGTGTAACAAGAAAGAGATACTTAACGGACCGGAAGCAAGTCGGCTAAGCAATCAGTATTTTGGAGGAAAAGATAAAATGGATACTTTAAAAGCTGAAAAAAGAGACATGTTGACAAAGGCAAAAAAGCTGAGACGAGAAGGTTATGTGACCGGGAATGTATTTGGCCGCAGAATTGAAGGTTCGATCCCGGTGAAAATGGAGCGGGCGGCCGTGGAGCGCCTGCTGAAATCAAAAGGCAAGGGCAGCCAGATTATGCTGGATGTGGACGGCGAGCAGTATGATGTGCTGATCAAGGAAGTGGATTACAATGCCATGAAGGGACAGTATGATGAGGTCGACTTCCAGGCGCTGGTAAGCGATGAAAAGGTTCATTCCGTGGCCGAGGTGGTTCTGCTGAATCATGACAAGCTGATGGGCGGTATTGTCCAGCAGGCATTGCATGAGATCCGGTACAAAGCGCTTCCCGCAGCTCTGGTAGAAAAGGTGGAGATCGATCTGGCAAAGCTGAAAATCGGCGATGTGGTGAAGGTCGGCGACCTGCCGCTGGCAGCAGATCAGGACATTGACCTGGGAGTTAGCCTGGATGAGGTGGTGCTGACCGTGGTTCTGCCGCACAATGCAGAAGTTGAGGAGGCCGCTTCGGAAGAAGCGGAGACCGGTGAAACGGAAAAATAGTGGATCGGGCCAAGATAAGGCAGGATGACGCTCCGCGGGGATCGCAGTGTACGAGGAGGCAGGATTATGGCAGGGAAGAGAGATTATTATGAGGTCCTGGGCGTAAAGCGGGACGCGGACGACAATACCATCAAAAAGGCCTTTCGAAAGCTGGCGAAAAAATACCATCCGGATACCAATGCCGGCAATGCCCAGGCGGAAGCCCGGTTTAAAGAGGTAAACGAGGCTTATGATATTTTAAGCAGCCCGGAAAAGCGGAAGCTATATGACCAGTTCGGCCATGCGGCCTTTGACGAAAGCCGGGCGGGAACTTCGGGAGCCTATGGAAACGCCTATGGGGGCCCGAGGCAGGGAGACGGCGGCTCCTACCGCTATGCAGGCCCAGGGAGAAGCTATCAGGAGATTCATTTCGAGGGCGGCAATATGGAGGATATTCTCAAGGAGTTCTTTGGAGGCGGTGGCTTTTCCGGACAGGGCTTTTCCGGGCGGGGCGGTTTCGATGGAGGGGGCTTCGCCGGAAACGGCAGCTTCCAGAACGGCGGTTTTCAGAGCGGCGGCTTTTCCGGCGGGCGGAACGGCGCTGATCTGCAGGCGGAGCTTACGGTTAGCTTTGACGAGGCGGCCTTTGGCTGTGACAAGACTATAAATCCGGGGGCGGAAGGAAACGGCGGCTCCCTGAAGGTGCACATCCCGGCAGGCATCGACACCGGAAAGACCATCCGGCTGCGGGGCAAGGGAAGGCCCGGCAGCGGCGGCGGAAGCGATGGGGATCTGCTTTTGAAGATTGTGGTGGAGGATAAGCCTGGCTTTGAGCGGAAGGGGATGGATGTATATACTACGGTCAATGTGCCGTTTAGCACAGCCGTTTTTGGCGGGGAGGCCAAGGTGCAGACACTCTATGGAAATGTACTTTGCAGAATTGCAGAGGGGACCCAGTCCGGAACAAAAATCCGGCTGCGGGGGAAGGGGATTGTCTCCATGACGGATCCGAAGACCTGCGGCGACCAATACGTGACCGTACAGATCCAGGTGCCCAGGGGCTTAAATGAAGCCGCAAAGAAAAAGCTGCATGAGTTTGACGCGGCCTGCGGGTACGGGAAACGGAGAATGGCATAAATATGCATTTGACCACAAAAAGCAGGCTCAAAAAACGAGTCGGAAAGTGAGGTGTTTCATTAGAGCTAAAATCTCTTATCGCTCCAAAATAACAGAATATTGGACTTTGAGAGATTGCCGCCGCTTTGATTAGTGGCGGCTTTTCTTAGCTAGTATATTCGTTCCCTTAGAATGATACGATTTTTAATGGAATCAATTGACGAATGAGGGAATCACTTTAACCTAAAGTAGCAGATGTTTTTGCCGGAACCCTCACGCTTCAGTTCACCGGATGCTACCAACTTACGGAGCGCACCTTCGATGGAACTGATGCTAAGAGAGGGACAAAGTTCACGAATGTCCTGTTTGGTAAAACGGCCAATTTTATTCATGGTAGCGCGTCTAACCGTCTCAAGTGCAGGAAGTTTGGTCTCCACCAAAGCAAAGCGGTCTTCAAAGTCCTTATATGCTGCAAGAATAGTTCCAAGCAGATATTTGATGAATGGAACGACATCTTCGGCGCCTTCATGCCAGCCGGTCTGTGCCTGACCAAGGGCATCATAATAGAGGTCTTTGTTCTTTTCAATCTTTGCCTCCAGAGAGATGTATTTTCCCACATAGAAGCCGTTTCTGTAGAGCAGAAGAGTTGTCAACAGACGGCTCATTCTGCCGTTGCCATCGTTGAACGGGTGGATGCACAGGAAATCATGTATAAAAATAGGAATCGCAATAAGAGGTTCGACTTCCATATTTCCGATGACACGATTGTATTCCTCGCAGATCCTGTCCAATGCCTCCGGGGTCTCATAGGGCGCAAGCGGAGTAAAGAGTGTCTCCACATGACCGTCCGGGTAAGTGGCACTGATATAATTCTGGACACTCTTGGTTCTGCCGGCCATAGGGTTGTTCATATGGCTGTACAAAATTTTATGGAGCTGCAGGATATAGTTTTGCGTGATCGGAATGGCATCGAAGCTCTCGTGGATGATGTTCAGCACATCACGATAACCGGCGATTTCCTGCTCATCGCGGTTCTTGGGAGTCGTTTTCTCCTCGACCAATTGCTTGATACGGGTACTGGTCGTAACGATGCCCTCAATGGCATTGGATGCCTCGGTGCTTTGTACCTTTGCGATCTCAACCAGCTTTTCCAATTCTTCCGGGCGCTGTTTCAGGTACATCTCCTGCTTTCCGGCTTCCTTATATATCGCTGCAATAAGACCGAGGATATCGGAATCCCACATTTTGCTCTTGATTTCAGAATAGTTGAATGTTCTCATTACCTCACCCCCAAATCTTTCCCTTAAATAATAACATAGAATAAGGGAAAAAACAATGAATTAAGGGAAAGTTCCCTTAATAGTTTTACTGCATTAAGGGAAAAATATACTGATATAAACAAAATGCCCTGGCTATATAGAAGCATTTGCCGATTCTATTACCAGATAATAAGGCAAAACGCACAAAAAATCTGCAAGGCAGGCGGACTTAAAAGGAGGTGGCCATCGGAAGCATCAATGAGGTGCTGCCCTGGACCATGCCCTTGTGGCAGCAGGCGCTGATCGGCGCAGGCATCATTACCCTGCTGGAATTTTTAACGGGATGCCTGGTGAACCTGTGGCTGGGATGGGGCATCTGGGATTACAGCCGGATCCCGGGAAATATTCTGGGACAGATTTGTCCCCGGTATGCCCTGCTTTGGATCCCGGTGGCTCTGGCGGGGATTTTGCTGGATGATTGGCTGAGGTATGATTGATTTGAGGAGCCGTGGCCCGGGTACCGGCTTTTTTAAAAAGTTTTCATAAAATGAATTGTGAATATGAAATAATTATGGCATAATGTGGAAAAAGATGGGAAACGACACGAAAAGAGGAAGCGGAATGTGCGGAAGATATTACATAGATGAGCAGGTGACGGAGAAGCTTTGGCAGAGCATCGGCATCGAGGGGCCGGGCTTTGGGGCAGGGGCCGGCGACGTTTGCCCCTCCCAGCCGGCGCTGGTGATCACCGGGCGGGGAGCGAGGCCTGCCGCCGAGCAGATGCGCTGGGGATTTTTGCAGTATGGCCGGAAGGGGCTTTTGATCCATGCCCGGGCAGAGTCGGTGCTGGAGCGGGTTTCCTTCCGGGACAGCGTGCTGCACCGCAGGTGCGTGATCCCCGCGGGACATTTTTATGAATGGAGCAGATCCAAAGAAAGGGCGGAGTTTAAGCGGAAGAATGGGGAAATTCTCTATATGGCAGGTCTCTGGCAGCGGTTTGAGGACGGGAACCGGTTTGTGATTCTGACCACTAAGGCAAACCCTTCCGTCTCCCCGGTTCATGACCGGATGCCGCTGATTGTGGAGGAGACAGAGCTGGAGCGCTGGATTTACGACGGGCATTTTGCGGAGTATGTGCTGCAGAAAACGCCGGTGCTGCTGGAAAGAAAGCAGGAGTATGAGCAGCAGGTGCTGCAGCTTTGGTAGACAAAAAGTCCTCCGGCCAGGATCGCACTGCGGCGGGGAGAATGAGGTCACTGATGAAAGACCCCGCAGCGGGAGGAGAAGCCTGACGGGCGGGATTCTCCTTCGGACAGCGTGAGCAGGGAAAATACGACGGACAAAAGGAGACAATCATGCAAAAGACGGACAATAAAGAAATTTTCGAGACAATGCCCATCGGCCGGGCTTTAGCGACATTGGCGATTCCGACTATTATCGGACAGCTGGTGGTTCTGATTTACAACCTGGCGGATACCTTTTATATCGGCCGGACGAACAATCCGCTGATGGTGGCGGGGGCCTCTTTGATTCTGCCGGTATACAATATTTGTGTTTCCATAGCTGGACTGGCAGGCACCGGCGGGGGAACCCTGATCTCCCGGCTTCTGGGGGCAGGAAAGGAGGGGGAGGCGAGAAGGGTTTCCGCTTTCAGCTTTTATCTGTCTATCGGGCTGTCGCTGCTTTTCTCAGCGGGTATGGCCTGCTTTATGCACCCGCTGTTAAATATTCTGGGCGCCAGCGGGGATACCTATGGGTATGCCAGACAGTATGCGTTCTGTGTGATCGTGCTGGGCGCACTGCCCACGGTCATGTCGGTCACCATGGCGAATCTGCTCCGCTCAGTCAGCTGCGCGAAGCAGGCAGGCTTCGGGGTCTCCATGGGCGGGATCATCAATATTTTCCTGGACCCGATTTTCATGTTTGTGCTGTTCCCGAAAGGAATGGAAACTGCGGCGGCAGGCATTGCCACCATGTGCTCCAATATTATTGTGTGCGTTTATTATCTGGCTGTGATTTTGCGGATGCGGGAAAGCACGATTTTAACCTTCTCCATAAGGGCAGGCATGCCGGAGAGAAAAAGCATTGGTTCCATCTTCTTTGTGGGAATTCCGGCGGCGCTTGCCACGCTTTTGTTTGACCTGGCCTATGTGGTGATCGACAAGCTGGCTACGGGCTACGGCGATATTCCCCTGGCGGCTATCGGCATCGTGCTGAAGGCGGAGCGTCTGCCTTTGAATGTGGGAATCGGACTTTGTCAGGGTATGATGCCCATCGCGGCATATAATTATTCCTCCGGCAACCATCAGCGGATGAAGCGGGTGGTTAGTCTTTCCCGGATCGTGGGTCTGGTGATTGCGGCCATCAGCATTGTGCTGTATGAGATGTTTGCAGTGCAGATTCTCCGGTTTTTCATCAACGACGGGGAGACTGTCCGCATCGGAGCGAATTTTCTGAGAGTCCGGTGCCTTGCCACCCCCTTTATGTTCATGAGCTTCCATCTGGTGAATTTGTTCCAGGCCGTGGGAAAGGGCAATAAGGCAATGCTTCTGGCGGCAGTGCGCTGGGCGGTATTCAATATCCCCATGCTTTACGTGTTCAATGCCATATTTGGCATGTACGGGATTGTCTGCACCCAGATGATTGCGGATCTTTGTACGGTGGCAGTTTCCTTTTACGTGTACCGGCAGTTCGTGAAGTCCATTGCCGGGAAGGAAAAACAGGCCATCTAAAGCCGTTTCTGGCTGTCGGTTTCTTGCGTTATACTAAGGGTAATATCATTATTGAAAAAGGGCAGAGGAAGAAAGGAGGATGAGGACAAATCCTATTATGTGTGGGATCCGGTCTATGATCCGATTTATGAGCTGGCCGGGCGATATGACAAGCCGGTGGCCATCCACACAGGGGAGACTGCCGGACCCAATGCCCGGCTGAAATACAGCCATCCGCTGACCCTGGACGAGGCGGCGGTAAAGCATCCCAAGGTCCAGCTTGTCATGTGTCATTTCGGAAATCCCTGGCTCAACGATGCGGCGGCGGTGCTCAGCAAAAATCCAAATGTGGCGGCAGATCTGTCCGGGCTTTTGGAGGGAAAGGTGCAGGTGGCAAAGCTTTTGGAGGAGAAAAAGGGCTATGTGGACCAGTTAAAAACCTGGCTGGGCTATGTGGATTACCGGAGGATTATGTTCGGCACTGACTGGCCGTTGGCAAATCTGGAGGATTATATCGCCTTTGTGACGGCATTGACGCCGGAAAAATACCGGGAGCGTGTATTCTGGAAAAATGCGGCGGAGATTTACGGGTTTTCCTGGTAGGCGCTTCCTTTTGTGCCGGGAGGGGCAGGTTTTGGGGCGTTTGTGAGGCATGCAGATGAAGAATTTGGGAATTACCCGGTACAGGGAATTCCATTGCTGAAAGGAGGCAAAAAGGTGGAGACGAAGCAGAGAAACACGGCGGACCTGCTGGTGGAATGCCTGCAGGAGGAGGGAGTCCGTTATATTTTTGGAATACCCGGGGAGGAAAATCTGGCGGTGGTGAACGCCATCGATGCCTCTCCCATTGCGTTTATTACCGTGCGCCATGAGCAGGGCGCGGCCTTTATGGCGGATGTGTACGGAAGGCTGACCGGAAAGGCCGGCGTCTGTCTGGCCACATTGGGGCCTGGAGCCACCAATCTGGTGACCGGAGTGGCGGATGCGGACAGCGACGGAGCTCCTCTGGTGGCCATCACCGGTCAGGTGGGAACGGACCGGATGCACATTACCTCCCACCAGTTTCTGGACCTGACAAAAATGTTTGAGCCCATTACCCGGAGGACCAAGATGGTGGTACGGCCGGATACGGTGGGGGAGATCACCCGTCTGGCGTTTAAATATGCCGAGGGGGAAAAGCCGGGAGCTACCCACATCGACCTTCCGGTGAACATCGCCAAAATGCCTGTGCCGGACACGGAAAAGCCCCTGCGCAAAAAAATTGCTCCCAAGGAATACGCGGAGCTGGATACGGTGCAGGATGCGGCAGGGCTGATTTTCCGCGCCCGCAACCCGGTGATCCTGGCGGGCAGCGGCGTGGTGCGGGGTCATGCCGCTGAGGCGCTGACGGATTTTGCCGGAAAGCTGCATCTTCCGGTGATCAATACCATGATGGCCAAGGGCGTGATTCCCTTTGACCATCCCTATTCCATGTGGACCATCGGCATTCCCCAGCAGGATTATCAGAATAAGATCCTGGATGAGGCGGATCTGGTGATCGCCGTGGGGTATGATATTGTGGAATATGCCCCTGCAAAATGGAATAAGCATGGGGATGTGGACATTATCCATATCGACATGCGCCCGGCCCACATTAATAAGCTGTATCAGCCGCTGGTGGAGGTGGTGGGGGATATCAGTGATTCCCTGATTCAGATCGCCCGGCGGACCGCCAGAAGAGAAGAACCCACAAAGGCGCTTGAGATCAGGAAAAGGATGGTGGCGGAGCATGAAAGCTATGGGGAGGATCCGGCCTTTCCGCTAAAGCCCCAGCGGATTTTAAATGACGTGCGCAAGGTGATGGGGCCGAAGGATATTGTGATTTCCGACGTGGGCGCCCACAAAATGTGGATTGCCCGCCATTTCCAGTGCTATGAGCCAAACACCTGCATCATTTCCAACGGCTTTGCCACCATGGGCATCGCCGTGCCAGGAGCAATCAGCGCCAAGCTGGTCTATCCGGAGCGGAGGATATTGGCCATCTGCGGGGACGGCGGTTTCATGATGAACTGTCAGGAGTTTGAGACGGCGCTGCGGATCGGCACGCCTTTTGTGACCTTGATTTTCAATGACTCCGGCTATGGGCTGATCAAGTGGAAGCAGATGGACCAGTACGGCAGGACCTGCTGCACCGACTTTACCAACCCGGATTTCGTAAAATTTGCCGAGAGCATGGGCGCGGTGGGGTATCGGATCGGCAGCGCGGGGGAGCTGCTTCCCACCCTGGAAAAGGCATTTTGCCAGAAGGTGCCGGTGATTATCGACTGTCCGGTGGACTATGGGGAGAATACAAAGCTGACAGCACATTTGGAGCAGGTGATGAAGGAGCTGTAGAAAAGCAAAGCACACGCTTTTATAGATGAATGTTCGGAATTTGTGATATACTATGAGTACGAAAACGGAAAAGCCGAAGAAAAGGAGACAAAAGCAGCCATGGCATCCCAAAACCGAACGTATCTGGCAATCGATTTAAAGTCCTTTTATGCCTCGGTGGAGTGCGTGGACCGGGGGCTGGACCCGATGAAGGTGAATCTGGTGGTGGCAGATGAAAGCCGGACGGAGAAAACCATCTGTCTGGCGGTCAGTCCATCCTTAAAGACCTACGGGATTTCCGGCAGAGCCAGGCTGTTTGAAGTGGTGCAAAGGGTTCGGCAGGTCAATGCCCAGCGCAGGCGAAAGGCGCCCGGGGGCCAGTTTTCCGGCTCCTCGGTGTATGATGACCAGCTGCGGGAAAATCCCGCGTTGGCGGTGGACTATCTGGTGGCCCCGCCCCGCATGGCCCATTATATGGAGTACAGCACACGGATCTATCAGGTTTATCTGCAATTCATCGCCCCGGAGGATATTCATGTATATTCCATCGATGAGGTGCTGATGGATGTGACGGACTATCTGGATACCTATGGGCTGAATGCCTGGCAGCTGGCGGCAAAGCTGATTCAGGCTGTTTATGACGCCACCGGCATCACGGCCACCGCCGGGATCGGTACCAATCTTTATCTGTGCAAGGTGGCCATGGATATTGTGGCAAAGCATATTACGCCGGACGAAAACGGGGCGCGCATCGCCAGCCTGGATGAATGGTCCTATCGGAAGCTTTTGTGGAACCACCGTCCGCTGACGGACTTCTGGCGGGTGGGCAGAGGCTATGCCAAAAAGCTGGAGGAGCTGGGACTTTATACCATGGGCGATATTGCCCGCTGCTCTGTGGGCGGGCCGAAGGATTGCTATAATGAGGACCTGCTGTATAAGCTGTTCGGCGTCAACGCCGAGCTGCTTATCGACCATGCCTGGGGCTGGGAGCCCTGTACCATGGCGGATATTAAGGCCTACAAGCCGGAAAACAGCAGCGTGGGCTCCGGGCAGGTGCTTCAGCGCGCCTATCCCTTTGAGAAGGCTCGGCTGGTGGTCCAGGAGATGGCGGACATGCTGGCCCTGGATCTGGTGGACAAGGGGCTGGTGACGGATCAGGTGGTATTGACTGTGGGGTATGACCGGGAAAATCTGACGGATCCGGAAATCCGCAAAGCCTACAAGGGGCCGGTATCCACCGACCATTACGGCAGAAGGGTGCCCAAGCACGCCCACGGTACCTGCAATCTGGACCGCCAGACCGCCTCCTCCCGGCTGATCACGGACGCGGCCCTGGAGCTGTTTGACCGGACCGTGGACCCGAAGCTTCTGGTGCGGCGGCTGAACGTGACGGCAAACCATGTGGTGGGGGAAGCCTCCATCCGGAAAGAAGCCGTGGCGGAGCAGCTGGATTTATTTACGGATTACGAAGCCCTGGAACGGAAGCGGAAGGAAGAAAAGCAGAGCCTGGAAAAGGAAAAAAAGCTCCAGCTGGCCATGCTGGAGATCAAAAAGAAATATGGAAAAAATGCAATTTTAAAAGGCATGAACCTGGAAGAGGGCGCTACGGCCATGGAGCGGAACCGGCAGATCGGCGGACATAAGGCGTAGCGGCCCTTTGACAGGGAGGTTTCCTGCGCTGCCGGAGCGGCTGGCACGGGTCATAGCATCAAAAAAGGAGGAAAAGGCTTATGAAAAATTCCAGTGGAAATATAGGCAAGTATGAGGATCTGTTGTTTTTGCCTCATCCTGTCTCGGAAAACCATCCCCGGATGTCCCTGGCGGACCGGGCGGCACAATTTTCTCCCTTTGCGGCCTTGACCGGCTATGGCGTGGCAATCCAGGAAACCGGACGTCTGACGGATGGGTGGCCTGAGCTGGATGAGGATCAGCGAGTCAGGCTGGATGAACAGTTCTCTGTGATCCAGGCTTATTTGCAGGTGCAAAAGCAGCCCCAGGTGACCGTCCGGTACTTCCAGCCCGATGAGCGCAAGGAAGGAGGCGCCTATCGGACCCTGTCCGGGGCGGTGAAGCGGATCGACCGGCAGGAAAGACGGCTGGTGTTTGCGGACGGCGCCAGCATCCCGGTGGATGAGATTATGGAAATCGGCGGAGAATTGTTTGACCAATTGTGATCGGGACCATGCCGCCGCCTTTCAGCTCCGGGGAGGCGCCGGGGTCCAGGCCAGCTCACAGCCCAGATGGGGCAGCGGGCGGAGGCTTTGTGGAGTTTTCCGGCTTCATTTTTATAGCAGGCATACCGCTTCCAGCCGATGCGGATGTTTTTTTCTGTCCTGGCGTCAGGCGTTCTGCTTTCCAGGGCAGATGAAAGGTTCTTTTGAGGATTCCCTTGGTATTTTCTCCCATATCCAACAACAGATTTTTGACGGCCGCAGGCAGCTTTTCGTATGCGTCTTTGCAGCCGGTTTTCCCGGTCCGGTGGGAACAGCCGCCCAAAAGCAGCAGATCCTCAAACCAGCGAGGGGAAAGGACAATCCGATCTGCCTCCAGCCTGGTCATCATAATTAAAGTAGAAAGGACAAATTTATATGGAGTATAGCGGAAGGATTGAAAATTCATTGGAAGAGTATCGGATTTTTTTACGTGAGATGGAGCGGTGTGACAATACCATCAAAAAGTACATGCGGGATGTACGAAATTTTTATGCATACGTGGGAGAAACGCCGGGCCGGCCGGCGGCATTGCCCAGGCGGGAACAGGTGCTTTCCTATAAAGAGTATATAATAGGTAAATACAAAATCTCCAGCGTGAATTCCATGCTGGCCGCGTTAAACGGCTATTTGAATTTTATCGGCTGCAAAAGCTGCTGCGTGAAGCAATGCCGGGTACAGCGGAAAATCTTCCGGGAGGAGGAGCGGGAGCTTACCCGCCAGGAATATGAAAGGCTGGTACGGGAGGCGGACCGGCAGGAAAACCTGCGCTTAAGCTGTATTTTGCAGACCATCGGCAGCACGGGAATCCGCATCAGCGAATTGCAGTATATCACGGTGGAGGCTGTCCAGAAGCGGCTGGCCCTGATCCGAAATAAAGGCAAGGACCGCTGCATCGTGATCCCCGGGTCCCTGACTCGTCTTTTGAAATCCTATTGCAAAAAAATGAACATCGAATCCGGCTCTATTTTTATCACGCGCACAGGAAAGCCAGTGGACCGGAGAAATGTCTGGGCCGAAATGAAAAAACTCTGCAAAACGGCAGGAGTTCTGGAGGAAAAGGTCTTCCCCCATAACCTGCGGCATTTGTTTGCCCGCTGCTATTACGAAAAGGAAAAGGATGTAATCCGGCTGGCCGACTACCTGGGCCACAGCAATGTGGAAACCACACGAAGATACACCCAGATCAGTACGATGGAGGCATGTTTAAAGCAGCTGGAGCTGGGACTTTTAGTCAGCGGAATGGAAGAAGGAACGGAAGACGTGATTTTATGAGATATTTTCTGTTTTTAAAACCCGTTTATTGTATGAAAATGAGGATGGCTTTCGCTATTATGGCTATGTGGGCAGCCTGACAGAGGAGCAGTTTGATGAATTTGTGCGCCAGTCCTGTGCAGATTCCCAGTATGATACGGGGGTAATTCCTGAGTATGGAAACCAGATTTTGATGCTTTCCACCTGCAGCTATCATACGGAAAACAGCCGGCTCGTGGTGGCAGCACGGCGTAAGCGGACTCAGTAAGGCTCATGGGGCAGAAATAAAAAATGCCACCAGCCGGAGCGTGTTCCCGGGATAAGCAATGTGAGACCGGACACCTCCGATACCGCTGCGAAAAACCGCAGCGCCACTCCTCCCAGAACTGGTGACAATATGATTATAGGGCGGATGCGGGGAAAATGCAATAGAAAAATCCCGCATCCGTCTTGCGCTTTTTAAAATAATATGTTATAGTTTTCCTATCATAGATATTCATTCTGTGAACTTCATGCGGATTCCTTCTGGATCCGTGTCAATGGCG
>CAZICB010000011.1:0-27627 GCA_964537765.1 uncultured Lachnospiraceae bacterium
CATGGCCTGGTATACATAGGTACGTCCGGACAGGGGATCCCGGATGGCGCCGCCCAGACAGGTGGCCGCGCCGCCGAAGGGCTCAATCTCCGTGGGATGGTTGTGGGTCTCATTTTTAAAGTTGATGAGCCACTCCTCCTCCACGCCGTCGATGGTCACCGGAACCACGATGCTGCAGGCATTGATCTCATCGGACTCCTCCTGATCGGTCAGCTTTCCTTCCCTGCGCAGCTTTTTCGCCGCCAGAAGCGCCAGATCCATCAGGCAGACAAACTTGTCGTCCCGCCCCTTATAAAGCTCCTCCCGGTCAGCCAGGTACTGCTCATAGGTGGCCTGAATCGGCGCCTTGTACGCGCCGTCGGTGATGGTCACGTCCTTCAGCTCCGTGGAAAAGGTAGTATGACGGCAATGGTCGGACCAATAGGTATCCAACACCCGGATCTCCGTCACCGTCGGCTCCCGGTGCTCCTCACCTTGATAATACTTCTGAATATGCAAAAAATCCTGAAAGGTCATTGCCAGATTTAAGGAATCGTAAAGAGCCTTTAACTCCTCCTCCCCAAAGGACGTAAAGCCCTCAAAGGAAGCCACATCCGCCGGGGTGTCAAACGCGGTCACCAAAGTCTGGGCCTTTTTGCTGTCTGCCTCCCTGGAATCCACCGGGTTAATACAGAAGGCTTTGACCGCCGCCTTCTGCTCCTCGGTCAGGCTGCCGGACAGCACATAGGTGGTGGCGGAGCGGATCACCGGCTCCTCGTCCTCTTTTAACAGCTTGACGCACTGCTGTGCGGAATCGGCCCGCTGGTCAAACTGCCCCGGCAGGTACTCCACGGAAAATACCGTATCGTCCTCAGCCTTCGGGAAATCCTCCTCATATACCTCGTCCACCGGCGGCTCGGAGAAAATCGTCACCAGCGCCCGGCGGTAAGTCTCCTCAGAAATATTCTCGATATCATAACGAATCAGCACCCGCACTCCGGTCACCGAATCGATGTTCAGATAACTGCTGATCTCCTCTCTCAGCTCCCCGGCTTTTACTGCAAATTCCGGCTTTTTTTCCACATACACACGTCTTACGCCCATAGTATCCTCCTATATGGTTTGCTTGTCGTCTGTTTTCACTAACCTCATGCTGCGCCTTCGGCTTGCATTCGCTAAGTATTTCCATAATATCACAAACCAGATTATAAATAAAATTAATATATCTTATGTTTTTTATTAGATACAATAATCAATATAGGCACGCGATCCCGTTTCTTCAGATCTCCGCGTCCGGGCTGACGCTCATGGCATCCAGGGTCAGCTTCATGATCTCCCTGATCTCCTCTTCCGTCATCTTCATCTTCCGGGCCAGTTCCTCCACGGTGGCTTCCCTGCCCAGCTCCAGGGCCAGCATCTGAGAAACGTCCTTCAGCACATTGACCCGGGCCAGCATCTCCTCCCCGGCCTGTCTGGCATGCTGCTGCTCCAAAATGGCCGCCTCCAGGGCCTCCCGCACAAAGCCGGCCATCTGCTGCCGGTAATCTCCCTCCTGATACGCATCCAGCGCCATAATCATGGCCATATTGGCCTCCTGCACCAGATCCGCCGCTGGAAGTCCCCGGTCTTTATATTCCGCCGCCAGCTCCAGACCATAGGAAAGCATTCCCTCCAAAAGCCGCTTTCTGGCCCCTTCATCCCCCGAGGCTGCCAGAGCCGGAAGCCTGCGCTCCTCATCAGGCGTACAGACCGGAATCCCTCTCACCTCATCCAAATACATCTGAAACAAATCGTCATGCATTGCCGTTTCCTCCATCTATCCTACTATCCTGCCAAAAACGCGCCAATCATGCCTGACGCAGAATTGGCGCTCTTTATTCATCAGAATGCGATGAGACGCGCCGGTGACGCGTCTCATCGCATCTATTCATGCAATCTCCGGATGATCTTAAAGATAATCGTCCCCTCCATCACCAGCGGATCATTATGGGCAAAATAAATAATCCCGTCCGTAGGCGCCAGAATCTGGCTGATCACCTCTCCCTCCAGCGGGTCGATAATGGAAGCCAGCACCTCTCCCCGGTGCACCTCCTGCCCCGGATCCGTATGTCTGCGGTAAAGCCCCGGCAGATCGTTCTTTACATTGGTCAGATCCGCCTCCCGCACCACGCTGGCGATATAGCCGCTGTGGCTGGTATAGCGCAAAATTCCCATCCGCGTCAAAAACCGCAACACGGACGCCACCGCCATCCGCGCCGCCGGCTCATCGATCCGGTTGGTGGCGCTGGTATAGACGGAAAAGGCATTGGTATTCCAAACCTGCCAATTATAATTCAGGGTGGTGGTATCGATGGGCTTCGGCTTTCGGATCACCACATAGGGAAGTCCGAACAGATTTGCCAGGCTGGGATTCTGAAAGCCCGTCTCCATCATCCGCACGTGTGGCACAAAATCCCCCGCAATATAAAAGCTTGGAAACTGGATTCCATAGCTGTAGCCCTGGATCGCCTGAAATACTCCCGCCGCAATCCGCTGGGTCGTCTCCCCCGCGTCATAGCCGGGGAACATCCGGTTCACATCCGTATTGTCCGTGGCCCAGAACCGCTTGCCGATATTCATGGAGCTGTGGTTCACCGACGGAATCACCAGAATCTCATTGTGGTTGACGATGGCGCCCTTTTCCTCCAGGGCCTTCAAGGCCTTCACCAGCTGAGAACAGATATAAAGCTGCTGTACCTCATTGCCCCGCATGGCGCCCACGATGCAGGCGGCCTTTTCCCCCTTGCCGAACCGAAAGCCATAGACATTCATGTCATCCCGGTAATGATTTTTCAAAGAAAAAATACACTCTTTTCTCATGCGTAATCACCTCCCAGCACCCGGGCGATCAGCGAGCCGCAGGACACCACCGGGTATTCCCGCAGAGTAAAGAGCATCCCGTGGATGGGCGCGTGCAGCTCCTCCTGAATCGTGCCATCCAGCGGATTTAAGATATGCCCGATCACCTCATCCTTTCCCACATTCATCCAATGCTTCACCGAAGGCATGAAAATCCCCGGCGCGTTGGCATTGACAAAGCCCACCTCGCCGTCCGGGGATATGATGGGTTTCTTGGGTTCGATAGTCTCTCCCTCCCAGATGCCCATATCCTTCATCACGCAGAAAATGCCGTCGGTCAGCTGATGGCAGAAGGACTCGGTGATCCGCATTCCTACCCCCATCTCCACCACCACCGTGGGAACCCCGATGGAGTTTAAGCTGTGGGCCAGGGTGGACTCCAAAACCGTCGCCGCCGCATGAACCCAGACAAAATCCAGGTTCAGCCTGCGGGCAAAAGGAAGCAGCCGCTCGGCGGTGTTTACATTGACCCGGGCCTGCGGGATCTCCCGCAGGAAAATATTGCTGGCATGAATATCGATACAAAGATCCGCCCCCGCAATATCCTGAATGATCCTGGCGGCCACATGCTCCGCCACGGCGCCGTTTTCGTCTCCCGGAAAGATCCGGTTCATATCCAGATCGAACATGGGAATTCCGCGGGAGATGGAGTCCACCCCCAGCGGATTTAACGCCGGATATATTTCTACAATGCCATTTAAGCATTCCTTGTGTTCTCTGATAATCCGATTCAGCTCATAACACACATACTGCCCCTCCAGCTCATCGCCGTGGGTACCTGTGACAATGCAGATCCGCTTTTCCTCTCCGGTCATCGTATCCGGCTGAATCACGTTTTTCACCACTCTCAGACTTTCATCTACCGCCAGCCCGACGGAAACGACTGTCTTTTTCATGTCACTTCATCCACCTTTACCAAAATTTGTTGTGTCTGCAACGCAAAACCGATAAAGCAGCCCTTGTCCACCGCTCCATCGGCAAAATCCCGTCCATGGGTCAGTTTTATATACGTGTCATCCGCCATCCGGTCATTGGTGGGGTCAAAGCCCTGCCAGCGTCCGTCCAGCCAGACCTCCGCCCAGGCATGGGTCTGCCCCTCGCCGATCATCATGCCGGCCGCGTATCGCGCGGGAATCCCGGCCAGGCGGCAAAGACTGATAAAAATGTGGGCATAGTCCTGACAGACGCCCCGGCCTCCTGCCAGGGCCTCCTCCGCCGTGGTTTTCACATTGGTGGCCCCCGGCTGATAAAGTAAACGAGCATGCAAAAGCGCCATCATCTGCTGTACATCCGAAAAACCGGACACCGGATGTCCCAGAAGCTGCATTGCACTGCCCAAAAAGTCCTGCACCGCTTTTCCGGGAACCGTATAAACAGACGGAAACCGATACATGGGATGAAGCGCCGCATCTGCGGCGCCGCCCGTCACGGCCACCAGTCCTTCCGCTTCCACCTCCAGCATATCATGGGGCGCGCGGACTGCCCCCGCGAAGCCGCGATTGCCAAATCCGTCCCACACCTCATCGATGGTGTCCGCCGGAGTGATCCGGCAGGAGAACTCCAGGTTTTTCTGATTCTCCTGCTCCATGGGCCTGGTGCGCATCACAAAATGATGGTCGCAGACAGCCCGGTCAAACCGAAGCTGCATCTGATAAAGAAAATGCAGTTTTTTCAATGTACATCACCTCAAAAAATATTCCACAAGGCATTCAGGGCATCCATTTTCCGTTCCTTCCAGCCTTCGCCCAGATTGATCACCTCTGTCAGATGATCCACCTCTGTCAGATTATACCCAATCCGCACCTTGTGCAAGCGGTTTAGGAATTTATTATATTCCTTTTCAATCATATGATAAGGAAAATCCAGCCGCATATAAAGGTCCAGCCGCTCTAAGTACTTGCCGCACTTGATGATATTGCGGCATTCTTCGTCATCCACATTATCATCCAGGCAGCCCCAGAACGCAAACAGGTAATCCCGCATGGGCTGCATTTCATAAGTAAACCAGGTTTTCTTGCTGGCATGCTCGATGGTATCCAGCGCCAGCTGCACATAGGACAACGTCATGCTGCTTAGCTCATCCCGCAGCACCACCGCGTTGTCAAAGGCACGGACCATATTGCTGTAGATGGAATTCGGATCCTCCCGGCCAAACAGATAGGTGTGAATAAAATCCTCCTTGTCCTTATAGATATCCGGGATCGTCAGCCTTTCGCAGAATCTGTGGTAAGCATCCGGGTCTGTGTCCAGCATTTTGTCATAGTAATTAAAAAAGGTGTCCAGCGTGGTGTATACACGCTCCATATACCGACCCAGCCAAAATAGATGGTCGGCTTTTTCTATCGAGATAATACCCATGTGTCTTTAAATCCTCCTCCCTGAGATGAATTAACCACGAACGAATCCGGATTTCTGGAAAACCGGGTCAGGCCGCTGGGCCATACCTTCGTGACGCCGCTGCTGAGGACGAAGGCCCGCAGGTCTGCCTTCCTCGGCACCGACTGGCCGTCCTGCACAATGTCCAGGTCAATGAAGTCGATGACCTCCTGAGCGATAAACCGCCGCGGCTCGTGGATGATGATCTGCTTTAATTCCTCCAGCTTTTCCCTGGACAAATCCCGCCCGAAGACCACGCCGTAGCCGCCGGCCTCCGAGACATCCTTCACCACCAGCCGCTCCAGATGCTCCAGGATAAACTGACGGTCCTTCTCGTAAAAGGCCAGATAGGTGGGAGCATTCTTTAAAATCGCTTCCTCCCCCAGGTAATATTTTACCATATGGGGCACAAAATAGTAAATGCCCTTATCGTCCGCCACGCCGTTGCCCGGCGCGTTGACCAGCGCCACGCCGCCGCCGCGGTACACATCCATGATCCCTGGCACGCCGATCAGGGATTCCGGCTCGAAGCACAGAGGATCCAGATACTCGTCGGAAATCCGCCGGTAAACGCAGCCCACCTGCTGGCTGCCGCCCTGATACTGGCGGTAATAAAGCTTGTTGCCCTCCACATAAAGATCCTGGGGCATGGCCAGCACAGCGCCGGATCGCTCCGCCAGATAGGAATGCTCGAAAAACGCCGCGTTGTAACGCCCTGGCGTCAGCACCACATTGATGCCCCCGGTATTGACCGAATCCATCACTTCCTTCAGCATCTTGGCATAATTGCGGTTGTCCAGCAGCTGATGGTTTGCGAAGGTCTCCGGGGAAGCCTGACGGGTCAGTTCTCTGGCAATCATAGGATAGGAAGCCCCCGACGGAATCCGCAGGTTATCCTCCAGAATGTACCAGGTCTTATCCTTTGCCTGTACCAGGTCGATACCGGAAATATGGCTGTAAATTTTCTTCGGCGGCGTGATCCCCTCACACTGGGGCAGATAGCCTTTGGAGGAAAATATAAAATCCTCCGGAATCACCCCGTCCTTCACGATCTTTTTCTCACTGTAAATATCCGCGAGAAACGCGTTGAGAGCATCCACTCTCTGGCTTAAGCCCTTTTCCAGATAGGCGAATTCCTCTGCCGTGATGACCCGCGCCAGCGGATCAAACGGAAACAGCTGCTCGTGAAACTCTTTATTTTTATAAATGCCGAATTTCACGCCATATCTGGCCAGCAACTGGTTAATCTTTTCCATATGCGCAACCAATTCTTTCATGTATTGCTCCCCTTTCCTGCCTTGCCATGATAAAAAAGGCACTCAAAGAAAACCTGAGCGCCTTTACTTTTGTATACTATACAATACTTTCCTGATTTTGTCAATTTTAATCGCCTCTCCTTTTTCCACATTTTCCTTTACAATCTTAAGGAAAGTGTGTTACTATAGATTTAGTTTATAAGGAGAACTAATAATGGATATTAATTATGAATTATACAAGGTTTTTTATCACGTAGCCAATACCTTAAGCTTCTCGGAAGCGTCCAAGCAGCTGTTTATCTCCCAGTCCGCCGTCAGCCAGTCCATTAAGGTACTGGAAAAAAAGCTGAATCAGACGCTCTTTATCCGCAGCACCAAGCGGGTCCAGCTGACCCCCGAAGGAGAAATCCTTTTAAAACACATTGAACCGGCCATAAATCTGATCCGGCAGGGGGAAAACCAGCTCCTGGAGGCCAATACCTTAAACGGCGGACAGCTGCGTATCGGCGCCAGCGATACCATCTGCCGTTATTATCTGATTCCCTATTTACAGGAATTCCACCAGCGTTATCCCAAGGTCCATATCAAGGTGACCAATCAGACCTCCATCGCCTGCGCAAAGCTTCTGGACTCCGGACAAGTGGATTTTTCCATTACCAACTACCCCAATTCCGGCCTGTCCAACGCCCGGAATGTGCGGATCATCCATGAATTTCATGACGTGTTCGTGGCCAATGAAGAATTCGCCGCCCTCAAGGGGCGAAGCATCAGCCTGAAGGAGCTGCAGACCTACCCGATCCTGATGCTGGACCGGAAAAGCACCACCAGCGAATTTTTACACAGCATGTTCCAGCGCCACCAGCTGGATCTGGTGCCGGAGATCGAGTTAAGCAGCAATGACCTGCTGATCGACCTGGCAAAAATCGGCCTTGGCATCGCCTTCGTGCCGGACTACTGTATTCCCAGACAGGAACAGGGATTGTTCACGGTCCAGCTGGACGAGGCGCTTCCGGCCCGCCAGATGGTGGTGGCCTGCAATGACAATCTGCCCTTATCCCAGGCGGCAAAGCAGTTTATTGAGATGCTGTAGGCGGTGTCCGTCCCTTCCAGAAATGCTCCAGCCACCCTCCCACATTCTGGCGGGTGACGATGCCATATTCGCTCCATTCCCTCGGAAAAAGCTCCTGCACCTGGGGGCGCAGGAAACGGTCATCCAAAAGCAGAATCACCCCCAGATCCCGGGCGGTGCGGATGACTCGCCCTGCCGCCTGCAAAACCTTATTCATGCCCGGATACTGGTAGGCGTAGGCATAACCATCCTCCCCCTGCTCCTCAAAATATCCCTTCAAAATCTCCTGCTCCGTACAGACCATAGGAAGCCCGGTGCCCACAATGATGGCGCCCTCCAGCCGCTCCTCTGGCAGGTCGATCCCTTCGGAAAAAATCCCGCCCAGCACGCAAAGTCCTACAAAGGACTGATCCCGCCCGGTTTCAAAATCCGCCAGGAAGTCCTCCCGCTCTTCTTCCGTCATGCGGTTTCCCTGCATGCGCCAGGTAAAGGAGCCGTCATGGACCTTTAAAAGCTCCTGCTCCACCGCCATCATATACTGATAGGAAGGGAAAAAGGCCAGGTAATTGCCCCTGTGGCTTTTGGCCACCGCCTGAATATATGCCACCACCTTCTGATACTCCAAAGCATTGCGCCGGGTATAACGGCTGCTGACATCGGACCCGATCAGAATGGTGCGGTTCTCCGACGGGAAGGGAGAGTTTGCATAGACGGCGTAGTCCTCCTGGCTGCCGCTTAAAAGCTTTTTATAATAGCGGATCGGAAGCATGGTGGCGGAAAAAAAGACCCGCCCGCGCCCCTTATTCAGGCAATCCGCGATGCAGCGGGAGGGATCCATGCAGAACAGCCGCAGCAAAAAGGAACCATCCCCCAAAAGCTCACTGTAGATCCGGTAATGGTCATCCAGTCCCTCGTACATATTGAGAAAATGTCTCAGCTGAAAGTAAAAATCCAGCACGCTCTCCCGGTCCGGAAATTCCTTATGGTCCTCCAGATACCGTTCCAGCTCCCCAAAAAGGCTCATGAGCGCCGACGAAAACGGAGAAATATCCTCATGAAGCTCATAGCCGTCACACTCCCGCTTCATCTGCAAAAGCTGCTTATTGCACCGCTCCAGCCCCCGCTCACATTTGGAATCCCTGCCCTTTAAAATCCGCTTCACCAGCAAAAAATCCTCTTTTTTCAAATCGGCGCTGAACATTTCTCGGGCCCGGTTCACCAGATTGTGGGCCTCATCCACCAGGAAAATATAGCTTCCGGACACGCCCTCCCCAAAATACCGTTTCAGCCTTGCATTGGGATCGAACACATAATTGTAATCGCAGATTATCCCGTCCACCCAGCTGCTCACGTCCAGACAAAATTCAAACGGGCACACCCGATACCGCCCGGCATAATCCAAAATGATCTCCCGGGTAATCCCAAACTGCTGATGGATAATGTCGTAGACCGCGTCATTGACCCGGTCAAAATGTCCCCTGGCATAAGGACAGGCATCCGGATTGCACTCCGGCTTCTCCAGGGGACAAAGCTTTTCCTTGGCGGTGATGGTCACTGTGGAAAAATAAAGCTGCTGCTCTCGAAGAAGCGCAAAGCACTCCTCCGCCACACTGCGGGTGATGGTCTTTGCCGTCAGGTAAAACAGCTTTTCCCCGTAGCCCTCGCCCATGGCCTTCAAGGAGGGGAATACCGCCGACAGGGTCTTTCCGATTCCGGTGGGCGCCTGGATAAAGAGATTCTTTTCCCGCAAAATAGAGCGATAGACGGATACCGCCAGCTTGCGCTGCCCCTTGCGGTACGCAAAGGGAAATTCCAGCGCCTTTAAGGACTGGGTCCGGCGCAGCTCATGGGTGTAAAGATAATCCGACCACTTCACATATTCGTGGATCAGCCCCTGAAACCAGTCCTTCAGCTCCTCATAGGTCTTTTCCTCCACGAAACGGCGGATCTCCTCGGTCTCCAGATTGCAATAGGTCATCTGCACCTCAATCCGGTCCTTTTCGTGGTCGAAGCAGTAAAAATAGGCGTAGCACCTGGCCTGGGCAAGATGCATCTGGATGGGGCCCTCCAGCCTGGACAGATCCTGATATATACCCTTGATCTCATCGATGGCGGTCCGGGTGGGGCTTTCGATCACGCCGTCGGCCCGCCCCTCAATGAGAATCTGATAGCGCTCCTCCTCCACAGTGTGGCGCATGGAAACCTCCGCCCGATACCCGGCCCCCTGCCGGCGCTGAATTTTCCGGTGGATGCGGCTTCCCGCCTGCATGGCGTCCATCTCCGCCCCGGCGGTCCTGCGGTTGTCGATATCTCCTCCCCGCATGACAAATTCGACCAGATTGCGGACTGAGATGCGGATCACTTTCTTTTCCGGTTCTGTTTGCGTAAGTTCTGTTTGTGTATGTTCTGTTTGTGTAAGTTCTTTTTCCATAATCTTATATTAACACATCTACAATCGAGTAGGGAAGATGCAATCTGACCTACTCGCCTTCGCCGGGACGCGTGCTGCTTTGGCAGCAAAATTCCACACGCGCCCCGTGTACATACAAAAAAGCCACAGGATTTTCACCTGTGGCTGAAACCAGGGGAAGAGGGGCTCGAACCCCCATCTACGGTTTTGGAGACCGCTGCTCTACCATTGAACTATTCCCCTATCCGAGCACGTTTTCCGCGTGCTTTATTATAATAGCACGGGTTTCGCCTTCTGTCAACAAAATTTTTCCCCTTATTTTCTCTATTTTCTCGCACAATTCGAAAATTCCATCTCTGAGTTTATACTATAGCAAACGGCAATGGATTTTGTTCACGCGTTTAAATCAGTTGAATCGCCTCCCGCACATTGCTGACTCCGTAAAGCCTGATCCCCTCGGTCCTTTTCAGCTTTTCCAGGCACACCTTCGGCAGGATGCAGGCCTCAAAGCCCAGCTTCACCGCCTCATTCACCCGCTGCTCCGCCATGGACACGGCGCGAACCTCGCCGGATAAGCCCACCTCGCCGAAAATGATGCATTTGGGATTCACCGGTTTATCCTTTAAGCTGGAAACCAGAGCCAGGACGATGGCCAGATCCAGTGCCGGCTCATTCATCCGCACGCCGCCGGCGATATTGACGTAGGCGTCGTAGCGGGACATTTCATAGTGACAGCGCTTTTCCAGCACAGCCATCAAAAGATTTACCCGGTTATAATCGGTACCGGCTGCGGTCCGCCTGGCCAGTCCGAAATTAGTCTGAGCCACCAGGGCCTGCACCTCCAGCAGAATCGGCCGGGTGCCCTCAATGGAACAGGCTACCACTGCGCCGGAGGCCTCCTCCGGGCGGCCGCTGAGCAAATACTCCGAAGGATTCTCCACCTCCTCCAGCCCCTGCTCCTGCATCTCGAACACTCCGATTTCATTGGTGGAGCCAAAACGGTTTTTGACCCCCCGCAAAATCCGGTAGGAAGCATTGCGCTCCCCTTCAAAATACAGCACCGTATCCACCATGTGCTCCAGCACCCGGGGACCGGCCACCACCCCCTCCTTGGTCACATGGCCGACGATGAAGACGGTAACGCCCATGCCCTTGGCAATCTGCATCAGAATATTGGTGGATTCCCGTACCTGGCTGACGCTGCCGGGGGCGGAGGATACATCCTCCCGATACATAGTCTGGATGGAGTCAATGATCACCACCTCCGGCCTGGTATCCCGGATGGCCTCCTCGATGTCGTCCAGATTGGTCTCGCAGAGGAACAGAAGCTCCCCGGTGATCTTCCCGATCCGGTTGGCCCGCAGCTTGATCTGCTTTAAGGACTCCTCGCCGGAAATATACAGAACCTTATGGCCGTCCGCAGCCAGATTGCGGCATACCTGCAAAAGCAGGGTGGACTTTCCGATGCCAGGATCGCCGCCCACCAGAACCAGGGAACCGGCCACAATGCCGCTTCCCAGCACCCGGTCCAGCTCCCGGTAACCGGTGGAGATCCGATCCTGCTCCTCGATGGAAACCTCTTCCAGCTTCACCGGTTTTGCCGCAATACGCGGCAGGGAGCCGCCCGTTTTTCTTCCGGACGACTCCTTTTTCGCTGTCGGCTCTTCCACCATGGTATTCCACTGCCGGCATGCCGGGCATTGGCCCAGCCATTTTGCTGATTCATAGCCGCATTCCTTGCAGAAAAACGCGGTGCTTTTTGCTTTTGCCATATGTATGCTCCTACCGCTTTACTGCCTTTACCGGAACCGCCCTTCCTTCATTTAACTCCACGCTGACGCTCAGCTTGCCGCTCATATTGGTGGTCATGCCGCCCACGGCCACCCCGTCCACATAGATCTCATAATCCGTATCATCATCTAACTGTACGGTGATCTGGGCATCCTTGCCGCCTTCTACCACAAAAGCGACGCCATCATTGGTCACTGTAAAATGCTCCACCGCAGTCCCCGGCACAGACTCATATACAAAGGACCCATTGCGCTCCAGCTTGGTGATCTCGCAAAAGGTCTTGATTTTATATAAGTCCCCGGCATGCTCAAAATCGGAGAGCTTGGATTTTGCTGTCAATTTGTAGTTGCCAAAGCTGACGCTTCCGTCATTTTCAGAACGGATCAAAGTTTCTACTACTGGCATATCTGCTTCCTCCTGGTATGTTATGTTTCCTGATCATCAAAGCCAGTGCACAACATCAGGGGAATCTCTCTGCTGTCATGCACAAGCTCTGCTTCTCTTCAGTATACACGAAACCTTTCAAAATAGCTAGTTTTTTATCAGCTGCCCGGCCAAAAATTTCAAGCCTTCCCCTTCCCTGCTGACGGTCACGGTATCTCCTGCATGGATGGTTCCGTCCAGGATTTCTTCTGCCAGACGATCCTCCAGATAGGTCTGAATGGCCCTGCGAAGCGGTCTGGCCCCATACTTTGCATCGTACCCCTTTTCCACCAGAAATGTCCTGGCATCTTCGGTGACCTCCAGCTGCAGGCCCATCTGCCGGGCCGTCCGCTTCTGGATACTGCGCAGCATGATGGACACGATCTCTTTCATATGCTCCTGATTCAGGGAATGGAATACCATGATCTCATCGATCCGGTTTAAAAACTCCGGCTTGAACAGCCGTTTCACTTCCTCCATCACCCGGTCCTTCATGAATTTGTATTGTTCCGTCTCATCATCCACCGAGGCAAAGCCCAGCCGTTTCGGGGAGATGATATTTTCCGCGCCGGCATTGGAGGTCATGATCAAAATCGTGTTTTTAAAATCAATCTTCCTGCCCTGGGCATCGGTGATATGTCCGTCATCCAACACCTGCAAAAGAATGTTAAACACATCCGGATGGGCCTTCTCGATCTCGTCAAACAGAATCACGGAATAGGGATTGCGCCGCACCTTTTCGCTAAGCTGGCCGCCCTCCTCATAGCCCACATAGCCTGGCGGCGAACCGATCATTTTGGAAACACTGTGCTTTTCCATATATTCGGACATATCCACCCGGATCAGGGCGCTCTCCTTGCCAAACATAGCCTCCGCCAATGCCTTGCAAAGCTCCGTTTTCCCCACGCCTGTGGGTCCTAAAAACAGGAAGGAACCAATGGGACGTTTGGGATCCTTTAAGCCGACCCGGCCACGGCGGATAGCCTTTGCCACGGCCGTGACCGCCTCATCCTGGCCTACCACCCGCTGATGAAGAATGGACTCCAGCTTCTTTAAGCGCTCAGACTCCTCCTCCTCCAGCTTGCGCACGGGGATTTTCGTCCAGCCAGACACCACATCGGCGATCTCCCCTTCGCCTACCACCAGCTTGCGGGAATTCTTTTCCTTCTGCCATTTGGCGCGGATCTTTTCGATCTTCTCCCGTTTTTTCTCCTGTTTTTTCTTGATTTCCCCGGCCTTTTCGTAGGCCTCTGTCTTGATGGCGGCTTCCTTTTGCTCCTCCAGAGCCGCAATCTCCTGCTCTAACTCCTTGATCTCGGAAGGCTCCACATAAGTGGTCAGACGAACCTTGGAGGAGGCCTCATCGATCAGATCGATGGCCTTGTCAGGCAAAAAACGGTCATTGATATAGCGGGCGGACAGGCGCACGGCGGCCGTCAGGGCTTCATCGGTGATGGTCACTTTATGGTGTTCCTCATATTTGGGACGCAGTCCCCGCAGAATTCTGATGGAATGCTCCTCCCCCGGCTCCTCCACGGTCACCGGCTGGAACCGCCGTTCCAGAGCCGCGTCCTTCTCAATATATTTGCGGTATTCATCGATGGTGGTGGCGCCGATCAGCTGGATCTCGCCCCTGGCCAGGGAGGGCTTTAAAATATTGGAAGCATCGATGGCTCCCTCGGCGCCTCCGGCTCCGATGATGGTGTGGATCTCGTCGATGAACAGCAGCACCTCTCCGTCCTCCCGGACCTCCGCAAGCACCTTTTTGATTCGCTCCTCAAACTCTCCCCGATATTTGGAGCCGGCAACCATTCCGGACAAATCCAGGGTCATCACCCGTTTCTCCGCAATGATTTCCGGCACCTCGCCGGAGGCGATCAGCTGAGCCAGCCCTTCCACCACCGCCGTTTTTCCCACGCCTGTCTCTCCGATGAGGCAGGGATTGTTCTTGGTGCGGCGGCTTAAAATCTGGATCACCCGCTGGATTTCTGATTCCCGTCCGATGACCGGATCTAGCTTTCCTTCCCGGGCCAGGGCAGTTAAATCCCGGCTGAAATTGTCCAGGGTGGGCGTGGCGGTCTTGCCCCTGGAGGCTCTGCCTGCCTGAAATTCCTCTTTCCCGGCCGGAGCATCCTCCCCCATGGCCGCCAAAAGCTCCAGATACAGCTTCTGGATGCTGACACCCATGGTATTTAAAAGTCTGGCGGCAACGCAATCGCTCTCCCGGATCATGGAAATCAAAATGTGCTCTGTGCCGATCAGCGGCGCCTTAAAACGCACCGCCTCCCGATAGCTGTTTTCCAGCACCCGCCTGGCGCTGGGCGTATAACCGCCCTGCTCCGCAAGCCGCACCGTCTGGTTTGGGGAAATCAGCTGGCTCACCAGCTCCAGAACCTTGTCGGTTTTTATGCCGCTTTCCTCCAGCACCTTGGACGCCACGCCTGTGCCCTCCTGCAAAAGTCCAATCAGTAAATGCTCCGTGCCCACATAGCTATGTCCCAGCTCCTGGGCGGCATCTACAGCAAGGCCGATGGCCGACCTTGCCGCGTCAGTAAAACGATCTATCATCTGTCTTTGCTCCTCCTGATTCTAATTCCTGTCCGGCGCTTCCGGATCATCCTCTCAGCAATGGTTTTATTTCAGCTCCGGCAGCTCGGACCGCAAATAGGAAGCCCTGGCCACATCCAGTTCCTCCTTGCTCAAAGGACGGTCCGACAGCTTTTGAAGATTTGCCGGCTGGATCCCCAGCATCAGCCGATATACGGAACAGGGCTCCTCAAGCTTTAATATCCCGTCGGCAATCCCGGACATCAGCTGGGATAAAAAGGTCATAGCATCCTTCGCCGACAGCCTTCTGGCGTACTTTAAGACGCCATAGGACTTATATGCTTCGTCCTCACATCCCAGACGCCGTTTTTTAAGCGCCATGGCCCGCACCTGATTTTCCTGATTCAGAAGCTGATTTGCCACCCGTCCCACCAGATCCACGATTTCCTTTTCGCTGATGCCAAGGGTTTTCTGATTGGAAACCGCGAACAGGGCGCCGTAGTTGTCGCTGCCTTCCCCGTAAACTCCCTTGACCGAGGCGCCGAAACGCCCCATCTCCGTAACCAGCCCGGTAAATTTCTTTCCCATGGATAGAGTGGGCAGATGCAGGACCACAGAGGCCCGCATACCGGTACCCGTATTGGTGGGGAAGGAAGTCAGATACCCGTATTTTTTATCGAAGGCATAGGGAAACCGCTCATTGATGTAGTCATCCAGACGGTCCGCCCTCCGCCACAAGGACTCCAGCTGCAGGCCCGTCGTCATAAGCTGCAGGCGGATATGGTCCGTACCGTTTAAGACAATGCTGGTATCCTCCTCGTCGGAAATAATAATCCCGGTAGGTGTCTTTTTGGACGCAATGGTGGAATTAAACACCTGCCGCTCCCGCAGGGCCTTTCGGTCCAGCTCGCTTAACTCATCCAGAAAGGCATACTCGTAATGTTTGCCGTCATAGGCCCCCAGATCCTTCAGACCCGCCTCCAGCCTGCGGATCATCTCCACGCTTTCCTTCTGCTGCAGCCGGGAGGGGAAGGCATAGGCATCCCAGTTTCGAACCAGACGGATCCGGCTGCTGATGGCGCCGGACTGCTCCTGATCCATATATTCAAACCATTTCATCATATCTGCTGTTCCTTTCTCAGCTCCCGGATCTGATCCCGGTAAGCCGCCGCAGCCTCATACTCCTCCTTGAGAACCGCCGCCTTCAGCCGTGCCTCCAGCACACGGATCTGTTCCTCCGGATCCGCCTCCTTTTCATCCCCAGCCTGAGACGTATCCGCAAGCTCCACGGAGAAAGCTCCCTCCTCATTTTTGATATGATATTTGGGATGTTTTCCCTTGTGGGTATCATTTCCCTGCAGCTGTTTGATATTTTCACTGATCAAAATGTCAAACACCCCATAGCAGTCCGCGCAGCCGAAACGGCTGTTTTTCACAAACTCATCGTAGCTGGTGCCGCAGGTAGGACAAATCACCTGATGGGATATCTGCTGCTCATGGCTCTCAGCTCCGACGCCCAACAGTCCGGACAGCAGCTTTCCCAGGGGGAAATCGCTGTCAAAAATCGCTGAGTAAGGGCCAAAATCCAGTTCTCTGGCGCACTGAGCACAAAAATGATGATCGGTCTTGATTCCGTTAATGACTTCCGTATATTGGATATTCGCTTCCCTGATCTTGCAACGTTCGCATAGCATAACAATCCGACCTCCGTCTTTTCCTTATTCTTTGCATTTTCCGGCGTAATAATCATAAACTTCATCCACCAGATTATGCACTTCTTCTCTTGAAATGTTTTTACAGATTCCGCGGGCCAGGAGTACGGAAAGCTCGTCCCGCAGCTCCTGGATTGCCTGAATCTTATCCACATCCAGGGCAATCACGGCGCCCCGGCGCCGGTCCAGCTTTAAGAAGCCTTCCTGCTTTAAAACAGAATAGGCCTTATTTACAGTATGCATATTGATTCCAATGCTCTCCGCCAACTGGCGCACGGATGGCAGGGAATCGCCCTCACGGATCTCCTCCGCGGCGATCCCGATGATAATCTGGTTCCGCAACTGAATATAAATCGCCTCATCGCTTTCAAAATCAATCGACCAAATCATGTATTCACCATCTTTCGTTATTTGTTATACGATTAATATAACAATTGTACAATAAAAAAGCGGCGTTGTCAATACGCCGCTTTTTAGCAGATTCCTTTCTTTTTTCTTTCTTTTGCCTTTCTTTCCGGTCTGAACGCATATTCCCGTCCGGCCAAACTTAGCATAGCCGTTACTGGGAATCATCCAGATCAAAAATCTCGAAATCATCCTCGTCCTCCGGTTCCGGCTCCGGCTGTCCGGCGGCTGCCGCCTGCGCAAGGCTGCGTGCCAGTTCCTCTTCGATCTGAACCTCCGGTTTTTCCGGCTCCGGCTTCACCGGGGTCTCCTCCACGGCCTCTCCCCGTGCCGCCTGCTGATAGATCACCCGCGCGTCAATGATCTCCGCATGGTAATCCTCATCCGGCTCGTACTCCTCCGGCTGATAAGCCTCAGCCGAATCAGCCTCCTCATAATGGTCCGGATCTTCCTCATAATCCGCTTCCTCTCCCATCATGTAGCGTTCTTCCTTGGAAAGCTTCTTTCCGCGGGCTGAGCGGGAGCGCGCTTTCGGTTCCGCTTTCCGCTCCTTCTGCTCGTAGGCTTCCCCGCCGGTTCCCCGTCTGGTAAAAAGCAGCACGATCACCAAAATCAAAAGCACTGCCGCTGCCACACCAAGACCGATTGCCAGCTTCTGCATCAGGCTGTAATCATCTACCAGGCTGTTATATTTATTGACAACCTCCACATACTGGTCAGAGGTCTCCGGATCCGCCTCCTGGTCCACAAAATAGCGCTGAATGGTCTTATCCTTCAAATCATATCGATAGAAATCCTGGTCTCCCGCTTCATTCATACCATAGAATACGCAATATCTGGGATCCGTATCGGCAGCCCAGGTCCATCCGGTCACCTTGGTATCTCCGATGGCGATGGAGCTTTCCTTAAAGCCCTCCGGCACCTCGACGCCTTCCGGCAGCTCGATGATCCGCAGCTTCTTGGCCGTCACGTCAAGCTCTGCCAGCACCTCCGGCTCCCCGCCGGTCTCTGCATCGCCGTCTCCGCCGGCTTCCCCTGCCGCGGACTTATTCACCACAATGGTATAGGTTCCCACGGTGGTGCCGTCCTGAGCCGTCACCGTGCAGACCACGGTATTCTCGCCCTCCTGGAGGGCATCGCCGCCCTGAACGGCCACGCTGGCTTTGTCATTATTCGCCTTCGCACTGACTGTCAGCTTCTCCGTATCCAGGCCTACATTTACCGTATACTCCGTGGTGGCCGGAGTGAAGGAGGGGCTTAAGGTTCCGGGAGAAACCTGCAAGGACTGCAATGTCGCGTCCGTGGATGAGGTGGCAAGCCCCTTGATGGTAACCTTGGAGGAGCCCTGATGGTCCATGGTCAAAAGCTGGCCGTTATTATCATATCCCTCCCAGGAGGTCACCGTAATATTGGCCGTGCCCGCCTGCAATGCCTTGAAGCGCAGCACCGTCACGATCTCGGTCTTGCCGGAAAGGCCGCTCCAGACCCGGATCGCTCCGGATCCGCCGCTGGCATTTTCCGTTTCATTGATAAACTCCAGCAAATTGGCATCATAAGCCAGCATCACATCCGTATTGCCCAGCACATCCCCGCTGGTGGAGGTGAATTTCATAGTTACCTTGACCTCTTCCCCCACCTGGGTACTGGGGTCTGAAAACGCAATCTTCGCGTTGGCCGCAAAGCTCTGGAATGGTACCGCCAGCATCAAAAGTACTGCGGCAAATAATCCGAAAAGGTATTGTCTCACGTTCTTTTTCATCGCTTCTCCCGTCACTTATCTTAGATTTTGTGTGGCTGTCATCAGCCCGCGGGACTGATGACAATCACATTACTTCCGCCTGGAGTGGGACCGCTTCCGGTTCCACCGCCTGTGACGGATCCGTCAGAGCTGCCTCCCGGTCCGCCGCTTGATACGCCCGGTCCGCCGCTTTCTCCGCTGGTTGCGCCAGATCCTATGACTTCGGCGCTGTTGTTTCCGGTGCCGGCGCTTGAATTGCCTGCCGCATTTGCATTGTAGGTAGGACCATTATCCTGGCGCACCACATGAATCATGTATTCCCGCTCGCTGCCGTTCTCCGCCTTCACCAGCACGCGGATCTCATTGGCGCCGCTTTGCAGGCTGACGCTGCCGGTGCCGGACAGGCTCGCCTTGCTGTCGATGGCATTGGCATAAACCGTCACGTTCGCCACGGAAGGATCCACGATCAGATCGTAGGAATAGGTATCCCGGTCAAAGGTCGGAGTCAGGGTGAAGCCCTCCACACCTAAGGAATTCAGCTTGTTATTGGGGCTGCCGCTGCCTGTAGGCTTCGCGCATGGGGATGCCGGCATATTATTGAACACCGGAATCTTAAAGCGCAGCGGCGCGTCCTGCAGATACTGGACATACCCTTCCGCAAACCAGGAGGCCTCGGAAGCGGCGCCGTCCACATTGGTCATATATTGATGCTTATATAAATTGCTGCCCTGGACATTGTACTTTTTCAAATAGAAGGTATCCTGCCCGTTGGACACATAGTTGGTGGCATAGAACTGAGCGCCGCCGATGATCGCCTTCTCCGGCGTATTCCAGGGCCTGCCGTAATCGCCGGACTGGGAAGCGTACCAAAGTCCCCGCTCCACCGCGCTCATGCCGTTTTCCGCATAGGCGCCCACGTTAAAATAGTTATAATATCCGCTGTAGCCGGATACGGTTCCGGAAATGGACCGCCCTCTGCCGTCGCTGCCCTGCTCCTGGATAATCATGGACGCGATCACGTAAGGGTTCAGCCCGGTCTGCTGGGCCGCGTTCATGATAATATCCACATAGGTGGTCTGAGTCTGGGTCTCCTCAGCAGTCTCGGCGCCCGTCGACGTCCCACCCGCGGAGGGCGCACTGACCACCGGAGAGGAGGAGGTCTGAGGCGCGGTAATCACATTGGAGGTACTGCCGCTGTTTCCGCCCGGGGAAGAAACCGTGCCGGAGGAGCCTTGCGTCCCCTGAGTTTCTTCATTCTGGCTGCTGCCATCATTGCCCGGCGCGCTGCCCACCACAACCGTCACGGAGGAGGCCACCCGGCTGGTCTCATGGGAACTGATGGAGGCCACCGGAGAGGACAGGGTCGCATTGCCGCCCTTCCCGCCGCTGGGGGACACGATCACGCCGCTGCTGGTGCCGGAGGAGCCGCTGCTGCCGCCCACGACGCCTGGTCCGCCGGAGCTTGTGCCGCCGCTGCTGCCGCCCGGTCCGATCACATTGCTGCTTCCGGAGCTGCTGCTGCCGGAGGCGGAGCCCTGATAAATCACGCTGCCATCCAGAAAAGTGCCCTTCACCATCTGGGCCAGACCTTCCTGGGTCTGAATGGAGGCGTCATAGGTATGATTTAAAAACTGGAACACGGACACCTCATCCAGGAAGTTCCGCGGATCCATGTAATAGCTTATAATTTCCTGGGAGGCTGCCACCCAGGTGCTGCCGTCAAATCCGGTCCAGGTGCTATTGTCCCAGTTATAAGCGCCGTCAGCCAAAGATTTATAAGAGGAAATGCTGTCTGTATCCACAAGGTTGCGCCCCAGCACGCTTTCATTTTCAATCACCGTATTCCAGTCCAGCCCGGTCTGCTGGGTCTCAAAGATCCAATTAGGATATTTAGCGTGAAGCTGCCGCAGAGCATCCTTGTAGCTCTCGGGAAAGCCCTGGGCCGACAGGCTTGCCTCAAAGTCGGCGCTGGGGGTATAGGAGACCGGAAAACTCACATAGGTGCCCAACACATACCCGGTGGTCGCCGCCCCGCCGGTCCCGGTGAAGCGGATCTGATACCACTTTTTCCCGTCGCTTCCGGTGGTCTCTCCCACCACGGTCACAGCCGCCCCCCGCGCCAGCTTGGTCAGGGAACTGTAGGAGGTTCCGGGGCCGCTTCGGACATTCAGGGAGGAAGCATTTATGGTGGCGGAACGTTCTGTGTATGCGTATACAGAATATATGGGCAGGCAGACTCCTAAGGGAGAGTTGATGGTAAGTATCAGCCCCAGGATGGCCGCCAGCCCTTTTTTCCATCTGTTTTTTTTCATTGATTTTCTCCTGAGATTTATCCTTTTTTGACAATATACCTATTATAATGACAAATGCTGGCAGATGTCAACAAAATCCAAAAATCTTCACAGAATCCTCGGGATTTGTAAGAAATAGTTCAGAAAATGCGATGAGACGCGTCACTGGCGCGTCTCATCGCATTCTGATGAATGAAAATCGGCACTCCCTTATACTTTCCGGCGGGGCCGGTGCTTTATTTTTTCTCCACCGATTTAGTGATGATCACATCGCTGTCATAGCCCAGAATCCCTTTGATGACCACGGTACCGGCGGTAACCGGCGCTTCCACAGACACCTTGCGGATCTCAGCCATGGCGGCAAAAATCTGGTCCTTGGGAATGGGATTAGTCAGGCGAACGCTTGCCAGGGGCAGCACGCCGCCCTTTACCAGCACGGAGGTCGCGATATTGCGCTGGGGATTGGTCAGCTCCTGGCGCACATAGGCCTCGCCCTTCGGGCAGGTGGCTCCTTCGATGGAAAGGATCTGGTTTCCGTCCAGCTCCGCCTCAATCTCACAGCCATTGGGGCAGATAATACAGGTAAATTCTCTTAACATTCTACACTCACCTCCAGTTTTTCCTTGCTTGTGATCTTGTCCGCCTTCACCGGGATCTGGATCATCTCTGCCGGGAGGGCCTTTTTCATTTTCCTGGAAGCAATCTCCACGCCGCCCTGTTTCACCACGATCCGGCAATTTTTATACAGGGAACGCACCCGCATGGACAGCTTGACATCCTGATTTCCGCTGATCCTCTGGGGAATGGTGTGGCCGATGCGATTGTCAGTGACGATCTCGATGGGGCATTCCGGCAAAGAACCGTTTTTCACATACTCTGCCGCAGAGTCCGCCAGGCTCTCCGCCTCCATGGAGACGAAATCCACCAGGTCATGGACATGAAGCACATTGCCCGCGGCGAACATGCCCGGGATGTTGGTCTGGAAATGCTCATCCACCACCGCGCCCCTGGTACGGTCATCCAGCTTTACGCCGGCGTCGATGGAAAGCTCATTTTCCGGAATCAGGCCCACGGAAAGAATCAGGGTGTCGCAGGCGTATTCCTTCTCCGTTCCGGGAATGGGCTTTAAATGCTCATCCACCTGGGAGATGGTCACACCAGTCAAGCGGGTGTCTCCATGAATGTCGGTCACCGTATGGCTTAAATACAGGGGAATATTGTAATCGTTTAAGCACTGCTCGATATTTCTCGGCAGACCGCTGGGAATGGGCTGGATCTCAAAGACCGCCTGCACATGAGCGCCCTCCAGGGTCAGCCGTCTGGCCATAATCATGCCGATGTCGCCGGAGCCCAGAATCACGACCTCCTTTGCCGGCATCCGGTTGTAAAGGTTCATGTAAGCCTGGGCAACCCCTGCGGTGAACACACCGGCAGGACGCTCGCCCGGAATCGCCAGGGCGCCCCGGGTCCGCTCTCTGCAGCCCATGGTCATAATCACGGCCTTCGCCTGAAACTGCATCAGGCCCTCCTTATTGGCTGCCGTCACCACCTTATCCGGAGACACCTCCAGCACCGTGGTGTCGGTCATATAAGGAATTCCTAGCTCCAGCACCTGATCAATAAAGCGCTGGGCATATTCCGGGCCGCTTAAGGTGGTCTTAAAACGGGTCAGACCAAAACCGTCGTGGATACACTGGCGCAGGATACCGCCCATGTTCTTTTCCCGTTCCAGGATCAGAATATCCTTGATCCCTTTGTTATGTAGCTCCACAGCCGCCGCCAGTCCGGCCGGACCGCCGCCGACGATAATCACATCTCTCTTTTCCATGACTACACCTCCCTCGCGAACCTTTCCCATCAATACCTGGGAGCCTTTTCTGGCGTATACGACCTCGGTCTCCTTCTTTCCAAGCTCCTCCTCGATCATCTGCTCTAAGCGCATCTGGCAGTAGCCGCCCTGGCACCGTCCCATCATGGCCCGGGTGCGGTACTTGATGCCCACCATGGTGCTGACACCCAGAGGATTGTGGATGGCCTGCAAAATCTCCGCCTTGGTCACCTTCTCGCAGCGGCAGATCACCTCGCCGTAATCGGGATTCTCCTGAATCAGCCGCGCCTGCTCCTCTTTCGATTGCTCCTCGAAGCGGATGATGCCCTTTCTTCTGGGATTGAAAGTCGGATTTTGCGTAAGCTCCTCCCGCTGCTTCATCAGGTCAATGGCATAGCGGGCAATGGGCACTGCCGCCGTCAGGCCCGGGGACTCGATGCCCACCAGGTTGATGGCATGGGGCGCCAAATCATCCCGGATCTCGATCTTGAAATCCTGAATCACGCCGTTTTCATCCACCCACTTAGGCAGGATGCCGGAGTAGTTGCGGATATAGTCCGCCCGGTTAATATGAGGCCAGATCCGGGAAGCGCTCTCCGCCAGGAAATCCATATTTTTCTGGGGAACACCGTAGAAGGTAAAATCCTCCACCAGATCCGCGTTTGGTCCCACCGTCACATTGCCGTCGATGGTATTGGTCACATGGATGCCCATGTAGGTATTGCTGGGAACCGGATAGATGGGCATCGGCAGCAAATCGCCGGTGCGCTTATCCAGGATAATGTAATCGCCCTTGGAGCCAATGATCTTGTAGCCCTTGATGCCCAGCATATCGGAAATTTTGCCGCAGCCAAGGCCCGCTGCATTGACCACCCAGCGGCTCTGATAGATGTCCTGCACGGTGGTGACGGTGTAGATCCCATCCTCCCCCCGGCAAATGGCCGTCACTTCATTGTCAAAGAAATAGTCGGCGCCATTCTGGTGAGCATTCTCCGCCAGGACGATGGTGTATTTAAACGGATCCAGGATGCCGCTGTTGGGGGAGTACATGGCAAACTTGCCCACAGCTGCCGGAACCAGCCGGTGAAGCTCCTCCTCATCGATGATCACCAGACCCTTGGATCCGTTTTTCTCCCCCTGAATCAGAGTCCGCTGCAGGGTCTCCATATCCTCCTGGGTGTTGCCCACCAAGACCTTGCCGCAGCGCTTAAAGGGGAAATCCAGCTCCTCGGAAAGCTGTCCCATCATCTGGTTTCCCTGGACGCAAAGCTTCGCCTTCAAAGACCCCTCGTCATAGGCAAAGCCGCCGTGAACCACCGCGGAATTTCGTCCGCTGGTCTCGTAACAGACGTCAAGATTTTTCTCCAACACGCCGATTTTAAGCTTGTATCTTGACATTTCCCTGGCGATGGCACTTCCGATCATGCCGCCGCCGATGATCAGTACATCATATAGCTGTTTCATCTGATACCGCCTCCCATCTATCCTGTCAATATGACTTATTTTTACCATTTTTTCCGAAATGAGTCAATATCATCTTCCTTCAACGGCAAAAGGACCCGCAAAATTCTGCGGGCCCTGCATTGATTCATGAGACGCGCCGGTGAAGCGTCTCATCGCGTTTTCACATTCATCCAAAAGAGGCGCCATCCGGCCTTCGCCTTTCTAAGCTGTTCAGACCGGATAAGCCTTGCTTGCGGTATCCGCCACGGTGGAGTCTACCTTGGTCTGCTGGGCCTCCCGGTACTTGAAGAACTCCTCGGCTACCTTCGGGAACAGGGCGTAGGACAATACATCCTCATCCTGCTGCTTCCACTGCGCGCACTCCTTCTCAAATTTGGGAAGCTGCGGCTCGATCAGATCCGCCGGACGGCAGGTGATCGGAGTCTCGTCGCCGATGATCTTTTTCTGTACCTCCGGATTAAACGGCTTTACCGTCTGGCCGAACTCACCAAGCATGATCTTTTTGGACTCCTTGGGAACCAGCTTGTAGCGTTCGCCCGCGATCACGTTCATGACAGCCTGCGTACCCACGATCTGGGAAGACGGAGTAACTAACGGCGGCTCGCCGAAGTCTTTTCTTACTCTCGGGATCTCCTCCAGAACCTCACGGTACTTATCCTCCTTGCCCGCTTCCTTCAGCTGGGACACCAGGTTGGACAGCATGCCGCCTGGCACCTGATATTGCAGGGTCTTGATATTGACACCAAGCACCTTCGGGTTCAAAAGTCCGCTCTTTAATGCTTCCTCACGCATCGGAGTGAAGTAATCGGCGATCTCAGCCAGCTTCACCTGGTCAAGGCCGGTATCATAGGGCGTACCGCGGAAGGTCTCCACCATTACCTCAGTGGCTGGCTGGCTGGTACCAAGAGCAAAAGGAGACATGGCTGTATCGATGATGTCACAGCCGGACTCCACAGCCTTTAAGTAAGTCATGGAAGCTACTCCGGAAGTATAGTGGGTGTGCAAATCAACAGGAAGCTTGGTGGACTCCTTCAGGGCAGTCACCAGATCCTGCGCCGCATATGGGGTCAGCAGGCCGGCCATATCCTTGATACAGATGGAATCTGCTCCCATATCCTCAATTCTCTTCGCGATATCCTTCCAGTATTTCAGGGTGTAGGCGTCACCCAGGGTATAGCACAGCGCGATCTGCACATGCGCCTTTTCCTTGTTGGCTGCCCGTACCGCGGTCTGCAGGTTGCGCAGATCGTTCAGACAGTCAAAGATGCGGATAATATCAATACCGTTCGCTACGGATTTCTGCACAAAATATTCTACTACGTCATCCGCATAGTGATTGTAGCCCAGGATATTCTGGCCGCGGAACAGCATCTGCAATTTGGTTTTCTTGAATCCGGCCCTCAGCTTTCTCAGTCTCTCCCACGGATCCTCCTTCAGGAAACGAAGGGAGGCATCGAAGGTAGCGCCGCCCCAGCACTCTACCGCATAGTAACCGATCTGATCCATCTTATCGATAATCGGGAGCATCTGCTCAGTGCTCATTCTGGTTGCGATCAGGGACTGATGCGCGTCGCGCAGGACAGTTTCCACTATCTTAACCGGCTTTTTTTCTACTGCCATTTTATTTTCCTCCTAACTATTCACCAAGTCTATACAACTGATCAGCCAATGCCGAAAATCGCCATGAAGGTACCGGCAGCTACCGCCGTACCGATGACGCCGGCTACGTTCGGTCCCATAGCATGCATCAACAGGAAATTGGTGGGATCTGCCTCCGCGCCTACCTTCTGGGATACACGGGCTGCCATGGGCACTGCCGATACGCCTGCGGAGCCAATCAGCGGATTTACCTTTCCTCCGGTAAACTTGCACATGAGCTTGCCGAAAATCACGCCGGCCGCCGTGCCGAAAGCAAACGCGATCAGGCCCAGCGCCACGATCTTTAAGGTGGTCACCTTTAAAAACGCCTCCGCGCTGGTGGTTGCGCCCACAGAGGTACCCAACAGGATCACCACGATGTACATCAAGGCATTGCTTGCGGTCTCCTGCAGCTGTTTCACCACGCCGCACTCCCTGAACAGGTTGCCCAGCATCAGCATACCTACCAGCGGAGCCGTGGTGGGAAGAATCAGGCAGACCACAATGGTAACGATGATCGGGAACAGGATCTTCTCCAGCTTGGAAACCGGGCGAAGCTGCTCCATCTTGATCTTCCGCTCCTCCTCAGTGGTCATCGCTTTCATGATCGGAGGCTGAATGATCGGCACAAGAGCCATGTAGGAATATGCCGCCACGGCGATCGGTCCCATGAATTCCGTCTGTCCCAGCTTACCAGCCAGGAAGATGGAGGTCGGGCCGTCAGCGCCGCCGATGATGGAGATGGCTGCTGCCGCCTTGTCATTGAAGCCCATGAAAATCGCCATAAAATATGCTGCGTAAATGCCAAACTGAGCTGCCGCGCCTAAAAGGAAGCTCTTGGGGTTTGCAATCAGCGGACCAAAGTCCGTCATCGCACCCACGCCCATGAAAATCAGGGAAGGAAGAATACTCCACTCATCCATCAGATAGAAGTAATGAAGCAGACCGCCTACGCCGTTGGACGTATCTTCAGGAGACGCCATAATATCCGGATAAATGTTCACCAGTAACATACCGAATGCAATCGGAACCAGCAGAAGCGGTTCGAACCCGTGCCGGATAGCCAGGTACAGGAAGAACAACGCCACAAAAATCATAAGCAGATTTCCGCCGGTCAGGTTCAAAAAGGCCGTCTGATGAAGAAGATTAGTTAAGGTTGATACAATATAATCCATTTTAATCCCTCCATGTGGAACTTGTCATTATCTGCAAACGTATCAATCAATTCATGGTAGCCAAAGTCGAGCCGGATTCTACGGAATCGCCGACTCCTACATTTACGCTTGCGATGGTTCCATCCTGAGGAGCTACAATGTCATTTTCCATCTTCATGGCTTCCAGAACCATGATCACTTCGCCCTTCTTCACTGCCTGTCCCGCGTTTGCCTTCACAGCCAGAATCTTGCCCGGCATCGGAGCGGTCACGGTCACGGAACCGGCCGCGCCGGCCGGTGCTGCCGCCTTCTTGGGAGCTGCCGGCGCTGCCTTTGGAGCTGCCACAGGAGCCGCTGCCTGTACCACGCCTGCGGTGGTGCCTTCCTCTACGGTTACATTGTAAACATTGCCATTGACTGTAATAGTATAATTTTTCATGATAAAATCCTCCTGTTTGCTTATGCTCTTTTCCATTTTGCGCCCGGCGCGCGCTTGATGGAGCGTACCACCAGACCGTCGCTTGAAGAATTGGTTGCTGCCGCGATCGCCGCGGTGATCACTGCTACCAGTTCCAGATCATCTACCAGCTCTTCTTCCTCTTCCGCCACTGCCGGTGCCGGAGCAGGCGCCGGAGCAGGTGCCGGAGC
>CAZICB010000011.1:27727-31327 GCA_964537765.1 uncultured Lachnospiraceae bacterium
TTTTCAAATACGTTGATGTATTTGAAGCAGCTGATAAGCAGGCTGATGAAGATCAGAACCACAAATACCGTACCCATACCCATGATGGTATTCATGCCGGCCTTCGCCATGTTCTCGCCCACGGTATACTTCGGAGCGAAGGAAATGGAGGTCGGATTTAAACTCTGGTCCGCCATCTCATAAAAGATTTTGAACTCACATTTGCGGTTGACAAACTGTGCCTGTATCGTACAGGAATAGGTCTCATCCTCTTCCAGACTTGCCTCAGAGGAAATGAGGTCCACAAATTCCCCGGTATCATCCATAACACTGATCCAGGACGTGGCGCCGCTTGCCAGTCCGGTTTCTTTCGCTTTCAGAAGATTCGCCTCGATCTGCGCGGCATCCTCCTTGGAAAGCCCCACGAACTGTTCCAGCAAACCTTCCGATACCTGAACAATGTAGGAAGCCGTGCCGGGGTCAATGACTTCTGCCTCATTCGTCTTCGCATTGGAACATGCTGACAGGGAAAAGAAGCAGGCAGCCATGCACAAGATCAATAATACTCGTTTTATATTCTGTTTCATATACCTGTCACCTCATTCTAAACCGTGCCATGTTTTCTGTCCGGACGATCCTCTCTCTTGGTAAACAGCATCTCAAATGCCGCGATCACACGCTTTCTGGTATCACAGGCCTCGATGATGTCATCCACATAGCCTCTCTTCGCCGCCGCCACAGCGCTGGACTGCAGCTCGCGGTAAGCGGCCGCCTTCTCATTGATCAGCGCGAGGCTGTCATCGGCCTTCGCGATCTCATCCGCATACATAATCTTGGCCGCGGAAACCGGATCCATCATGCCGACCGTGGCGCCCGGCCATGCATAGACCAGATCCGCGCCGATGGACTTGCTGTTCATGGTCAGATAAGCGCTGCCGTAGGCTTCTCCCACAATCACCGTTACCTTCGGCACGCTGGCGTTGGCATATGCGTAGGTCAGACGGCCTGCCGCCTTTGCGATCCGGCGCTCGGTGCACTTCACCGCGCGGTAGCCCCGTACATTGACCAGGGTCAGCACTGGAATATTGAACGCGTCGCAGAAGTTTACAAATTTAGCTGCCTTGTCACAGCCATTGGTGCTCAAAACAGGCTCATACTCGGCTTCCTTCACGCCGTCAGCCCCATACTGCTCGGTGCGGTTCGCCACACAGCCCACGGTGGTGCCGTTTAAGCGGATAAAGCCGGTTACCATAGCCGGAGCAAAGGCCTTCTTCACTTCCAGGAAGAAATTGTCATCGGAAATCTGAGCCAGCGCCAGATCCGTCGCGCCCACATAATTCTCCAAATCGGAGCATACGCGGTTCAGATCATCGCCGCACTCGCTGTAGGACAAATCGTCCTCATTGTTTGCCGGAAGAATGCTGATCAGATCACGGATGCCCTGCAAAATCGCATCCTCATCTCCTACAAAATCCACCAGACCCGTATCCTCGCTCTGGAATGCGGCGCTTGCGGTGTCGCATACCTCCGCGCGGTTGCCGTCCAGCGTGTTCGGCGCATTGACAAATAATTTTGCCTTCTTCTCCTCCATAAAAATAAAGTCTGCCATAGCAGAGGAGACTGCCATGCCGCCGCCGCAGGTTCCGAAAATCGCCGCAATCTGCGGAATCACGCCGGAAGCCATCGCCTGGCTCATGTATACCTGTCCAAATCCGTTCAGCGCGTCCGTCGCCTCCTGCAGTCTCAGTCCTGCACAGTCGATCAGTCCGATCACCGGAGCCCCCATTTTCATTGCCATGGAATAAATAGCGGCTATTTTCCTTGCATGCATTTCGCCCATGGAACCGCCCATCACGGAAGCATCCTGGCTATACACATATACAAGGCTTCCGTCGATGGTTCCGTAACCAGTGATTACGCCATCAGCCGGAGTTTCCTTGTCAGCCATGTTGAAATCAGTGTTTCTTGCGGTCACGTAAGAACCTACTTCAACAAAACTGCTCTCATCAAGTAAAGCATTGATTCTGTTACTTGCTGATGTTTGTGTTGAATTACTCATTTTGCAAACCTCCATTTTGAAATATTTTCACGGAGCCTCTTAAATTCGTCAGGAATTTAACAAAGTTCCGCATGGTAAATCCAATTTCTGCCGATTGTAATTGTATAATGCATAAGGGGAAAATTCAAGCCGTTTTTTCAATAATTTTCAATTTCTAATTTTCTTAACAGGAAAAAACACCGCCAAGCCTGCCGGGCGCAGCAGGCATAATCCCGTAGCGCCACCGCTTCCCTGGCGCAAACCGGGTAGGATTTCAGGGTCTTTCCGTCCACCTCATAGGAAACGCTGCCCACCATCTGTCCCTTTCGCACCGGAGCCTGCAGGGTATCCGGAATCCGAAGGCGGACCCGCACCTGCTCATCCTCCCTCAAAAGCACCATAAGCTCCTTTACCTGCTTCTCAAGACCCACCGGGACCTCCGGCAGGATGCCGTTTTCCACCTTTACCGGGGAAAATCCCTGCTCCCGGAACACATTCCGATAAGCATAATGCTCCTTTCCATATTGAAATAATGTCTTAGCGTCCTCCCATTTATACGTTTTGTGGGGCGGCCAGCCGCATCCTAAAAGAGCCAGAATATAGGTCCTGCCCTCCGATTCCAGGGCAGATACATAGGAATAACCGGCCTTTCCGGTAAAACCGGTTTTCCCGGTGAGAACGCCGTCCATCATATTAAGCAGCGCATTGTGATTGACGCAGGAAAAGCTTTGCTTTCCCGCCACATCCGTGAAGGAATAATTGCCAGTCCGGGTGATCTTTAAAAACTCCTCCCGCTTGGGGGACTCCCGGATGCAATAGCGCAAAATCAGCGCCAACTCCCCGGCGGTGGTGGCGTGCTGCCTGGAATCCGACGCATCCAGCCCGCTTGGCGTGACAAAATGAGTGTTTGTGCAGCCCAAATCCCGGGCCTTCTGGTTCATCAGCTTTGTAAAATCCTCCACGCTTCCGGCGATGGCCTCGGCAATCACCACCGCGGAATCATTGTGGGATTCCAGCATCAGGGAATACAGCAAATCCTCCAGGTAAAACTCTGTGCCCGCAGGCGCCCCCAGACGGACCTTGGGCTGGGACGCCGCATTGGACGATACCGTGCAGACCTGGTCCGGCCGGCCGTTCTCCAAAGCCACAATACAGGTCATAATCTTGGTGGTGCTGGCCATGGGACGCACGACATCCGCATTCTTCCCATATAGAATCCTGCCGCTGTCCCCGTCCATCAATACCGCCGACATCGCATGCAGGCGAAGCTCCTCCCCCTGCTCTTTGTCGGCCGCGGCCGGCGCTGCCTTCTCCTGCTGCCTGCCGGCCGTAACAGACGCTGTCTTCTCCTGCTCCCAGGTGACAGCGGCCGGCGCCGCCTTCTGCGGATAAGGAATCCTTCCCAACAGGGCGAAGCCGATCGTGATCCCTGCCATCCATCCGTATAGTCCATGTTGTTTTATCATGTTGTCCCTCCTGCCCCGTTTATTGCATCCTATTCCCCTTTCCGGCAGTTTATTCGGGTCAATGACAAGACCAAAAAGCCCCCTGATTTTTGCCAAAAAATAACATGGGCCTGCAGC
>CAZICB010000011.1:31427-44092 GCA_964537765.1 uncultured Lachnospiraceae bacterium
GATAAGGGGTATTCATCGGGGAATTCTTATTTCGGGGGGATTATCATTCATGGGAGAAACAGATCAAAAAAGACAACACACGCAGCGTTTCAGCAACAGCACCATCATCAATGGGATCGCGCTGGGCTTTTCACTGGCCTTTCTGGTTTCCTCGCTGGCGGCAGCCTGCTACACCGGCGAATGGGGAAGCGTTTTTCACAATTGGTACATTATTATGATCACACCATGTCCTCTGGTCACGGATTATTTCGGCGTCGGCGGCCTGGCCAGCGCCATGCTCAACGCAGGGGCCTGCGGTATGGTCTGCTTCCTGTTTATGATTCTTCTAAAGGGTCCTTCCCGCGCCAATACCATGGCGGGATATTTTCTCGTGGTGGCCCACTGCTTCTACGGGCTGAATTTTCTCAACATGTGGCCCTGCTTTCTGGCGCCCTTTTTATATCTGCGCTTAAAAAAGCTCAGCTTTAAGGGCAATCTGCACGTCTGCATGTTTTCCACATCCTTCGCCCCCTTTATCAGCGAATTTCTGTTCCGCTATACCAACAGTGAGCAATATGAATTCGGCCAGCTGAACCTTTCAGCCAACGGGATCCTTCTGGCTGTGATTTTCTCTCTGGCCCTTGGTTTTATCGTCCCGGCCATCCTGCCCGGCGCCCATGCCTGGCACAAGGGCTATAATCTCTACAACGGCGGCCTGGCCTTCGGGATCTTCGGTTTTCTGGTATACAATTTCCTGTTTAAAACCATGGGACTTACATCTCCCGGTCCCACCCAGGCGGACAATCCCATCTACGCCAGCTTCGCTCATTCCTTCCGCGGCTACGGCAATTGCTTTTACGCGGCTATCTTCGTCATCTGCATCATCACCGGATACCTGCTGAACGGAAAAAGCTTTTACGGGATCAAACATCTGTTTAAGGACACCGGCTTTCGCAGCGACTTTTCGGAAAAATACGGCATGCCGGTCTGTCTGATCAATATCGGCCTGTACGGCTTTCTGTTCCTTTTGTACCTGAATCTCGTCATTCATTTTACTGAAGGAGCCGGCTTTACCGGCCCAACCTTCGGAGTGATGCTGGCTGCCCTGACCTTCACCGCCATGGGGCAGCATCCCCGCAATATCTGGCCCATTCTGATCGGCTATCAATGCCTATACCTGGTAACCCTCTTCTTCTGCCATATCAACGGGAGGGACATTACCTGGACCATCTCCACCCAGGGCTATATCAACGGTGTGGCCTTTGCCACCGGTATGAGCCCCCTGGTGGGGCGCTATGGCAATCTGGCCGGCATCATCGGCGGATTTCTGTGCGCCTCCATGTGTACGGCAACCAGCGCCCTCCACGGCGGCTTCGTCTTATACAACGGCGGTTTTACCGCCGGACTGACCGTGCTGATTTTACTGCCGATTCTGGAGCATTACCTTCCGAATACACGGGAGGAGATCAAGGATCAGCATATCAATATGAATGACATGATTGCCCTGGTAAACTCCCTTCCCTCTGAAATCCAGAAGAACGGATACTCCGTGGATATCCGTCCCTATCTGGAGGATCCATCCTTAAGCGATCCTGAAAGCGGAAAAGACGTTATCCGCTGACGATCCGCAATCCCCTGGGATAATGGTTTTTCAAAATCCCAGCCGACGCTTTCGCCCAGCCCAGGGAGAAGCCGTCCACGCAGACCAGGGTCCAGCCCTTCTCACCCGGCGCGGATGGCAGGGTCTGCCCACTTAGATAGCCGATGATCTCCGGGCTGTCCGCCGGAAAGGAGACTGCCCGGCACACCTTTTCTGCCTCCAGGGCCAATGCCAGTGCGTGGGCAGGGTCAAAGCGATTTTTCTTCAACGTGCCGAGATGCAGGCCCGGACGCAGCGCCCGAAGCCCGTCCATGGCGATCATTCCCTCCGGCACCAGATACACCTGGTCTGCGTAGAGAATCATTCTTTTTTCATAATCGGCCGCCCAGGCCGGAAGCTCGCGGCAGGTTTCCGCGAAAAAGCCGGAAACCACCTTCTGCCCCGCCGGATCCTTCCAGAATTTGGGCGGCTTTTCTTTTCGGCTTTGTCTGTCGGCTTTTCTGCCGTTTTCTTTTCCTTCGGCTTCCGCTTTTTTAAGGAGCGCCAGAAAATGCCCCTCCCCCTCTGCCAGATGGGGCCAGATCCGGTAAGTATCGCTGACGGCCGGGCAGCTCCTTTTTATCCAGTCCGCGCGACCGCGGGAAAGCCCTGGAAGCCGTTCGTTTTGCGGCACGGACACCACAGAAAACTCCGGATGGCGATCCAAAAAGGCGGCGATGCCCTCCTCATCCTCCTCCGGGGAGAAGGTGCAGGTGGAATACACCATCCTGCCGCCGGGGCGCAGCATGGACGCGGCATTGTCCAATATCTCCTGCTGCCGCCGGACGCAAAGCGCCACATTTTCCTCGCTCCATTCCTCCCGGGCTTTCTGATCCTTGCGAAACATCCCTTCCCCGGAACAGGGCGCATCCACGATAATTTTGTCAAAAAAGTCCGGAAAATATCCGCTCAGGCGGCCGGAATCCTCATTGGTCACCACACAGTTGGAAATCCCCATCCGCTCCACATTCCGGGAAAGGATCTTCGCCCGGGCCGGATGAATCTCATTGCTCACCAAAAGCCCCTCCCCCAAAAGCTTTCCAGCCGCGTGGCTGGTTTTGCCGCCGGGAGCCGCGCACAAATCCAGTACCCGCTCCCCCGGCCTTGGATCCAAAAGCTCCACCACCGCCATGGCACTGGGTTCCTGGATATAGTAAACCCCGGCCTCATGGTAAGGATGGCGTCCCGGACGCGCGTCAGCGGGATAGTAATACCCTTCCTGGCACCAGGGAACCGGGGACAGGGAAAAGGTTCTCGCACAATGCTCCTGAAATTCTGCCGGTCGGGCTTTTAAAGGATTGCGCCGCAGCCCCTGGGCCCGCTCCTTCTCATAGCTGGCAAAAAAAGCCGCCTGTTCTTCATGCCCCAGAAGCCTTTGCATTTTTCGCACGAAGGCTTCCGGCAGCATAATCGTCTCTTCTGATATGGTCATGGATTTTATCTCCCAAACAGGGTTCCAAGAAGTCCCCGGCCAATGCTGGCGCCCAGATTGCCGCCCAGCCTCTTGCCAAAATTTCCGCCTATATTCTTTCCGATCTCATTGCCCAATTCCCGCCCAATGGTACCTGCCGCGGTCCTTGCTACGCTTTTTGCCGCCTTTGTTCCGGCATCCGTTCCTCTTCTGGCCTTTTTGGCCTTCTCGGCATCCTCCTTTGCCTGACGGGCCGTTTCCGCATCGGACTGGCTCTTTCTCATCAGGAATTCATAGGCCGAATCCCGGTCAATCATGGTGCCGTATTTGGTCGCGAGGGGCGTGCCGTTGATCTCCTCCTGGCGTTTTTTCTCATCGATGCATCCCAGCTTGCTTTGAGGCGGCAGGATTGTCGCCCGCTGCACCACCGACGGCACGCCGTCTTCCTGAAGGAAGGAAACCAGCGCCTCGCCGATTCCCAGCTGGGTCAGGACCTCCCTGGTATCAAACGCCAGATTTACACGGAAGGAATCCGCCGCCGCTCGGATCGCCTTCTGCTCTGCCGGCGTGTAGGCATGCAGGGCGTGCTGAATCTTATTGCCCAATTGTCCCAGCACCTCATCGGGGATATCGCCGGGACTCTGGGTGATAAAGTAGACGCCAACTCCTTTGGAACGGATCAGCTTCACCACCTGTTCGATCTTGGCCAGCAGCACCTTGGGCGCTCCATGAAATAGCAGATGCGCTTCATCAAAGAAAAACACCATCTTGGGCTTTGCCAGATCCCCGGCCTCCGGCAGGGTTTCAAAAAGCTCCGACAGCATCCACAAAAGGAAGGTGGAATACATCATGGGCTGACAAATCAGGCTTTCACTGTGAAGAATATTGATCACACCCCGGCTGTTCGAATCCATACGAAACCAGTCGCGGATGTCCAGGGCCGGCTCCCCGAAAAACCGATCCGCCCCCTGCTCTTCCAGCGCCGCCAGATTGCGCAAAATGGCATTGATGCTTTGCCTGGGCAGATTGCCGTAGCGGTCGCTGTAGACCTTGCTGTTTTCCCCCACATAGTTGAGCATGGATCGCAGATCCTTGGTGTCCAAAAGCAAAAGTCCCTCCTCATCCGCGATCCGGAATACTACGGTCAAAATATCGCTCTGGGTAGCATTTAAATCCATAAGCCGCGCCAAAAGCAGCGGTCCCATCTCACTGATCGTGGTCCGTAAAGGCAGCCCCTTCTCCCCGAAAATATCCCAGAAGCAGACCGGATAGGAACGATAGCAAAATCCGGCTTTTGCCAGTCCAAGCTGCTCCGCCCGCGCTTTCACATTCTCCGTGTCGCTCCCAGGCTCACACATGCCGGCCAGATCTCCCTTCACATCCGCCAGAAATACGGGAACACCCGCATCGCTGAATGCCTCCGCAAGCACCTTTAAGGTGACGGTTTTTCCGGTGCCGGTGGCGCCGGCGATCAGTCCGTGACGGTTTGCCATCCTGGGGACAATACCAAGGCGGGCTCCTTCGCTGGAGGCCACCCAGATCTTTCCATCGTAATACATCTCTTTCCTCCTCCTCTATGCTTTTTCTCCATTATAACCTTGTCCGGGGCTGCTTGGCAATACTAAAGCAAAAAACGTATGCCGCAAGTCGCAGCCAAAAATTGAAAAAAGACCATACACCCTTACGGATATATGGTCTTCTTTGCTCCATTTTAAAGCCTTTCCGGCTCAACCCTTATTATCCCGGTCTGTCTGTCCGGATGGTCTCTCAAAGATTCGCTCAAAAGCTGTTTTTGTCGCTTCCTCCATCTCATTCTGGAATTTTTCAAAACGATCTAACAATCTTTCTCCCTCAAATGATAAGGAAGAATGTCCGCCGTTCATTCCTCCCGGATGACGTACCAGGACAGAAAAACCGAGCTGCTCCTCCATCAGGTTCAGGATATTCCAGCCTCTGCTATAGGAAAGATTCATCATCGCGCATGCCGTCCGCACAGAGCCCGTCTGCCCGATAAGACGTAAAAGGCGGGCGGAATCCTGATCTAAAAAGACAGTCTCCCTGGCCAGAGCCAGCTTGATTTTCGGCCTGAGAAGCTGATCGTTATGCTCTCTTAAAAGCTCCTCATAATCATCCGACATATCTGTCTCAAACAACGTTCCCCGGTCTCCCACGTCCACGAAGCTTAAACTACAGCCGCAGTTTTCCAGAGCTCCGCGCAGGCCTCCCGTCCCCTCATAGGCGGAAATCGCGGGGAAAAGCCTGCAATTGATCAATATCGGATGGCCGCGTTTCCCCTCGTACATGGGAACCGCCAGATCCCTTCCGCTGTCAATCAGCCGCTTTACCGTATCCACCGTAAACAGCGGGATGTCCGCAGGCGAAAACAAAATCTGATCACACAGGTCCTGAATATAGGAAAACCCCATGCGGGCGGAATCAAACATCTCTGAATTTTCCGATTCCTGATTTCTTAAACAGATCACGCCCTGCCTTCCCAGATGATGCTCCAGCCGCTTATCATTCTCTCCGGTCACCACAACAATCGGATCCAATTCCGCCTGCTGCATTGTGAAAATCAGGCGCTGGATCACCGTGATGGAGCCCATTTTCATCAAAGGCTCGCTCTCCTCCGGCTTCCTTGGCGTCCCGGCAGCCACAATCACAGCGCCTGTCTTCATCTTATCATTCATCCCGATCCCTCTTTTTCCGGCTTCATCCGCACGTTACAGAATTACTTCAGCCTCAGAATACTGCGGCGCACCAGAACCTCCAGCTCTTTCACCTTGTAAACATTCTTTTCAAATGGAATCGCGTCCTTCACGGCAAGCCCGGAAGCCTCATTTGCCACGTCCTCCGTGATTTCTTTACCAATCAGGAAACGTTCCGTCTCGGTTCTGCGCAGCGGAACCGGCGCTACTCCTCCAAACACAAGACGCGCCTCGCGGATTTTCCCATCCTCCACCTTGAAAACGCTGGACAGGCTGACGATCGCGAAATCGACGGATTCTCTTAAACGGAACTTATCATAATGCGTGATGATCCCTTTCTCAATCGGCGCCTCAATCGAGGTAACGATCTCCCCTTGATGAAGCAAATCCTTTACGCGCAGCTGGCCGCAGGCAAATTGCTCCGCCGGGATCCGGCGTTTTGTGGTAACCACAGTGGCGCCCAGCGCCACCAAAACCGGAGCAATATCTGACGGATTTACCGCGTAGCAGCCGCAGTTCATACATCTTCCGGCTTCCTTTTGCGCCGCTTCATCCGAAACCGTAGTGGTATCCTCTACCGTTAAGCTTCTCTCCTCAACAGGAAGATCCGCCTCATGGACGGTTTCCCTGCAATGTACCAGCCTGGGATCGCAGGAGATCAATTCCGGCTCATGAACCGGAACGCTGATATCAAATCCCAGATCATGGCTGATTCTCCTCGCTGCGTTTCCGCCTGACGCAATCGCCCGAATGGCTAAATCAGGGCCGGTCACCGCGTCACCGCCGCCGTAAACGCCTGGAATCCTGCTGGCATTTTCCTCGTCCACTTCAATCAGACCGCGGCCCGATTTGATCTGCTTCGCGATGCTATCGCTCAGATAACTTAAATCGACACGCTGTCCGGTCGCGAGGATAATACAGTCAGACTCCAGAAGCTGAATGTCGGAATTATCATATTGCGGATTAAAATATCCCTTTTCGTCACGCACAGCCGTGCAGCGATTGGTTTCCATCCCCTTCACATGTCCGTCTTCATCGTAGACGACACGCGCGAGGCCGCGGCCATTGATGATCTTGACCCCTTCCTCCTCGGCACGGGCAATCTCTTCCACTCCGGCGGGCATCTCACCGCGCTGTTCCAAACATACCAGCTTCACATTTTTTACGCCAAGACGCTTTGAAACGAGGGCGACATCCATCGCTACATTGCCGCCGCCGCATACCAGAACCTCTTTTCCAACCTTTCCCTTCAGATATTTGTTTACTTCAACGAGGAAATTCAGGCCAAACTGAGTCAGATTCTCTCCGTCCAGACCTAGGATCGGCTGTTTCCACGCGCCGGTAGCCAGATAAACCGCGTCGTTCTGCCCGCGAATCGCCTCCAACGTGATATCTTTGCCTATCACGGTGTTCATCACGAAACGGATTCCCATATTTTCCAGGGCGGCATTCAGCCGGCGCACAATGTCCTTCGGCAGACGGTAGGCAGGAATTCCATACATCAATACTCCGCCTGCCTCCTCCATCTGATCATAAACCGTCACCTCATGTCCGGCCTTGCGCAGGTAAAAAGCGGCTGTCAGGCCGGAAGGGCCCGCGCCCAATACGGCCACCTTTTTCCCGGTCTCGCGCTCAGGAGCACGATAATATTTCCCCATGTTTTCCAGGATGCGATCTCCTAACTTTCTCTCCACGGAATGGATGGATATGCAATCGCCATGTTCACACTGATTGCAGCTGCTTTGGCATCCATGCGGGCAAATGCGGCTGGTGCACATGGGCATCGGGTTGACGCGCATCAGGATCTCGATGGCTCCTTCCCAGTCTCCTTTTCGGATCTTTGCCATATAGCCTGGAATATCGGTGTTCGCCGGGCATTTCTGTGTACAAGGCGTTTTTCCGACCTTCATGCCTCCAAATACGGAATGATAACGGTTATCCCCCTGAATCGCGTAGCACTGCTCCCCGCCTTTTCGGGCGCACACCAGGCGCCCGCCCGCTTCATGGGGATAACGATAAAACCAACATCTCACATCCTGACAAATGTTTCCGCCGATCGTACCGATACTGCGAATCAAAGGAGTCGCGACACTTCTCGCCGCATCCGCCAGAATGGGCATCTTTTCTTTTACCAACGCACTGCTCTCAATTTCCTCCAGGGTAGTCAAAGCGCCGATCTTTAAGACGCCGTCCTCCTCCCGGATCCCCTTTGCTTCCGGGATCCTCTTTAAATCCACCAGGGTTTCCGGGGACTTAGGAAGAATATCCGCCTTTAAAACGCCCAAAAGATCCGTACCGCCGGCGAGGAAGGAAAGATTTTCTTTTTCCTCTGCCATAGCGACAGCATCCTCAAAACTATCCGCACGTTTATAATCAAATCTTTTCATCTTCTTCCTCCTCGCTCACAGCTTTTTTAAAGCCTTTAATATCACATCCGGTGTGGCCGGGTACTCTGATACCTGCACACCGATCGCATTGGAAATTGCCTGCATACACGCGCTTGCTGCCGACGCCCCGGCGATCTCTCCGACGCCAGTCGCCCGAAACTGATAGGTATCAAAGGAAGACTCCAAAATATTGTGTCTGAATCTGGGGAACTCATTAAATGGACGCCACTTATATTCAATCATATCGTAAGTCAGCGGACGCCCGGTTTCCGGATCTATGATATGCTCTTCAAACAAAGCCGTATCCAGCGATGCTGAGCCGATTCCGCTCTGGCACTGCATTTCCAGCGCCGCATAGTCAATAATCTGGCCGCAATCGGTTCCTCCCATCATATCGGTCACCTTCGCAATGCCGGTTTCCTTGTCGACCTCAACCTCCAAAAACAGGATATAGAAATTCGGATGAGAAAAGTTTTCCAGATGCTGGCCGTAACCTGTAAAGCTCATAAATTGGTTGAGAAGCTTACGGACCGGAACCTTCTTTCCCGGACGGGCATGCGTTATCACATTTTTCCCGTCAAATTCCATGCTTTCCGCGTTGACATCCAGATATGGCTGCGCTGCCACAAACATTTTGTGAAGCAGATCATCGCAGGCGTTGCACGCCGCATGCCCATATGTAATCGTACCACGGCTTCCGCACAGACCCATCCCCGTCGGATTTAACTGGCTGTCGGCGGGAGCGATCTCACAGCACTCATACGGGACATTCAGATATTCCGCAACCTGTTTGACCACATTGCTGCGCTGACCCATACCAGACTCGGTGATATCCGCGTGAATCATTACATGGAACCCATCGCTTCCGGGAAGATCCGGCGTCAGGCGCACATAGACTTCATTATTGTCCTCGCCGATATCCGCATTTCCGATCAGGCCGCAGCCCACGCCGCGGCATTTTTTCCCATCGTCGCTCACCCAGGTCGGGATCCCCCAGCCCTTCCAGCGATCCTTCCATCCAAACTTCTCGGCTGTGGATTCGATCGCTTTCACATAATTGATGGAATGTGCTTTCCAATGCCGGCCATCACGCCAGATATATTCATCTCCATCTGAGACGAAATTCTTTTTATACACCTCAACCGGATCGAAGTTTCCCGCGCGCATGGTGCGTCCCATGAGCAGAGAAAGGCAGGAATTCAACTCCTGTCCGCCATAGCCTCTGACGATTCCGGCCGGCTGCTTATTGGTTACCACACAGCTCGTATCCAAATCCCAGTTCTGGCATTTTGCCATGACCAGCTGCGTCTCGCCGATGCCCACGCCGATCTGGCCCTGCGTCGCGTTGCAGAACGCTCCTGTGTCAACCGCCCAATCTGCTTTTACGGCACGCACAATGCCATTCTTATCCATGCCGATCTTCGCGTGAACCTGACTGCCCAGGCGCGTCTCATGGTTGATCATCTGCTCGACTTTGGTCTCATAGAACTTCACCGGACGCCTTGTGGCCATAGCCAACAGACAGCCGCACATCGTGGGAAGTCCGATAGACTGCTTGTTCCCGTAGCTTCCGCCGACGTTATAAGCCTTTGCCTTTATATTGATTCCCGGAATCACCGTAGAGTTCAGAATCCTCAAAATAAAGGTGGACTGCGTGGTCGACCAGACCGTAAAATCCAGGCCGCCGTCCCATTGTACTATGGAACCAGGCTGCTCCGGAGCCGCAGGCGCACACATCTTATTGAAGGAAACCGTATCCTCCGCAATAAAATCACATTCCTCAAAACCCTTTTCCACATCCCCTCTGATCAGATGCCAGAAAGGGCCATCCTGCTGAAACGGCGGATAACCGGGCGTTACCACATTATTTTTAAATTCTTCATAAAGCTGCGGGGCATCCTCTTTGAGAGCGGAAATGCCATCGTATACAGCCGGAAGCACCTCATACTCCACCTCAATCAGATCCATAGCTTCCTCGCAGGCTTCTTCCGTCTCGCCCGCCACCAGGGCGACACTATCGCCAATATAACGCAGATGCCGGTCCAGAATCGGTTTCTGCGGCGGCCAGCCCATCTTCCACTCCGGATTGCAGTCTTTATAGGTGAGAACTGCTTTGATGCCCGGCACCGCTTTCGCTTTTTCCGTGTTGATCGATTTGATCATCGCATGGGAATAGGGGGATTTCAGTGATTTTCCAATCAGCTGGTTCGGGACATTGACATCATCCAGAAACACCGCTTTCCCTGTCACGATATCTTCCGCTTCTTTACGCGGCGTACTTTTTCCTACATACTTATAATCCTTTGGATCCTTTGGAGTCTGAAACATTCTTATTCACCAGCCTTTCCTGCGAGATCTTCAATTGCTTCAACAACATGATAATGACTGATGCAGCGGCAATAGTTTCCGCTCAGCGCTTCCGTGATTTCCTCTTTTGTCGGATTGGGATTTCTATCCAGAAGCGCTCTTGTCGCCATAATGATACCAGGTGTACAAAAGCCGCACTGGAAGGCATAATGATCCAGGAAAGCCTGCTGCACCGGATCCAGTTTGCCGGTCTGCGGATCCCGAAGTCCTTCAATCGTAGTAATATGCTTCCCATCACAATCCACGGTCAGAAGCATACAGGAAGCGACCGCCTCTTTGTCCATGATTACGGTACAGCAGCCACAGGCCCCCTGATTGCAGGATTCCTTTGTTCCGGTCAGCCCCAGCCTTTTGCGCAATGTCTGGACAAGCGTCTCATTTGGGAGGATCTGCCCATACATCTCACCAACAGAAAACTGATACTGCTGACCATTGATGAACAATGTTACCGATTTGATATCCATAGAAAACTCCTTTCGCCAAATTTAATCAAGTGTTTAATTAAATAATAAAACAATGTGAAACTATAGTCAATAAGTTGTCGCATTATTTTTAAAATTCGGCAACGTCAACAAGATTTATGCTTATTATTCAGTTAATTTCACGGACTTCCATTTTTTTGTAACACCATTTTTCTGAGGCTTGACATTTCAGATGAGTATGTTAAGATTAATTAGATCAAACAAATGAATGATTAAAATGAATGATTAAAAAATTAATGAAGGAATATGGAGACACAAAATGGCAGAAAACAACACAAAAGAAAAGCTTTTAAAAGCCGGCATTCACCTTTTCGCCGAACATGGTTATGAATCCACTTCCACGCGCATGATCGCGGAAACCACAGGAACCAATATCGCCACTATGGCATTTCATTTTGGAAATAAAGAGAATTTCTATGTCGCGGTGCTTAATTATGTCGCGGAAATCATGAGAAGTGATCTGCAGGAGTTTCGGGAGCAGGTAAAGGAAGCCCACAAAAACCGCACGCCCTCGCCGGATGAGGCCTGGAAGCTCATCGAACTCTATGTCGACCAGCTTCTCTCCATCCTGAAAAATACAAATACCAACAACGCCTACGGCAATAAAGATATGCTGAACCTGCTGTTCCGCGAACAGATTACACCCGTAAACAATCAGTATCCGATCACCAGTGTCCTCTGCAAGGAATCGGAAGCGGTTCTGAATCTTCTTTTGTCGGATTATTGGCAAAGCTATGATAAAAAAGAGACGATCATCGTCAGCAGGATCGTGACCGGAGCCATCATTTCCTTCGGGGAACATCCCATATTTATCCGGCGCGCTTTGGGCTATCCGGATGATGCTGTACTGGACAATGACGTGTGGGATACGCTTCGCTCCTATATTCTGAACAGTATCCGCGGCTATACGCCCGGATAAGCGTCCCGGATATAGCAAACCCGCCAGGCGCAACTGAAAAATCAAAAAATTGAAACATGGAACTATTGCAAAAGACCATACACCCTTACGGATATATGGTCTTTCTGACTGATCTCCTTACAGCTCAACCTTGAAAGCATCGGAACCTACGCCGTTTACCACATAATATGCCACGTTCTCTTCCGGCTTCATGTAAACCTCTATGGTCTTAATCTCGGTATCAGCGTTTGCTGCTTTGTAGCTCTCGATTGCTGCCGCAAGCACCTCTTTCGCAACTACCTGCTTGCCTGCATACTCCACAAATACGGTAACCTCCGGAGCTGCTGCCTTCTTTGCCGCAGTCTTTCTGGTGGTGGTTTTCTTCGGAGCTGCTTCCTCTGTGGTCTCAGCTGCCTTCTTGGAAGCTGCCGTCTTCTTCGGTGCCGCTTCCTTCTTTGCTGCTGTAGTCTTTCTGGTTGTCTTCTTCGGCGCTGCTTCTTTCACTTCCTCAGCTGCCACTGCTGCAGTCTCAGTCTCTGTTTCAACAACTTTCTTTACTGCCATTTTTTCCTCCTCATTTGAATCGAGAAATCAATGATTGCTCCCTCATTCGCTATCCTGTGTCTTGTAAAAAACACATTGATGGGAATTATAAACGCAAAATTCCCGTTTGTCAACGAATTCCTTGCTTCGCTCAGGAATATGAACCAAAGCGGTTACTATTCCTTTCCACTGTCGCCAGACGGTGTCTGTTAAATTGTCATGGTCGCATTACTGTGAGCTTTTGACTATTA
>CAZICB010000012.1:0-41123 GCA_964537765.1 uncultured Lachnospiraceae bacterium
TTATTTTTCAAGGAGCTCCAGCTTTTTTAATCATCCCAAGTGTCGAAAATGGGATCTTTTATACATAGGACAAGTATAATTGGAGCATGCATCTTTTGTCAAGTTTGTTTTCTGGACTGATTTTCGTTTTGTGAAAAACCGCCAACAAACCTTGTGCATTTTTACAAACGAATTTCCCGGTTCAGTCCCAGGGAGTAGATGATCTTCTCCTTCACCGGTTTTCCGGTCATCTGTGCCAGCGCCCGTTCATAATAGTCCAGCTGCTTCTGATAACGGTCGATCAGGGTCCGGGCCTCCTTGACATGATCGGTCTTATAGTCCACCAGCACCAGCTGTCCCTGCTCCTCAAAATAGGCGTCCATAATGCCCTGGATGACCACCAGCTCCTCAGAGCCCGCAAATCCCAGCTCCCGCGCCGGAATTCCCATGACAAACTGCTGCTCCTTGTGCAGGCGTCCTTCCGCCTGGGCCAGGGTCATCCGCCTGCCAAGCTCTGACTGGAGAAACCGCCAGAGAACGCCGCAGCGGATCAGCCCGAAGGCCTCCTTCGTGAACCTTCCCTGTTCCACCAGATCCAGCAGCTGCTTTTCCACATCTGAGGCCCGGTGTACCTGGGTGAAATCCAAAAGCTCCATCGCCCGGTGATAGGCGGTGCCCCGGGTGGCGCCAAAGGAAGCGGAAGCGCCGCGGGAGGCAGCAGATGGAACCTGCTTGGCCTGGCGGTCGGTCTCCTGCTCCATCTGGCGGTCAGTCTCCTCCAGCCCCTCCAGTCTGGCGCTCTCCGCCTCGTCCATCATCTGGCCCAGCATTTTCAGCTCCGACACGGACATCTTGGTGTGCAGAGTCCTATCTGCCTCATAGGGATACCGATAGCCCAGGCACTGCTCCAGTTGCTCCCGGTATTCCGGGTGATAGACCCGGCTGGTATCCAGCTTAAGAAGCTCCTCCTTTGCCCTCCTGTGCCTTACCTGACGGACCAATTCCTCCCCGACAAGCTCCGCGACCGGCACCTGAACCAGGCGGATGCGGGTCTGCCCGCCGCCCATACACATCAAAAGCCAGTCCAGGTAAGACCCGGCAGAGGCCAGGATGGTATAGGGCACTTGCCCGCCGGCCAGGGGAATTCTGGCGTATTTCTCCAGAGACTTTTCCAGATAACGGTCAGTTCCGGTCATGATCAGCTGCTCCTTGGCCCGGGTCATTGCCACATATAATACCCTCAGCTCCTCTCCCAGACTGTCCAGCTCCAGCTTGCGCCGCAATACATTCTTTTTCAGGGTTGTGGTTTTCAGCCGGTGCTCCAGATCCAGATAATCGGTTCCCACCCCCAGATCCGCGTCGATTAAAAGCTTGCCGTACAGATCCTGACGGTTGAATTTTTTCCCCATGCCGGACAAAAATACCACCGGGAATTCCAGCCCCTTGCTTTTGTGGATGCTCATAATGCGCACTGTATTATCATCCTCCCCTGCCGTGGAGGCCTCGCCGAAATCCGTATTGTATTTTTTCAGATTTTCTATGTAGCGGATAAAATGAAACAGGCCTTTATAGCTGGTTTTTTCATAATCCGCCGCCTTTTCCACCAGCATGTCCAGGTTTGCCCTGCGGGTTTCCCCCGCCGGCATGGCCGCCGCATAGTCATAATAGCCGGTTTCCTCATAGATCCGGTAAATCAGCTGATGGATGGGAAGATAAACGCTCTCCGCCCGAAACCGCTCCACCAGCTTCATCAGGCGGGACAGCTTTTTGGCAAGCGCGTCCTCGTGCCGTTCCAGATAGGACCTGACCGCTCCGTAGATTCCCCGGTCCTGTCCCTTTTGCGCCACCCTGCGCCAGGCCGCCATCACCTGCGCCAGCTCCTGATCGCTGACGCCCCCAAAGGGCGCTTTCAGCACCGCCGTCAGCGGAATATCCTGCATGGGATTATCGATCACCGAAAGAAAGCTTAAAACCGTCTCCACCTCCAGCGTGGTAAAATATCCCATCCTGGATTCGGCGTAAGCAGGAATTCCCTCATTCATCAGCACCGAGAGCAAGGTTTCCGTCCACCCCGCCGTGCTGCGAAGCAAAATTACGATGTCCCGGTATTGGCAGATACGGTAGCCTCCAGAGGCTTCCAGAGTTTTGTCCCAGACCAGAAGTCCGGACCTGGGATCTGTCATCTCCCGGATTTTGCTGACGATCAGCTTTGCCTCCAGCTCCTTTGCCGTATAGTCGGCGGCCTCCTCGTCCAGCTGGGAAAGGGCCGCATCCCCGGTATCCACCAAAAGCAACTTGGGGATACCGGCAGTATGCGGGCCTTGGATTTTAAGCCGGGCATCCGCGGCCGTTTCTTTGGCTTTTTCGGTTTCTTCCTCCGGAGGCTTCGCCCCCGGCTCCATCTCCGGAAACTGTGCCCCCGCATGGAGCGCCGTCTCCTCCGTGTAGCAGATATTACCCAGATTTTCCGTCATGATCTTGAAAAACACATCATTGATGCCGTCCAATACCTGACCGCGGCTTCGGAAGTTCTGGTGCAGTTCAATCTTTCTGCCCGGCGCGTCTTTCTCATCCCCCTGATCCGAATAGGTATGATACTTCTCCTGGAACAGCTCCGGCCTCGCCAGGCGGAACCGGTAAATGCTCTGCTTCACATCCCCCACCATAAACACATTGGGCTTTCCGAACCGTTCCCGGGATACCGCCTGCAAAAGCGCTTCCTGAACCAGGTTGCTGTCCTGGTACTCGTCCACCAGCACCTCCTCAAACTGCATGCTCAGGGTGTCCGCCGCCTCCGTGTACTGGTAGCCGGGCAAAAGGGAGCCGTCCACGCCTTTCCCGTCCTTTGAAAGCACCGGCCGCCCGTTCTCACTGCGGATCAGCACCTTCAGCGCCTCATGCTCCAGATCATTGAAATCCACAAGATTCCGGTCCCGCTTTTTCTCCTGATAGCGGCGGCTGTACTCCTGCGCCAGCTCAAGAAGCATCCGCACCGTCTCCCCGGTGCCCACCAGATCCGCCAGCTGCTCCTCCGGCTGGGCAAAACAGAACAGTTCCTTCATTTTATTAACCGTCTTCTTTGCCCGATCCCGGCATCCGGTCACATAAGCCTTTTTTTCCGGATCCGCCTCCTTGCTGCGGACGGTCGCCAGACGCGCCCAGGAAAAACCGCTCAAGATCCTGTGCATTTCCACAAAATGCTCCTGCGCCTCCAGCTGCCCAAGCTGCATCAGATCCTCCCGCAGCATAGGCTCATAAGCACAAAGATACGGATCCTCCTGACATTCCGCCAGGGCGTCGGAAAGCTGCACCTGCAGCTCCCGCGCCTGCCTGCGGATGTCCGTCATCAGAAACCGCATCCAGGAAAATTGCTCCAGTTCCCGGACCTCGCCGGTATCCAGCTCCTGCATACACTGGTCAAACCATACCGCCGGATAGGGATTACTCTGGGCGAAGGTATCCACCTGCTGGATGTAGGCCTCGATCCCCGCGTCACTTTTTCCCTGGCCGTAGGTCTCCACAAAGCGGATAAACCGTTCCTCTCCCGCCTCATAATAATCCTCCAGAAGCTCCGCCATCACGTCCTGGCGCAGCAGCATCAGCTCGCCCTCATCCCCGATGGAAAAGGCCGGGTCCAGATCCAGCAGATTAAAATGCTCCCGGATCAGATTCAGGCAGAAGCTGTCAATGGTGGTAATCCGGGCATGGTGCACCAGCACCGACTGCAGCTGCAGATGCTCATTGTCCGGCTGCGCCGCCAGCTTCTGCTCAATGGCCGCCCCGATCCGCTCCCGCATTTCCGCGGCGGCGGCATTGGTGAAGGTCATGACCAGCAGCCGGTCAATATCCAGCGGATGCTCCCCCTCGGTGATCATGCGGATAATCCGTTCCACCAGGACCGCCGTCTTTCCGCTCCCTGCCGCCGCGCTGACCAAAAGATTGACGCCCCGGCTTTCAATCACCTGCTTTTGCCTTTCCGTCCAATTTACTGACATATTTCCTCCCAGATTTCCTCAGTTTTTCTGTTCTTTAATTTTCGGTACTCATAGCCCGCCGTCTTCTTATCAAAGCCGCAGACCGCATGATAAGGACAATAATCACAGGCGGTGCGCATGCCGCTCTTGTACGGCTCCACCCCGGTCTCCCCGTCCAGGATCTCACGTCCGGCTGTCTTCACCTTCTGGTGGACGAACTGCCGCAGCTTCTCAAACCGCTCCCGGGAAGCCACGGAGGAACGCCCCGCCTGGATTTCCCCGTCCTTTAAAACCACCGGGATGATATCCGACTCCTTCTGAATGGTCTGATCCAGATGGCGAACCGCCTCCAGCTCGCTGTTGACCAGCCCGTTCATCCGCAGCTGACGCAAAATTTCCCGGTCAATGTCCTCCGGCTCCTGCTGTCCGGACTTTTCCGCCAGCGGATCCGAAATATTATAATACAGAATTCCCGCCGGAACCACATCCTTGTCCGGGAACCTGCGCTTTGTCATCTCCATCACCGCATCCATGTAGACCACCAGCTGCAACTGGAGCCCATAATACAGGGCTACCAGATCAAAGCTGGTGCTACCGGATTTATAATCAATGATTTTCACATAAACTTTTTCCCCGTCCTGACACAGATCCAGACGATCCACCCGCCCTTGCAGATGGACCGCCTCATCCTCCGACAGGGCAATCTTTAAGGCGCTTAAATGATCCGCCGCCGAAAAGGACACCTCAAACCCGGCCGGCTCAAAATCTCCCTTTAAAATCTGCTGCTGCAAGGCCCAGACCGTCCGCTGGGTAATATGCTCTACCCGTCTGGCCAGATAGCGGTTCCGGGAGGAACTGTGCAGGATGGTATTGCCATACTCCTCAGTCACCTGGCGTACACAAAAGGACACCAGCTCCGTCCGCTGCTCATCGGTGATGGTGCGCCAGTCATAGCCCTCCTCCCCCATCTGCCGGAAGCACAGATTAATGGAATCATGAAACAGATTTCCCATGTCCGCCGCTCCCAGCTCAAACCGCTGCCGCTCCATCAGCTCCAGACCATATTTTAAGAAATGGGCATAGGCGCAGGACGCATACTGCTCAAGCCTGGTCACGCTTCCGCTGACAATATTTCCATAAAGGGCCCGCGCCACCGCATGGCCGATTCCCTGCTTTTCATAAACATAGAAGGCCGCATCCGTCAACGTGCGGATTTCCGCCTGATACTCCCTGGAGGATGCAAACCAGCGGTAAAGCTCCAGAAACTTCCGGTAGTCCTCTTCCTCCCAGTCCTCCTCCCGCAGATGACGCAGACCGGCAATCAGCTGGCGCCTGGCCTCCGCAGGCGAATAGAGGGTCTCCTCCTGATCCTGCCCCCGCTGCAGCTGCAGCGCCGGGAACAGCTTCCGAAGCTCCCCGATCAGATAGGAGGCCCGGCGGCTTTTGCCGTCACTTCCCACTCCGGCGTAGGAAACCACCAGCTTCCGGCTGGGCTTGGTCATCATCAGATACAGGTAAAACTTTTGCTGGCAGCTGTCCTCCCGGGCCGTGGGCGCCAGCTCCAGCTTATGTGCGGTAAAAAACTCCCGGTCCTGATCCGTCAGAAGGCTGGCATTTCCCTTTTTCATGGGCACGATCCCGTCATTGACCCCGACGAAAAACAGCACCTTCACATGAGCCAATCGGGTACGGATAATATCTCCTACCACCACCCGGTCCACGGTGGCGGGAATCACACCCACGGAGATCTCCGCAAAGCCCGCATCCAGAATCTCCAGAAATTCCTTCCGCCCCACATGTTCCTCCCCCAAAAGGTCTGAAACGCGGTCCAGAAGCTCTGTCACCAGCCCGTAGATCTGTCCGTATTCCTTTGCCAGCCGGTACTCTCCCATGGCCGTGAAGGCTTCCTGCCAGGACTTCATTTTCTCTTCAATCTGACAATCCGCCAGCAGCGCAAGCACCGCCTGGGCCATTTCCCGTATGGTGATCTGCTCCTTGCCGAAGGCTTCCCGCATGGCAAACAGCGGAGTGAGCGCCTGATCCCGGAAAGCGTTTAATTCCACCAGATTCAGCCCCTTGCCGCCCCGGTAGGTTCGCTCCCAGGTTTCCCGCCAGCGTTTCTGGCCCCGGATTCCCATGGCCAACACATAATTTTCCATCCGGTCCGTCATCTCCTGGTTCTCCGTCACCAGCCCGGTCCGCAAATAGCGGAACACGGTTTCGTAGGAGAAATCCCGGCGCATCACCTCCAGAGCCGCCCGGATCAGCTCCACCATGGGATTGTCCAGAATGGTCCGCTTATCATCCAGAAAATAGGGAATCTCATTTTGCTCAAACTGATGGGCGATTTCCTTGCCATATCCGTCCAGATCCCCGGTAACCACCGCCACGTCCCGATAGCGGAGTCCTTCCTTGCATACCAACTGCTGGATCCGATGGACCACATGGGCAATTTCCTGGGTCGGACCCGCGCCCTGGTAAAGCTCCAGCCCCTCCCCCATCGTCTCCGGATACCGGACGCTCCGGTACCGGAACAAATGCTTCTCCAAAAAAGCAAGCTCGGGAGCTTCCGCAAACCGGGGCCGCTTTGTCAGCCAAATATCCTCACACTGCCGGACCTGATTTTTGTCCGCCAGCTCCGACAGACGGGACACCATCCGGCTGCTCATATGGAAAAGCTTCTGGATGCCCGCGGAGTCTTTCAGCTCCTGGGGATCATCTGCCGTCACCGTCACCAGCACCTGCCTGGCATGAATCATAAACAGCTCAATCAGCCGATACTGTACCGGCGTAAACCCGGTAAACCCGTCCAGGGCAATGACGCTGTTTTTCACCAGCGCCGACCGGGGCAGCACCCGGCACAGCACGTCCAGAACCTCCTCGGTGATGGTATATTTTCCCTCGATATATTCCCGGAACGCCTCAAACACCACGGCAAAATCCTCCAGCTTTTGCCTAAGCAGCGCCGAGGACGCCTGGGGCGCCACCTGCCTGAGCATCTGGGGCGTGATACCATACTGGCAAAACTCAGAAAGCATGGATTTTAACTGCCCCACGAAGCCGTTCTGCTCCAGATGTCCCTGGAACACCACCAGCTCCCGCCGATGCTTGCCTGTCACCTTGCGCAGCACCATGGATTTTCCCATATCGTCCAGCACCTGCAGATTTTCCACTGCCAGCTCCTCGAAAATCCGGTAGGCCAGACGCCCGAAGCTGACAATGTCGATATTCATGGTGCCATGGTCCGGATGTCTGGTCACGATGTCCTTCTGGGTCTGCATGGTAAACTGCTCCGGGACAATCATAAAATAAAGCTGTGACTGATTGGCCAGGGACTCCTCGATCATATGATCATATAAAAAGGTGGTCTTTCCGGAACCGGAACCACCTAAAATCAATTGCAATGCCATTGCTGCCTCCGTTTCTTTCTGGTTGAAGCTTCTTTGCTTTTAATTATAACATATTTCCCGGGCACTGAGAATAGATTATAGTAAACGTACCCGGAGGTTCCCCATGAGTTCCAAAACCAAGATTGTCGTCCTGCGAATGAAGGAGATCATTTATACTGCCATCTTTCTCGGCCTCGGCATTCTGCTTCTCCTGCTGCTTTTCATCATGTTCCGCCCGAAAAAGGATGCCCCTGCTTCTTCAGAAGAAATTCTTTACATACCAGGCATTTACACCACTGCCCTGCGGCTGGGCTCCCAGGAGGTCAATGTGGAGGTAGCCGTGGACCAAGAGCGGATCAAATCCATCTCCATGGTTCCATTAAGTGATTCGGTGACCACCATGTACCCGCTGGTGCAGCCCTCCTTTGAGAACCTGACCAGCCAGATCTGTGCCTCCCAATCCCTGGAGCATATCACCTACCCGGAGGAAAGCCGCTACACATCGCAGGTGCTGATGCAGGCGATTGAGCGGACATTAGAAAAAGCGGCTGTCAACTAACCAGCCGCTTTTTTCGTCAAAACCATTATTTCCGATGCTGCAGATAATACTCCACCAGAGCATAGGAGATGCTGCCCCTGGGATGCACCTTTCCCAATGCCTCCTCCACCGGAAACCACTGGGCTTTTTCCACCTCGCCGGACAGGGAAAAATCCTTTTTCCTTGCCCGGGCGATAAAGCCGATCATCAGCATATCCTTCTTTTCAAACCAGTAGGTCCCGGTAAACTCCAGGCTGTCCACCTGGATGCCGATTTCCTCCGCGATCTCCCGCGCGGCAGTAGCTTCCGCAGTCTCCCCCGGCTTCATATAGCCGGAAACCAGATTGTAGTACTGGGAGGAAATGTAGTCCTGACGCAAAAGAGCCGCCTCATCATACTCATCCACCACCAGTGCAATAATACAGCTGGAAAACATATCGAACAACGGAATTTTGCAGGACTCGCAATAAGGCATCAGCCCCTCGTCCCCGATCTCCCGGTCCACCAGCTTGCTCCCGCAGTGCGGGCAATATCGAAATCTCATCTTTATTTCCTCATGTCAATGCTTGATTCTTCTGTTTCCGTTTTTTTTGCAGACTCAGCCTTCTGCTCCGCTTCCGGCGCTGTCGGTTCCACGGCTATCTCCGGCCGTCCCGGCTCCGCTTCCGGCGCTGTCGGCTCCACGGCTGTCTCCAGTCCCGGCTTTGCCGTCCCCTCCATCTCCGCCTTGCAGCGATGGAAAATCTCCATAAACTCTTTTCCGGTGATGGTTTCCTTTTCGATCAAAAACTCGGCAATCCGGTCCATGATCGGCCGGTTCGCCCCAAGCAGCCGCTTCGCCTCATCGTAGGACTCTTTCAGAATCCGCATCACCTCCGCGTCCACCTCCGCGGCCGTGGCATCGCCGCAGTCCATGACCATCCGACCGGTCAGGTACATATCCTGGCGGGTGGACAGACCCATGAGGCCAAACTTCTCTGACATACCGTACTGGGTCACCATGGCCCGGGCCAGACGGGTGGCCTGCTCGATATCATTGGCGGCGCCGGTGGTCACCGTATCAAACACCAGCTCCTCCGCCGCACGGCCAGCCAGGTAGCCCACCAGCATGGCCTCGATTTCCTTTTTGCTGTTTAAATACTTTTCTTCCTCCGGCACATGCATCACATAGCCCAGGGCGCCCATGGTGCGGGGAACGATGGTGATCTTCTGTACCGGCTCCGCGTCCTTCTGCAGAGCGCTGACCAGCGCATGACCCACCTCGTGGTAGGATACGATCCGGCGCTCCTCCTTGCTGAGCACCCGGTCCTTCTTTTCCTTGCCCACCAGCACCACTTCCACGGATTCAAACAAATCCTTCTGGCTGACCGCTTTCCGGCCCTTCTTCACCGCCAGGATCGCCGCCTCGTTGATCATATTTGCCAGGTCGGAGCCTGCCGCTCCGGAAGTGGCCAAAGCGATGGCTTCCAGATCCACTGTCTCATCCAGGGAAACATTCTTCGCATGAACCTTCAAAATCTCCACGCGGCCCTTCAGATCCGGCTTTTCCACGATAATCCGGCGGTCAAAACGGCCCGGGCGCAAAAGCGCCGGGTCCAGCACCTCCGGACGGTTGGTGGCCGCCAGGATCAGAAGACCTTTGGAGGAATCCACGCCATCCATCTCGGAAAGCAACTGATTTAAGGTCTGCTGCTGCTCCGATTCCCCGCCGCCGCCATAGCTGCTGCGGCTGCGCCCGATGGAATCAATCTCATCAATAAAAATAATACAGGGGGATGTCTGCTGGGCCTGCTTAAACAGATCCCGCACACGGGACGCGCCCACGCCCACATACATCTCCATAAAATCAGAACCGGACAGGAAGTAGAAGGGCACCTTTGCCTCACCGGCCACCGCCTTGGCAAGCAGGGTCTTTCCGGTGCCCGGAGGCCCTACCAGCAAAGCGCCCTTGGGCAGCTTTGCGCCGATATGGGTGTACTTTCCCGGATTCTGGAGGAAATCCACCAGCTCCACCAGGGATTCCTTCGCCTCGTCCTCACCGGCCACATCCGCGAAGGTGACGCCGGTCTCCTTCTGCATATACATCTTTGCCGTACTCTTTCCCACGCCCATGATGCCGCCGCCCATGCGTTTCATCATGAAATTCATGAAAATCACGATGCAGGCGAAAGGAATCACAAAGCTTAGGATCGTCTCCATCAGCATGCTGGAATCCTGCCGCTCCCGGCTCCACTGGACTCCATGCTCCGTCAGGCGGTCCACCAGACCGTAATCCCCTTCCATGCGGATCACATAGTACTGCACCAGGGGATTTTTCTGGGCGGATTCCTTGTACGTAAAGACAATCTCTGAGCTCTTGACCAGAGCGCTTTCCACATTACCCAGGCTGACCTCGCGCACAAACTCATCATAGGTGACCTCCTTGCGCTGGGCGTGCTCCATGCGGTCCTTCATGGTGGTCACCGCAAAGAGCGTGATCAGCGCCGCAATCAGCAGCACATAGATCTGACTTTTCGGTATCTTATTGTTATTTCCATTCTCCTGCGGATGGTTGTTATTTTCCATATATCCAGACTCCTATTCCATCTGGCGTCCTATATCAGTCTTTCAAAAAAAGTCTTTCACGCCATAACTAATCTACATTATAATGGCTGCATTGTCAGAAATCAAGGAAACAAAACTTAAAATAATTAGGAATTTTAAAAACTTCTGGATTTCTTCTCTGGCTGGATGTATACTTATTGAGTTATTTTTTTCTGACAGGAATTTAATATTATATTCCCATACGATAGGAGGTCTTTCATCTATGCCAGTAAAGTATGTGTTCGTCACAGGCGGCGTCGTTTCCGGTCTTGGAAAGGGCATCACCGCAGCATCACTTGGCCGCCTTTTAAAAGCGCGCGGCTATAAGGTCACCATGCAGAAATTCGACCCCTACATCAACATTGACCCGGGCACCATGAATCCGGTTCAGCACGGCGAGGTCTTTGTCACCGATGACGGCGCCGAGACGGATCTGGATCTTGGCCATTACGAGCGGTTCATCGACGAGAGCCTGACCAAAAATTCCAATGTCACCACCGGAAAGGTCTACTGGAGCGTCCTGCAGAAGGAACGCCGCGGAGATTTCGGCGGCGGCACGGTCCAGGTGATTCCCCACATTACCAATGAAATCAAAAGCCGGTTTCACCGCAATTACACCACCACAGACACGGAAATCGCCATCATTGAGGTGGGCGGTACCGTGGGCGATATTGAAAGCCAGCCGTTTTTGGAGGCCATCCGCCAGTTTCAGCATGAGGTGGGGCATGACAATGCGATCCTGATCCATGTGACCCTGATCCCCTACCTGCGCGCCTCCGGTGAGTTAAAGACCAAGCCCACCCAGGCCAGCGTAAAGGATCTGCAGGGCATGGGCATCTGGCCCGATGTCATTGTCTGCCGCAGCGAACATCCTATCGACGACGGCATCCGTGCCAAAATCGCCCTTTTCTGCAATGTGCCGAAGAGCCGCGTGCTGCAGAATCTGGACGTAGATGTGCTTTATGAGGTGCCTCTTGCCATGGAGGAGGAGCATCTGGCCCAGGTGGCCTGCGAATGCTTAAATCTGCCCTGCCCGGAACCGGATCTGGCAGAGTGGCGCGCCATGATCGACGCCTGGAAGCATCCGGAGCGGGAAGTCACGGTCGCTTTGGTGGGCAAATACACTCAGCTTCATGACGCCTACATCTCCGTGGTAGAGGCATTGAAACACGGCGGCGTTGCCAACCGCGCCAAGGTCGAGATTAAATGGATCGATTCGGAGAAGGTTACTCCGGACAATGTGGATGAGCTGCTTGGCGATGTGAAGGGCATCCTGGTTCCCGGCGGTTTCGGCGATCGGGGCATCGACGGCAAAATTTATGCCATCCGCTACGCCAGAGAGCATCAGGTTCCCTTCCTGGGACTTTGCCTGGGCATGCAGCTGGCTATCGTGGAATTTGCCCGCAATGTCATCGGATTTACCGATGCTCACAGCGTGGAATTAAATCCCCAGACCCTTCACCCGGTGATTCACCTGATGCCGGATCAGAATGGCATCGAGGACATCGGCGGCACCCTGCGGCTGGGCTCCTACCCCTGCGTGCTGGCAGAGGATTCCCTGGCCCTCCGGCTGTACGGCGAGAAAACCATCCATGAGCGCCACCGCCATCGTTATGAAGTCAATAACGATTACCGTCAGGTGCTGTCCGACCACGGCATGAAGCTTTGCGGCATATCCCCGGACGGGCGGATCGTGGAGATGATCGAGCTTCCAGGTCATCCCTGGTTCATCGCCACCCAGGCGCATCCGGAGTTAAAATCCCGCCCCAACCGGCCTCATCCTCTGTTCCGCGGATTTATCGAGGCGGCATTAAATCACTGACGCGAATAACCTGCAAGGCATGTGTCCTCACCGGCGCTGCCCTGCAGGTTTTTTATTATATTCCTTTCATAATTCCATTACTTTCTTCTTATTGTTTTCTTCCCAGCTGTCCATACTATACTCGCGGACGAAATGAACTGCCGTTTCCAGGTCTGGCCGGTATCATTGTCCGAACCGTCAACGAATTTTTCAAAACGAGGTGATTATCATGAAATCAACAGCTTCCTCCCAGGAAACTTCCGGCGAGCTTTTCCGCGCCGTCGCTCCGATATCCGGAAATACGGACCGGTACGGCGAAAGCCTGACCTTCCAGTCCGGCGGGCCTACGCCTGTGCCGGTAAAGCCTGCAGCTCCCCGCAACGATCCCTACGGCACCGACAATCCCCACGGCTTAGACATCCGCGCAAGCTCCTCCCAGGACTGTACCGGGCTGATCCCGGCGCTGCCGGAATCCGACGAGGCGCTGGAATCCTATGCCGAGCTGTATCCTTATCCGGCGGATATTTTCCAGGGCTAGAAGATCTCCCCCAGAATCTCCTTCTCCGCAAACAATGCGGTAGCGCCGCCAGTATGCCAGAATACCACCGTGCTGCCGGCCGGCACCTTGCCGGTGCGGATATAATCCAGCATTCCAGCAAATGCCTTGCCGGAATAAACCGGGTCCAAAAGCAGGCCTTCCTCCCTGGCCAGAAGACGGATGGCCTCGCTGGCGGCATCATTGGGCATCTCATAGCCGGGCTGGTAATAGTTTAGATCCGTATGCAGATCCTGGCCGGAAACCTGCACATCCTCTACGCCGATGGCTTCCAGGCTGCGGTTTGCCAGCTGGGCTATACGGTCCCGGTATCCCTCATCCTTGAAGCTGACATTGATCGAAACGATCTCCGTATCGGATCCCAGAAGCTTTTTTCCCGCCTGCAGTCCTGCCATGGTGCCGCCGGTTCCGGTGGCATGGAAAATATAATCGGCATGGACTCCGGCGTCCGCAAGCTGCTCCTGCAGCTCCACAAAGCCCTCCAAAAATCCAACGGAACCGATCTCACTGGCTCCGCCCATGGGCACCTCGTAGCAGCGGTGTCCCTCCTTTTCCAGGCGGGCCATATGCTCCCTGGCCATCACAAAGGACCGCTCCTCCGCCTGGCCTTCCGTTTCGCCCTCCCGGATTTTGACCACATGCACCTCCGCTCCCATAATGCGGTCCAGAAGCAGGTTGGAACGGATGTCATTCTCATCGGGCGTCACCACCGCCACCAGATACAGAATCGGCGTCAGCCCTCTTCTGCGGCAGGCGCTGACCGTCTGCATGGCGTGATTGGACTGGGTGGCGCCGTAGGTAAATACCGTATCGCATCCCTTCTTTTCCGCGTCCCCTAAAAGATATTCCAGCTTGCGGACCTTATTTCCGCCAAACAGACAGATGCCGCTGAAATCATCCCTCTTGATGTAAAGTTTCACGCCCAGCTTTTTAGAAAGCCGCTCCAGCTTATAAAAAGGGGTGGGATAAAATCCCAGCTTCGCCTTCGGCAAGGCCTTCAATCGCTCTCTGATCTCTCCATGTTCCATATTCGGCTCCTCCTTTGCCGGTTAATAATCTCCTTTTTTCAATAATTTACGCAAATAGGAAAATGTCTTTTTTTCACCCTTATCCTGCAGCATAATCAGGATTTTTTCCAGCATAGCCTTGGTTTCCGGGTGCATGGCCGCCTCCAGATAGGGCCGCTCCCGCTGGTAATAATCCCAGGCGGCCCCGTCGGTATAATTTGCCCCCCGGTAAACCCGGCAGGCGGCGATCCGGTCCATCACCATCTCCACCAGATAGTTGACCGGCATCTTGCAGCCGGCCAGCCCCTTGTTGGCCTTAGAAAAATCGATCCAATACTCAAAATGGTGTTTGTTGCGCCCTTTGTGATGGAGCCACGCGGTGGAATATCCAAGCTTCTCCCGCTCTGCCGCATTGGGACTGCGGTTCCCCTGATAATACTTTACTCCGGTCATAAACTCCGTGGGACTGTATTTGGATAAATCGTGAAGCAGTCCCTGCCTGTAAAGCCCTACCCGGAAGCAGTTTTTCATGACCAGAAGCTTATGCTCCGTGATGGTTTTAAAATGATTTTTTGCATTTTCCCAATTCATTGTCCTAACCTCTGTTTCCTTTGTATCGATTCCGGGCCGCCGCCCGCTGTCGCCGACACCCGCCGCGGCAGGTGTCCTGTTCTCAACGCACAGCCTGCATCCATTGACCGCTTCCGATGGTGCCCTCCGGCATGGCCACGCCAAAATTATCCGCCACCGCCGCGCCGATTGCCCCGAAGGTATCCTGCTCCGGCAGCGCGCCGCCCTGCTTTAACCCGCTGGAATATACCAAAAGAGGCACGTCCTCCCGGGTATGGTCGGTTCCTGTATAGGTGGGATCATTGCCGTGGTCTGCGGTGATCATCAAAAGATCCTCATCTCCCAGCACCTTTAAAAGCTCTCCCAGCTTGATGTCAAACTGCTCCAGCTCTCTTGCATAGCCCTCCACATCCCGGCGGTGTCCCCACAGGGCATCAAAATCCACCAGATTTACAAAGCACAGGCCGGTAAAGTCCTTTCCGGCCTCCGCGATGGTCTGGTCCATGCCGTGAACGGAGCTTTTTGATTTTTCCGCCCGGGTAATGCCGCAGCCGGAGAAAATATCCTGGATCTTTCCGATGGAAATGACTTCCAGCCCCGCATCCTTCAAAGCATCCAGCACCGTCCGGCCAAAGGGCGGCACCGCATAATCGTGGCGGTTGCTGGTCCGCTTAAACTCTCCCTTTTTCCTGCCCACATAGGGGCGGGCGATCACCCGGCCCACCTTCCACTCGTCCCGCATGGTCAGCTTCCTGGCGATTTCACAGCAGCGGTACAACTCCGCCAAATCAAAGGTTTCCTCATTGCCGCAGATCTGCAGCACCGAATCGGCGGAGGTATAAACGATCATATGTCCGGTGGTGATCTCCTCCTCCGCCAGCTCATCCAGGATTTCCGTGCCGCTGGCGCTTTTATTTCCGATCACCAGATGTCCGGTCTGCCGCTCCAGCTCCTGAATCAGCTCCGGCGGAAATCCATGCTCCGTGAAGGTGATGAAGGGTTTTTCCGTTTTCAGCCCCATCATCTCCCAATGTCCGGTCATGGTATCCTTGCCCCGGCTGCGCTCCCGCAGGCGGCCATAATAGCCCTCCGGAGCCGGGACCGGCTCCAGATTTTTCAAGGGACGCAGATTGGCGATGCCAAGCCTTTGCAGGTTGGGAACCGAAAGCCTTCTGTGCTCCGCGATATGTCCCAGAGTATCGGCCCCCGCATCCCCATACGCTGCCGCGTCCGACGCGGCGCCGATTCCCAGGGAATCAATAACGATTACAAAAATCCGTTTCCATTTTTTATTTTCCATGTACCGCACCTCATGCTTCCTTTAAGTTTTCCGGTCCAAATCCCATGGGAAACAGCTCCTTTAGCCGGAACTCTCTCCAATGCTCCTCATCGATGGCTAAAATCACCCGGAAGCTTTCCGGGTCACAAAACTCCTGCATCACCTGGCGACAGACGCCGCATGGCGCCGTGTAATCAGTCACAGGTCCCTTCTTTCCGCCCACAATGCAAATGGCCGCAAAGGACCGCTCCCCCTCGCTGACCGCCTTAAAAAACGCCGTCCGCTCCGCGCAGTTGGCAGGCGTGTAGGCGGCATTTTCGATATTGCAGCCGCCGTAAATCCTGCCGCTTTTGGTCAGCAGCGCCGCCCCCACCTGAAACCGGGAATAGGGGGAATAGGAGTTTTCCCGGGCCGAAAGCGCCGCCCGGATCAGCTCCTCCCTGCTCACTGGCAAAGCGCTTCCGTCTGTCTCATCCTTTTTGATCATCCTTGAACCTCCTGCATTCTGCATCCTGACGGATCAAAAGGCGGATCGCCTCCACAGCCGTGCGAACCGCCGCGTCGGTATCATGGACAATGGGATTGGGAAGTCCTGCCTTCTGCCGCTCCTGATTGGCCATGACCAGCAGCACAGCGCCTGCCCGCACACGGAGATAGCTGGCCACAATAAAAAGGGCGGAGGACTCCATCTCCGAGGCCAGACAGCCCAGCCTCAGCCAGGCATTCCATTTGTCCATCAGCTCATAGCCCACCGGCTTGGTCTCCGGGGAATGCTGTCCGTAAAAGGAATCCTTGCACTGAACCACGCCCACATGATAGGGCTGGCTTAGATTCCTCGCCGCCTGCACCAGGGTGGTGGTCACGTCAAAATCCGCCACCGCCGGGAACTCCAGCGGGGCATATTCCTTGCTGGTGCCATCCATGCGGATCGCTCCGTTGGCGATCACCAGGTCTCCGCTTTTTACCTCCAGATCCATGCCGCCGCTGGTGCCCACCCGGATAAAGGTATCCGCGCCGCACTGGACCAGCTCCTCCACGGCGATGGCCGCCGACGGCCCGCCGATTCCGGTGGAGGTTACACTGACCTGGACTCCGTCCAAAGTCCCGGTGTAGGTCACATATTCCCGGTTATCTGCCACCAGCTTCGGATTTTCAAAATACTGGGCGATCTTCCGGCACCGTTTGGGATCTCCCGGCAGGATCACATACCTGCCTACCTCGCCCTTTTCCACCTGAATGTGGTACAGCTTGTCTTTGTCTTCCGAATAATTGATCATCCGCGTAATCCTCCTTTACCTGAATCTATGCTTTCGCCGCCCGCTTTATTTCGCCTTTTCCATCAAATCCTTCAATTCCTCCACGGTCACATGATAATGCTTATTGCAGAAATGACAGCTGACCTCCACGGGCTTGCCGTCGTCAATCATGCTTTGCAGCTCCTGCCTGCCCACACTGATCAGCGCCCGTTCGATCCGCTCCTGAGAACAATTGCAAGTAAACGCGGCCGGCATCTTATCCAGAATCTCCAAACCATATTCTCCCAGCACATCCTCCAGAATCATTTCCGGCGTCATGCCCCGGTCCAGCATGGCGGTGATGGAGGTAATCTCTCCCAGCTTTTTTTCCAGCCCGGAGATGATCTCCTCCGATGCCCCCGGCATCAGCTGGATAATAAAGCCGCCTGCCTGGCGCACCGTATTTTCCTTATTCATCAGTACCCCCAACGCCACGCTGGAGGGAGTCTGCTCGGAAGTGGCAAAATAGTAGGTCAGATCCTCCGCAATTTCGCCGGTCACCAGGATCGTCTGCCCCACATAAGGCTCCTTTAAGCCCATATCCTTGATCACGGTAAGAACCCCCAGATTCAAAGCGCCGCCCACGTCCAGCTTTCCCTTTTCATTGGGCGGCAACATCACCTCCGGATGGAAAACGTAGCCCTTCACATTTCCTTTGGAATCAGCAGTCACGATCAGTCCCTTGATGGGACCCTCGCATTCGATCTTTAAGGTCAAAAGATCATCCTCGTCCTTCAGCATCGCGCCCATCATGGCGCCTCCGGTCAAAAGCCGTCCCAAGGCTGCCGTGGCCACCGGGCTGGTATTGTGGGCATTTCTGGCATATTCCACCAGATTTCTCGTGGTGGCGGCAAAGGCACGGATCTGCCCGTCCGCCGCCGTGGCACGGATGATATAATCGGTCATCATACTTCTCTCCTTCTTTCTTTTCCATGCTCCCGAACAATCACATAGACCCGCTCGCTGTTCTCCCCCGGCGGCTCATGGGTGAAGGCATCATAGACCGCCAAAAGCTCCATGCCGGCCTCGGATGCCGCCCGCCTCACCTCATCCAGGGTAAAGGCATATTGATAATGGGTCTCCTCATATTTTCGGAAGCGGCCGTCCTCCTCCCGGATAAACAGCGTCAGGTCGTATTCATTGACCCGCTCCTCCTCATCGTAATAATTTTCCCAGATGAAGCTGCCCTCCTCCCGATTCTCCGCGATGGTCTGCTCCCCCAAAATCTCCTGGTATTTATAAAGGGTATTCAAATCAAAAATAAAGATACCGCCGGGATCCAGGTAATTATTTGCCAGCCTCATCACCTGCACCAGCTCCTGATATCCCATCAGATAATTCATGGAATCGCAGATGCTGACAATGGCTCTGACGGTTCCGTAAAGTTCAAATTCCCGCATATCCTGCTGGAGATAAAGGATTTCGGGGCCGCTCTTTTCCATGGCTTCCTCCAGCATGTCCCCGGATAAGTCCACGCCGATCATGTCATAGCCCCGGTCCGCCAAAAGCCGGGTCAGCGTTCCAGTGCCGCAGCCTAAATCCAGCACCAGCCCGTCCCGGACGCCATATTCCTGCAAAAGTCCGGCCACATATACGCCCCACTCCTCATAGGGAATATTATCCATGAACAAATCGTAAACGCCGGCAAAGCCTGTATATGGGTCCATGGTCCTTCCTCCTTATCCTTTTTCGCAGCGTTTTAGCCGGTTCCTTTTTTCCCGGCCGCCGCTTCGCCCTGGGTACCGAAAGGGCAGGCGCACCCTCCCAGATGCCCTGCCCTCTATGCTACTGCCCGAAGCTTACGCGTTTTTTCCACAGCACTTCTTATATTTCAGACCGCTGCCACATGGACAAGGATCGTTTCTGCCGATCTTTTTCGGCTTGCGGATGGTGCCGGAAGCCTTCTGCTCCTTGTACAGCTCCTTTCTTCTCTCCTCGCTCAGGATCGCATCCCACTGCGGAAGCGTATACAGCCACTCTGCCTTCGCTTCCACCATATGATAGTAAAGACGTTCCGGGTCGATCTCGATCTTCACCTGGGTGTCCTCCTCCATGGTGTCGATGGGATTCTCATAGCCTTTCAGGCTCTCATTGATGCCATCCAAAAAGCCGGTCATGATCAGGATCTCGGTGCCGTACTTCTCAGCCAGCTCCTTCACGGTGCCGGTGATCACCTGGGTGGGATCGGAAAGGATCTGCTCGTAGATCCCCTTTTCAATGGTAAAATAACCATTCCACAGATTCTCTTTCTGTTTATCATTCAAACCATCCCCGTAGGCAAGGTTTCTCCAATTCTCTAATAATGCCATAATGCCTAATCCTTCCTTCGTTTTGTTCTTTCCTTCTTCATCTTTATCGGTGCAAAGGTTTCCCTGACACGCACCACGGTATCAGTATATAACATTTCCGCCGTTTTTGCAATTTATTTCCGAGATAAATCCTGTTTATAAAAAAATCACCTTGTAAAAAAATCGGCCCCGGTACGCCTTTGCACCGAAGCCGATCAAAAAGGGGAGGATAAGTATTTCTTTCTTATCATTGGTACTAATCTCATTATTTCCTCCCGCAGGAAATCTATACATGAAAAAAAAATTTTTAAGGAGCATGATCCACGGCATCGAAGGGCCATGAAAGGATGCGGGGATGGACCAGGGCGCAGATAAGAAGCCCCGCCCTATACGCGCAGAATATCCACCGTGTGAGCGCTGGCTCCCATCAGCTCCATCCGCTCACAGGTGGATAAATGGTAGCGGATAAATGCCTGGAACTCCTCCTCATCCATGGCTTTCAATACGGGACGCAGGTAATCCGCAGGACCGTCGGCGGCGATGATTTTGATCCGTGTAAGGCCCGCCGCCTCATTGAGCCGGGCAATATCCTCCAGCCGCACATAATCATACAGCTCCTCTTCCCCGGACACGCAGTGGAAATGCTCATCCAGCCTTCCGTCCGCCAGACATTCCTTCATATGCCCTTCCTTAAATCCGTAGGTGATCACCGCATACTCATTCATCAAATAAGCAGCCATCAAAATACCGCCGGGTCTGGTCACCCGCCGGGCCTCCGACAGGGCCCGCAGCTTATCCTCAAAGGTGTAAAGATGATACATGGGGCCAAACAGCAGGGTCAGGTCAAAGGTCCCGTCCCCAAACCGCTTCAGGTCCAGCGCCGTGCCCTGATAGGCCTTCACACTGCTCTTTTTTGTTTTCAGGATGCCCAGATTGTACCGGACCAGCTCCACCGCCGTCACATCATAGCCCTCCTCTGCCAGCGCCACGCTGTAGCGGCCGGTCCCCGCGCCGATGTCCAGTATCTTTGGTTCCTGCATTCCGGCCAGGAAGTCATGGATATATTTCATGGAGGTAATATACTCCACCTGCCCGTGCCTGCGGATCAGCCGCTTTTCCTCATTGAATTTATTGTAATGCTCTTCCAGCTTCGTCATCATGTTCCCAGGTTTCTCTTTCTTGCTTATGCTTTTTCATTCCTCAATAGTAATTCCATCATAATAGAACTTCAATATTTCCTCATAGCCCATGCCGGATTTGGCCATGCCCTGCGCGCCGTTCTGGCTCATGCCCACGCCGTGGCCGTAGCCGCCGCCGTAAATTAGAAATTGATGAACCCCGCTGTCATTGGTCCCCAGATCCTCGATGGCCAGAAAGCCGCTGGGCAGGGACTTCCAGCCCTCGCTGGTCTTCCCGTCCTTGCGCTTGATGGACAGACGGGTATCCCCCAGCGCCGCCCGGATTCCATTCTGTCCGGTAATGGTCTTTTCCCCCTCACTTCCGCTCACCAGAAGCTGATTGGCGGTTCCGCTGGTGCACCGCTCAGTAATTTTAATATCCTGCACAATTCCCACATCGCTTATGTTTTCTGTGAGAATGTCCGTGTCGGTGACCACGCTCCAACGGAAAAAGGGATAGGAGGAATCATAGGCCGTCATGTCATTTTTAATAAACTCCATAAACGCGCTGTTGGAGCTTAAATCCAGGGTCTTTCTGGCCGGGGTTAAGGTAACGCTCTTTAAATAAGGCGTCGCCTGGGCGTCCCCGCCCCAGGTGGTATTGTCCGCGGTCACGCCGCAGGACGTGGAAAAATAATAGGCGGAAATCGGACTTCCGTCATAAAAAAGCATCCTCCCGTAGGTTTCCTCCACCGCCCGGTCCGTCCGCTCGCTGGTGCGGATATTATTGTACACCTGGAAATTGGTACTGTCATCGATATGGGCCCCGTACTGGCTGTAGGTGTTGGTCTGCAGCTGCATATAGGCGTAGGTCCGGGCGCAAACCGCCTGTGCCTTCAAGGCCTCCAGCTCATATTCCGCCGGCATCTCGCTGGGCACCACCTTCTTTAAATAATCCTCCAGATACAGCTCATTGATTAACACCAGCCCGTCCTCAGCTTTCAGGACCTCCAGGCGACCCCCGTAGGAGGGCTGCCCCTCCGACCGCTCCAGGGAGGCAACGCAGATCTCCATGCCCTCCTGGGGATACAAAATCATCCTGCCCTTCAAAAGCCGCTCATCCTCCGGAGTCAGAACCAGGTCCTCCCCTGCCGGAACCGTGCTTTCCTGGTCATTGCAAATCACAGTCATTTCCCCTTCGCTGCGCAGGGTGACGGAGCTGTGATACAGGCTCTGGAATCCATTGTCCATCAAAAGAACCCGGATCTGCTTCGCGTCAAATTCCCGCACGGTCAGCACTGCGCAAAGCTTTCCCCGGGCCACCACAAACTCCTGCATATCATAGCCCACCAGAATATCCTCCGGCTTCTGCCGCTTAAGGGTCCCGTAGGTTTTCAAAATCAGGCAGTTCTGGTCATAGGGAACCAGGCCATAGCCTTCCAGCTCAATACCCTCTTTTCGCACGGACAGCACCTTTGCCGTGATCCGATCCTTTTTTAAGGATACCTTGATCACTTTTCCGTCTTTCATTTGCAAATCCGCCAGATTATGAACCCATTCTTCCACCTTTTTGGAGGTTTTTTTCAAATCCAACTGACGGGTCAGGTCCCCCTGAAAAACCGTCAGATGCTTTTCATCTCCGTCCGCCAGCCAGACATTTTCATAGGTGATCTCCTGCCCTTCATCCTCCAGCACATGGATCAGCTCCTGATCCCGACGGTACACCCGCAGCTGATGGTCCATATAGGGATCCAGGGTCATGCCGGAAAAGCCCACCAGCCCCAGATTGGTGTGGGCAGTCCAGGGATCCGTCCCCGGCACCGTCTCTGCAGTGCCGTAAACCTGCACCTGGGACTCCTGCACATGATGATCCGGATCCAGCTCCTTTAAGAGGGAATCATAAAACAGCCACCAGCGCTCCTTGGGAAACGCCTTCGAGCCATTTTTCTTATTGGCCTGAATCAGCTTTTCCAGCCCGGGCGAGCAGCTTTTTGCCAGCTTGGCCGCCTCCTGATATGTAAGCATTCCCAGCGCCGTCTCCTCCGTGGCCGGAAGCTCCTCCTCGGAAAAATATCCCAGCTCATACAAATAATCCAGATAGGGCACATACCACTCGTCCATGGACTTGGCATCAAAATGGGACGTTTTCTGCTCCTTATGCCAGTCCTCCAATTCCTCCGGAGAGAGCAAAACCAGGACAACCGACTTTGCAGCCATCGCCCTGGTAATTCCATCCTTTTCCGGTTCGTGAAAGACAATAATCAGAATCAACGCGATTACCAGCGCCGGGATACCTAAGACCCATCCAATCATCCTTCTTTTTCTCATAGAAACCTCTATTTTTTGATATATGTTTTCCGCTCCTCGTCAATATGGTCCAGATTTTCGTAATTGCTGATATCGGCAGACAGCTTCTTTCTGTTCAGCAGCCAGGATACCAGCTCCGTGGCCAGCTTATAAATGACGGCAAAGGTGGGCACTCCGATAATCATACCCACAAACCCGAACAGTCCTCCAAACAGCAAAATGGAAAACAGCACCCAGAAGCTGGACACGCCGGTGGAATCGCCCAGGATCTTCGGTCCCAGGATATTGCCGTCAAACTGCTGCAGCAGCAAAATAAAAATGCAAAAATACAAACACTGCATGGGGCTTTCCAGCAGGATCAGAAATGCGCTGGGAATGGCTCCGATGAAGGGGCCGAAAAACGGGATCACATTGGTCACGCCGATGATCACGCTGATCAGCAGCACGTAAGGCATCTTCATCAGGTTCAAAAGCACAAAGCTCATCAGTCCGATAATCAGGGAATCCACCAGCTTTCCCAAAATAAAGCCGCCGAATACATGATGGACGAAGCGCCCCTCATCCAGCACCTTATTGGCAATCCACAGGGGGAAAATACTGTAGATAATCATCTTAAACTGGGTAATCAGCTTTTCCTTCATATTCAGCAGATACACCATGACGATAATGCCGATCAGCATGTTCTTCACCACATTGATCGCGGTAAAAACACCGCTGGAAACGCCGCTGATGATGCTGCGGATATTCGGCATCAAATCATTGGTGACCCAATTCTGGAAATACTGGACCACCTTCTCATAATACAGCATGACTGTGGCCTCCAGCTGCGGATTGTCCGCCAAATGCCCCTCCAGCCAGTGCTGCAAATTGGAAAAGCTGCTGGGCAATTCCTCAATGATCCCCACCACACTCTTGATCAGCTGGGGGATCATCATGGAAATCAGGCCCACCACCACTACAATCCAGACAGCTACGCTGACGATGATGGCGATAAAGGTGGCAAAACGCTGGCGTCTGGAATCATCGGTAAAAAGCTTTCTCGTGCTCCCCATCACCGCCGCGCGGGTCCGATTATAAACCGGAGCCAGCAGATAGGCGAAAACCGCGCCGTAAATAATCGGCGCCATAATCTCCAGAACCATCTGCACGGCCGCCCGCACTCTATCAAATTTAATCAGGAAAAATACCAGCAGGATGGACAATGCGATCACAATCAGGGATGTCACGCCCCAGCAAATATATTTTCCATATTTTTCTTTGTTCATAGCTTCTCCTCATGTAATCAGTTTTTCCAAAATCTGCCTTGGTAATTCTATAGTATACCATATCTTTTGCAAAAGATAAAGCAGCGATTGCTCGCTGCTTTTCTCTTTTGTAATCCCGAAATGCCGTTCTTACTTATTGACTCCTAGCAAAAGCCAGGTGGGCAACCTCACGTAAGCTTCTGCCTTCCACTCGAAGGAGGCCTGACATCCACTTAACAAATATTGGAATCCCTAAGTCAGTAATGTAGGTTCAAAATTGGTAAGGTTGTCGAACATTCCAGGAATTACAAACCCTGTTCTTTTATGTTTTGATTATACAACAGCCGCGAGTGTTTTTCAAGTTCCTTTTCCTTACTGGAACTGATTTCCTGACAGCTTGTGTATTTCTTAAAAATGGTGTAAACTCATAGCTGCCATGACATCCTATGAAAGCGTATTTTTAAATATGAATGAAACAAAAACGGACAAACCGACAAACAGCGAAATTTATGAAGCTCTGGCAGACAGTACTCTGACGGACTGCTGCCTTTGCCCCCGCCAGTGCCATGTGAACCGCACGCAGCAGGCCGGCTTTTGCGGCTGCGGGGACACCCTTTTTGCAGCCCGGGCGGCCCTGCACTACTGGGAGGAGCCCTGCATCAGCGGAGTGCGGGGCAGCGGCACCGTATTTTTTTCCGGCTGCACCCTGCGGTGCTGCTTCTGCCAGAATTACAAAATCAGCCAGGAGCATTTCGGGAAACCAGTGACCGTCCGGCAGCTGGCAGACATTTTCCTGCGGCTGCAGGATCAGGGCGCCCACAATATCAATCTGGTCACCGCCACCCAATATCTGCCCTGGATTCTCCCGGCCCTGGATCTGGTCCGTGACCGGCTGCGGATTCCTGTGGTCTATAACTGCGGCGGCTACGAGCGACCAGAGATCGTCAAGGTCCTGGAGGGCTATGTGGACATCTGGCTGCCAGATTTCAAATACTATGACCCGGAACTTTCCCGGCGCTTTTCCGGGGCGGCCGATTATTTTAAGGTGGCAGGTCCGGCCATCCGCCAGATGATCTGCCAGACCGGAGCGCCCACATTTCATATGGAATCCGGCGATGCCGGGGAATACCGGATCATGGACCGGGGCGTAATCCTCCGCCACATGGTCCTTCCCGGGCACCGGGACGATTCCATCCGGCTTCTTCGCTGGATCAGGGACAATCTGCCCAGGGAACAGTACTATATCAGCCTTCTGAGTCAATACACGCCCTTTTATCACAGCAGCGATTACCCGGAGCTAAACCGGCGCATTACCACCTATGAATATGAAAAGGTAGTGGAGGAAGCTCTGGCACTGGGGCTGGATCAGGGATTTATGCAGAAAAAAAGCAGCGCCAAAGAAGAATATACGCCGCCCTTTGATTTATCAGGATGCAGTGTGACGCGCCGCTGATATTCCTTGCCGCCTCGTGTGCACAAAATAAAGGATACCAACATTCATTTTCGCTTCCTGTTGGTATCCTTAGATCACTTCGTCCATTGGACTTTACCTCTCTTATTTAGTTTTCTTTTATTTAAATTTTTTGGTAATGGATACTTTTCATTACCCTTGTACACTTCTTTATGTACGTTTTCCTTATTCAGTTTTCCTCTATCTTCGTTTCTGAAATCTTTTTTTGTTCCCGGTCTTATTTCATTTTGATTATCCGTTTCTGAATTGATCTCTTCTATACTTTCTCGTCATATAAAAGCTTTTCCTTCAGTTTTTGATAATATCTAATCTAGGATTTTCGCTTTTGATTTCTTCTACGGATAGATTCTTTTTCCTATGCTTTCCTCTTCGTTATTTTAGTAGAGAAAGCTTAATTTACGTTTTCGGCGGTCCGTACCTCCTTTTCTTAGATTTTTTGAAATTTCCTTTCCGATGGAAATTTCTTTTTTGAAGATTTCCTGATCTTCTATTTCTTGATCTCTTGTTTTGTTGTCTTTATATTACCAGACAATGCTGAATTTGTCAATACTTTTTAAAAATATTTTTTATTTTATTTGCTTATTTTCAAATTGCATATAATTATTCCAATAATTAAGGCAGAAATCCGGGAGTTTATCGGTTTGCATTCCATTTTTTGTCAGAATATTTTGATAACTCCCTGATATCTGCCTTTTTCCGTTCTGTTTTCAGCTGATTTCTTTCCGATATTGATCCACCATCGCCACGATCTGGGCGCGGGTGTAGGGCTTTTCAATAAAGCCATAGGCCTGAATCTTCCATGCCTCCAGGGAAAATCCGGGGATGCTGGACATCAGCACCACTGCCGGGGCATTTTTTCGCTTCTGCAGCTCCTTTGCCAGACTAATTCCGCTGATATCCGGCATGACAATATCCGTAAACACCATGTCCGTCGGATGCTCCTTCACGAAATCCACCACGGCCACCGCTTCCTCAAAACAGCCCAGAAGCTCCACGCCCGCCATATTGGAAAAAATCCCTTTCATTTTCGCCAGCAATTCCGGCGCATTATCCACTGCCACTACTTTAATTGCCATGTGTCTCCTCCCCTCCGCAGAGGACGGTCAGTATGGATGACAGGGAAAACAGCGGGTTTTCCGCAAAAAGCCGCTCCAGCCGTTCCAGGTTCTCATCCGAATTTTCCACCTCGCGGGAATAGCGATAGGCTGCTGCCGTCAGAATTTCTTCTGTCACCTGCCCGGTTGCCTGATACCGGAACAGACACCATTCCCGGATCAGAAGACAGCTCACCACAATCAGCTTTCCTTTCCCATAAATATCATCGTCATAAACCGCCCCCAAAAGACAGGTGCGAAGAAAATAAAGCGCCAGATTCTCCCAATAAAGCTCCAGCTTCTGACTTTCCCGGTCAAACTGCCGCTCCAGCTTCTGGTAGGAGGCACAGGTCTCCCGGTGATAAAGTCTGGTACAGACCGCCCCCTGTTTTCTCTCCCAGTGGGCCAGCACCGGCTCCAGCTGCTGCAGACAGCGCATCCAGGCCCCCATCCGGCTCATCCGCTCCGCCGCCCGGTTTTCATAGGGCGCAAGCTTTGCCGAAAAACGGGCCCCCGCCTTCCGGTCCAGATACCGACGGCTGCATTCCCTGACGGCTGCCCGGCGCATGCCTGCCATCTGCCGGCCCGGCGACGGCTGCCCCGCTGCTGCAGGCTGCCGCTCTCCCGATGACCCGTCCCGGTCCCAATGTCTTTGCAGGTCATGGGAATAGGCCAAAACCATGGCCAGGCGCTGAGTTAAGGAAATGGTGCGGTCCTTCAATATGCAGGCCATCACATGGCGGATGTCCTCCAGACAGGAGCGCTTTTCCTCATCCACTCCGGCATTCTTTAAAAGCTCCCCGGCAGAAATCCGGCTCTGCCGTTTTTTCTCCGCACAGGCCCCCTGGGTGGGATCTGAGAGAATGACCCTTGCCGCCTCCGGGCAGGACAAGGACAGCATGATCTCCTGCAAATCCCCGTAATCCTCCCGATGCCGCGGATAATTGCGGCAGGTATCGCACATCTGATCCCTGCCCAGGTTTTTATAAATCTCACATAAGCCCTGCTCATCCAAAAGTACGCAGGCCCGATTCTTCTGCACAAAAGAACGGTCCGCCGGATCCAATGCCTGCCGCAGACGTCTTCCGAAAGCGCCCGGCACCTGCAAATAACGGCTGTAGCTTTTTTCATCGATGTCAATGCGCCAGCCCCCGCAGCAGGTGTCCTGGCAGGCGGAGCCAATACATGCAAAATTTTTATAATAATATGGGATTCGGTATCTCATCATTTCCTCCATCATTTCCGGCAGCGTTCAAAATCCATAAAGCTGCAGCCCTGATCATTCCACAGCTCCTTTCGCTTAAACAGCACGCTGCGGTCCCCGGAAAGCAACCTCTATTTTAACATACCATAATTTTCTCGGCAACCGACTTTCTCCCGGCTTTCTCCCGGCCTTCACCGGCTCATCAGCTGGTCTGCGTGGTCCCGCAGCCACCGCCTCCGCTCCCGGTAATCAGGCAGCACCGCCTCCACAAGTCTCCAGAAACGGTCCGAATGGTTCATCTCCCTGCGGTGTGCCAGCTCATATTCCATGCTTTCCACAAATATTCTCCAGACAGCAGCGGTCGCAATAAGGCTTTGTCCGGGCGGTGCAGACCTCCCGCCCATGATATACCAGCCGGTGGCAGAAATCGCTGCCCTCCTCCGGCGGCACGATCTTCCATAAGGCCATCTCCACCTTTTTCGGCTCCTTAAGATTGTCCACCAGACCGATCCGGTTAGTCAGGCGGATACAGTGGGTGTCCGTGACGATGGCCGGCTTGCCGAACACATCCCCCATAATCAGATTGGCGCTTTTTCTTCCCACCCCGGGAAGGCTTAAAAGCGCGTCAAAATCGTCGGGAACCTTACCGTCGTATTTGTCCCGCAGCAGCTTCATGCAGGCGCTGATGTCCCGGGCCTTGCTGTGTCCCAGACCGCAGGGCCTGACAATGGCCTCGATCTCCTCCACGGACGCATTGGCCAGGGCATTCACATCCGGATATTTGGCGTAAAGCCCCTCCACCACCACATTGACCCGGGCATCGGTACACTGGGCCGCCAGACGCACGCTGACCAAAAGCTTCCAGGCTTCGTTGTAATCCAGGGTGCAGCCTGCATCCGGATATTCCTTCTTTAACCGGTCGATCACCTCCAGCGCCAGCTCCTTTTTTGCCTGGTCAGCCGCATCGTCCCTTTTCTTTAGTACTGCCATCCTGACAGGTTCCTCCTTTTCCCACTTTTCTCTATAAAATCTAGCAAAATTAGGAAATAATCTCCACAACGCTTCCGATTTTTCCGTCTTTTTGCTGCTTTTTTACCACTATTTTCTTTTCGATCCGTTCCTTCAATTCCCCCACATGGGAGATAATCCCCACCATGCGGCTGCCCTTTGCCAGACCGGACAATGCTTTTACCGCCAGATCCAGGGCGTCCTCATCCAGGGATCCAAATCCCTCATCCACAAACATGGTATCCAGCCGGATGCCCCCTGCCCGGGACTGAATTTCGTCTGACAGTCCCAATGCCAGGGATAAGGACGCCTGGAAGGATTCGCCGCCGGAAAGGGTTTTGACGCTGCGCTCCGTGCCATTATAATGGTCGATCACATTTAACTCCAGACCGGACTTTTCCCTCCTGCCGCTTTCCTCCCGGCGGCGTTTCAGCTCATACTGGCCGCTGCTCATGGTCAGAAGCCGCAGGTTTGCCCGGCGCAGAATCCGGTCAAAATAAGCCATCTGCACAAAGGTTTCAAACTCCACCTTCTGCTTGCCGTTTAAGGTCCCGTTGGCCGTGTCCGACAGGGCTTTCAGCCAGATGTATTTTTGCTCCGTCTCCTGAAGCTGCTTTTGTCCTGCCAGGGCCGCCCGGCGGATCTCCCGATTCTGTTTGTCGGCGGCGTAGACCTCCCGCTGCTGCTTCTGCAGCTGCTCCCGCTCTGTTTGAAGCTGCCGCTTCCGTTCCAGAAGCCCGGCTTCATCCAGGGTGTGGTTTTCCTCAATCTGCCCCTGCAGGGCAGCCATGGCCGACTGCAGACCGGAGGCCTGCTTTCCGGTTTCCCGGTAATCCTTTTCCGTCCGGGAGAGGGTCGTTTCCATCTGGCGGATCTGGTCACTCATGGCTGCCGTCCTTTCCCGCAGCCATCCCATAAGCTCTGACACGTCTGTGTTTGCCTCCGCGCCCGATCCGTTCTCACCCTTCCAGGCCTCCCACAGTTCTCCGGCCTGAGTCTCATTCTGCTCAAGCCTTGCACAAAGCGCCGCCACAGCCCGGTCCTTTTCCCGAAGCTGCTGCTGCAGGGATTCCGTCTGATTTTTACAAATCTCCAATTCCTTTTCCAGCGCCTGCCGCTTTTTCTGCTGCTCCTGCACCTGGCGGATCCGGGCCTGCAAAGCCTGCTGCTGCTTTTGCAGCGCCTCCCAGCCCTCATAAATCCGGCCTTTCAGCTCTTTAAAGGGCGGCTGCTCCTCCAGCCTTAGCGGTTCCTTCGCGGTCTCCCAAAGCTGTTTTCGGGCCTCCAAAAGCCGCAGCTGCACCGACTGGGCATGAGCGCTTTGACTGCGGACCTCATCCTCCAGCTTTTCCAGCGCCTGCTTCTGCTTTTGAAGCTGCTGCTTTTCCGGCACCTTCCCGGGAAGTTTGGCCGGCTCCGGGTGATGCAGGGAACCGCAGACCGGGCATTTTTTTCCCTCCTCCAGCCGCTGGGCCAGGATCCCCGCCTGGGCATCAAAAAACAATTGTTCCTGCTGCTGATAAAAAAGCCGTCCCTCATCCCGCTGCCTGCAGGCCTCCCGGTAGCATTGCTGCCGCCCTTCCAGCTCCTGCTCCAGCTGCTCCTTTTTTTTCACCTGGTCCAAAAGCGCCTGAGTCTCCTGCTTTTTTCCATCCAGGAGGGTCTGCTCCTGTTCCAGCCGGACCCTTTGCACATCCATGGCCTGAGCCCGGGAAAGTTTCTCTTCCAGAGCGGCTTCCCGCTCCCTGGTCTTTTCCTCCATACCGGAAAGCCGCTCCAGATCCTTTTTCTCCTTTAGGAGCTGCTTTTCCAGAAGGGCTTTTTCCTCGTATTGCCGGATCAGGCTTTCCCCGGCGCGGACCTGAGCCGCCAGGGCCTCCTTCCCGGCACTCCTTGCCGCTGCCTCCTTCCAGGAAGCCTCCTGCTCGGAAAGCAAGGGCAAAAGTGCCTGCAGCCTCCGCCCCTTCTCCTCCAGCTCCTGCTTCAGCTGACGGTTTTTCTGGAGCTTTCCCAGAAGCTGATCCTCCTGCTGGAGCTTCTGATCTACCCCGGCAAGCTCCTCCTTGATCCGGGAAAGCTGCTCACCATCCCGGCAGATCAGCTCCTCCAAAAGCTCCAGCCCACGGCCGGCCTTTCCTTCAAATTTTTCCTTTTTCAGCTCCTCCCATTCCTGGCGCAGGTCCGAATGCTCCCCGCATGAAATCCCGGACAAATGCTGGCTGACGCTGCGGCGCAGCTCCTCGTATTCCTGGCTCTGGGCCTTGGCAGCCTCCCGCAGGCCATTTTGTATATCCTGATAAATGCCCGTGCCAAACAGCTGGCGGAAAATCTCGCCCCGCTCCGCTGTCCCCGCAATCAAAAGACGCTGGAAATCTCCCTGGGCGATCATGGCGATCCGGGTAAACTGATCATAATTTAAGCCCAAAAGCTCCTCCACCGCCCGGGTCACCTCCCGGGCCCTGGTCACCGGAGGCCGGTCATCTGGATAATACAAGGCCGCTTCCGCCTTCTGCAAAGTCATTCCGCTTCCCCGTCCCTTGGGACGCTGATATTCCGGGCTGCGCACCAGCCGGTAGACAGCCCCATGACAGGTAAAGGACAGATCCACGAAGGTAGGCGTTGCCGCCTCTGCGTACTTGCTGCGGAACATGCCTGCCTCCCGCACCTTGCCGCTGGCTTCCCCGTAAAGGGCAAAGGTAATGGCATCAAAAAGGGTGGTCTTTCCGGCTCCCGTATCTCCGGTAATCAAAAACAGGCCTTCCTCTCCCAGCCGTCTGAAATCTATTTCCGTCCGGTCCCGGTAAGGTCCGAAAGCACTGATAATCAGCTTTTCTGGTCTCATATCCGATCACTCATTCCTCTCCTTTTAGCCTCACGATCAGCTCCCGGACAAAATCCTCCTGCACAGCGCTCAAGGGCTGATTATTCTGCATCTCATAAAACTCCACAAACAACTCCAGCTCCGATTTCTGTTTCGTGTCACAGGCCTGCAAATCCATCCGGTCCTCCCGGGTGCGGCGATTATCATATTCCAAGCTCAGCAGGTTCGGATAAATCACCCGCAGCTTCTGCATCCCATCGGGAATGTCCTCCTCATCCGTCAGGGTCACCTGCAGGTAATCCTCCCGGTCATATCCTGCGTAAAAATCCCACGCCGTCACCTGCAAATAGGTGCCCCGGATTTTCCGCACATCATGGAGGGGCTTAAGAGGAACCGCAGAAATGTTTACCTGGCCCTTTTGGGCAAGCTCCACAATCGTCACGGATTTTTCCTGTCCCGCCTCAGAAAAAGAATATTTCAAAGGCGAACCGCAATAACGTAGCGTCTTTCGTCCCACCTTCTGGGGGCTGTGCAGATGGCCCAGGGCCACATAATCAAAGGCTTCAAACAGCGCGCCATCCACCTGATCCAGTCCGCCCACAAACACATCCTCCGACTCACAGCGGGCGGCTCCCGTCACAAACTGGTGAGCGATGAGCACATTGCGCTCCGCCGGATTCAGCGAAAGCTTCCCCAGAACGGCCCGCACCCCATCCTCGCAGGTGACAATCCCTTCGTCCTCCAGCGCCCAGCGAACGGTGGCCGGCTTTAAAAAGGGCAGCAGATAAACATGGACCGTACCCCACGGATCCTGAAAATCCACCGGACATAGCTCTCCCCCATAGGTCGGAGACAAATATACACCCCGCTCCTTCATCAGGCGGGTACCAAATGCCAGCCGCTGGGCGCTGTCATGGTTGCCGCTGATGGCGCACACCGGAATCCGGCAGTCCGCCAGCCCGGTAAGGAAATCATCCAGCACCTGTACCGCCTCCGCCGGAGGCACCGGCTTATCATAAAGATCCCCGGCGACCAGCACCGCGTCCACCTGCTCCTCTTTCGCAAGGGCAAGAATCCGGCCAAGAATATATTTCTGATCCGCCAGCATGGAACGCTCATAGATCCGTTTCCCAATATGCAGATCCGACAAATGCATCAGCTTCATGGGGACTCCTCCTGTTTTTTATTTTATCTGTCAAGGCGGCAAAAGAGAGCCAGGTTGCCCTGACTCTCAAATTTTATCATTATTTTCTCATTTGGTCTACCATCAAATACAAGACTCTGTCTCGTATTCTACGCCGCCCTTCATCACAAAGGCGCAGTCCAGCAATGCTTTTTTGTCCGTCATCAAATCCCGCCTCCAGGCGGCGAGATCCGCCTGCTTGCCTGGGGTGATGGTGCCGATTTGATCTTCCAATTGCAAAATCTCCGCATTGGTCCGGGTGGCTGCCGTCAGCGCCGCAAAGGGCGACATGCCGCTGTTCATCCAGGCCTCGTATTCGTAGCCGCTCTCATAATTCTGGTGGTTCGCCACGAAATCCGTGCCATAGCCCAGACGGATCCGGCTGTGGCAGATCACCTCCCTCCCGGCCTGCAGCCCATCCTTGTAAAGCTCCAGCTTCCGCCGGAATTCCGGCTGCTTTTCCTTCAGCCGTTCCGGGTCATAATGGACCGCTTCCTCGTAAGGACAGAAGGTCGGCACCAGATAAAGATCCGCCTGCTCCATCATTGCCGCCGTCTCCTCATTCATCAGGCTGCCATGCTCCAGGCCGGTGATGCCAAAACGGATCAGCTTCTGCATCAGCTCATTGGTATAGACATGGGCAGTCACTGTTTTTCCCAATTCCTTTGCCGTGGTAATGATCGCCTGCAGCTCCTCGTCATTCAGCTGCTGCTGGATGGGATTATCATAGGGGGTAAAAAAGCCTCCGGTCGCCATAATTTTCAGAAAATCCGAACCATATTTCACCTGCTCCCGCACCGCGCCCACAAAGAAATCCCGGCCGTTTCCCAGGCTGGGACGCCTCGCCTGCAGGGATGAGGAAAGCTCCGGGTTTCTGGCAAAGCCCTGACTTAAATCCCCATGGCTGCCCGGGGAGCATAAAAACATGGCTGCCGCCACGATCCTGGCCCCCGAAAGATAGCCCTTTTCAATGGCATCCCGCACATCGTAAACCCCATAGCCATTGCTGGTAATGCCGCCCACATGGCGGACGGAGGTGAAGCCCCTCCGCAGCGCCTTTTCGGCACAGCGGGCAATGGCCAGGGTTTTGGCTTCCTCGCTTTGACTGTACACCTCCTCCCGGACCGTGTGCCAGTCAAAATAATCCATATGCATATGGGCATCGATCATGCCCGGCGTCACCTGATATCGGGACAGGTCTATGATCCGCGCCCCCTCCGGCACGGCCACCTCGCTGCCCACCTGGGCGATCCGGTCTTCATCGATCAAAATACTCTGCCCTGTTTTCCATTCCGGCGTCCGGCCGTCAAACAGCCTGCCGCAGCGGATCACCTGGTATCTTGTTCTCATGCTTCTTCCTTTCCGTCGGCGAACTCATATTCTCTAGGCGGCTCTTCTCCCAACAGATGCTTTACGAAATAATCCAGCTTGCGCCGGATAAAATACGGATCGCTGGGAACATTGTGATTTGCCCGCGGCAGCACCAGAAGGCTATAATCCTTGTTGGCCCGGTTCAGGGCATCGCAAAGGCGGATCGTCTGGGACATGGACACATTGTCATCCAGCGCCCCATAGGCAAGCATCAGCTTTCCCTTCAGATTTGCTGCCAGCCGGGTCACATCCGCCGCCTCATACACATCCGGGTCATAGAGGCCGCCGTAACGCTCCGTCCAGGAATGCTCATACATCCGCTGATCGTAATTGCCGGAGGAAGCCACGCCCACCTTATAAAAATCCGGATATGTAAGCATGGCCGTGACGGTGCCGTAGCCGCCGCCGGAATTGCCCCATATGCCAACCCGGTCCAGATCCAAAAAGGGATATTTTTCCGCCAATTCTCCGGCGCAGGCCACATGATCCGCCAGCCCGTCGCACCAGGCAAAATTCCGGTAGCTGTAGTCATGGAAGGCTTTTCCCCGGCCCGGGGTTCCCCGCCCGTCCAGGATGATCCCCGCAAAACCTGCCTGGGCAAATACCTGCAGCCCGCCCAGGATCTCACGGTCCATGGTATTATCCCAGGTAAATTCCCGCGGCACATTGTAAAGCTGCGCCGCGCCGTAAATGTAATCGATCAGGGGATAACGGGCTCCTTCCTCCTGCCCGGCCGGGCGAACCAGAATGCCGTAAAGCTTTGTCACCCCGTCCGCCGCCGTCACGGTAAACCGCTCCGGGATCTGGTAGCCCAGCTTTAAAAGCCCGGAAATATCCGCCCGCTCCAATTCCCGCACCAGGGTTCCGTCCAGCCTGCGCAGCACGGTCACCGGAGGCAGATCCACCCGGGAATAGGTATCTACAAAGCCTTCCCTGCCCATGGTAATACTGTGAGTGGCATCCTCCGGCGTCAGCCTGGTCAGACCGCTGCCGTCAAAATTCACCACATAAAGCTGATAATACAAAGGATCTGAGCACTCCCGGATATGGTTTGCCATAAAATAGATTTTCTTTTCCTGCTCCTCCACCTCTATCAGCTTTTGGACAATCAGCTCTTCGGGCCCTTCCCGCAGCACATCTTCACAGGCTCCGGCAGTCAGATCATAGCGGTATAAATGAGCATAGCCGCTGCGCTCACTTTGCCAAAAGGCATAGCGGCGGTCCTGGGTTACAAAATTGGAAAAGCAGTAAGCTCCATATCCGTCCAAAAGCCCAAAGGCCCCCAGATTTAAAAAGGTTTCCGTCTGCTCCTTCATCAAAAGCCGACTGGCCCCGTCTGCCGAATCCACGAGGTACAGCCGTCCCTCCTGATAGCCTCTGGCCAGCCAGGTCACATAAAAACCGGAGCTGTCCTTCAGCCAGCGGGCACAGGATTTTTCCGGCGAGGTAAAGACTGGGTATAGAAAATCCGGAAGCTCTGCCGGATACAGACATTTGCGCTCCACATCACCGATATACAAACTATAATGGGGAATTTTCTCGTCCGGATCCGTCACAAACGGGCAAGGATACTGGTATAGCCTGGGACGCAGTTGATCCGTGCCGTCCATATAGGACTGGGTCAGGGACAGCATCCCGCATTGCCGGCGGTCCGCCCGATAGGTCACGAAATATCTCCCGTCCGGGCTCCAAAGCACCAGCGGATGCTCGTTATAGCCCTGCCGCTGAACCGTAATCTGGCTGTAAATATCCAGATAGCAGCCGTATTCCAGCCATTCCTCCCCATCCTGGGTGAGCGTCGTTTCCTGTCCTGTCCTCCGGTCCAAAAGCATCAGGTTATGCTGCCGGGTAAACAAAGCATATCTGCCGTCCGGCGATACCGTATAGCTGTCGTCCAGAGCCGGTTTCTGATCCCCATTTTCGGCAGCAGTCCGGCCATCCGCCAAATCCGGCGCCTGGTCCGCCGCCGCGAAAAGCTCCTGACCGGTCCGGCCATCAACGCGGACGGCGCGAGTACAGATCCCATCCTTCGTGCGGATCTGGCGCTGGTAGCAGAAGGAGCCGTCATCTCTCCAGGACACCGCCGGACGCCCGTTTAGCACTGCCCGGCGGGTATTCCAAGTCATCAGACCCTCGGCGGCCTGATACCTTTTTTTCATATCCATAGACTTCTCCTTACATGAAAACCGGTGCGCCAGGCCCCAGCGGCAGGTTCAGAACCACCCAGACAATCATCTGCACAAGCCAGACTGCCAGGAAAGCGATGGAATAAGGCAGCATCATGGAAATCAGGCTGCCCATGCCGAAGTTCCGGTCATACTTTTTCGCCATGCCGATAGCGATGGGAATATAAGGATAAATCGGCGTGATAGCATTGGTAGTGGAATCACCAATGCGGTAGATCACCTGGGCAAAGGCCGGGCTATATCCAAGCATCATCATCATCGGCACCAGAATCGGCGCAAAAATATACCATTTGCCGGAGCCGCTGGTCATAAACAGGTTGACCAGACAGCAAAGCATAATGAAAAACAGCATCAGCGGAATGCCGGTAAAGCCAGCCGCCTGCAGGGCATCCGCGCTCTTTACCGCAATAATCATGCCCAGGTTGGTGTAGCTGAACATGCTGATAAACTGGGCAATGACAAAGACCAGAACAATATATCCGGTCATGCCCTCCAGAGCCTGAGCCATCATCGTAGGCACATCGGAGCTGTTTTTAATGGTACCGGCGCAGATGCCGTAAACCACGCCCACCAGGATAAAATACAAAATCAAGATCGGAACCAGGCCGGTGATGAAGGGTCCGTTTAAAATGGAGCCATCCTCCCCCCGCAAAATGCCATTGGAAGGAATCACCATCAACGCAAACGCCAGGATAAACAGCACGCTGAAAATACCGGCCGCGCGCAGTCCTCTGCCCTGCTGCTGCGTAATCTCTCCCTTCTCCACCTGGACAGTCCCATCGCCATCCGCCGGATCATAGGCGCCCAGCCGGGGGACGATGAAATGCTTATTCACAAACACACCTGCGGCCGTCAGGGTAAACACGGATACAATCATAAAATACCAGTTGCAGGTGGCATTGACCGTGACGGACGGGTCGATCAGCTGCGCCGCGGATTCGGTCACGCCGGACAGCAGCACATCGGTGCCTGCCACAATCACACAGGCGGTAAAGCCGGCGTTGGTCGCCGCATAGCCCGCCAAAAGTCCCGCCACCGGGTGCATGCCTACCGACTCAAATGCAGCGGCCGCCAGCGCCGGAATCACGATAATCGAGGCCTCGGAAGCGATACTTCCGTTGATGCCCAAAAACAGGACCGTGGCCGTCAGCGCCCAAAGGGGCACGCCCATGATCGCCTTTCTCATCGCGGTGGTTAAAAGCCCCGCCCGCTCCGCAAAGCCAATGGCGATCTGCATTGCCAGCACCAGCCCCAGGGGCGAAAAGCCCTGGAAGTTGGAAAGCAGATGTTCCAGCAGCCAGATAAAGCCGGCCCGGCTGATCAGGCTCTGGGCTATCACCGTGTCTCCGGTAGCAGGATTTACTACACTGACCCCCGCCAGGCTACATGCCAGGCTGATCAGCGCCAAAATCAAACACAGCCATAGAAACAGAATATAGGGATGGGGAAGCTTGTTTCCAGTGCGCTCAATAAAATCCAGTACCTTCCCCTCCCGTTTTTTCTCCATTGTTTTCATCTTCATTCCTACCTTTCCCTTTATTTTCTTTTTCAGACCGTGGTCTTATTATAATCAAAAAAATCGGAAGGCGCAATATAAAGATGCATAACCTTCCAATTTAAAGTATAATGTGGAAATTTTCTTTGTTTTTCCATCGTTTCCTTTGTTTTCTTCTTTATTCCCATGAAACTTGGCGAAGCCGAGCCCGTCAGGGCGACAGCCGAGCTTAGCATAACATAGCCGTTTCCCATAATAATTACAATTTCTCCGTCTCGGAACCCTTGGCATAGCCGATATAGCTGCGTTTCAGCTTCGGCATGCTGACTGCCTCCAGGGAATAGTTTCCCCGCGCCAGGCACCAGGAAATCAGCTGGCTCCGCTCATCCTCGATCATGCAGGAAACCAGTTCCCCCGCGTCCACATCCTGACGGATCTGACCATGCTCCTGGCCCTCCTTAACAATCGCCGTCAAAATCCGCCGGAATGCACGGTCGTCTCCCCAGAAGCCAATGCCTGTGGTGCCGGACAGCTGGCTGATGTAAAGGCTGGTCAAAAGCTCATGTCCTATCTCCCGGCTCATGAATTCAAACATAAACCGGTTAATATCCAAAAGCTTTTCCAGGGCATCCCGCTCCGGCTCCAGGCTCTTATAAAATTCCTCATACTTCCGGTCAAACACCTCATAAAGGGAGTCCAGAAGCTCCGCCTTCGCATGGAAATAATAATAAAACCGTCCCTTCGAGCATTTCGCCGCTCGCAAAATATCCTCCATGGTAGTGTTTTGGTAACCCTTCTCATAAAACAGCTGCCAGGCCACATTTAAAAGCTTCTCTCTCTGCCGCCGCTCATTTTCCTGATCCTTCCTCCTCATGTTCCCTCACCTGTCATTCCTTTTCCACCCGATCTGTTCAGGCCCTTTCCAGACAACGCCGGCAGCGGGTAAGCCCGTACCCCACCGGAAGCATTCTCCCGCAATACTGGCAGCGGGCGATATAGCCCTTCTTGCCCTTCATCAGATATTGCATGATCTTTGACTCGGTTCTGGTCCGCTCAGCATCCAGCCACTCATCGTCCACCTTCTTGCCGAACCGGTGGGAAAACTGGTAATACAGATCCAGCTTTTTATAATAAGTCTCGTAGCGCTGCATGGAAAGCCTGTGCGTGTCCGATTTTCCCATCCGCCTGTGAAGATCGTCCAGCTTCGGCGGATCCAGGTAAGTGTCCGCCGGATAGTTCCGGCAATATTCCAGCCACTGGCGCACCACCGCGTGGTCGCCCACATCGATGGGACAGCTGATCATCTGGTAGAGTATGTTTTTGTCATCAAAATCCATGATATAGTCTTTGTGGCGCACCGCCTGCTCATACAGGAACAGAAGCTCATCGATGCTGACCTTTTCAAAAGGCGGCTCCGCCTTCTGGTCATGCCAGATTTTTAAAATCACGTCCAGAGGCTCCTCCATCCCCAAAAGGATCTGTGGGAAACCCAGGCTCACGGTTTCAATGGAAGGCTCCTCCTGGTTTAACCGTTCCCGGATATACGCCAGAGCATCCTCCCCCATGGCATTGACATAGCCCACATCATAAATCCCATATCGCCCCGCACGCCCGGCAATCTGCTTGATCTCCTGCACGTTCAGGCCCCGTCGCACGGTGCCGTCGAATTTTTCCGTCTGGATAAAGACAATCCGCCGCACAGGCAGATTCAACCCCATGCCGATGGCATCGGTGGCCACAGCCACTCTGGTCTTTCCGCTGGTGAATAGTTCCATCTGCCGCCTGCGGATCTCCGGGGGCAGGCTGCCATAAATCACGCTGGCCTCTATGCCCCGCTCCTCCAGGCGCCCCGCCACATCCAGCACGGACTTTTTGGAAAACACCACCAGGGCGTCCCCATCCTGCACATCCTCCGGGAAGCGGAAGGCCTTCGTTTCACATACCAACGCCGTCTTGCGCTCATAACGGCGGATCTCATAATCGTCGCCGCACAGCTCGATCAGATGCTTCACCACCGGCTCCGCCGCCGGGCTCATGCAGATATGGATTTCTTCTGACAAAATGCCCAGGATCACCCTGGTCCAGCAATGTCCCCGCTCCGGATCCGCGCTCATCTGGGCCTCGTCCAGAACCACCACATCATAATGCTTATAAAAATCCGCCATCTCCACGGTGGATGCGGTCACCCGGCTGTTTTCCTCCCGGATACACTCCTGTCCCGTCAGCATGGTGCATGGCACGCCATACTCCCGCATCTTTTCATAAACCTCAAGCGCCAAAAGCCGCAGGGGCCCCAAGTATATGCCACACTCCGCCTGTTTTAGCCGTTCCAGCGCCTGGAAGGTTTTTCCACTGTTGGTGGGGCCGATGTGCAGCACAAAATGACGTTTCATGGCCAGGGCATCCGGAAACTCCATCTCCGGCCGGGAAGGCACCAGCTCCAGAATCTTGGACTGCACCACCTGCTGCTCATAGGTATGGAACAAATCAAATAAAGATCGGCGGCAAATATCTCCCGGCAGGTTCTCTCCCAGCCAGCCAAGGAAGCTCTCCCCCACCATCTGCTGTTCCTCCTGACGCAGCATGCTCAGATCCAGCCGCACCAGCTCCGGGATCACCTCATGCTTTAAGCGATTCTGCACCGCCCTGTTATGGTAGTGGACCGCTCCATAGTACAGGTTATTGATCTGCCGGTGGTAATTCTCCAGCACGTCCCGGGTCATCTGCATGCCTTTGGCCCGCTTCAACGCCCGCACCACCGCCGTCACCTTCTGTTCATAGCCCTTTGTCTTTGCTCCCGGCAGCTTCCGCTTCCGGTTCGTCTCCATATATTCCTTGATATAAAAATCAATCAGCAGTTCCTTTTGTGTCATATGATTATCCTTTGAAAATTTTCACTTTCGCGCCTGGCTTTAACGCCAGGGAAACGCGATAAGACGCTTTACAGGCGCATCTGACTGCATTCTTATGAACGGAAAAAGCCCGGCGGAAACCGGGATATTCTCCCAAATTTGCGCCGGAGTCCCTGCGTCGTCCTTCAACGATCACATAGATCTTTTCAAACACATTCCGTTTCTCTATCACTTACGATCGCCTTTCTTTTTGGTGGCCACCGCGAAGACCGCCAGCATCAGGAAATGTTGAATATTTTTTTCACATTCAAAGATACTTCTCCCGCATCCTGGCAAAAAACTCCGGGTCATCCGCCAGCCGGATGATCTGATCTCCTTCCCCGGCATCCTGCATAAGTTTCATCAGGCGGAAAAGCTGTGCCTGGGCTTCGTCATGGCCCTCCGTTCGACCCTTCTCGATGCCTTTTTCGATGCCTTTTTCGATGCCTTCCTCAAAGCCTTCCTCGCGGG
>CAZICB010000013.1:0-1783 GCA_964537765.1 uncultured Lachnospiraceae bacterium
TTGTCTGGAGCCTGCGGGCTCTGCTGGCCTGCCTGGTGAAGGTGGTATGCTTCGGCCTTTCCACCGGACTGTCCCACTACGCGGCCTACCACATTTTGGAGCAGCTGCGGCTGCGGGTGGCGGACCGGTTCCTCCATGCGCCGCTGGGGGTGGTGACCGAACATTCCATCGGGGAGATCAAGAATCTGATGGTGGATAAGATCGAGGAGATTGAGCCGCCGCTGGCGCATATGATTCCCGAGGGGACCGGCCATTTGATTCTTCCGGTGATCAGCTTTGCGGCCCTCTGGCTGATCGACTGGCGGGTGGCCCTGGCGTCCTTGGTCACCCTGCCCCTTTCCATGGTCTGTATGGTTTTGACCTTTCAGATCAGCGGAAAAAATTTTGACAAGTATAACGAATCCAATGCCCATATGAACAGCATGATCGTGGAGTACATTGAGGGCATCGAAGTGATTAAGGCCTTTGGACGGTCCGGGACGGCCTATGAAAAATATGCCAGGGCGATCAACGACTACAAAACCTTTGTGGTGAAATGGATGTCCTCCACCTGGATTCCTTTTAAGCTTGCCTTTGCATTGTTCCCATCCACCTTGCTTGGCACCCTCCCGGCCAGTCTGTGGCTGGCGTCGGAGGGTGCGCTTACGGCGGCCCAGGCGGCGCTTTGCACGATGCTTTCCATGTCCATGGTCACCTCCCTGGCAAAGCTGGAGGTGTTTTTAAACAGCATGAAACAGATCCAGATGACGGTGGAGGAGCTTCAGGAGTATTTGGATATGCCGGAACTTCCGGAGCCGAAGGTGCCGGCGGTCTGGAAGGGTTGTGACGTGGAGCTTGACAAGATACGCTTTTCCTACACCGGAAACCCCGAGGATGAGGTGCTGCATGGCGTGAGTCTGAAGCTTCCGGCCGGCAGCTTCACCGCCCTGGCGGGACCCTCCGGCGGCGGCAAATCCACGGTTGCCAGGCTGATTTCCCGGTTTTGGGACGTGACCGGAGGCAGCATCCGCATCGGCGGCACGGACATTTCCCAGATGTCCCTTTCCCAGCTTTCCGGACTGGTCAGCTTTGTAACCCAGGAAAATTTCCTGTTCCGCTGTTCCTTAAAGGAAAATATCCGTCTGGGCAATCCCGCTGCCAGCGACGAGCAGGTCTACGCGGCGGCCAGGGCCGCCCAGTGTGAGGAATTTATCCAAAAACTCCCGAAGGGCTATGATACTCCGGCGGGGGAGGCGGGAAAACGCCTGTCCGGTGGAGAAAAGCAGCGGATTGCCATTGCCCGGATGATTCTGAAAAATGCGCCGGTGGTCATTTTAGACGAGGCGACTGCTTTCATGGACCCGGAGAATGAAAACAAGCTGCAGAAGAGTATCGCGGAGCTGACGAAGGGCGGCGGGGCAGGACAGCCGGGGAAAACACTGCTGGTGATCGCCCATCGGCTGTCCACCATTAAAAATGCGGATAATATTGTGGTATTGAAGGATGGACGGCTGCTGGCCCAGGGCACCCAGGAGGAGCTGCTTTCCGGCTGCCCCTTATACGCCCGGATGTGGGAGGCCCACACCGGAGCGAAAAGCCAGGGCGTCAGGGCGGCCGGACAGGCCGGGAAGGCTTCCGGGGAGAAAACGATCGGGGAAAGGGAGGATGGGAAGACGGCCCTGCAGCCTGCCGTTCAGCGTCATCTGGAGAAAACGATCGGGGAAAGGGAGGATGGGAAGAATGTTTAGGACTGTGCGGCGGATCATCCGCTGGTGTGGAGCGTTTCGGGGCAGATTGTATCTGG
>CAZICB010000013.1:1883-40859 GCA_964537765.1 uncultured Lachnospiraceae bacterium
ACTGTGCGGCGGATCATCCGCTGGTGTGGAGCGTTTCGGGGCAGATTGTATCTGGGATTTATGTTTTCCTTCTTTTCCACCTGGTTTGCCGCCATGCCGGTCATGGCAGCGGCATATACCATCGGCTTGCTGGTGCGGCAGGAACAGGGCGGAGCGGCCTTTGACCGGAAATGGATCGGCATAAGCTTTGGGGCAATCGCGGTCCTTATTTTCCTGCGGTTCCTGTTTGATTATTTCCGGGCCAGGTTCCAGGAAACCATCAGCTATGAGCTGACGGCCAGGGACCGGTTGGCAGTCGGCGAAGCCTTAAAGCGGGTTTCCCTGGGATATTTTCAGCAGGTTTCCACAGGAACGATCTTAAATTCCATCACCACCGGGCTTCACAGCCTGGAAAACATGGGAATGCGGATGGTGGACAGCTTTGTGGGCGGATATTTGAATTTTTTCTGTATTTTTCTTTGGCTGTTTGTGATCAGCCCGGCGGTGTCCCTGATCGCGTTGGTTGGGGCGGCGGTGTCCTTTGGTTTTTTGCTGCTGGTTTCCCGCTACAGCAGAAAGAATGCCCCGGTTTCCGCTAAGGCGGGCCAGGATCTGACGGCGGCTGTTCTGGAATATGCCCGGGGTCTGCCGGTGGTGAAATCCTTTGGCCAGGGAGGCGCTTCCATGGCGGCCATGAAGCAGGCCTGCCGGGATATGCGCAGGATCTGCCTGCGGATTGAGTGGGGCTTTATTCCATCCAATTGCATGCACCTGATGGCCTTGAAGACCGCGTCCGTATTTTTGGCGGGGGCAGCCTGTTTTCTGTGCCGGAGGGGGGAACTGGATTTTTCCCGGATGCTGATGTTTGTATTTTTCTCTTTCAGCATTTTCGGCCATCTGGAGTCCATCAGTGACAACGCTCATGTGCTGGGGGTGATCGATACGGCCATGGATCAATTGGAAGCTCTTCAGGCAGACTGCCGCATCGACCGGGACGGAAGGTCAGTAGAGCTTTCGCATCACACGGTGGAGTTTCGGAATGTGCGTTTCGGCTACGATGAACGCACCGTGCTTCATAATGTGAGCTTTCAGGTACCGGAAGGCACGTCGACGGCCATTGTGGGCGCCTCAGGCAGCGGCAAAACTACTATTTGCAATCTGATCGCCCGTTTTTATGATGTGCAGGCGGGGGAGGTGCGGGTGGGCGGCCACGATGTGCGGGAATTTACCTGTGACAGTCTGCTGAAAAATATTTCCATGGTGTTTCAGAATGTATATCTCTTCCAGGATACCATCCGCAGCAATATCCGTTTTGGCAGGCCGGATGCCACCGACCAGGAGGTGGAGGAGGCGGCAAAAGCGGCTCGGTGCCATGATTTTATCCGTGCTTTGCCGGAGGGCTATGATACGGTGATCGGGGAAGGAGGAGGAACTCTCTCCGGCGGAGAACGGCAGCGGATCAGCATTGCCCGGGCCATATTAAAGAATGCGCCTATTATTATTCTGGACGAGGCAACTGCCAGTGTGGATCCGGAAAATGAGCATCTGATCCAGGAAGCCCTCTCGGAGCTGACCCGAGGCAAAACCGTGATTACCATTGCCCACCGCCTGGCCACCATCGAACACGCGGATCAGATCCTGGTGATTCATGAGGGAAGGGTAGCCGAGGCAGGCACCCATGCCCAATTGGTGAAAAGGAAAGGCATTTACCGGGATTTTGTGAAGCTTCGGGAGGAAGCGGAGGGCTGGCGGATCTCCCGGGAAATATAAAAAACAAAGGTACCTTGACAAATGATGGTCCCGGGGACTATAATGTCAAGGTATCTTTGTTTTACACGAAAAAGTTCAAAGGAAGGTTGGAACTGTGAAAAAGTGCGAAAAGGAAGAGGAGAGGCATGCCTGGTATATGGCTCATTATCAGGCGTCCGATGTAAACGGCAGACTGATTATCAACCTGCGGGACATCAGCCATACCATGCGGTCCCTTTATGAGGGAAGGGGAAGCCAGAAGCGGATTCTGATTATTTTAAATGAGGTGGGCACCATCACCCAGCGTGCTTTGACAGGACGGCTGGGCATCCAGCCGGGATCGGCCAGCGAGGTGATTGCAAAGCTGGAAAATAGCGGGCTGGTGATCCGCACCTTAAGTGAGGCGGATCGCAGAACTGCCGATATTACGTTGACGGATGCGGGGAAAAAGCTGGCCATGGAGGCGGCAGCCAACCGCGACAAACGGCATGCGGAAATGTTCTCCTGCTTATCGGAGCAGGAAAAGGCAGAGCTGCTTTTGCTGCTGGAGAAGATTACGGAGGACTGGGAGTGCCGCTATCAGGAACAGGAAGAAACATGGGCAGGCAGACCTGGTCGGAGAGAATAGCTTATCCATCATGGTGATTGTGTCTGCTTATAAGCAGCTAAACCAGGAAAGCGCCCATCTGGAAGTAAAAAATGGCTTAAAATTCACTTGATTTTTTCGGGAAAAATATGCTAAATTATTTTTCGGAAATAAAATAGCGACATGAAAACGACACAAGTAGTGCCCGGCACGTAAATCTGATCACGGTAAGTATGCAAATACAGTCAATCAGATGCCGGTGCTGCCTGTTTTTTTTGTGCCTTGAGGAGGAAAAAGTATGCCGAAAAATCAATTTCAAAGAATGGTCTTTGCGTTTTTGACGGTTGTCGTGACGGTACACGCCTATGTTTTTTACAGCCTGTATGTGGTGAACGGAGCCCTGCTGATGAATATCACCGGCGCGGACTCGGTGATTCACGCCATCAATGCCCAGGGTGGCGTCTATATGTTTGGGCGGATGCTGCCGATCTGGGCCATTATTCTGATCGAATTTTGCTTTGCCTATGGCCTGGAATGCGTCATGGGAAGCCCCTGTTCCTTTAAGCTGGCCTGCAAGGTGTTTGATCCCGGAACCAGCCATCCGATGATGTTTGAGACCGCCATCATCTGCGCCACCGTGGGTCTGATGTGTCCTGCCATGAGCTTTCTGGCGGCATGGTTTTATTATCCCTATTACAGTGGCTTTTGTTTCTGGACCCTGCTTGCCAACTGGCTGAAGCTGGTCTGCTTTAATTTCCCCTTCGCCTATTTCAGCCAGCTGTTTTTCATACAGCCGCTGGTGCGGACGGTGTTTAAGGCGATCTTTAAGGGAGAAAGCCATTGACATCAGGGGGATTTCTGTGATAGAATACATCTGCTAAAACCTGGTGTGGATTTTTCTGGTTTATATTTAAACTTTTTCGCCACGCAACGATTCCTGTTTGGGAACCGCTGTGCGGCGTTTTTTATTTTTTCATAATTTCATGAGAGGCTTCATCTCCTGGGAATAGGATATAAAAAAATCACGCCGGGTGATAAGGAGGTAACAATGGACGAAGGTTTTATGAAAGAAAAGCCGGTTTTTCAGCTGATCGTGACGATGGCCCTTCCTATGGTCCTGTCCATGCTGGTAAATTCCCTGTACAACATTGTGGACAGCTTTTTCGTGGCGAAGATCAGTGAGGATGCCATGACGGCTTTGTCCCTGGTCTATCCGGTTCAAAATCTGATCAACGCTGTGGCAATCGGCTTTGGCGTGGGCATCAACGCGGTGATTTCTTTTCACCTGGGAGAGGGAAAAATAGAAAAGGCCAATACCGCAGCCGCCTGTGGATTTTTGCTGTCCGCCATTCATGGACTGGCGGCGATGCTTGTGAGCATTGCCGTGATGCCGATTTTTTTGAGAAGATTTACGATGGATGGAAATGTGATGGATTTAGGGCTGCGTTACGCCAGGATTGCCTTTTCCTTTTCCGTCATTATTATGCTGGGCCTGGCCTTTGAGAAGCTGTTCCAGGCGGCAGGCAGGATGAAGGTCACAATGATCGGTCTGCTGTGCGGCTGCATTGCCAATATGATATTGGACCCGCTTTTGATTTTTGGGGTAGGATTTTTTCCGGCCATGGGAATCCAGGGGGCAGCGCTGGCCACAGGATTGGGACAGTTTTGCGCGCTGACATTTTACCTGATTGTCTATAAGGTCCGGCCCTTTCCGGTCCGTCTGGAAAAAAGGTATCTGGTTTGGGATCAGGGGCTGGTGGGCAGGCTTTACACAATCGGGATCCCCGCAGTGTTGAATCTGGCATTGCCGTCTTTGCTGATTTCCGCCCTCAACGGGATGCTGGCCTTGTATTCCCAGAGCTATGTGGTGGTGCTGGGCATTTACTACAAGCTTCAGACCTTTCTTTATCTTCCGGCCAATGGAATCGTCCAGGGAATGCGTCCCCTCATTGGCTACAATTTCGGCGCCAGAGAGTACGGGAGGGTTCGAAGGATTTACGGCATCACCCTGGCCATGACCGGTGCCATTATGGCCTTTGGCACCGGAATCTGTCTGTCTGCTGCCAAAGGGCTGATCAGTCTGTTTACGGAGAATCCGGAAACCATTGCCGCCGGGCAGACTGCGCTGCGGATCATCAGCGCGGGCTTTCTGGTCTCCGCCGTCTCTGTGGTTTCCTCCGGCGCTCTGGAGGGGCTGGGAAAGGGCAAGGAATCCCTGACGATTTCCCTGTGCCGGTATGTGGTGATTATGATCCCGGCAGCCTTCCTTTTCGGCCAAATCGCAGGTCCCGTTGGCATCTGGAATGCCTTTTGGGTTTCCGAGACGGCGGCCGCGGCGGTGGCGGCGATGGTGTACCGGAAAGGGGTAGGGAAGCTGCCTGATAGTTCTTTCCCAGAAATTCCTGCCGGGCAAAGTGCAGCACCTGCTGAGGAAAAAGGCAAGGATCATTGAACTAAATGAGAATGATTATCAGGGAAAATGATGTTGACATGGTATTTGGTGATTGTTAAAATAAAGATACATATTCGGGTGTTTCTAAAACCGTTCGGTTGTCAAAGTCCCCGTATAAAAATAAATTCATATGGCGGGCACTATACGAACATTTTATGGACACCATGCGGACACCATACGAACACTTTGCGAACACCGGTGGCCGAATAGCGGGATTGAAAGAGCAGTCATTGAGACGAAGGCGGATCTTTTTTAAGTGGAAAAACTGCCGCTTTTGTGTTACACTATTAAAATCAACGTGCAAAAATCGGAGAGACTGGAAGAAAAGAGATGAAGACAAGTACTTTACTGAGACGATTTGTTCCTTATTATAGAAAATACTGGAAGACGATGGTCTTTGACCTGTTTTGTGCGTCTCTGACCACCATCTGTGAGCTGGTGCTGCCGCTGATGCTGCGCTATATCACCAACCAGGGTATGAAGGACCTGGCATCCATCACTGTGGAGACCATTGTGCATATCGGTCTGTTGTACCTGGGGCTGCGGGTGATCGATGCTTTTGCGGCATTTTATATGGCGTATACGGGGCATGTGATGGGCACCAAGATCGAGACGGACATGCGCCAGGATGCCTTCGAGCATCTGCAGAAGCTGTCGGACAGCTATTTCAATAACACCAAGGTGGGGCAGATTATGTCCCGTATTACCAGCGATCTGTTTGATGTGACCGAGTTCGCCCATCATTGCCCGGAGGAATTTTTTATCGCCGCTTTAAAAGCCTGTATCTCTTTTGTGATCCTGTCCGGTATCAACCTGTTGCTGACCGTGATTATCTTTGTCTTCATTCCGATCATGGTGATCTCCTGCACTTATTTTAATATGCGGGTGAAGCAGGCCTTCAAGCGCCAGAGGAATCAGATCGGTGAGCTGAATGCCCGGATTGAGGATAATCTTTTAGGCAACCGGGTGGTGCGCGCCTTCGCCAACCAGAGCATTGAAATCGAGAAGTTCCGGGAGGATAACCAGGCATTTTACCAGATTAAAAAGGAAACCTATCTCTATATGGCGGCGTTTCAGGACACCATAAGAATGTTTGACGGGCTGATGTATCTGGTGGTCATCATGGCCGGAGGCATCTTTATGGTCAAAGGGCTGATCGAGCCGGGAGATCTGGTTGCCTACACCCTTTACGTGACCACGTTGTTGACCACCATCCGCCGGATCATCGAGTTTGCGGAGCAGTTTCAGCGGGGCATGACCGGCATCGAGCGGTTTGTGGAGATTATGGATTCCAAGGTGGATATTCTGGATGAACCGGGAGCTAAGGATCTGGAAAATGTGAAGGGCGCCATTACCTTTGACCATGTGAGCTTTGAGTATCCGGACGACCACAATCCGGTGCTGGATGATATTACGCTGAATATCCGTCCGGGCGAGAAGATCGCTCTGGTGGGGCCCTCTGGCGGCGGAAAAACCACCCTGTGCAATCTGGTCCCGCGGTTTTATGATACGACCCGGGGAGAGATCCGTATTGACGGCAGGGAGCTGAAGGGCATTACTCTGCAGAGCCTGCGTTCCAATATCGGTATTGTTCAGCAGGATGTATATCTGTTTTCCGGCACGGTTTATGAAAATATCGCCTATGGCAGGCCCAGCGCTTCCCGGGAGGAGGTCATGGAGGCGGCCCGGATGGCAGGCGCCCATGAATTTATCTCGGAGCTGAAGGATGGCTATGATACCTATGTGGGAGAGCGGGGCGTGAAGCTGTCCGGCGGACAAAAGCAACGGATCAGCATTGCCCGGGTATTTTTGAAAAATCCGGCGATTTTGATTCTGGATGAGGCCACCTCCGCTTTGGACAATGAGAGTGAGGTCGTGGTAGCCCAGTCCCTGGAGCGTCTGGCTGTGGGGCGGACCACGGTGACCATCGCCCATCGGCTGACCACGATTCAGAATGCGGACCGGATCCTGGTGCTTTCCGACGGACGGATCGCGGAATCCGGCAGCCACAGGGAATTGCTGAAGCAAAAAGGAATTTATTATCAATTATATACTTCCGTGCAGAAAATGGATTCGGCGGAGAGTGAGGAAGGGGTTCAAGATGAAAATAGCGGTTGTCGTGGATAGCAACAGTGGAATTACTCTGGAGGAAGCGCCGGGTATGGGGCTTTATGTGCTGCCCATGCCATTTTCCATCAACGGCGAGACCTTTGAGGAAGGAATTTCCCTGACCCAGGAGGAATTTTATAGGCATCAGCTCCAGGGAGATGATATTACCACCTCCCAGCCGTCCCCGGAAACCGTGATAAAGCTGTGGGATGAGCTTTTGAGGGATCATGACCAGATTGTGCATATTCCCATGTCCAGTGGTTTAAGCGGCTCCTGCCAGACGGCTCTTATGCTGGCGGAGGATTATGGCGGCAAGGTCCAGGTGGCCAATAACCAGCGAATTTCCATTACCCAGCGGCAGGCTGCCCTGGACGCGGTGGCGATGGCGCGGATGGGCATGGACGCCGCGGCCATCCGGAAGGAGCTGGAGCGGACCAAAATGGACTCCAGCATTTATGTCATCCTTGACACATTGAAATATTTAAAAAAGGGCGGGCGGATTACGCCGGCTGCCGCGGCGCTTGGAGCTTTGCTGCGGATCAAGCCGGTGCTTCAGATCCAGGGAGAGAAGCTGGACGCTTTTTCCAAGGCACGTACTATGAAACAGGGAAAAAATATTATGCTTTCGGCGGTCGCCCATGATCTGGAAACTCGTTATGGGGATCCGGAGGCGGAGCATACCTGGCTGGCCATCGCCCACAGCTGCAATGAGGAAGCGGCAAAGGAGTTTGCCAGGGAGGTGCGCCAGATTTATCCGAAAACTCATGAGATTCATATCGTTCCCCTGTCTTTGAGCGTGGTATGCCACACCGGACCGGGCTGTCTGGCTATTGGGTGCAGCAAGGAACTGGCGGTAAAGGCGGAATAGGGGGAAAATGGGAGAAAGGAAAAGTTTTTTTGGGGGGCGGAAGCGGAAAACGGTCAGTATCCGTATTCCGATTGTGATCTTGCTGGTGGCATTTGGTATGGCGCCGATGCTATTGTGTACGGCGGCCATGGTGGGTTCCTTTCGGCAGCGGCAGATCGATTCCCGGATGATCGAGGTGCAGAATCAGTGTCAGATTCTAAGCAGCAAGCTGACCCGATCCGGATATCTGAGGGGAGAAACCAAGGATGGCGCCATGGACAGCGAGATCAGCACCATGGCGGATGTATATAACGGGCGGATTGTGATTGTAAACCGGGATTACCGGATTGTACAGGATACCTTTCATATTGCGGAAAACCGGCTTTTGGTGGCGGAGGAGGTCATCCTCTGTTTCCAGGGAAGCTCCAGCAGCAAATATCATTCCAATAAGCATTACTTTGCCCAGGCGCTGCCCATCTATGCCTCCTCGTCCTCGGAGCCGAGCATCGAAGGTGTATTGGTGATTATCGCCTCCACGGAATCTGTGCTGGCGGTGGTAGATACAGTGGTGGACCGGGCGGGGCTGTTTCAGCTTCTGGTATTTCTGGCGCTGCTGCTGCTGGCGCTGATCGCGGCGGTCATGCTGACGCGTCCCTTTAAGGAGCTTCAGGAAAAGCTGAGCCATGTGGCGGAGGGAGCGTTGGATACGGATATCCGGGCGGAGGGTTTTAAGGAAACTCATGATCTGTCTGAGTCCGTGAGGCGGGTTCTCACCACCTTAAAATCCGTGGATCAGTCCCGACAGGAATTTGTCTCCAATGTGTCCCATGAGCTGAAAACGCCCATCACCTCCATCCGGGTGCTGGCGGATTCCCTGATGGGCATGGAGGACGCGCCGGTGGAGCTTTATCGGGAATTTATGGAGGATATTTCCGATGAAATCGACCGGGAGAGCAAAATCATCGATGATCTGTTGTCCCTGGTGAAGATGGATAAATCCAAGGCGGAGCTGAATATTTTCCAGGTGAATATTAACCAGCTGATCAAGCAGATTTTAAAGCGGCTGCGCCCTATCGCCAATAAGCGCAAGGTGGAGCTGATCTTTGAGAGCATCCGTGAGGTAACTGCGGATGTGGATGAGATGAAGCTGTCCCTGGCGATCAGCAATCTGGTGGAAAATGCTGTCAAATACAATCGGGATGAGGGATGGGTTCGGGTGACCCTGGACGCGGACCATAAATTTTTCTATGTGAAGGTGGCGGATTCCGGAATCGGTATCCCTGACGAAGAACAGAATCGGATTTTTGAACGTTTTTACCGGGTGGATAAGGCCAGATCCCGTGCCACCGGCGGCAGCGGCCTGGGGCTTTCCATTACCAAGAGTGTCGTGCTGATGCATAAGGGAGCCATCAAGCTTAGCAGCAAGCCGGGGGAGGGCAGCACCTTTACCCTGCGGATCCCGCTGAATTATATTGCATAGCAGAAGGGTGGAGAAATGAAAAAATGGTACAAGGGCATACTCCTGCTGCTTTTGGGCTGCTGGCTGATTTTGGGACTGGCAGGCTGCGGCAAAAAGGATCATCTGGAAGAGCCGGGAACCTCTGTATACCAGATTTATTATTTGAATACAGCCATGACCAGGCTGTCCCCGGTAGAATATTTGGCGACATCTACGGATACGGATCATCTGATTCAGGAATTGATGGAACAGTTTCAGAAGGTGCCGGATGATGTGGACTGCCAGGCGGCTTTGACGGGCAAGGTGGTTTACCAGGGCTACAAGCAGGAGGACATTGTCCTTTATCTGTATTTTGATAATAATTATACCAGCATGATCCCTTCACGGGAGATTTTGTGCCGGGCGGCTCTCGCCAAGACCCTGACGCAGATTCCGGGAATTCAGTATATTAATATTTATTCCGGGGAGCAGCCCCTTCTGGATTCCAACGGAATGCCGGTGGGCGGTATTTCCAGCGGAGATTTTGTGGACAGTATCAGCGATGTCAACGCCTATGAGTGGACGGAGCTGACCCTTTATTTCACAGACCTGGAGGGGGAGATGCTGTACGCGGAAAAACGGAATGTGATTTATAACCTGAACGCGTCTCTGGCTCAGGTTATTTTGGAGGAACTGATCAAGGGGCCGGAGACGGATTTGATGCCGACTCTGGATCCCCAGACGAAGCTTTTGAACGTATCTGTCAATGAAAATATGTGCTACTTGAATTTTGATACTTCGTTTTTGAATAATCAATTGGAAGTGAAGGATTACATTCCTATTTATTCTATTGTGAATTCCCTGTCGGAGCTGTCCTCTGTCAACCAGGTGCAGATCACAGTCAATGGAGAGCAGGACGTGACCTTCCGGGAAACCATCTCATTGAAGGAGCCCTTCGGGCGGAATCTGGATTATATAGGAGGAATGGAACATTAAAAGACCACTGCTGATGATGTCAGGCTGGTTCGTACTTGGAGAGGTACTTTGCCTGCAAGGGTCAGTGGGAAGGATGGCTGCCGCGGCGCTTTTGGCAGTCTGTTTGCTGTGCGCATGGACAGGGAAAGGCTTGTGTTATTGGCTTTTGCCTGTCTTTTTTGTGCTGGGAATGGGGAGGGCCTGGAGCGAACAGGCGGTGTGCGCCCGGGAGCAGGCGCTGGGGCTGGAGGGGCAGCCGGCGGTTATTTTCGGGACCTTGCGCGCGGTGGAAGAAAAGGAAAACAGCTGGATGCTGGAGCTGGAAGGGTGCCGGGCGGCAGCCGAAGACGGTGCCGGGATGCCAGACGCTGCCGGGGAACCTGGCCGGCTTCGGCGCCTGGTGGTGTATGTGGGGCAGGAGTATACGCCGCAGGTGAAAGCGCTGCGCCTGGGCAATGTGCTGCGGGTGCAGGGCGAGCCAGAGAGAATGGAACCGGCGCGAAATCCAGGGCAGTTTGACTATGGGGCTTATTACCGTTCCCAAAAGGTGCTGTACCGGATGTTTGCTGATCAGATGACAGTGGAGCGTACCTCCGTCCGGCGGGGACAGGAGTTTTTGCGGCAGCTGTCCGATGAGCTGAAAGGCGTTTTGGACAAGATCGCGAAACCGAAAGATGCGGGGATTTACCGGGCGGTGCTTTTTGGCGACAAGGCTTTTTTGGACGAGGGGATCCGGCAGTTGTATCAGAGCCAGGGAATCGCCCATCTGCTGGCCATCAGCGGACTGCACCTGTCGTTGTTTTCCGCCGTCATCTATGGCAGCCTGCGGCGACTGGGGCTGGGATACGGAAAAGCAGGTCTGGCCGGCAGCGCCGTGCTGCTGGGCTACAGCCTCATGGCCGGGGCCTCCCCGTCGGTCATTCGCGCCTGGATTATGATGTCCTGTGCTTTTGGAGCGGCCTGTCTGGGGAGAACCTACGATCTGCTTTCCGCGCTGGGGCTGGCGGCAGTTTGCCTTTTGTGGGACAGTCCTTATCTTTGCGGGCAGGCCGGTTTTTTGCTGTCCTTCGGAGCACTTTTGGGAATCGGGGCGGCGGCGCCCTGCCTGGGAAGCTGGCTGGAGGGCGGAAGCGGTCAGACGGCGTTGCCTGGGGATGCGGAGGAAAACGGCGGGAAGCGGCCAGACCATGGGCCGACGGACAGCAATGCCGCGCAATGGCGGCAGCGCCTGGTCTCCGCTGTGGCGGCAGGGCTTGGCGTCCAGCTGGTGACCACACCGGTCATTCTGTATTATTTTTATCAGATTCCGGTTTGGGGGCTTTTTCTGAATCTGATGGTAGTACCGCTTATGGGGATCGTCGTGATTTCCGGCGGGGCGGGCGTGCTGGCAGGCTGCTTTTCACTCCGCGCAGGGGCCTTTGCCCTTGGAAGCGGCTCCTGGATGCTTGCCATCTATGAAGACTTATGCCGGGGATTTGCGCGGCTTCCGGCAAGCACCCTGGTGACCGGCCGTCCGCGGTGGTGGCAATTGGCCGTGTATTATGGGCTGCTGACCGGGGCGCTGGTATTTTTAAAGAACGGGGCTTGCCGGGGAGGCAAGGTGGCCGGGAGCCTTGCCGGTATGGAGCGGAGTCTGCCGGGGCGCATGGCCCTTGTGGCTGTCGGTGTTTTGCTTTTGTCCGTGGTTTTGCTTCCTCTCCCGGTCCGGGGGCTGCAGGTGACCTTTCTGGACGTGGGGCAGGGGGACGGCATCTGTCTGCGCACCAGCCGTCATACGGTGCTGGTGGACGGCGGAAGCACCGATGAGAAGGAGCTGGCCAGATACCGGCTGGAGCCGTTTTTGAAAAGCCAGGCCGAGACCGAGGTAGATTACGCCATTGTTTCCCATGGGGACGCGGACCATATAAACGGGCTGGAGGGGCTGATGGAATCAGGGGAAATTCAGATCCGCCGTCTGATTCTTCCCGCATCCGGCAGAGAGGATCCTGCCTATGAGGGATTGCTGCGGATGGCAGAAGTGCAAGGTGGGGAGCTGCTTTATATGAAGCAGGGGGATCAGCTGCGCTTAGGAAAGCTGATTTTGACCTGCATCTACCCGGATGCCGCCGCCCGTCAGGACCGGAATGAGCAGTCTTTGGTGCTGCGTGCGGACTATGGGGCGTTTCATCTGCTTCTGACCGGGGATATGACGACCTCCGGGGAGGAAGCGATCCTGCAGGATTCCAGGCTCCGGGAGCAGCTGTCCGGCATCCAGATACTTAAAGTGGCCCACCACGGCTCCGATACCTCCACCGGAGACGCCTGGGCAAAAGCCCTTGCGCCCCGCTGGGCAGTGGTTTCCTACGGGATGGGCAACCGATACGGACATCCCAAAGCGGAGGTATTGAAACGGTTGGAGAACATCGGGGCGAGGATTTTTGAAACCGGAAAACAGGGCGCGGTGACGGTATGGACCGACGGGAAAAGGGTTGGCTGGCGCACAATGCTTCCTTGACAAATAGTTTCTGTGCGTGTATACTTTTCTGGTAAGCGCCGGCAGAAGCCGGCAAAGATGCAGAAGCATCCAAAAGTATGGATTTTGATATTCGCGATTGTGTGCCTGAAGGTGCATAGCCTCCCTTGAAGGGACGGTTATGTACCTTTTTTTCATCAGAATGCAGTGTGACGCGCCAGTGACGCGTCACATCGTATTCATCAGAATGCAGTGAGACGCGTCACACTCCGTTGCGCGCCCGGCGGGCAGGATCGCACAAGAATTGAGAATTAAGAAAGGATCGGTTATGATGAAAAAACAAATTGCTTTGCTTCTTACCTATGCGATGATCGGCCTGACGGCCTGCGGAAGCTCCGGCACGGACAATGCCGGTCCCACGGCTGCCGTTTCCAAAGGCGCTGCCGCTGAGACAGGCAGCGCTCCGGCCGGGGCCCCGGAGGAAACGATCCAGGAGTCTCAGACTCCGGAAATCCGTGTGGTCACCGATGTCTGGAACCGGCAGGTGGAAATTCCCTATGAGGTGAAGTCCATTGTCTGTCTGGGGTCTATGGGTCCCCGCTTTGCCGCTTATCTGGATGTGGTGGACATGATGGTGGGAGCGGAGGACAATGACATCCAGAATATGTCGGTCCGCTATGATTACAGCCCGGTTTACCATGAGCAGATGAAGGATTTGCCTTCCGTCGGTTCCGGCGGCGGCAGCGGTGAAAATAACGGCTACCCGGAGCAGATTATCGAGGTCATGCCGGATGTGATTCTGGCAGGTTTTTCCGCGGAGGCCTCCGATGAGCTGCAGCGCCAGACCGGTATTCCCGTGGTCAGTGTCCGCTATCGGACCCAGGGCTTTGTGGATGAAGGCTTTTATGAGACCATGCGGGTGTTCGCTGAGGTGGTAGGCGCCCAGGACCGCTGCGAGCAGGTATTGTCTTATATTGATGCCTGCAAGGAGGATTTGAATAACCGCACCAAGGAGATTCCCGACTCGGAAAAACAGAGGGCCTACACGGGAGCGGTGACCTTCAACGGCCGTCACGGGTTTGCCTTCACCTATGTCAATTTCCCCGCCTTCACGGCCATCAACGCCAACAATGTGGCGGATGAATTCCTGGAGGAGGTGACCGGGGAGGCTGCCGAGACCGCGGCGAAGACCGGCACGGCCTATGTGGGAAATGACGGTTTTGAGGTGGATCCGGAGCAGATTCTAAAGTGGGATCCGGATGTGATCTTCCTGGACCCGGGAAATATGGATCTGGTCAATGAGGAGTACAAAAATAATCCCGGCTTCTTTGACGCCCTCCGCGCTGTTGGGGAGGGGGAGGTTTATACCATGCCCTCCACCAATGCGGCGGGTCCCAATGTAACCTATCTTCTGATCAATGCTTATTATGCTGGCACCGTGCTTTATCCGGAGCAGTTTGCGGACATTGAGCTTCCCGAAAAGGCAGGGGAGATTATGGAAATGATGCTGGGCGAAAATTTCTTCGATCAGATGGAAGAAGGCGGCCTGTATTATGGTAAAATTACGATTGGTGAATAGACGGAATGGAAAAGAATCAATTTCATGATATTTCCGGGAGCTACCGGCAGTTTATCCGACGCAAATGGCTGGTTCTTCTGGCCATGGCCGCCGCGGTGGCTGTCGCCTGCATGGCTTCCTTGATGGCAGGTTCGGCGCAATTGGGTTTATGGGATGTGATCCGGGCCCTGGCAGGACAAGGCTCCAAACAGGTCCGTACCATCGTGTGGAATGTGCGGATGCCCCGGATCGCCGCTGCGGTTGTGGTGGGCATTGCCCTGGCCATGAGCGGCTGCGTGATGCAGAATGTGCTGCGCAATCCCCTGGCCTCCGCTTCCACTCTTGGGGTGTCCCAGGGCGCGTCCTTCGGGGCGGCAGTAGCCATTGTCTATCTGGGGGCCGGCGCGCAGATCAATTCCGGCGGCGCCTCGGCGGCCCTGACCATCACCAATCCGTATCTGGTGACGGCCTGTGCGTTCCTCGGCGGAATCACCACCACGGCTGTGATTTTGCTGCTGTCCTGTCTGCGGGGAACCACTCCGCAGGCGATGGTGCTGGCAGGCGTGGCCATCAGCTCCATGTTCACCGGAGGCACCACGCTGGTTCAATATTTTGCCGATGATGTGATGGTCGCTACAGTGGTTTACTGGACCTTCGGCAGCCTGGGCCGGGCCGGCTGGCGGGAGATCGCCATGATCGGGGGACTTTGCGTGCCGGCCTTTGCCTTTTTTATGTTCCATCGCTGGGATTACAATGCCATGGAAAGCGGTACCCATACGGCGAAAAGTCTGGGGATTCCGGTGAATTTCCTGATTCCCGCAAGCATGGTTTTGTGTGCTCTGATATCCTCCGTGTCGGTGGCGTTTGTGGGCTGCATCAGCTTCATTGGGCTGATTGCCTCCCATATTATGCGGCGGCTGGTCGGAAATGACTATCGGTTTTTGATTCCCTGCACGGCTTTGTGCGGGGCGGTGCTTTTGCTGGCGTCAGACATTGCCTGCCGGATGCTGGTTTCTCCGGTGGTGCTGCCCATCGGCGCGTTGACTTCGTTTCTGGGAGCTCCGCTGTTTTTGTATTTAATCATGAAACGGGGGAATGGAAAATGATCGCGATTAAAAATCTTTCCTTTTCCTATGGAGGAGTCCCGGTTTTCTCCGGTCTGGGCTTTGCCGCCGGGGACGGCGAATGTGTGGGGATCCTGGGCAATAACGGAGTCGGGAAAAGCACGTTTGTTACCTGTATCAATCGAATCCGGACGCCGGACAGCGGGGAGGTGCTGATCGATGGAAAATCGGTTCATTCCATGAGCCGCATGGAGCTGGCAAGAACCGTCGCTTATGTGGCCCAGAAAAATGAGATGAGCCAAAGCACGGTTTTTGACTGCGTGCTTCTGGGGCGGCGGCCCTATATCAAATGGACCGTGAGCCAGGAGGATCTGGATTTGTGCGCGGACATGATCCGTCAGGTGGGGCTGGAAAAGCTGCAGCTTAGGAGTCTGGATGAGCTGTCGGGAGGAGAGCAGCAGAAAGTGATGCTTGCCAGAGCATTGGTGCAGCAGCCCAAGGTGCTTTTGCTGGACGAGCCCACCAGTAATCTGGATCCCGGAAACCAGTATGAGATGCTGGCACTGGTGCGGCGGATTGCGAAGGAGCAGAAAATCACAGTGCTTATGGTCCTTCATGATTTGAATTTGGCTTTGCGCTACTGTGACCGGTTTTATTTTTTAAAGGATGGAAAGGGCTACTGCTATGGCGGCAGCGAGGTGGTAAACCAGGCCACCATCGAGGCGGTCTATGGAATTTCCGCCAGGGTTTTGGAGATCGAAAAACGAAAAATCGTGCTGATTGGATGAGGGGAGAATGACAATGACGGATTGGGAAAAATGTGTTGCTTTTCACGGACATGCGTGCGGAGGGCTTACCATTGGCTACAAGGCAGCTCAGTATGCAATAGAGCTTTTGAACTTAAAATTTTCAAATGATGAGCAGGTGGTCTGTATTTCGGAAAATGATGCCTGCGGTGTGGACGCCATTCAGGTGCTTTTGGGCTGCAGCGTGGGCAAGGGGAATTTGCTGTTTCATATGACCGGCAAGCAGGCGTTTTCTTTTTATAATCGTGCTTCCGGGAAGTCGGTGCGGCTGGTTTTAAAGGAAAAACCGGCGGGTGTGGACGGATTTCAGTATTACCAGAGCCAGGAGCCGGCTGGGCTTTTTGATGTGAAGGAGACGAAAATCCGGCTTCCGGAACGCGCCCGCATTTTTGACTCCTATATTTGCGAATGCTGCGGGGAAAAGACCGGCGCCAACTGGATCCGGCTGGAGGGCGGCAAAAAGCTGTGTATCGACTGCTGCCGGAAATATGACCGGTTCCAGGTGTAGGGACGGATCAAGACAAATGATGAGAGAACGGAGAACAGGGGAATGAAAACATTATATTTGGATTGCGCAATGGGAGCGGCCGGAGATATGCTCACCGCTGCGCTGACGGAGCTGCTGCCCGACCCGGAAGAATTTTTGCGGAAGCTTAATGAACTGGGCATCCCGGGGATATCCGTGAAAAGAGAGCGGGCGGTCAAGTGTGGCATCACAGGAACCCATATTTCGGTAACGGTTTATGGGGAGGAGGAGGAGAGCCACGACCATGGGCACAGCCATGAGCACGAGCACGGGCACGACCACAGCCATGAGCATGAGCACGGGCACGACCACGGACATGAGCACGGCTACGCCCATACTCATTCCCACAGCAGCATGCACGACATTGAGCATATTGTCCAGGATCATCTGGCGATTCCGGAAAAGGTGAAGGAGGACGTAATGGCTGTCTACCGTCTGATTGCGGAGGCGGAGAGTCACGCCCATGGCGTTCCGGTGACGGAAATCCACTTCCATGAGGTGGGCACCATGGATGCCATCGCGGATATTGTGGCGGTCTGCCTGCTGATGGAGCGACTGGCTCCCGATCAGGTGGTGGTTTCTCCCATTCATGTAGGCAGCGGGCATGTGCACTGTGCTCATGGTATCCTGCCGGTTCCCGCTCCGGCCACCGCGTATATTTTAAAGGATGTGCCCATCTATGGCGGCAGTGTGCGGGGAGAGCTTTGCACGCCCACGGGCGCGGCGCTGTTGAAGCATTTTGCCACCCGGTTCGGCGATATGCCGGTGATGAGGCTTCAGGGAATCGGTTATGGTATGGGGAAAAAGGATTTTGAGCAGGCAAACTGCATCCGTGCCATGATCGGCGAGACGGCAGAAGAGACAGAGAAGACAGAGAAGACAGAGAAGACAGAGAAGACAGAGGAAGCCCTGGAACTTTCCTGCAATGTGGATGACATGACGGCGGAGCAGATCGGCTTTGCCATGGAGCGGCTTTTTGAAGGCGGCGCACGGGATGTGTATACCATTCCCATCGGCATGAAAAAATCTCGCCCCGGCACCTTGATCCGCGTCATGTGCCTGGAGCGGGATCGGGAACGCATGCTGCAGCTGATCTTTAAACATACCTCCACCATCGGTGTGCGGGAGACAAAAATCCGGCGGTATGTGCTGGACCGCCGGGTGGAGACGGTTGCCACCCCCTACGGGGACATCAAAAAAAAGGTGTCCGCAGGATATGGGGTGACCCGGGAGAAATATGAATATGAGGATCTGGCCCGGATAGCATTGGAGCAGGATAAGAGTATTCAGGATCTGAAGGAAGAGCTGGAGCATTATTCCTCTGGGGCGTAACCACCTTTACCATGCCGCACGTTCCCATGACAGTCCTGACCTGCAAGGATATCTCCGCCATGTAAAATGCAAATCTGCACTTGCATATGCCTTTGCCTGTGAGTATAATTATAACTATTCAACTTAAGTCCAAAATGAATTATGCAAAGGAAATATGAGCCTGTTAACGGCTGTGAAGCAGGCGTGTTACAGGCTCAATCATCCGAACTATTGTACGAGGAGAGCGGGCATGCAGACATTGAATCAGGATATCAAAGAGCATAGCTTCCGCCCCGTATATTTGCTGCACGGGGAGGAAGCTTTTTTAAAGAACAGTTATAAAAACCGGCTGAAGGAAGCCATGATCGGGGATGATACCATGAATTTTGCCCGCTTCGAGGGCAAGGACCTGGACGTGGATGAGCTGATCCGGATGGCAGATACCATGCCTTTTTTTGCGGAGCGCAGACTGATTCTGGTGGAGGACAGCGGATTGTTTAAGTCGGCCTCCGAGGCGTTGGTGAAGTATCTGCCGTCCATGCCGGACACCTGCTGTCTGATGTTTGTGGAATCGGAGGTGGACAAGCGGGGGCGCCTCTATAAGAAGGTGAAGGAGCTGGGCTATGCGGCGGAGATGAACCGTCAGAACACGACGCAGCTTGCCCGCTGGGCCGGAGGAATCCTGGCCCAGGAAGGCCGGAAAATCACGGCCCGCACCATGGAGCATTTTCTGGAAATGACCGGGGATGACATGGAAAATATCCGCATGGAGCTGGAAAAGCTGATCAGCTACACTTACGGGCGGGAGGTAGTGACGGATGCCGACGTGGAGGCTGTGGGCAGCGTGCGGGTGACCAGCAGAATTTTCGAGCTGGTGGCCGCCATTGCAGGCCGCCAGCATAGAAAAGCCATGGACCTGTACGAGGATCTGCTGACCTTAAAGGAGCCGCCCATGCGCATTCTGTTTTTTATCGCCCGCCAGTTTAACCAGATTTTGCAGGTAAAGGAGCTGATGGCCCAAGGTATGGATCGCGGCACCATCGCCTCCAGGCTGAAAATGCAGCCCTTCGTGGTGGGCAAGGTGATGCCCCAGGCAAAGCAGTTCACCCGGGAGCAGATTTTGTCTTATGTTGAGCTGTGCGTGGATGTGGAGGAAGCCGTGAAAACCGGAAGGCTCCAGGAAAGGATGGCTGTGGAGCTATTGATCACGAAGAAATACTAATGCAAAGAGACGCGTCACTGGCGCGTCTCTTTGCATCCTGATGGAAAAAAGCTTCGGTCCAGCACACCCCTGAACCGAAGCTTTTTTAATTTTATATTCTCGTTTATTCCAGTCGATGATATTAAGCCATTGCGCTGACCATTTTGGCAAGGCGGGATACTTTTCTGGAAGCGGTGTTCTTGTGATAGACACCCTTCGTGCAAGCCTTGTCGATCTCAGAAGTAGCAGCGAGCAGATTTGCCTGAGCAGCAGCCTTGTCTCCGGCAGTCACAGCAGCCTCTACCTTCTTGCAAGCAGTTTTCACTTTGGATCTGATCGCTTTGTTTCTGGCAGCTTTGGTTTCGTTTACTAAGATTCTTTTCTTTGCAGATTTAATATTAGCCAATCTAGGCACCTCCAATATTTTTTATTTCATTCATCGTCTTTGGTTTGCATCAAAGTCTGGACACGGACAGTTCAATGTAAACATACCACTGTATTTTACCTAAATCATGAAGAATTGTCAATACATAATTTGCGGGGTTTTGCTGAAAGATAGTTACTGTTCACAGCCAATTTGGACAGCTTCGCAGCAGCGGATTTTGCGAATGAGGCGTGGAGGACTTATGCCGCAGAAGAAAACTGACGGAAAGGGAGAGCAGATCAAATGGGAAAATTGAGAAATGGAAATTTTGAGATCCGCACGGATCTGGTGCTGGAGGAAAAGGAGAGCTATCCGGAGGACGGCGGTGAGATCCGGGGAGTTTCTCTGCGGGAATGGCGGGGCCAGCAAAGTGATATAAAGTTTACGGAGGTGAAAATTTTGAATGAGGAGGGCGCCAGGGCCATGGGAAAGCCGAAGGGCACCTATCTGACTCTGGAGGCGGATCAGCTTTCCCGGAAGGATGAAAGCTGCCATGAAGAGGCTGTCGAGGAGCTGGGGCGGCAGGTGAAGCAGATGCTTCGCGGCATGACAAAAATGGAACATCCAGGTATCCTGGCGGTTGGGCTGGGAAACCACATGGTGACGCCGGATGCCCTGGGTCCCCGGGTGGTGGAGCAGCTTGAGGTGACCCGCCATCTGGACCAACAATACGGGGAAGGTTTTTGCCGGAAAAAGGATCTTCCGATCCTCAGCGGAATCGTGCCCGGCGTCATGGCCCAGACCGGCATGGAAACGGCGGAGATTTTGAAGGGCATTATCCGTCAGACCCGGCCGGACGTGGTGATCGCGGTGGACGCTCTGGCGGCCCGGAGCATCCGTCGGCTGGGCACCACCATCCAGCTGACGGACACGGGGATCCATCCTGGCTCCGGCGTGGGCAACCACCGGAACAGTCTGACCAGGGAGAGTCTTGGGGTTCCGGTGATGGCTATCGGCGTGCCTACGGTGGTTGGAGCGGCGGCCATCGTCTATGATACAGTAGATACGATGATTCAGACCTTCAATCGCCATTCGGCCACCCGGGGCATGGGAAATATGCTGAAGAGAATGAACGCGGACGATCAGTACCGGCTGATCCGCGAGCTGCTGGAGCCGGAGTTCGGCGCTCTTTATGTGACCCCGCCCAATATCGACGAGCTGATCGGAAGGCTCAGCTTTACCATCTCCGAGGGGATCCATGCGGCCCTGTACCGGTGAAAATCTGCCGCCACCGCTTGTAAACCATTTTATTCTGTGATATGATAACTCAAGTTTATCTTTATCGCGAACAAAGGGGAGAGATACCATGAAATGGACCAAGTTTACATTGCGCACAACGACGGAAGCGGTGGATCTGATCAGCAGTATGCTGGATGAGATCGGCATTGAGGGCATTGAGATCGAGGATAATGTCCCCCTGTCCGACGCGGATACCAAAGGCATGTTCATCGATATCCTGCCGGAGCTGCCGCCGGATGACGGCACGGCAAAGGTCAGCTTTTATCTGGAAGATTTAAGCGATCTGGAGCGCATCCTGCGGGAGATTGAGGAAGGGTTGGATGATTTGAGCCGTTTTGTGGACGTGGGTGAGCGGACTATCACCACCTCGGAGACAGAGGATAAGGACTGGATCAATAACTGGAAGCAGTATTTTAAGCCATTTACCGTGGACGATATTCTGATCAAGCCCACCTGGGAGACCATCCCGGAGGAGCACAAGGACAAGCTGCTGATCCAGATCGACCCGGGAACCGCCTTCGGCACCGGCATGCATGAGACCACACAGCTTTGCATCCGCCAGCTGCGCAAATATGTCCACAGCCAGGCGAAGGTTCTGGACGTGGGAACCGGAAGCGGCATTCTGGGTATTGCCGCCTTAAAGCTGGGGGCGAAGGAGGTATTCGGCACAGACCTGGACGAAAACGCCATCCACGCGGTCCGGGAAAATCTGGAGTCCAACCAGATTCCGGAGGAGAAATTTACGGTGGTTCAGGGGAATATCATTGATGACCCGGCGGTGCAGCAGCTGGCAGGCTATGAGTGCTTCGACATTGCCGTGGCCAATATTCTGGCGCCGGTGATTATCCTGCTGCAGGGAGAGATCACCCGCCATTTAAAGACCGGCGGCATCTTCATCACCTCCGGCATTATCAATACGAAGGAACAGGATGTGCGTGACGCTCTGGAAGCCAACGAGGAGCTGGAGATTCTGGAGACCACCTGCCAGGGCGAGTGGGTGTCCATCACCGCGCGAAAAAAATAAGGCAGGAGCAGAGACGTGTATCATTTTTTTGTGGCGCCGGATCAGGTAGGAGAGGACTTCTGCCGGATTACCGGCCAGGATGTGAATCATATCCGCAATGTGCTGCGGATGAAAGTGGGCGAGCAGATCGCCGTGGGGGACGGGATCTCCAGAAACTATATTTGTGAGATTGAATCTCTTTCCGCAAAGGAGGTGCGGGCAAAAATATTGTCCGTCGGGGAGACCTCCAGTGAGCTTCCTGCGCGGCTGTACTTATTTCAGGGACTGCCGAAGAATGACAAAATGGAGCTGATCATCCAGAAGGCCGTGGAACTGGGGGCGTACCGGATCATCCCGGTGGCCGCCAGACGCTGTGTGATGAAGCTGGATAAAAAAAAGGAAGAGGCCAGGGTGAAGCGGTGGAATGCCATCGCACAAAGCGCCGCCAAGCAGTCCGGGCGGATGCTGATTCCTGAGGTCTCCGGGGTCATGACATTCAAGGAGGCCTGCCAGTATGCCGCGGAGCTGGATTATAATCTGATTCCTTATGAGCTGGCGGAGGATATGGAAAAGACCCGCCGGATCCTCGCCGGGATTCGTCCGGGCATGCAGGTAGGGATTTTCATCGGGCCGGAGGGCGGCTTTGATGCTGAGGAGGTGGATCAGGCGGAGGATGCCGGGATCCATCTGATGACGCTGGGACGGCGGATTTTGCGGACAGAAACAGCCGGGATGACGATATTGTCCATTTTGATGTTTCAGCTGGAAGGCCAGGGAGGTGACTGATATGGAAGCATATTTTGATAATTCCGCCACCACGCGGGTATTTGACAGCGTAAAGGATATTGTGGTGAAAACCATGACTGAGGATTATGCCAATCCCGCCGCCAGGCACCGCAAGGGCATGGAGGCGGAGCTGTATATCCGGGAGGCCAGGGCAAAGATCGCCAAAACATTGAAGGTGGCGGAGAAGGAGATCCTTTTCACCTCCGGCGGTTCCGAGTCCAACAATACGGCGTTGATCGGCGCCGCGTTGGCGAATCCGCGGCTGGGCAGGCATTTGATCACCACAGCCATCGAGCATCCTTCTGTCTATAATCCCATGGAATATTTGGAGGAGCTGGGATATGAGATCACCTTCCTTCCGGTGGACGGGGACGGACATATCAGTCTGACAGAGCTGGAGGAAGCGGTGCGCCCTGACACGGCGCTGGTGTCCGTGATGCATGTGAATAATGAAGTGGGTGCGGTGGAACCCATCGAGGAAATTTCCCGCATCGTCAAAAAGAAAAATCCCAGGAGCATCTTCCATGTGGATGCGATTCAGTCCTACGGAAAATATGTGATCCGCCCGAAAAAACAGGGCATCGATTTGCTTAGCGTCAGCGGCCACAAGATCCACGGTCCCAAAGGCGTGGGCTTTCTCTATATTGCAAACGGCATCAAGGTGAAGCCTCTGATTTATGGCGGCGGCCAGCAAAATAATCTGCGCTCCGGCACGGAGAATGTCCCTGGCGTAGCAGGGCTTGGCGTGGCGGCTGAGGAAATGTACAAAAACCATGAGGAAAAGGTCCGCCGTCTGATGGAATTAAAGGATTATATGACCGATCGTTTGCAGGAGCTGGACGGCGTGGTGGTCAACAGCAAAAAAGGGGAGGCTGGCGCGCCCCAGATTGTCAGCGCCAGTTTCGAGGGTGTGCGCAGTGAGGTGCTTCTCCATGCGTTGGCGGATAAGGGCATCTATGTTTCCTCCGGTTCCGCCTGTTCCTCCCACCATCCGGGAGTCAGCGGCACCTTAAAGGGTATCGGCCTGGCGCCGAAATACCTGGACGCGACCTTGCGGTTCAGCTTCGGGATGTTTAACACAAAAGAAGAGATCGATTACTGCATGGAGGTGCTGCAAGGCCTGCTGCCCATGCTGAGAAAATATAAGAGAGGATAAACGATGAAATATCAGTCATTTTTGATAAAGTACGCGGAGATTGGCACCAAGGGCAAAAACCGCTATCTGTTTGAGGATGCCTTGATCAAACAGATCAAGAACGCATTAAAAAGGGTGGAGGGCAAATTTCTGGCGTCCAAGGAGGCAGGACGCATTTATGTGCAGGCCCTGGAGGATTACGATTACGATGAGGTCATCGAGGCCCTGCAGCGGGTGTTCGGCATTGCCTGGATCTGCCCGATGCTCCAGCTGGAGGACAAGGACTATGAGAATCTGAAAAAGACGGTGGTGGACTATGTGGATCATGCCTACCCGGATAAGCATTTCACCTTCAAGGTGGACTGCCGCCGGGCGGATAAAAGCTATCCGGTTCATTCCGAGCAGATGAACCGGGATCTGGGGGAGGCGATCCTAAGCGCCTATCCGGAAACCCGTGTCAATGTCCATGAGCCGGATGTGCTTCTGCGGGTGGAGATCCGCAAGGTGGTCAATATCTATTCCCTGATGATTCCGGGACCCGGCGGCATGCCGGTGGGCACCAACGGCAAGGCCATGCTTCTTTTGTCCGGCGGCATCGACAGTCCGGTGGCCGGTTACATGATCGCCAAGCGGGGCGTGAAGATCGACGCGGTTTATTTCCATGCGCCGCCATATACCAGCGACCGGGCAAAGCAGAAGGTCATCGACCTGGCAAAGCTGGTGGCGCGGTATTCGGGACCGATTCCGCTGCATGTGGTGAATTTTACCGACATCCAGCTTTACATTTATGAGCAGTGTCCCCATGAGGAGCTGACCATCATCATGCGTCGTTATATGATGAGGATTGCCGAGGAGATCGCTAAAAAGAACGATGCGCTGGCATTGATTACCGGCGAAAGCATCGGACAGGTGGCGTCCCAGACCGTCAAGTCCCTGGCGGCCACCAACGAGGTGTGCACGCTTCCGGTATTCCGTCCGCTGATCGGCTTTGACAAGCAGGAGATCATCGATATTTCCGAGAAGATCGGTACCTTTGAGACCTCGATCCAGCCCTACGAGGACTGCTGCACGATTTTCGTGGCCAAGCATCCGGTGATCAAGCCCAATATCCATATCATCAAACGGTCAGAGGAAAAGCTGGCGGAAAAGATTGACGAGATGGTGCGCGTCGCTCTGGATACGGAGGAAGTGATCTGGTGCGACTAAGGGCAACGCAGCCATCTTCCATGCCGCCGCAGTGCGATCCCCGCGGAGCGTTTTTGTATCATAGGAAACGGAGTTTCCTATGATACAAAAAAAAGCGTGTCCGGCAAAGGACGCGCTTCTCGCTGCGAAAATAGCCTGAAGGCTTATTTGATAATATAGGGGGAGAGAGTTTCCAAAATCTCCTCGATTCCGGACTCCGCGTGGATATTCAGATCGATGGGCTTGGACAAATCCAGGCTGAAAATACCCATGATGGACTTTGCGTCGATCACATATCTGCCGGATACCAGATCAAAATCAACGTCGAATTTGGTCAGGTCGTTTACAAAAGATTTTACTTTATCGATGGAATTTAAAGAAATACGTACAGTTTTCATGTGTCAATATCCTCCTTGATTGTTACGCTTGGCTTTCTTTTCGTATGGCGTGGGGCACAGGCTTCCCTTTGCCTATCCATATACTACTCAGAACCGAAGAAAAAGTCAAGAGCGGATTTACAGGAAAGCGAAAGGAAATTATGAGAAAAGCTGCATTACATAATCTGGGCTGCAAGGTCAATGCTTATGAGACAGAGGCCATGCAGCAGCTTCTGGAAGCGGCCGGCTACGAGATCGTGTCCTTCCAGGATCCGGCGGATGTCTATGTGATTAATACCTGCTCCGTGACCAATGTGGCGGACCGCAAATCCCGCCAGATGCTTCACCGGGCAAAAAACAAGAATCCGGACGCGGTGGTGGTGGCGGCCGGCTGCTATGTGCAGGCGGCGGCCAAGGAGCTGAAAAAGGATTTGTCTGTGGACATTATTATCGGAAACAATAAAAAGAAGGATCTGGTGCCGATCCTGGACGCCTATTTTGCGAAGCGGGAGGAAAGCGAAAAAGAGGCCCGGACCTGTGTGGAGGTGATCCCCATCGGGGAGACCCACGAGTACGAGGAGCTTTCCATCCGCCGGCTCGCGGATCATACCCGCGCTTTTATCAAGGTTCAGGACGGCTGCAATCAGTTCTGCAGCTATTGCATTATCCCCTACACCCGGGGCCGGGTGCGCAGCCGCCGCCCGGAGGACGTGCGGGAGGAGGTGCTGCGGCTGGTGGAGAAGGGCTACCAGGAGGTGGTGCTGACCGGGATTCATTTAAGCTCCTACGGCATGGATCTGGAGGAAAAAAAGACCCTGCTCGATCTGATCCTTTTGCTCCATCCCATTGAGGGTCTGAAACGGATCCGTTTAGGATCCCTGGAGCCGCGGATCGTGACGGAGGAATTCGCGCAGGCCCTGGCCGGCCTTACGAAGCTTTGCCCCCATTTTCATCTGTCTTTACAAAGCGGCTGCGATGAGACCTTAAAGCGCATGAACCGCCATTATACCACCGAGGAATATGCAGACTGCTGCGGGCGGCTGCGGCGGGTCTTCGGCAATCCGGCGATCACCACGGATGTGATCGTGGGCTTTCCGGGAGAGACGCGGGAGGAATTTGAGCGGACGGCGGCTTTTTTAAAACAAATTCATTTTTATGAGATGCATGTATTTAAATATTCCCGCAGGGCAGGGACCCGGGCGGCGGGGATGCCGGATCAGATCCCGGAGTCGGTCAAGGCGGCCCGCAGCGACATTCTTTTGAAGCTGGAAAAGCAGATGTCGGAGGAATACCGCAGAAGCTTTCTTGGAAAGGAGCTGGAGGTGCTCTTGGAAGAGCCGGTGGTGATCGATGGCCAAAATTATATGCTGGGACACACCAAAGAGTACGTAAAAGTGGCGGTTCCAGCGGAAAATCAGCCGAAAAATACCTTTCTGGTGGGGAAAGCAGAAAAAATGTTGACAGATCAGATTCTGATGATGAAAATTCCCCTTGCCGAATCGGGCAAAGTGGTATAGAATATAGAAGAATAGTTAAAGGACGTGATACACATGGGCGAGATTCATAATACACAGTTTTTTCAGGCAGTACAGGAGAAAAAAATGGATGTAAGCCAGGTATTGGAAGTGGTTTATACTGCATTGACAGAAAAGGGGTATAATCCGGTGAATCAGATCGTAGGTTATATTATGTCCGGCGATCCCACCTATATCACCAGCCACAGAAGTGCCAGGAGCGTGATCATGAAGGTAGAGCGGGACGAGATCCTGGAAGAACTGATGTCTGTCTATATTGACGCGAAGTTTAAAGAGAAATCGTGACGATTCAGCGAGGGCGCGTATGCCTGCCCGGCTGAGTGGGTTGTTACTGAGTGAGCTGTTGCTGAGTGGACGGTTACGAGGAGAAAACGGATACGGATGATGACTGCCAGCCTGTGTTCTATGAGGCTGGCAGTTTTCAGGCGTGGAAGGGCGCCGGGCCAAGAGGTTGCCGGCAGGCGTATTTCCCGCACCGTGAAAAGGAATGCGGTATGAGAATATTGGGACTGGATTATGGATCGAAGACCGTAGGCGTGGCAGTCTGTGACCCGCTGGGCATCACAGCCCAGGGGCTGGAGACTATCACGCGCAAGGAAGAAAATAAGCTGCGCAGGACATTGGCCAGAATTGAGGCGATCATTCAGGAATATCAGATTGAATCCATCGTTTTGGGGTATCCTATGAATATGGATGATTCCATCGGCGAGCGGGCGAAAAAGACGGAGGAATTCCGGGATATGCTGGTTCGCAGGTGTGGTCTGCCCGTGACCCTGTGGGATGAGCGTCTGACAACTATAGAAGCGAATGAGATTTTGACAGAGAGCGGAGTGCGCAGAGAGGACCGGAAAAAAGTGATTGACAAGATCGCGGCAGTGCTGATTTTGCAGTCCTATCTGAACTCCAGATGAGGAGAACAAACGTGGAGCAGGAGGAAAAAATCACACTACAGACCGACGACGGAGAGTCTGTGGATTTTTATGTGCTGGAGGAGACCCGGATCAACGGGATGAATTATCTGATGGTGACCGATGCGGAGGACGAGGATGAGGAGGGCGAGTGCTACATCCTGAAGGATGTGTCCGGAGCAGACGAAAGCGAAGCAGTGTATGAGTTTGTGGAAAATGACGACGAGCTGGATTATCTGTTTAAGATCTTTACCGAGCTGTTGTCTGATATGGAAGTGGAAATTCGAAAATGAAACCGGAGCGTGTGAAGGAAATATTGCGTGCCAGGGGACTGAAGGTGACGGCTCAGAGAATGCTGGTGATGGAGGCCATCGCGGATCATCCGGGCGAGCATTTGACCGCGGAAGAGATTTATGAATTGGTGAAGAACAAATATCCGGAGATCGGGCTGGCGACCATCTATCGCACGGTCCAGGTGCTGGTGGATTTACAGATCATAGATAAAGTGAGCTTTGACGACGGATTTGCGCGGTATGAGATGGGAGAGCTGGCGCGTAAGAAGCGCCACCATCATCACCATGCCATCTGTCAAAATTGCGGCGCTGTCATATCGTTTGAGGATGACCTGCTTGATGCGCTGGAGCAGGCTGTTTTTGATGCAATCGGATTCCGGGTGACGGATCACGAGGTGAAGCTTTATGGATATTGTAAAAAATGTTCGGAGAAAGATCATAATAGAACGGAGGAAATCAATTGAGAACAGGAAAACCAAAGGAGACGAAAGACATTAAAGAAGAAAGAGAGGTTCGAGAGGTCAGAGAAAAGCGGGAGCCGAAGACGGTGAAGACGCCCCGCAATCAGAAAAACAGCCTGCCGGGTTCCGGAAAGCCGAAGGTGAAGATCATCCCCTTAGGCGGTCTGGAACAGATCGGCATGAATATCACGGCGTTTGAATATGAAGACAGCATCATTGTGGTGGACTGTGGGCTTTCGTTCCCATCAGACGATATGCTGGGAATCGACTTAGTCATTCCGGACGTGACTTATCTGGAGAAAAATCTGGATAAGGTAAAGGGCTTTGTGATTACCCACGGGCATGAGGATCATATCGGAGCTCTGCCTTATATTTTGCAAAAGATTAATGTACCGGTCTACGGCACCAAGCTGACCATCGGACTGATCGAGAATAAATTAAAAGAGCATAACCTGATGAAGAGCACCAAGCGCAAGGTGGTGAAGCACGGACAGTCCATCAACCTGGGCGCCTTCCGGGTGGAATTTATCAAGACCAACCACAGCATTGCCGACGCGGCGGCGCTGGCCATCTTTACCCCGGCGGGCATTATTGTCCATACAGGAGATTTTAAGATCGATTACACCCCGGTATTTGGCGATTCCGCGGACCTGCAGCGGTTTGCGGAGCTGGGGAAAAAGGGCGTTCTGGCGCTGATGTGCGACAGTACCAATGCCATCCGCAAGGGCTTTACCCCGTCGGAGAGGACCGTGGGAAAGACCTTTGACGCGATCTTCGCGGAACATAAGTCCAACCGGATTATCGTGGCGACCTTCGCATCCAATGTGGACCGGGTGCAGCAGATCATCAATTCCGCCTACAAGTACGGCAGGAAGGTCGTGGTAGAGGGACGCAGCATGGTCAATGTCATCGGCACGGCCAGTGAGCTTGGCTATATCAATATCCCGGAGGGGACGTTAATTGACATCGAACAGCTGAAAAATTATACGGATGAGCAGACGGTGCTGATCACCACCGGAAGTCAGGGCGAGTCCATGGCGGCATTGTCCCGCATGGCCTCCAACCTGCACCGGAAGGTGTCCATCAAGCCGACAGATGTGATTATTTTCAGCTCCTCCCCGATCCCGGGCAATGAAAAGGCGATTTCCAAGGTAATGAACGAGCTGTCCATGAAGGGCTGCGAGGTGATTTTCCAGGATACCCACGTATCCGGCCATGCCTGCCAGGAGGAGATCAAGCTGATGTATGCCCTTCTCCATCCCAGATATGCCCTGCCGGTTCACGGCGAGCATCGCCATCTGATGGCCAACCGTTCCATCGCGGCGTCCATCGGCGTGCCGAAGGAGAATATCCTGATCATGACCTCCGGCGACGTGGTGGAGATCTGCGAGGACCACTGCCGGGTGATCGACCATGTACCGGCGGGCGGCATCCTGGTGGACGGGCTGGGCGTGGGTGATGTGGGCAATATCGTGCTCCGGGACCGTCAGAACCTGGCCCAGAACGGCATTATCATCGTGGTGTTGACATTGGAAAAATACAGCAATCAGCTGCTTGCTGGACCGGATATTGTATCCCGCGGCTTTGTCTATGTGCGGGAGTCGGAGGATCTTCTGGATGAGGCGAAGCAGGTGGTGGACGATGCGGTACAGGATTGCATGGACCGTCATGTGACCGATTGGAGCAAGATTAAAAATACCATTCGCGACAGTTTAAGTGACTTTTTGTGGAAGCGCATGAAGCGCAGCCCGATGATTCTGCCTATCATCATGGAAGTGGAGTAAAAGGGAAAGGCAAAGGTGGTGGCTATGAGCCAGCTCACAAAAGACATAAACAAAATAACCAAGACAATCATCGTGATTTCCGGGAAGCTGATCGTTTATGCCCTGATTCTGATGCTTTTGGCGGAGGGCATGACCAGAGGCTATGCCTTTGGCCATGAAATCTTTTATGCCACCGCGGTGGATGAGCCGCCGGGAAAGGACCTGGAGATTACCATTCCTAAGGATCAGTCCGACCGGGAGACCATCGCCATCCTGGCAGATCTTGGCCTGGTGAAAAGCGAGCTGGCGGTTCATATCCAGAAATGGTTTTATGACTATGACATTTATCCGGGAACCTATATCCTCAACACATCCATGACCTCCAAGGAAATGCTTCAGCTTCTGAATGAGAAGCCGGTGGAGGAGACGCCGGTGGAGGAGACGCCGGTGGAGGAGACGCAAGGAGAAGGAGTGGCCATCACCCCATGATCAATCAGGAACGGATTATCGATTATATTAATTCCCTGGACACCGGGCATGGACAGCTCTGTGACCGGATCGCAAAGGAAGCCAGGGAAAGCTATGTGCCCATTATCCGCAGGGAGACCGCTTCCTTTCTGGAAACGCTGATCGCGGCGGTGCGCCCGATGCGGATTTTGGAGGTGGGAACAGCGGTGGGTTATTCCGCTCTGGTGATGGCAGGAGCCATGCCGGAGGGAGCCCATATCACCACCATTGAAAAATATGAGCCGCGGATTCCCCTGGCCCGTCAGCATTTTAAGGAGGCGGGGATGGAGAAGCGGATCACCCTGTTGGAGGGAGATGCCCAGGAGCTTTTATACAGGCTGGAGGGACCCTACGATTTTATCTTTATGGATGCGGCCAAGGGACAGTATATTCACTGGCTGGACCGGGTGCTGGCGCTTTTGGCTCCCGGCGGGATCCTTTTGTCGGACAATGTGCTGCAGGACGGGGATATTATCGAATCCCATTTCGCGGTGGAGCGCCGCAACCGGACGATTCATAGCCGGATGCGGGATTATCTTTTTACCCTGAAGCATACGTCTGGCATCACCACCAGTGTGATTCCCATCGGGGACGGTGTGACTTTGAGCGTAAAACGAGGATTACCATGAGAAATGTTGAATTATTGGTTCCGGCGGGCAGCCTGGAGGTGTTGAAAACCGCGGTGGTTTACGGCGCGAATGCCGTCTACATCGGCGGTGAGGCGTTCGGGCTGCGGGCGAAGGCAAAGAACTTTACCAATGAGGAGATCCGGGAGGGGATCGCCTTTGCCCATGCGCGGGGAGTGAAGGTATATATTACGGCCAATATCCTGGCCCACAATGAGGATCTGGCAGGGGTAGAGGCTTATTTTCAGGAGCTAAAGGAGCTTAGGCCGGACGCGCTGATCATCTCTGATCCCGGTGTTTTTTCCATCGCCCGCAGGGTGGTTCCGGAGATCGACATCCATATCAGCACCCAGGCCAACAATACCAACTATGGCACTTACCTGTTCTGGCACCAGCTGGGGGCCAGGCGGGTGGTATCGGCCAGAGAGCTGTCCCTTAAGGAGATCCGTCAGATCCGGGAAAGGATTCCGGAGGAGATGGAGATCGAAAGCTTCATCCACGGGGCTATGTGCATTTCCTATTCCGGGCGCTGCCTGCTGAGCAATTTTATGGTGGGGCGGGACGCCAACCGGGGCGCCTGCACGCATCCCTGCCGGTGGAATTACACCCTGATGGAGGAAAGCCGTCCCGGAGAGTATTTTCCGGTTATGGAAAATGAGCGGGGCACCTATATTTTCAACTCCAGGGATTTGTGCATGATCGAGCATATTCCGGAGATGATAGAGGCAGGGATTGACAGCTTTAAAATCGAAGGGCGGATGAAAACCGCTCTCTATGTGGCCACGGTGGCGCGGACCTACCGCAAAGCCATCGATGATTACCGGAGGGATCCGGCTCTTTACCAGGCGAATATGGACTGGTACCGGGCCGAGATCGGCAAGTGTACCTGCCGGGAGTTTACCACCGGCTTCTATTTCGGAAAGCCCGGCGCCGAAGCCCAGATTTATGATAACAGCACCTATGTGAAAAATTACACCTATCTGGGAACGGTGGAAGAAGTTTTGGCGGGCGGCAGCGGCCGCATTGAGCAGAAAAACAAATTTACGGTGGGTGAGACCATCGAGATCATGAAGCCCGACGGCCGGAATCTGGAGGTTTCGGTGCGGGCCATTCGGGACGAGGAAGGAAACCTGGTGGAGAGCGCGCCCCATTCCAAACAGGTGCTTTACGTGGACCTGGGGGAGAAGCTTGCGGTTTATGATATTTTGCGGAGAAAGGAAGCAGCTGTATAGCAGCCGGACAGTCAGATAAGGAGGGAAAGCGGATGCTCACCTGGATTCTGGCGGCAGGGGCATTGCTCTGCCTGATTTATTTTTTGATCATAATTATATATGCAGGGCTGGGCGCTGGCTACCTGATTTGGCTGTTTTTTGCGGCAGGTCTGGGGGCGGCCTCCTGGAGTCTCCATTGTTATGGAAAATATCCGGAGAAGGTTCCGCTGCGGCTTCCAGTAACCCTGGTGACTTTGTGCGCCGCCGGGGCGGTGATCCTGGCGGCTTTGCAGATCGTCATGCTGGGGCGGATCCCGGCCATCGCTGATTCGGATCTGGACTATGTGATTGTGCTGGGCTGTCAGGTAAAGAACGGAGAGCCAGGCAAGATTTTAAAGCTGCGGCTGGAGAAGGCGGCGGAGTATGCAGCCCAGAATCCGGAAACCACCTTGATTTTATCTGGCGGCCAGGGCCGGGACGAGGCCATCAGCGAAGCCCAGGTCATGAAAAATTATCTGGTGGAAGCGGGGGTGCCACAGGAGCGGCTGATCCTGGAGGACCAGTCCGCCAATACGGTGGAAAATATCGCCTTCAGCCGGAGACTGATGCAGGATCCGCTGATCCCGCCGAAGGTAGGCATTCTCACCAGCAATTTCCACCTGTATCGGGCAAAAAAGATCGCCTTTCATCAGGGCATGGGCCAGGTGAGCCTGATCGCGGCGGAGTCGGACCGTATTTTATTTGTTCATTATTGTTTCCGGGATTGTCTGGCCATTTTGAAGGACCGGATCGCCGGAAATCTGTGACGTTTATATGAGAGGAAGGAGATTGGAACGCATGAATCAGTCAGAAGAGCGGCTGCAGGGACTTGAGCGGCTGGACGCATATACCATTGTAAAGAGAAAGACCATTGAGGAAATGCAGTCGGAGGGCATTGTTCTGGAGCATAAAAAGACCAAGGCAAGAATCTTTCTGATTTCCAATGATGACGAGAACAAGGTATTCTGCATCGGTTTCCGCACACCGCCGGATGACAATACGGGGCTTCCCCATATCCTGGAACACAGCGTATTGTGTGGGTCTGAAAAATTTCCTTTGAAGGATCCCTTTGTGGAGCTGGTGAAGGGCTCATTGAACACCTTTTTAAACGCCATGACCTATCCGGACAAAACCGTTTATCCGGTGGCAAGCTGCAATGAAAAGGATTTCCAGAATCTGATGGATGTGTATATGGACGCGGTGCTGCATCCCAATATCTATCAGGAGGAGAAGATTTTCCGCCAGGAGGGCTGGCATTATGAGCTTTCCTCCAGGGAGGAGCCGCTGATCTACAACGGCGTGGTTTACAATGAAATGAAGGGGGCCTATTCTTCACCGGAAAACATGCTGGACCGTTATACGCAGAATACCTTATTCCCGGATAATTGCTACGGCAAGGATTCCGGCGGAGATCCGGCCTTTATCCCCACATTGACCTATGAGAAATTCCTGGATTTCCACAGGACCTACTATCATCCCTCCAACAGCTATATTTATCTCTACGGCGACATGAATATGGCCGAGAAGCTGGCCTGGCTGGATGAAGCGTATTTAAGCCATTATGAGGAACGCCCGGTGGATTCCCGGATTCCGGAGCAGAAGGCCTTTACAGAGCCGGTGGAGCGGGAGATCACCTACTCCATCACCGAGGAGGAGAGCGAGGAGGACGCCGCCTACCTGTCGGTCAATACGGTGGTGGGCACGGACCTGGATCCGAAGCTTTATGTGGCCTTCCAGATTTTGGAGTACACCCTTCTGGACGCGCCGGGAGCGCCCTTAAAGCAGGCGCTGATCGACGCAGGCATCGGAAAAGACATTTTAGGCGGCTATGAAAGCGGCATTTTGCAGCCCTATTTCAGCGTTATCGCCAAGGACGCCAACCGGGATCAGAAAGGCGAATTTCTGGCGGTGGTCAAGGGAACCCTGCGCAAGCTGGCGGACCAGGGCATCAACCGGAAAAGCCTGCTGGCGGGCATGAATTATTACGAGTTTAAATACCGGGAGGCAGACTACGGCTCCGCCCCCAAAGGACTGATGTACGGGCTGCAGTGCCTGGACAGCTGGCTTTACGACGGGGATCCTATGATGCACCTGGAATATCAGGAAACCTTTGACTATTTGAAAAAGGCCGTGGAGGAGGGCTACTTTGAGCAGCTGATTAGGGATTATCTTCTGGACAATCCGTTTGAGGCTGTGATTGTGGTCAGCCCGGAAAAGAATCTGACGGCCAAGGAGGATGAGAGGCTGGCGAAAAAGCTGGCTGATTATAAGGCTTCTCTTGGTGAAGCTGGGCTGGAGCAGGTGATCGCGGAGACGAAGGCTTTGAAGAAATATCAGGATACGCCCTCTTCCCCGGAGGTGCTGGCCATGATTCCCCTTCTGGGCCGGGAGGACATTGAGAAAAAGGCAGAAACCTTCCATTGGACCGAAAAGCAGGAGGCAGGCATCAAGGTCCTGCACCACAATTTTTTCACCTCCGGCATCGGCTATCTGAAGGTATTGTTTGACACCAGCGCCGTACCCCAGGAGGACCTGTATTATGTGGGACTTCTGAAACATGTGCTGGGCAGCGTGGATACGGAGCACTACAGCTATGGGGATTTGACCAGCGAAATTCATTTAAACAGCGGCGGCGTGGATTTTTCCGTCACCTCCTTCGTGGATCTGGCGGACCCGGAGCAGTTCACGGGAGCTTTTGTGGCAAGCGTGCGGGTGCTGTACGATAAGCTGGATTTTGGCTTTAGCATTTTGGAAGAGATTCTGACCCGATCCATCTTCACCGATGAAAAACGTCTGGGCGAGGTGATCCGGGAGACCCGCTCCCGGGCAAAGATGAAGCTGGAAAATGCCGGACACAGCACGGCGGTATCCCGGGCCACCTCCTATTTCTCGGCCACCGCATATTACAATGAGATGACCGGAGGAACCGGATATTATCATTTCCTGGAGAAGCTGGCGAAAAATTACGAGACGGAGAAAAAGAATATTATTGAAAAGCTGCAGCAGGTGAGCAAAATGCTCTTCACCCGCGCTAATATGCTGGTGAATTATACGGCGGATGACCAGGGCTATGGCTATCTGCCGTCCGCTCTGGAAAAGCTGGCAGGGCGTCTGCCGGAGGGAAGCAAAAAGAAATATCCCTTCACCCATCCGGTGGCAAACCGCAATGAGGGCTTAAAGACCTCCTCCCAGGTAAATTACGTGGCACGGTGCGGAAATTTCCGTAAGAAGGGCTATGAATATACCGGCGCCTTGAAAATTTTGCAGGTGATTTTAAGCTACGATTATCTGTGGCTGAACATCCGTGTCAAGGGCGGCGCCTACGGCTGCATGAGCGGCTTTGGACGGTCCGGCGAGGGCTATTTAGTGTCCTACCGGGATCCCAACTTAAAAGAGACCAATGAGGTTTACAAAGGCATTGTCCGTTATCTGGAGCAGTTTGATCCGGATGAACGGGATATGACAAAATACGTGATTGGCGCCATCAGCAATCTGGACGCGCCGCTGACCCCGTCCGTAAAGGGCTCCCGTGGCTTGTCCGCTTATCTCTCTGGCGTGACCGGGGAGATGATGCAGCAGGAGCGGGATCAGGTGCTTTCCGCCTCCAAGGAAGACATCCGGGCTCTGGCCAGGCTGATCCAGGCGATTCTGGATGAAGGAAGCTTCTGCGTGGTGGGAAATGAGGAAAAGATCGAGGCAAACCGGAGCATGTTCGGCGAGGTGGCCAACCTGACACGGTGCTGAGGGGAAAGGAAAGACCAATGACAACAGACAAAGGCCAGTTGCAGCAGGAACAGAAGAAATCAGGCTTTGTGACCCTGGTTGGGCGTCCTAATGTGGGCAAATCCACCTTGATGAATCATCTGATCGGGCAGAAGATCGCCATTACTTCTGAGAAGCCCCAGACCACCCGCAACCGGATCCAGACGGTCTACACCGATGACCGGGGGCAGATTATTTTTCTGGACACCCCCGGCATCCACAAGGCGAAAAACAAGCTGGGCGAATATATGGTCAATGTGGCGGAGCACACCTTAAAGGAGGTGGACGTGATCCTGTGGTTGGTGGAGCCCACCACCTTTATCGGAGCGGGCGAGCGCCACATTGCTGAGCAGCTGAATAAGGTCCATACGCCGGTGATTCTGGTGATCAATAAAATCGACACCATCCCCAACCCGGAGGACATTGCGATCTTCATCAATGCCTACAAGGACATCTGCGATTTCGCGCAGATCGTTCCGGTATCGGCATTAAAGCATCGCAACACGGAGGTGCTGACGGAGCAGATTTTCAAATATCTGCCCTACGGCCCCATGTTTTATGACGAGGATACGGTGACCGATCAGCCCATGCGCCAGATCGCCGCGGAGCTGATCCGGGAGAAGGCGCTGCGCCTGCTGAATGAGGAAATCCCCCACGGGATTGCCGTCACCATCGAGAAGATGACGGAGCGCCCCAACGGGATCATGGACATCGAGGCCACCATCATTTGCGAGCGGGATTCCCACAAGGGCATTATCATCGGCAAGGGCGGAGCCATGTTAAAACGGATCGGCTCCGCGGCCCGCAGGGATCTGGAAAAGATGATGGAAACCAGGGTGAATCTCCAGCTCTGGGTGAAGGTTCGCCGGGAGTGGCGGGACAGTGAACTGCTGATGAAAAATTACGGGTATAACCCGAACGAGAAATTTTAGTTTCGCTGAAAGGCTGGCATTATCTTGAGAGAGACGGTTAATCTGACAGGCATGGTCATCAAGGAAACCCCGGTGGGGGAATATGACAGGCGGCTGGTGATTTTGACCCGGGAGCGGGGGAAAATCACCGCCTTTGCGCGGGGCGCCAAGCGCCCGGGCAACATGCTGATGGCGGTTAGCCGTCCTTTTGTTTTTGGCAGCTTTGCGCTTTATGAAGGGCGGGAGGCCTACAATCTCCAGTCGGCGGAGATTACCAATTACTTTTCGGAGCTTTCCGGGGATGTGGAGGGAGCCTGCTACGGCTCCTATTTTCTGGAGCTGGCCGACTATTATGGAAGGGAAAATGTGGACGGATCGGAAATGCTTTTGCTGCTGTACCAGTCCCTGCGGGCGCTTTTAAAGCCCGCGCTGCCCAACACCCTGGTGCAGCTGATTTTTGAGCTGCGGGTGATGGTGGCAAACGGAGAATACACGCAGCGGCCGCCCATTTCCTGCAGCGATTCCGCCGTCTATGCCTGGGAGTATATTATCGCGTCGCCTCTGGAAAAGCTGTACACCTTCGTCCTCAAGCCTCCGGTGCAGCGGGAACTGAAAGCGGCGGTGGATTACAACAAGAAACGTTTTCTGGACCGGGAATTTCATTCTTTGGAAATTTTGGCCATGCTGCAAAGATAAATACAAAGATAAAATGAAAGTAAAGTATTGAAAAGTTGCGTTGTCTCATGCTATAATGCTTGATAACCGTGCGCTTGCCCAAGTCGGGCAGGAGTATCAGGAGGAAGATTATGAAAAAAAGAAATGCGATACTGGCGGTATGCCTGCTTGCGGCCGGTCTGCTGCTTTCCGGGTGCGAAAAGCATTCCAGGGAGCCTGTCTGGGCCGCCAATGACAACAGCATTTACGTGAGCAAGGCCATGGAGGTGGAAAGCGCTCTGGTGTACACCTCGGAGCAGTTCAATGACCTGTATGATGAGGATGAGCTGGCAGCCTTTGCCCAGGAGGAAATCACCGCTTACAATGAAGCGAACGGAGGAGAAGGACAGTCGCCTCTTCCCGTTTCGCTGAAATCCTGCCGTCTGGAGGGCAGGACCGGGATTCTGGTATTGGATTACGGCACGCCGGAGGATTTTGTGAAATTTGCCCGGGAGAGCGGGGACAATACCCACACGGTCACCGCGCTGGCAGTAGGCAAGGTGTCGGAGGTGGAGGACCGGCTGTCGGAGTATGCCTTTACCACGGCCGGGGGAAAGGACGCCTCCTTGGAGGACGCCGCCAGGGAAAAGGATGCGGTGGCGGTTCTGGTGACCGGATCGGCAGTGATCTGCACCGAGGGGAAGATTACCTATATTGCCGGAGAGGGCGGCATCCTGCGCAGTGAAAACACGGTGGAAACCGGAGAGGGAAATTATTGCATCATATTCAAATAGAAAAAGAGGGTAATGGATGATGGAAAAGACAATGGAAAAGATTGTGGCGCTTGCCAAGAACAGAGGTTTTGTATATCCGGGCTCCGAGATTTACGGCGGCCTGGCAAACACCTGGGATTACGGCAACCTGGGCGTTGAGCTGAAAAATAATGTGAAAAAGGCCTGGTGGCAGAAGTTTGTGCAGGAAAGTCCCTACAATGTGGGCGTGGACTGCGCGATTCTGATGAACTCTCAGACCTGGGTGGCCTCCGGCCATCTGGGCGGCTTTTCCGATCCGCTGATGGACTGTAAGTCCTGTAAGGAACGTTTC
>CAZICB010000014.1:0-1625 GCA_964537765.1 uncultured Lachnospiraceae bacterium
GCGGATCAGGGACAGCAGCGGGTATTCGATCAGGCGGGGCTTTTGACGCCGGAGGAGGAAGCACAGCTGGAGACGGAGATTGCCGGTCTCAGAGACCAGATGAAGATGGATGTGGTGCTGGTCACCGTCCTGGATACCAAAGGAAAAAGCGCCAGGGAATACGCCGATGATTTTTACGATGAGGGCGGCTTTGGAACCGGAAAGGATTACAGTGGTGTGCTGTACCTGATTGATATGGACAATCGGGAGCTTTATATTTCCACCAGCGGCGCCATGATCCGTTTTCTGACGGATGAGCGGATCGAGTCTATGCTGGATCATGCTTATGATAAAATTGTAAAAGAAGATTATTTTGAAACGGCGGAAAGCTTTCTCACAGATACCACTTACTGGTATGAGAAAGGGATTCCCGGCGGGCAATATAATTACGATACGGAAACCGGAAAAATCAGCCGCTACCGCCGGATCACCCTTCTGGAGGCGTTGATCGCGTTTGGTGTGGCGTTTGGTCTGGCGGCGGCCGTTTGCCTGAATGTGAAAAAGGAATATGCCATGGAGGTAGACCGCAGCCGGTCGTCCAATTATCTGCTTGCCTACCGGGCTGACGCCCGGTTTGTGATGCGGGATCAGCAGGACCGCTTGCTCAATTCCTTTACCAGGCAGATGATCATTCCCCGGCAGCCGATAGGCAGAGGCGGTTTTGGAAGCCGGGGCATCGGAGGCGGCGGGCGCAGCTCCACTCACACCTCCGGGGGCGGCAGAACCCACGGCGGCGGCGGACGAAAGTTTTAGATCATTTTGATAATATAAGATAGGTAACAATAAAAAATTCATATAAAGGAAGGTAAAGAAAGATGAAAGATGTGAATTGTGCGTATTGTATGCAAGGAGAACTGGTAGCAAAGTTTGCATATCCGATCTGCAAGATGGACACGGGATTTCTGTATGTATTTAAGGAGCAGAGTCATCCGGGCCGTCTGATCCTGGCTCATGACAAGCATATCAGCGAGATGATTGAGTTAAGTGATGAGGAGCGGAATGCGTTTTTCGCGGATGTGGCCAAGGCCGCTCGCGCGATTCATAAGGTATTCCATCCCAACAAGGTCAACTATGGCGCTTATGGCGATACCGGCTGCCATTTGCATGTGCATCTGGTGCCCAAGTACGAGGGTGAATTCGAGTGGGGCGGTACCTTTGAGATGAATCCGGGCAAGATCGTTCTGGATGATGCACAGCTGGAAGAAATTGCGGAGAAGATCCGTCAGGCACTGTAGGGAGCGCTTCTATGGCTCAGGAAAAGGAAAAACAGCCGGAGGTACAGACCCGGATCGCCGTGGTTGGCATTATTGTGGAGAACCTGGAATCTGTCTCGGCAGTGAATGAGCTGCTCCATCAATATGGAGGCTATATCATCGGACGTATGGGCCTTCCCTATCGGGAGAAGTATATGAATATTATCAGTGTTGTGCTGGATGCGCCTGCGGATGTTATCAGCGCGGTTTCCGGCAAGCTGGGGCGCCTTCCGGGGGTCAGCTCCAAGGCGCTTTATTCCAGACAGACTTCATAGGCAGGCTTTACGGTATGCTCTCATAACCCAGCTTCAGGGTTACGGCGGCATCCTCATC
>CAZICB010000014.1:1725-31503 GCA_964537765.1 uncultured Lachnospiraceae bacterium
GGCTTTACGGTATGCTCTCATAACCCAGCTTCAGGGTTACGGCGGCATCCTCATCGATGGTCTCCCCCAGCTTGCTGTAGGAGCTCAGGGCCTCCTTGACGCAATCGTCCACCGCCGGTGAATTCAGGACGGCCGCGGCCAGCTGCGGAAGGGTTTCCATCACATTGGCGCCGATGGGCAGGTCCGGGATATGTAGTCCCGCCTGGCGGTAGGCAATGCCAAGGGCGCAGAAGATTTCCTTGCAGTTGATGAAACGCGGAATATGATCAAAATCGTAGAGCTTGCGCCTGACGGCGGTCAGAGTCAGTGTATGTATCATGGGAGCCTGCCTCGCTTTCTGTGTGGAGTGATAATCATTTAAACGAGATATATTTTACTGCGGATTTATGGATTTTGCAAATATTGGGCGGATGCCCGGAAATGACAGAGGAAAACGACGATGAATGTGACAGAATTTTGTGAGAAGTACGGTGTGGATCGTATGGGAACAAACAGTATGAAATGGGATGCGCTGGATAAGAAGTACGGTGATCCGGACCTGATTTCCATGTGGGTTGCCGATATGGATTTTAAGGTGCCGGAATGTGTGACCGAGGCATTGAGGCGGCGGGTAGAGCATGGGGTGTTTGGCTATTCTTATGTGCCGGATTCCTATTATGAGGCGGTGATCGACTGGGAGAAGAAGCATCATGGATATGAAATTCAGAAGGATTGGATCCGCATTTCTCCCGGCGTGGTTTCGGCCCTTTACTGGATGATCCATATGTATACCAAGCCGGAGGATGGGGTGATTATCCTGACCCCGGTGTATTATCCCTTCCACAATTGCGTGAAGGATACCGGCCGGAAGCTGGTGAGCTGCGACCTGAATTATGACAAAGGCGTATTTACCATTGATTATGAGGCATTTGAGCAGAAGATTGTAGAGCATGATGTGAAGCTGTTTATTCAGAGCTCTCCCCACAATCCGGCAGGGCGGGTCTGGACCGAAGAGGAGCAGGACCGGCTTCTGGGAATCTGCGCAAAGCATCATGTGCTGGTACTTTCCGATGAGATTCACCAGGATCTGGTTTACGGCGGCAGCAGACATATTCCGGCGGCCACGGTTTCCGGCGGCAAATACGCGGACATCGTGATCACCGCCTTTGCGGCTTCCAAAACCTTCAATCTGGCAGCCTGTCAGATTTCTACCATTGTCATTTCTGATGAAAAACGGCGGCAGCAATGGGATCATTATATCAATGTTTATTGCCGCGCATCGGCCAATGTTTTCGGCGTCACTGCAGTCGAGGCGGCGCTTCGGGGCGGGGAAGCCTGGTATGAGAGCCTGAAGGAAACCATTTATTCCAATTATCAGATCCTCGTGGAGGGGATGAAGGACTTCCCGGAGGCCTATGTGGCTCCGCTGGAGGGAACCTACCTGGCATTTTTGGATTTGCGCGGCTACATTCCGCTGGACCGGATCAAGGAATTTACCCAGGATCGCTGCCGTCTGGCGGTGGATTACGGCGAGTGGTTCGGCAAAAACTGGAAGGGCTTTATCCGTCTGAATCTGGGAACGAGGCCGGAGCTTGTGAAGCGGGCGGTGGAGAACATCAGAGAGAATCTGCGCGGCTGTACCCGATCATAGCGGCGGTTTCCGGCATGAAAAAAAGCAGATGACGGGAATCGAACCCGCCTCCTCAGCTTGGGAAGCTGATGTTCTACCAATGAACTACATCTGCATGAACCCTATTATAGCATGTTTTTTTTGAAATTTCAACTTAACAAATAGAAAAAAGTGTTATAAAATAAGGTACAATATACGACGTCATACAAGCCAGGAGGGGATCATTATGGAAAGCCAGATTACACGGGAAGAAGCATTGGCGCTTTTGCAAAAGTACAATAAAGAACCGTTTCATATTCTGCATGGGCTGACTGTGGAGGGAACCATGCGGTGGTATGCCAGGGAGCTGGGCTACGGCGAGGAGGAGGAGTTCTGGGGAATTACCGGACTGCTTCACGACATTGATTTTGAGCTGTATCCGGAGCAGCACTGCCAGAAAGCGCCGGAGCTTCTGCGGGACGGCGGCGTGGGCGAGGATATGATCCATGCCATCTGCTCCCATGGATATGGGCTGTGCTGTGACGTGGAGCCGGTACACCAGATGGAAAAGGTTCTGTTTGCGGCCGACGAGCTGACCGGGCTGATCGGTGCGGCGGCGAAGATGCGTCCGTCCAAGAGCACCAAGGATATGGAGGTTTCCAGTCTGAAAAAGAAATTCAAGGATAAGAAGTTTGCAGCCGGCTGCTCCCGGGATGTGATTCGCCAGGGCGCCGAGCGCCTGGGCTGGGAGCTGGACGAGCTGTTCGCGAAAACCATCGAGGCCATGCGCTCCTGCGAGGACGCGGTAAATGCGGAGATGGAAGCAATCAGCTAAAAAAGTTGAATTCCCCCGGAGCATATGGTATAATGGGGACACTTAATGAATGCGAGCCAAAGGCGAGCCCGAAGGCGAAGCGTGAAACGGAAAACAATCGGAGGTTGATTGCATGGATATTATGGTATTTATGGGTGCGATTCTGGTACTGATTTTGTGTGTGGTGGCAGCAGTTGTAGGGTCCACGCTGAGCACCGTCGGTGCGATTGTCGCCGAAGAGGATGATGAAGAAGAATAAGGCCAGAGCCATAGAAGAGTCATAGCAGCCTGATTTATTCCATTATCAGAGAGAAAAAGTCCGGATGTGCCCGTTCCAGCGGCATACCGGACGTTATTCATTATGCTCAAAACTTTTCCACAAAAATTTCCCGTGCATGGCTGCGGGAAAGGAAAAAGACGGACTCCTGAACGCTGTAAGCGGACAGGTGAATCAGGGGGAGGCGGAAGGCGTAGCGGATGATAGTGTCCGTGCTGATTCCACGCTCTAGCAGCTGAGTTTTGACGGCCTTCTCACTGGCGATCCAGACCACCCGGGCCTGTTCTCCGGGATTTAGATGGGTTAAGGGCGTGACCATGGATTATCACATTTAAAAAAGAGTTAGTATTAGCGTATGCAAAAGCGCCGGGCGAGTGCCAATCTCCGGCGCTTTTCTCTGCCTTTTCCTTGCGAAAACCGCATTCTTCCTGTATGCGGTGGTAGGCGTCCTTGCGGATATTCAAAATGTCCTTTGCCTCCTGAACTTTAGAAATACTGAAATATGGTTCATTAAAATAAATTTGACTGACATTCATTTTATCGATACAATAAGTTCATAGAAATAGCAACCGATAGAAAGGGGAAGGGTCATGCAAGCTTATGACGTAATGATAATCGGCGCCGGAGTTGTGGGAAGCGCGGTGGCAAGGGAGCTTTCCCGCTACCAGCTGAACACGGCGGTGCTGGAAAAGGAGCTGGATGTGGCATGCGGAAACAGCAGCCGCAACACAGGCATGCTGCACGCAGGCTTCACCTACAAGCCAGGCAGTCTGAAAGCGGAATGTGCCGTGGAGGGAAACCAGGAATTTGACCAGGTGGCGAAAGAGCTGGGGGTTCCCTTCCGCCGGACCGGAAAGCTGGTGGTAGGCTTCACGGACCATGACCGGGAAAATATTTTAAAGTATAAGGCGATCGGCGAGAAAAACGGTGTCAAGGGCATGCGGATGATCGACAAGGACGAGATTGCCCGCATCGATCCCAATGCCGGCGGCGAGTTCGCCATGCATGTGCCGTCCTCCGGTATCCTGGATCCCATGCAGTACACCATCGCCCTGGCGGAGAATGCCTGCCAGAACGGTGTCAAATTTCATTTTGGGCAGAAGGTAACTGCCATCGAAAAACAGGAAGGGGAGCCGGTGAAATACCGGATCCACACAGAACTGGAGGATTTTGAGACCCGATGGGTGATCAACTGCGCAGGCTCCTATGCGTCCGGGATTTCTGCGATGCTGGGCTATCCGGATTATCCGGTCAAGGGCTTTAAGGGGGAGTATTTTGTGCTGGATAAAAAGGCCGGAAAATACCTTTCCATCCCGGTATACCCGGCGCCCAATGATAAGGGCGGCTTTATGACCCATGCGACTCCGACCATCGACGGCAATGTGCTGGTGGGACCGGATTCCTACCTGACCGACGGCCTGGAGGATTATAAGGTGACCAGGGAGCATATGGACGGGCTGTTTGCAGACGGCCAGAAAATGTTTAAGCAGATGAAGCGGGAGTACTTTATCCGCAATTTTGCGGGAATCCGCTGGAAACGTTACGATCCGGAGACCGGGGAGATTCTGGATTTTATGCTGGAAGCAGACGATGACCATCCGGGCACCGTAAACCTGGTGGGCATCGAGTCTCCGGGCGTCACCTGCGCGCTGCCGCTGGCGCGCCGGGCAGTGGCAAAGCTGGTGGCAAAGGAGCATCCGGCGGCCAATGCTTCCTTCAATCCGGTGCGTCCGGTGAAGAAGCGCTTCTTTGAAATGAGCCATGAGGAGCAGGAGCAGGCGATTGCGGAGAATCCGCTGTACGGCGAGATTGTCTGCCGCTGTGAGACGGTCACCAAGGCGGAAATTCTGGCGGCGATTCACAATCCCCTGGGCGTACATACGGTAACCGGAATCAAAAACCGCACCCGCGCCACCATGGGACGGTGCCAGGGCGGCTACTGTGAGACCCGCATCACGGAAATGATCGAGCAGGAGCTGGGCCTGGATCCAGCAGATGTGCGTTACTCAAAGAAAAATTCGTATATGTTTACGGGAAAGGTCAGGGTGTAAGATGAAGACGGCAGATGTGATCATTATCGGCGGCGGCCCGGCCGGACTGGCGGCAGCCGATGATCCAGATTCCGGTGAAGGCCGAAAAACTCAGGGAAAATGCGGATCTTGAGGTGAGAGTCGTATGCTGAGCTCCTTTACCTGTATCATGTGCCCGAGAGGCTGTGAGATCGAAACGACCCTGGAACAGCAAGGAGATCGCCAATGTGCCGGGCCTGGGTACGGATGTGATCGTGACCAGGACTGTGGACAAGGAATAAAGAAAAATAAAAAATAGAAAAAAGCGGTTTCCGTCTGGTACGGAAACCACTTTTTTCTGTCTTTTTTGTACGGTTGCGAGCCGTACATGGGAATGGTAGGTATACAAATAAAAGAAAATGGTTAAAGGGGGATCCGGACAATTTTCATTATCCGGTATGAGTATGAAAAAGCTTTATTGCTTTACGTTTTTAAGTATATCTGGTAAATGTGAGGAAAATGTGGACATTCTCTAAAATAAAAATAAAGTTTATTAGAAGAAAATGAAAAAGATTGAAACAATTGGGTGTGCGCATATTATTTGATATTTGTTCAGAATTTTGGATAATTATCTTAAAATTGGGATAGTTTGGAAAAATTTGTTCCGATATAATGAAACTATAAGAAAACGCAGAAGCAAGGAAAGGAGCCGTTATGACAAATCAGGAAATTCTGTCCCACGTGGATCATACGCTTTTAAAAGCGGTATCCTCCTGGACGGAGATCAAACAGATCTGTGAGGAAGCCATTGCCAATCACACCGCGTCGGTCTGCATCCCGCCCAGCTATATCAAACGGATCGCAGATACCTACGGGAACCGGATCAATATCTGTACCGTCATCGGATTTCCGCTGGGGTACAACGCCACAGCCGTGAAAGTCTACGAGGTGTCCCAGGCCATCGCCGACGGGGCAAACGAGGTGGACATGGTGGTAAATCTGGGAGACGTGAAAAACGGGGATTTTGACAAGGTGACCAAGGAGATCGAGGCGCTGAAGAAGGCTGCCGGGGACCACATCTTGAAAGTCATTGTCGAGACCTGTTATCTGACCGAGGAGGAAAAAATCCGCCTTTGCCGGTGCGTGACGGACGCAGGCGCGGACTACATCAAAACCTCCACAGGCTTTGGAACCGCAGGGGCGAAAATCGAGGATATTGAACTGTTTAAAAAGCACATCGGTCCGAATGTGAAAATGAAGGCGGCGGGCGGCGTGAAGACAAAAAAAGACCTGGAGATGTTTTTAAATGCCGGCTGTGACCGGATCGGGACAAGCTCAGCACTGAAATTATTGAACGGCGAGGGCGCCGGGCAATATTGATAAAGGCTAATCATTTACAAAAAAGGAGGAGTAAGCAATGAAGAAAAAAATCTTATCTATGGGGTGCGTTTTAGCGATGGCAGTGAGCCTTGCAGCCTGCGGCGGAGGACAGCAGGCCGCTTCGACGCAGACGGAGGCCCCGAAGGCGGAGACGGAGGCAAAGGCGGAGGAAGCGCCGGCCGAAGAGAAAAAAGAGGAGGCTGAGGCAGGCGGCAAGCTGGTTATCTACAGCCCGTTGACCGAGTCCATGATTGATTCCATGTTGTCCAAGTTTGAGGAGGATACGGGCATTGAGGCGGAATGCCTGGCGATGGGTACCGGCGATGCCTTAAAAAGAATCCAGACAGAGGCGGACAATCCTCAGGCAGATGTGCTTTGGTCCGGCACCATTGGAACTGTTAAAAATAAGAGCGAGTATTTTGCGGATTATGTATGTGCCAATGAGGATGCGTTCTATGATGATTATAAGAACACCGAGGGCAACCTGACCAGATTTGATACGGTTCCGTCCGTCATCATGGTCAACACCGATCTGATCGGCGATATGGAAATCAATGGCTATGAGGACATTTTGAATCCGGAGCTGAAGGGCAAGATCGCGTTTGCGGACCCGGCGGCATCCTCCTCATCCTTTGAGCATCTGGTAAATATGCTGTATGCCATGGGCGACGGCGATCCGGAGAACGGCTGGGACTACGTGGAGAAGTTCTGTGACCAGCTGGACGGCAAGCTGCTGAGCGGATCCTCCGCAGTGTATAAAGGCGTGGCGGACGGCGAGTACACCGTAGGACTGACCTTCGAGCAGGGCTCCGCACAGTATGTGGGCGCAGGCGCGCCGGTAGAAACCATTTACATGGAGGAAGGCGTTATCTTCCGTGGTGACGGCGTATATATCATTAAGAACTGCCCCAATGAGGCAAATGCGCAGAGATTTGTCGACTGGCTGACTGAGAAGGATGTTCAGGAATACATGAATAATACCCAGTACAGAAGAACCATTCGTAAGGATGTTCCCGCAGGCGATGCCATGGTATCCATGGACAGCATCAACGTGATTTATGATGACGAGACTGATACCGCGGAGCACAAAGCTGAGTGGCTGGATAAGTTCAAAGACATTTTCACGGAATAATCTGCAAAAAATCCGTGTGTTAGCAAAAGGAATGCGATAAAGCGCGTCTTGCCGCATTCTGATGGATCAGGAAAGCAGCCATGTTGTCAGAAAGATACATGACTGCTTTCTGCGGCTAAGTATCCGGGAAGACAGCCGTGCCGGAGCCGGTTTCACGGTCTGCGGCCTTCGCCGGTTTGGAAGGGTGAGAAGATGAGCGTAGCAATTGGTATAGATCATGTAGTGAAAAAATATGGGGATTTGACAATTATCCCGGATTTGTCCGCGCAGATTAAAAACGGGGAGTTCTTTACGCTGCTGGGGCCATCCGGCTGCGGCAAGACCACGCTGCTTCGGATGATTGCCGGATTTAACAGCATTGAGGGAGGAACCATCCGCTTTGACGGGCAGGTGATCAATGATATTCCGGCCCAGAAGCGCAACATCGGCATGGTATTTCAGAGTTATGCCATATTCCCGCATCTGACCGTAAGGCAGAATGTAGAATATGGATTGAAAATCCGCAAGATTCCCAAGGCGGAGATGAAACAGCGTGTGGATGAGATTCTGAAGGTGGTCAAGATCGACGAGTATCAGGACCGGCTGCCGGAGCGTTTGTCTGGCGGGCAACAGCAGCGCGTGGCTCTGGCCCGGGCGATTGTCATTCATCCCCAGGTGCTTTTGATGGATGAGCCGTTATCCAATCTGGACGCAAAGCTGAGAATCGAGATGCGCAGCGCCATCCGCGATGTGCAGAAGCAGGTGGGCATTACCACCGTCTATGTAACCCACGACCAGGAGGAGGCGCTGGCCATCTCCGACCGGATTGCGGTTATGAAGCTGGGCGTCATTCAGCAGATCGGCACGCCCCAGAGCATTTACGCCCGTCCGTATAATGCCTTTGTATCCACATTTATCGGGCATTCCAATCTGTTTTACGCCACCGTTCGGCGCCAGGCGGGAAAGAGCGAGCTGATTTTCCGGGACGGCTTTGCCATTGAAATGAAGAATCTGCGGGAGGAAGCGGCAGACGGACAGGAGGTGGTGGTATCCGTCCGTCCGGAGGAGTTCTCCTTAAATGAAAACGGAATGGAATGTACCATTTCTGACCGGACCTTCCTGGGCAAATACACCAACTATTTCCTGAAATTCCGGGAGGATATGCTGGTGGAGGATCAGCCCAGCATCGAGTATTCTCAGGATTTGGGACATGTGGACAAGATTCTGGAGACCGGAGAGATGATCCGACTTCGTCCAAATCCGAACAAGATCAATGTATTCACCAGGGACATGGAGCAGAGTCTGATAAAGGATGTGAAGAAATATGAGTAAACGAAAATTCCGTTGGGATTTCTGGAATGTGGTGACCCTGGCCATCGTTATCCTGTTTGTGGTCTGCCTGATTTATCCGCTTCTGAATCTGTTTTTAAGCGGTTTTCAGGAGACAACCCGGGTGGATGGGCAGGACGTCTCCGTCTGGACCCTTGCCAACTATAGCAAATTTTTTGCAAAGAAATATTATACCAGCGCGCTTTTCAACTCCTTTAAGCTGACCATTTCCGTGACGATAACGGCGGTTCTTCTGGGAGTGCCCCTGGCCTATTTTATGTCTTTTTATAAGATTAAAGGAAAAGGGCTTTTGGAGATTCTGTTTATCATCTCCATGATGAGTCCCAATTTCATCGGCGCATATTCCTGGATCCTTCTTCTGGGGCGAAGCGGAAGCCTCACCAAGCTGTTGAAGGGCGTGGGCATTGATATGCCGTCCATCTATGGCTTCGGCGGTATGCTGCTGGTGTTCTCCTTAAAGCTTTATCCGTTCATTTATATGTATGTGTCCGGTGCGTTGAAAAAGATCGACGTGGCGCTGTCAGAGGCGGCGGAGAGTCTGGGCTGCGGCGGCGTGAAAAAGGTCTTCACGGTGATCATGCCCCTGGTAACTCCGACGTTGGTGGCGGCATCCCTGCTGGTATTTATGAACTGTATGGCCGATTTCGGTACTCCGGCATTGATTGGCGAGGGGTATCGGGTTATGCCCACGCTGGTGTATTCTGAATTTGTGGGTGAGAGCGGCGGATCGGCAAATTTCGCGGCCTGTATGGCTACCATTATGGTAGCGGTGACAGCAGTGGTCTTCCTGGCGCAGAAATGGTATGTCAATACCAAATCCTTCGCCATGAGTTCCATGCGCCCCATCCAGCCCAAGGCGGCCACAGGCATCGGCGGAATTCTGATGCATCTTTATATCTATTGCCTGGCTGGAATGTCCATCATCCCGCAGTGCATGGTGGTTTACACCTCCTTTAAGGCAACGAAAATGCAGGTGTTTGTGGACGGCTATTCCCTGGAAAGCTATCAGAAGGTTATTTCCACGGCGGTCCAGTCCATCCGCAATACCTACCTGTACTGCCTGATCGCCATTTTAATCATTGTGGTGCTGGGCATGCTGATCGCTTATCTGGCGGTGCGCAGAAAAAGCTGGCTGACCAATTTGATCGATACCATTGCTATGTTCCCCTACATTGTTCCGGGATCCGTCCTTGGTATTACGCTGATGATTGCATTCAACAAGCCTCCGATGATGCTCGCCGGAACAGCGACAATCATGATTATTTCCCTGGTGATCCGCCGCCAGGCTTACACTCTTCGCTCCAGCTCGGCGATTCTTTACCAGATCAGTCCCAGCATGGAGGAGGCTGCGATCAGTCTGGGAGATTCTCCGGCAAAATCCTTTGTGAAGATCACAGCGAAGATGATGATGCCTGGGGTGCTGTCCGGCGCGATTTTAAGCTGGATCACTTTGATTAATGAGTTGAGCTCCTCGGTAATGCTGTATACAGCAAAAACCAGAACCATGTCAGTGGCCATTTATAATGAAGTAATCCGTGCAAGCTACGGGACGGCGGCTGCCTTGGCGACGATCCTGACGGCGACCACGGTGATTTCCCTTCTGGTCTTCTTTAAAGTATCCGGAAGCCGGGATGTCACTATATAATGCTGTCATAGGGAATATGCAGACACATACGAGTTTTAAAGAAGAAATCCGAAAGATCCTGATTGAACATGCATTGATCTCCTGCATCCTTTCCCTGCTGGTCATGGTTCTGGCGATTTCCGGCCTTGGGCTGCGCCAGATCGAGCAGCGCAATGCCCAGGTCAGCCAGGGAGTGGCAGAGGAATTTGTCCGGATGGCGGAGGATTATATGCAGAAGGCGGAGGAGCTGAGCGGGAATGTTTCCGTTTCGCAATTCTGTGAGGACAGCAAATATCAGGTGCAGAAAATATCGGAGATTTACCAGTTTTTGAACCGGCAGAAGGTCAGGGGGGAATTCTGCCTATTTGACAAGGATTATTCCCTGCTGTTTAGCACCATGAAGGATCCGGTGACGGAGGATTATGTGCGCATCCAGCTTTCAGGCACCCGGGAGGATGATGATTTCTGGGATAGTCTGTATTTGATGTATGATAACTGGAACCTGCGCCGGAGCACGACGCCGTCTCTGGTGATTATGCGCAGGTTTGGAACCGCGGAAGGCTATGGCGGCTTTGTGATCCGGGCGGATGAGCTGGAGCAGGATTCGGCGGCCCAGGAGATAACCCTGATCATCACCAACCGTTTCGACCGGATTTTTGCCGGAGGCGCCCGGGAATTCCGCAATGACCGGGGCAAGCTTGCCGATTCTTTCCGGCGGGAAAAGGGGCTGTTTTGTACCGGCGGGCATTGGTATTTTAACGCGTCCACGGAGATCCTGGACGGGGACGTGAAGGTGTTTGCGGTCTATGACTGTACGGCCTTTGTACAACAGATTTTGATTTCCGTGGTGGTGGCGGCCGTGCTGGCGGTGATTATGATCGTCACGATTCTGGCCAGCGCCCGGACCATTGCTGCCAGGAAGACCGGCATTATGTACGAGCTGATTGATGCCTTGAAGGAAGTGGAGCGGGGCAATCTGGATGTCAAGCTGGACATCCATTCCAATGACGAGTTCGAGATCATGGGCAATACCTTCAATATCATGCTGGGCAGCATCCGGCATCTCATCAGCCGCCATCAGGAAATGTCCCGGGAGAATACCCTGGCGACAATCCAGGCTCTGGAGTCCCAGTTTAATCCTCATTTTCTTTTTAATACCCTGGAATCCATCCGCTATATGATTAAGTTTGAGCCGCGGACAGCGGAAAAGATGATCGTCAGCCTTTCCCGGCTTTTGCGCTACAGCATTCAGCGGGGGGATGAGATGGCGACTGTGGACGACGAGATCCGTTTCGCGGACAGCTATCTGCAGATTATGCTGTATCGTTATCAGGAACGGCTGCAGTACAAGCTGGATGTGGAGGAAGCAGCCAGGCATGTGGAGGTGCCGCGGATGATTCTGCAGCCGATTGTGGAAAATTCCATCCAATATGGCATGAAGGACGAAGGAACGCTGAAGGTGGAGATCACGGCAGCCATCCGGGATCATGAGCTTCATATCCGGATCCGGGACAATGGATTGGGGATTGAACCACAGCTTTTGGAGGAGCTGAAAGAGAATTTAGCGCATCATCATAACCATTCGGACCATATCGGGCTTTATAATGTGCATCGGCGGATTCATTTGCTGTACGGCGGAAAATACGGAGCGGCGATAGAAAGCACTCCGGCATCCGAAACCGTGATCACGCTGGTGATTCCGCTTCCGAAGGAGGAAGAAAAGGAGGAGGAGAGGGTTGCTGAAGGTACTGATTGTTGAGGATGAGGAGATTATCCGCAAGGGGCTGGTCTTTTCCATCAATTGGCTGAGCATGGATTGCATCGTGGCCGGTGCGGCAAAGGACGGGGCGGAGGGGCTGGAGATGATCAACCGCTGCCGTCCGGATGTGGTGCTGGCGGACATCCGCATGCCGAAGCTGACCGGGCTGGAAATGATTGAGGAGGGGTTGAAGGTTCACGATTTTTTCAGCATCCTGCTGACCAGCTATTCGGATTTTGAGTTTGCCCGCCAGGCCGTGCATATCGGGGTGTCCGATTATCTGTTAAAGCCGGTGGATGAGGAGGAGCTGGCCCAGGCAATGGAAAAAATCCGCCGGAAGGTCCAGAAGCGTGACAGCTACCGGAAAATCGAGGAGATTTCCCAGAGCCGGGTGATCGCGGAGCATGCGGACTGGCAGATTTTTAAAATGGCAGAGCAAAGCATTGATATTTATGTGAAGAGAACCTATGAGATGATCCGGCAGCAATATAAAGAAAAGCTGGGCATCAATCAGGTGGCGGAGGAGCTGAACGTCAGCCCCAGCTTTTTAAGCCGCCGCATCAAGGCGGAGCTGAATACCACTTTTGTGGATATCCTGAATCAGTACCGGATTCGGGAGGCCATCCGCCTTCTGGAAAAGGGCACCATGCGCATCTATGAGATTTCCGATGAGGTGGGATTCAGCGAGTATAAATATTTTTGCGCTGTGTTTAAACGGTATACCGGCGTCAGCCCCACGGAGTTTGTGAAAAACGGCGGCGGCGCGGTATTAAAATAAAAATCCCGCTTTGTAAAGGCAAAGCGGGAAATCATTTTAGGGGGGACCGGATGGCCTTTCGGCCATCCGGAATGAGTATGAAAAAGCTTTGTAATTTCAAGTTTGCACTTGAAACAAAGGCTCCATTACCCTTCCGGGTAACGTAAGTACAGTATACAAGGAAAATGTGTCAAAATTGTGTACGAACTGTAAAAAAATAAGAGAAGTTTTGAAAAAAAGCTAAAAAATCAAAAAAGCCCTTTAAAAACAGCCCATGATTGTATATAATAAAATAGATCAGGCGCATATTCCGGAAAAGTATGCAGGATTTGGAAGGACCGGCAGGAGGAAAAAGAATGTTAGTATCCAATGACATCGGAATTGATTTAGGTACGGCGAGTATCTTGGTATATATCAAGGGCAAGGGTGTGGTGCTGAAGGAGCCGTCGGTGGTGGCCATCGACCGTGATTCGAACCGGATCAAGGCCATCGGCGAGGAGGCGCGGTTGATGATCGGCCGTACCCCGGGAAATATCATCGCGGTGCGTCCGCTGCGTCAGGGCGTTATCTCCGATTATACCGTGACGGAGAAGATGATGAAGTACTTTATCGAGAAAGCGGTGGGCAAGCGGACCTTGCGCAAACCGCGTATCGCGGTCTGCATCCCCAGCGGGGCGACCGAGGTGGAGAAAAAGGCAGTTGAGGACGCTACCTATCAGGCAGGCGCCCGCGAGGTATCCATCATTGAGGAACCGGTAGCGGCGGCCATCGGCGCGGGCATCGACATTTCCAAGGCCTGCGGAAATATGATCGTAGATATCGGAGGAGGTACCGCGGATATCGCGGTGATTTCCCTGGGCGGCACCGTAGTCAGCACCTCCATTAAGGTGGCCGGCGATGACTTTGACGAGGCTCTGGTCCGCTATATGAGAAAGAAGCATAACCTGCTGATCGGTGAGAGAACCGCGGAGGAGATCAAGATCAATATCGGCGCGGCATACCGCCGTCCGGAGGTGCTGACCATGGAGGTGCGGGGCCGCAACCTGGTGACCGGACTTCCGAAAACCATTATCGTGACCTCCGATGAGACACTGGAGGCCCTGAGAGAGCCGGCGATCCAGATTGTGGACGCGGTTCACAGCGTGTTGGAGCGCACGCCGCCGGAGCTGGCGGCAGATATTTTCGACCGGGGCATTGTGATGACCGGCGGCGGTTCTTTGTTAAACGGACTGGATCAGCTGATCGAGGAGAAGACCGGCATCACCACCATGGTGGCGGAGGATCCGCTGACGGCAGTGGCCATCGGTACCGGCAAATTCATCGAGTTCCAGCACGGAGGAGACGGGAAGCAAAAAAGCTTCAACTGACAAAACAGGCAGGAGGCTGCTGCGAAAGTCTGCGCAACGGATTCGGAAAATCCGGCATCAGGACTTTGCGGCAGCCTTTTTTCGCGATAACGGACAGACAAAAAAGATCATGCGATGAGACGCGTCACCGGCGCGTCTTACTGCATTCTGAGAAGAAGAGGGGAATTTATGGCGACCGTAAGCGGATATGTGGTAAAAATCAAATTCCGGAACGAGGAAAACGGCTACTCTATCCTGGCGCTTTCCGCGGAGAACGAGGAGGAATATGTGCTGGTGGGGACCTTCCCTTATATCAGTGAGGGGGATTATATCGAGGCCTCCGGCGAGATGGTGGAGCATCCTGTTTACGGCGATCAGATCCGGGTGGAGGCGTATCAGGTGAAGGCGCCGGAGGATACTGCTTCCATGGAGCGTTACCTTGGCTCCGGCGCCATTCGCGGCGTGGGGACGGCGCTGGCGGCGCGGATTGTCCGCCGTTTTAAGGCGGATACCTTCCGCGTCATCGAGGAGGAGCCGGAACGGTTGGCGGAGGTGAAGGGCATCAGTGAAAAGATGGCCAGGTCCATTGCCGAGCAGATGGAAGCCAAAAAGGAAATGCGCCAGGCCATGATGTTTCTCCAGGAGTACGGCATTTCCATGAACCTGGCCTTGAAAATCTACCGCCAATATGGGCCGGAGCTATATCGCGTGGTCAGGGAAAATCCTTACCGGATGGCGGATGACATCCAGGGAGTGGGATTTAAAATGGCAGACGAGATCGCCCAGCGGGTGGGCATTTTCACCGATTCCGATTTCCGCATCCGCAGCGGGCTGTTTTACTGTCTGCTGCAGTCGGTGGCAGGGGGCCATACCTATCTGCCCCAGGAGGAGCTTTTGAAAAATGCTTCGGAGCTGCTGCATGTGGATCCGGAGGTGATGGAAAAGCATCTGATGGATCTGCAGATGGAGAAAAAGATCGTGGTGAAGGTCACGCAGGACGGCCGGCAGGTGTACGCGTCCCAGTACTACTATATGGAGCTGAATACCGCCCGCATGTTGCACGATTTGAACCTGCGGGGGACAAAGCCGGAGGAGGAGATCCGCAAAAAGCTGGAGCGGATCTGCGCGGAGGAAGAGATCGAGGCGGACGAAATGCAGATCCAGGCGGTGATCGAGGCGGTCAACTGTGGCCTGCTGATCATCACCGGCGGCCCCGGTACCGGAAAGACCACCACCATCAATACCATTATCCGCTATTTTGAGCAGGAGGAGATGGAGATTTTGCTGGCGGCGCCCACCGGGCGGGCAGCGAAGCGGATGAAAGAGGCCACCGGTTATGAGGCCCGCACCATCCACCGGCTATTAGAGCTGAACGGAGCGCCCGGGGAGGACGGCGATACTTCCGGCATGCATTTTGAGCGCAATGAGGAAAATCCCCTGGATGCGGATGCCATCATCATCGACGAGACCTCCATGGTGGATATTTATCTGATGCATTCCCTTCTGCGGGCGATCAATCCCGGCACCCGGCTGATTCTGGTGGGCGATGTCAATCAGCTGCCCAGCGTAGGCCCGGGCAACGTGCTGCGGGATATGATCGAGGCGGACTGCTTTCCGGTGGTGCGGCTGACCCGTATTTTCCGGCAGGCGGCGGAGAGTGATATTATTGTCAATGCCCATAGGATCAATGACGGGGACCAGATTCCCCTGGGCAAGCGCAGCAGGGACTTCCTTTTTATAAAGAGGGACCATCCGGATGCGATCATCAGCGCCATGATCACGCTGATCAAGGAAAAGCTGCCGGGCTATGTGCAGGCTGACGTGACGGACATCCAGGTGATGACGCCCATGCGCAAGGGCGCCATCGGCGTGGAGCGGTTGAACACGATTTTGCAGGAATATTTAAATCCCAGGGACTCCTCCAAGGCGGAGAAGGAAGTGGGCGGCGTCATTTACCGGGTGGGCGATAAGGTCATGCAGATCAAAAATAATTACCAGATTCCGTGGGAGGTTCGCAGCCGCTACGGGATCCCGGTGAATGCGGGAACCGGCGTGTTCAACGGCGACATTGGCCGGATCCGGGAGATCAATACCTTTGCCGAGGAGCTGACCGTGGAATTCGACGAGGGCAGGATGGTGGATTACAGCTTTAAGCAGCTGGAGGAGCTGGAGCTGGCCTATGCCATTACCATCCACAAATCCCAGGGAAGCGAGTATCCGGCGGTGGTGATTCCGGTTTATCCCGGCCCGCGGATGCTGATGACCCGCAATCTGATCTACACGGCGGTGACCCGCGCCCGCCTTTGCGTCTGCCTGGTGGGCATCCCGGAGATATTCCAGGCCATGGTGGACAATGAAATGGAGCAGCGCCGCTATACCGGTCTGCGCCAGCGAATTCAGGAAGTAATGGAAGGAGAAGGGTAATTGGTTTTTGTCGATTGGTTGTTTCCGCGCCGCTGCCCGGTTTGCGGCGGGATTGTGACGCCGCGGGGCGCATGGATCTGTCCTGGCTGTCTGGAGAAGCTCTCCCCAGTTCGCCAGCCCGCATGCAAGCGGTGCGGCAAGGAGGTACTCCATGAGCGGATGGAGTATTGCCAGGACTGCAGCCGCTATCCCCGCAGCTTTGAAGCGGGCATGGCGCTGTTAAATTATAATGAGGCGGCCCGCCGTTCCATGGCGGCAATTAAGTATAAAAATAAGCGGGAATATCTGGATTTTTATGGGGAGGCCATGAAGGTCCGCATGACAAAACGGGTGAAGCTTTGGCAGGCGGACGCGCTGGTTCCGGTGCCGGTTCATCCCTCCCGCCGCAGGCAGAGAGGCTACAATCAGGCGGAGGAGCTGGCGAAGCGCCTGGCAAAGCATTGGGATATTCCCATGGACGCGGGGCTTTTGATCCGCACCAAAAGGACCATGCCGCAGAAAAATCTGAATTCCCGGGAGCGGCTGGCAAACCTTCAGCAGGCGTTTGCCGTGGAAAAGAAACGGCTTGCCAAAGGCGAGGTGCCGGAGACCGTGATTTTGGTGGATGATATTTACACTACAGGCAGCACCATCGAGGCCTGCAGCCGTGTACTCAAGGCGGCCGGAGTAAAAAAAGTGTATTTTGTGGCTATTTGCATCGGATTCGGGCGGTAGCGTCGCGAAAATAGATTCGGCGGTAACGGCGCGAAAATAGTTGATTTTTGTATAGATTACGTTAAAATAATAGGTAACAGTTCAGTCAGGCGGGAAAATCCGTGTGAAAGTGGGCGTCAAGCTTGCTTGTAAGCACAATTTCACACGGATTTTCACATCGGAGGAACCTCCGATGATTCTTGTTCGGCGAAGCCGGGCAAGAATATACAGCCGGACTGAACAGTAACACATCGAGACATAAGCTACAAAAAGGAAGCTGCCGTCAGACGGGCAGCCTCCGGGGGAGAACAGTATGGATAAAATCGCGGTATTAGTTCCCTGCTACAATGAGAGCCGCACCATCGAAAAGGTGGTGCAGGATTGGAAGCGGGAGCTTCCGGAAGCAGTGGTCTACGTCTACGATAATAATTCCACCGACCACACCGATGAGCTGGCGCGGCGTGCCGGGGCGGTGGTACGGTATGAGCATCAGCAGGGCAAGGGCAATGTGGTCCGGCGGATGTTCCGGGAGGTAGATGCCCGGTGCTATATCATGATTGACGGGGATGACACCTACCCGGCGGAGGCAGGACGGGAAATGGCCCGCCAGGTCCTGGAAAATCAGGCGGACATGGTGGTGGGGGATCGGCTGTCTTCCACCTATTTTACAGAAAACAAACGCCGCTTCCACAATTTTGGCAATACTCTGGTGCGCGGCAGCATCAACCATCTGTTTCACAGCGACATCCGGGATGTGATGACCGGGTATCGTGCCTTCAGCTATCAGTTTGTGAAGACCTTTCCGGTGCTGTCCAGAGGTTTTGAGATCGAGACGGAAATGTCCATCCATGCCCTGAATAAAAATTTATATATTGTCAATCTGCCGGTGGATTATCGGGACCGCCCGGCCGGCAGCGTGTCCAAGCTGGATACGATCCCGGACGGAATCCGGGTGCTGAAAACCATCTTTTCGCTGTACAAGAACTATAAGCCGGCGCAGTTCTTTGGCATGGCAGCTTTGTTTTTGCTGCTGCTGTCCGTGGTATTTTTTGTTCCGGTATTGGCGGAATATTTCCGGACGGGACTGGTGCCCCACTTCCCCACCTTGATTGTCTGCGGTTTTTGCGCTATCGCGGCGCTGATGTCCTGGTTTTCGGGCATGATTTTGCAGACTCTGATCCAGAAAAACCGGCAGGAATTTGAATTTCATCTGCAGCTGGCGCGGGAAAATTATAAAAGGGATCTGGCTGGCGAAGATGACTCCGCCAGTCGGCAGTAGGAGGCGGCGATGATTGAGATAAAAGCCGTGGAGGAAGACAAAGGCAGATTGTGGACAGTTCTTTTGTCGGCCGTCAATGTCTGTGCGCTCAGCGGTCTGGTCAGGATTTACGGACTGCAGGACCAGCTGTATTTCAATAAGAACATTTTGTCTGTGGCGGTATTTTTGGTTTCCATGGCCCTGATTCCAAGAACGATGGCGGATTTCCGGGAGGACCGCGGCTATGCCGGGTATGCCTTTTTTCTTTCCTTCCTTTTGTTATTTACGGAAATTCTGGGGCTGGGGCTGCGGCGGATGTTAAATGGTCACCCGGCGGTGGTCAATTTTCCGGCAGGCTTGTGGATGCTGGGAAGCGCGCTTGTGCTTTGCTGGCTGCTGGAGCCGTTCTTTTTCCGGGTGTTTTGTGCGGTGCAGGAGAAAACCGGCAGAGACCGCAGGAGCAGGTCCGTGAACAAGGTATTTTTCATCACCTGGCTGGCGGCGTTTGCGGGGTATCTTCCCTGCTTTTTCGCCTTTTTCCCGGGACTTTACTGCTATGATATGATCTGGCAGTGGGCGATGTATGTGTCGGACTGGCACAGCACCCATCATCCGCTGATCCATACCCTGCTCAGCGGCTGCCTGCTGGAGCTGGGCAATCAGTATTTTGGAAATTACAATGCCGGTCTGGTGATTCATTCCATGTTCCAGCTGCTGGTACTGTCCGGCAGCGTGGCGTTTGCGGTCCGGTTTTTGTACAAGCTGCGGATACCGAGAAAGGTGTGGCTGGCAGCGGCCGTGTTTTATATTCTGTTCCCGTTTTTCCCGGTGCTGGGTTTAAGCACCACCAAGGATGTGATTTTTGGCTGTCTGTTTCTGGATGTGTTCGTATGCATCTGTGATATGGTCAATGCCCGGCGGATCTGGCAGGGCTGGCGCCTGGTCTGCTTTGTGATTTTGACGGTTTTGATGGGCCTGTTCCGCAACAATGCTATTTACGGGCTGCTGTTTATGATGGTTTGCGTGGCGGTGGGAGGCTTGCTTTCCCGGAAGCAAAAGACCAGGCGGCGGATGCTGCTTACCCTGACAGCGGTGCTGTTGGTCTGCATCGTGGGAATCAAGGGCATGTTCGGCGCGCTGGAGCGTGGGATGGATGCCCATAAGGGCAGTGTGGCCGAGATGCTCAGCGTTCCATGCCAGCAGCTTGCCAGGACCTATGTCTATCATGAGGATGAGATAGCAGAGGAGGATAAGGAAGAATTATTCCACTACATTCCGGAGGATGCTCTTTTATCCTATACTTATTATGTGTCCGATCCGGTGAAGGCGCAGTTTCATGCGGAATATCTGGAGGGACATGAAAAAGATTTTCTCCGGCTTTGGGCAAAGCTTGGCAGACAATTTCCCGAGGAATATCTGCTGGCGCCGCTGTGCAATACCATGGGCCTGTGGTACATGGGCGGCGATTCCAGCTGCTATATGGAATTTAAAATGAGTCCGCTCTTCAGTGAAAATTATGTGGTGGAGGAGGACAGCAAGCTTCCGGCTCTGCGGGATGCCTATCGGTGGTTCACGGACCAGAATATCCAGGAGTATCTGCCCCTGGTGTCGCTGATCTTCTATACGGCGTTTTATGCGTGGCTGGTGGTGATCTGTATGGTGACAGTGCTGGCAAAACGAAATTACCTGTATCTGGCGCCGGGGATTTATCTGACGGGATATATTTTGACATTATTTTTGGGACCTTGTGTCACTGTGCGGTATATGATGGGCGTGATGCTGTGCGTCCCGGTGCTGCTGGCAGTGACCTTCCGGGGAATGACGCCCTGGGGAAGTTATATTCAGGAGGAATGAGCATGTTGATTCGAAAAGCGGAAGAAAGGGATCTGCCCCAGCTGCGGGACATTTATAATTATGAAGTAATCCATGGCGTGGCGACCTTTGATACGGAGATCAAATCCATGGAAGATCGGAGGGTCTGGCTCGCGCAGCACAATGTGGGCAATCATCCCCTTCTGGTGGCAGAGCTTGACGGGACCGTGGCAGGCTATGCGAGTCTGTCCAGATACCGGGAGCGGGCGGCCTACGACGCTACTGTGGAGCTGTCGGTGTATGTGGATCCCAGGTTCCGGCGAAAAGGCGTTGCCCGGAAACTGATGCAGGCGATCCTGGACGACGCGCGCGCCCGGGAGGACGTGCACACGGTAATATCGGTGATTACCGGCGGAAATGAGGCCAGCGTAAGGCTTCACGAGGAATTCGGTTTTGTATACAGCGGCGTGCTGAAAGAGGTCGGAATCAAGTTCGGCAGGAAGCTGGACGTTGTAAATTACCAGATTATCGTATAAACCGCTGTGAATTGTGGTATAAACCGGCCCCGGAAAAGAAAAAGACCTTGACGGAAAACATTTGTTATGATATAGTAGTGTGGCGAATGGAAGAGCTTAGGTCTTTTTTTTATGCTCAAAATTTGTCGGCCGGGTCCGGCAGGCAAAAAAGACCGAAACAACTAAAAATCAAGTGGAGGTGGAAGTCGTGCGCACAAGAATTACACTGGCATGTACAGAATGTAAGCAACGTAACTACAACATGACGAAGGATAAGAAAACGCATCCGGACCGCATGGAAACCAAAAAGTACTGTAGATTCTGCAAAACTCATACTCTGCACAAAGAGACAAAGTAAGGAGTGTGAAAGATGGGAGAAACTACAAATACTGGGAAGGCTCCCAAGAAGAGCTTTTTCAAGGGTTTGAAGGCTGAGTTCAAAAAGATCGTATGGCCTGATCAGGAAACTGTCGGAAAGCAGACGGTGACTGTGCTTGTGATATCCATTGCGTTGGGAGTAATCATCGCAGTCCTGGATTTCATTATCAAATGGGGCCTCAGCTTCATTATTTAATTAAGGCGAGGGTGATATCATGTCAGAAGCAAAGTGGTATGTAGTTCATACCTATTCAGGCTACGAAAACAAGGTAAAGGTCGACATTGAGAAGACGATCGAGAACCGTAATCTTCATGACCAGATTCTGGACGTATCCGTTCCGATGCTTGAGGTTTCGGAGCTGAAGGATGGCGTGGAGAAGCTGGCGGACAAGAAGATGTTTCCGGGCTATGTGCTGATCCATATGATCATGAATGATGAGACATGGTATGTGGTACGCAATACCCGAGGAGTTACCGGGTTTGTAGGACCTGGCTCCAAACCGGTTCCCTTAAGCGATGAAGAGATGGCAAGTCTCGGATTCGGCAAGACCGAAGCCATTGCCAGCTTCGAGGTGGGCGATACCATTGTGGTTACCTCCGGAGCCTGGAAGGATACGGTCGGCGCAGTCAAGGCGATCAACGAAAGCAAGAAAACTCTTACCATCAGCGTGGAGATGTTTGGCCGTGAGACACCGGTTGAACTGAGCTTCGCTGAGGTGAAAAAAATGTAACGATTGAGTAGACCGGACATCGGTCTCGGCGCACCGTTTTCCCGAAAAAGGGAATATGGATGAGCGGCGCGTCGGCTCGTGGGAGGGACATCCCCGACAATACCACATTATAGGAGGTCATTATTATGGCAAAGAAAGTAACTGGTTACATCAAATTACAGATCCCGGCAGGCAAGGCTACCCCGGCTCCTCCAGTAGGTCCGGCTCTGGGTCAGCACGGTGTAAATATTGTACAGTTCACCAAGGAGTTTAACGCGAGAACTGCAGATCAGGGCGACCTGATTATCCCGGTAGTTATTACCGTATATGCAGACAGAAGCTTCAGCTTCGTGACCAAGACTCCGCCTGCAGCGATTCTGTTAAAGAAAGCCTGCAAGATTAAATCCGGTTCCGCAACCCCGAACAAGACCAAAGTAGCATCCATCTCCAAAGCAGATCTGCAGAAGATCGCAGAGCTGAAAATGCCTGACTTAAACGCGGCCAGCGTAGAGGCAGCTATGAGCATGATCGCTGGTACCGCAAGAAGCATGGGCATCACCGTGGAAGACTGATGGAGATGAAACTTTAAAACATACGTGGGAGGGACATCCCCGACAATACCACTAGGAGGTTATTTATTATGAAACATGGAAAGAGATATGTAGAGCTGGTTAAGAATGTAGACCGCGCTACTCTTTATGATGCAGCAGACGCAATCGCACTGGTGAAAAAGAACGCGGTTGCAAAATTTGATGAGACCATTGAAGCTCATATCAGAACCGGCTGTGACGGACGTCACGCTGACCAGCAGATCCGTGGTGCGGTAGTTCTGCCTCATGGTACTGGTAAGGTAGTCAGAATCCTGGTATTTGCAAAGGGCGCAAAGGCTGATGAGGCTCAGGCGGCTGGTGCAGATTACGTGGGAGCTGAGGAGCTGATTCCGAGAATCCAGCATGATGGCTGGCTGGATTTTGATGTTGTTGTTGCTACCCCGGATATGATGGGCGTTGTAGGCCGTCTGGGACGTATCCTTGGACCGAAGGGCTTAATGCCGAACCCGAAGGCCGGTACCGTTACCATGGACGTGACCAAGGCAATCAAGGACATCAAAGCTGGTAAGATTGAGTACAGACTTGACAAAACCAATATCATCCACGTGCCGGTTGGTAAAGCTTCTTTCACAGAAGAACAGTTGGCGGACAACTTCCAGACGCTTATGGATGCAATCATTAAGGCAAAACCTGCTACCCTGAAAGGCACCTTCATCAAGAGCGCTACCCTGACTTCTACTATGGGACCTGGCGTGAAGCTGAATGTAGTGAAATTGATGGCGTAAGCAAATTTTGCGATTGACAATCCAAATATAGTATGTTATCATACACTAGTATTGACTGCCGAAGACAGCAGGTGCCGTATGGCATAAGGTGTTACCGCCTGCCGAGGAACATACAAATTCGATTTTGATTTGTAGAGCCTTTCTGTCTGCGGACAGGAAGGCTTTTTTCCTTGCAGTCTCCAGTTAGACGGACATGCCGCTGCCCTGCGGCATGATCATCCATGAGAGCCGATTCCACCGTACCGTCCGGGGGCTTTCATACAAAATAAAACAGGAGGAAAACATTCATGGCAAAAGTAGAGTTGAAACAGCCGATCGTAGCTGAGATCTCTGAGCTGCTGAACGGCGCTTCATCTGTAGTAGCGGTTGATTATCGTGGTCTGACCGTCGCGCAGGATACTGAGCTGCGGAAACAGTTAAGAGAAGCTGGTGTTGCTTATAAAGTATTTAAGAACACCCTGATCAGGCGTGCAGCTGAAGGAACTGAATTCGCGGCCCTGGATCCGGATCTGGAAGGACCGACAGCGATCGCGGTATCCAAGGATGACGCTACCGCTCCGGCCAGAATTCTGGCTGAGTTTGCAAAGAAAGCGGATAAGCTGGAAATCAAATCCGGTATTGTAGAAGGCACTTACTACGATGCAAAGGGCATGCAGGTGATCGCTACCATCCCGTCCAGAGAGGTACTTCTGGGCAGATTGTTGGGCAGCATGCAGTCCCCGATTACCAACTTCGCCCGTGTGCTTAATCAGATCGCTGAGAAGCAGGGCGGCGGCGAAGCTGCTGCTGAGGCATAAGCTTCTTAACGAAGCGGCGCTGATAAGCGCCGGTGAGTTTGGAGGTTTAGCCGTTCGGCGACCAAAGGGAGCCGAACTTCTTTCGTCCGGGTCGATGACAGGTTTTCCTGACCCGGGTCAAAGGCGCACTTTCTTGAATAAAGAACACGAACATAAACAAAAAATAATATTATGGAGGAAATCAAAATGGCAAAGTTAACCACCGCTGAGTTTATCGAAGCTATCAAGGAATTATCCGTATTGGAACTGAACGAGTTAGTAAAAGCTTGTGAGGAAGAGTTTGGCGTATCTGCAGCAGCAGGCGTTGTAGTTGCGGCAGCAGCTGGCCCGGCTGAGGCAGTTGAGGAGAAGACCGAGTTCGACGTAGAGCTGACCGAGGTTGGCCCGAACAAGGTTAAAGTTATCAAGGTTGTACGTGAAGCTACCGGTCTGGGTCTGAAAGAGGCTAAGGACGTAGTGGACGGCGCTCCGAAGGTTGTCAAGGAAGGCATCTCCAAGGATGAGGCTGAGGCTCTGAAGGCTAAACTTGAGGGCGAGGGCGCAAAGGTTACCCTGAAATAGTTACATTTTCTTTATCCTGTTTAAAGAGAGACACCCTTATGTGGTTATTGACCGCATAGGGGTGTTTTTTTGTTTTTAATATAAAGATTCAAAAATCTCTTGCATTTTACGGGCAATATGTTATGATTAATTCATCGAAATATTTGAAGTATATTTAAATAAGCATCGAAAAATATGATAGATAAGAAAAAGCCCAATGGAAATTAGAAACCTGATCACATTCACCAAGGTGGCGGAGACAGGGAGTCTGTCCGGTGCGGCAAAAGACTTAGGCTATGCCCAATCCACCGTGACGGCGCAGATGCAGCAGCTGGAGAAGGAGATGGGGGTCGCCCTGTATGAGCGGGTTGGCAAAAAGATCCGTATTACTCAGGAGGGGCAGGAGCTGCTGGCCTATGCCAGGTCCATTGTCCGGATTTCCCGGGAAGCCCTGCAGATTGGAAAAGGGCCCTTTGAAAAACTGGAAGGCGCCCTTCGCCTGGGAATCGTGGATACCCTGCAAGATATGGATTTTATGGAACAGCTGAACGCCTATGCAAAGCGCTATCCGGATGTGCGGCTGGAGGTGCGCGGCGAAAAGGATACCCATGCCCTGATTTCCAGCCTTTTGCACAATGAGATCGACCTGATGATTACGCTGGACCATCTGGTGGCGGATCCGTCGCTGGTTCAGGCGGCAAAAGAAAAACAGGATTTCCATTTTGCGGCTCATCCGTCCCATGCCCTCGCGTCGGCCGGAAAGCTGAGCTTGGAACAGCTTCTGCAATATCCGGTGATCCGCGCCGATTCCCGGCTGCCCTGGGAGAGGGAGCTGGACATGGCGGCGGCAGGCGCGATTCAGACACCGATTCTGGTGCCGGATGTGGGGCTGGCCGTGCAGCTGGCGATACGGGGGCGAGGCATTGTCCTGGCGCCGGACCGGCTGGTGCGGCAGGAATTGGAACAGAAATTATTGACCATACTTGACTATCAGTTTACGGGAAACGGCCTGTGGAAGCAGACCATCTATCACAAAAACAAATGGATGACCGGAGAGATGAAGGCCTGGATACAAATGACAGAGGAGATATAGACAAAGGATGAACAATCGGGCGCGCAAGCCGAAGAGCTATGAGTTTCATATGGATGAACGGACAGGAACCCTGTACCTGCGCCGGGAACGGCCGCCTTTTTTGGGAGAGCTGCCCTATGTGGCGGCGCTGGTGGCGACGGTGATGTTCGCCCTGGTGTCCTGCTGCCAATATATCCAGATCCGCACCCTCGTGGATGAGCGGCTTCGCCAGACCCAGGCGCTGGAGCGCCAGTATGAGGATCTGCGCGAAAACAATCTTTCGATGGAGAAAGAAGCGTTCCAAATTCAGAATTTAGATGAAATTTACGAGGTTGCTACCACGGAACTGGGGATGGTCCAGGCATCCCAGGAGCATGTGGTGATTTACGACCGGACCAACAGTGAGTTCGTTTACCAGACAGATAACATTCCTATTTTTGGTTACCAATAGCATTGTGCGCGGCGGCCTTTTTGGTCTGCCGCGCACCCATCACACCTGGCCCGGATGGGAAAAAATGAACATAATTAAGAAAAAATGGACAAAAAAATAGAAAATACGGCCAAAAAAACAGTGAAAATAACGAATAATTTCGCTTGACACATGAAGTTGCAAATGATAGAATACAACTGTATTTCGGCATGAGCTTTTGATTCACATATTTTTGTAAGTCATGAAGTCTTTTCATGTTTTGCAAAAATATGTGATTTTTTTGTTTCAGATGAAATACAAATAATTTTATTAGGAGGTACTGTCATGAATAACGGTACAGTTAAATGGTTCAACGCTACTAAAGGTTATGGTTTCATCACCAACGATGCTACTGGTGAGGAAGTATTCGTACATTTCTCCGGCATCGTAGCTGACGGCTACAAGACCCTGGAGGATGGTCAGAAGGTTACCTTCGATACCACCGAGGGAAATCGTGGCATGCAGGCTGTAAACGTAAAGGTAGTTGCTTAATCAAATTGGGGATCTGGTAGGTAGATATTTCCATGGATAAGTAGAACCGGAAGGAAGCTGACGTGAGAAATTGCGTTGGCTTTCTTTTTTTTCAAAAATCATCGCGCCAGCGGCGCAGCCCGAAAAATGTAACTATTCAGCCAGGCTGCATATTCTTGCTCGGCTTTGCCTGACTGAACTATTACCGGAAAATGTAAACGCTTACAAAAATTTACAAAAAGCTATTGCATTATTTTGATAAATGGTGTATAGTAAATCTATGAAACAAAAGCGGTTTTGGATTTTGTAAGAAAATGTAAGCGCTTACAAATCCAGAGAAACAAATATTTTATATGGAGGGTTCAGGCGATGAATAATGTGAAAGAGACAGTAATTCAGTTTGGCGAGGGCGGATTCCTGCGTGGTTTCGTAGACTATTTTTTCCAGAAATTAAAAGATAAGGGTCTCTTTGATGGCTCAGTCGTAGTAGTACAGCCCATCGAGCGCGGTATGTGCGAGATGCTGGAGAAGCAGAACTGCGAATACAATCTGTTCCTTCGCGGCATTGATAATGGCAAGGTAGTGGACGAGCATACGCATATCAGCATTATCAACCGTTGCGTCAATCCTTATACGGATCCTGAAGGCTATATGGCACTGGTTGAGAACCCGGATTTCCGCTTTATCGTGTCCAACACCACCGAGGCGGGTATCGTGTATGTACCGGAGAACCAGTTTGAGGATGCACCTGCAAAGAGCTTCCCGGGCAAGCTGACTCAGCTGCTGTACAAGAGATATAAACTGGGCCTGCCGGGCTTTATCATTCTTTCCTGCGAGCTGATCGACCACAACGGCGAAGAGCTGGAGAAGTGCTGCCTGCAGTATGCTGACCAGTGGGGTCTGGGCGAGGACTTCAAGAACTGGCTGAAGAATGAGAATGATTTCTGCTCTACTTTGGTTGACCGTATCGTAACCGGCTTCCCGAGAGACGAGCATGCTGCTCTGTGCGAGCGTATCGGCGAGCAGGATAACATGATGGATACCGCTGAGATCTTCCATCTGTGGGTGATCCAGGGACAGCACGAGGACGAGCTGCCGCTTAAGAAGGCTGGCTTCAATGTAGTATGGACCGACAATGTAGATCCTTATAAGAAGAGAAAAGTTCGTATTCTGAACGGCGCACATACCTCCATGGTACTGGGAGCACGTCTGTATGGTCTGGAGACCGTGGGCGAGTGCCTGAAGGATGAGAAGGTATCCGCACTGCTGAAGAAATGCATTTTCGAGGAGATTATCCCGACCATCGGCGATACCGAGGACAATCGCAAGTTCGGCGCCGCGGTTCTGGAGCGTTTCTCCAACCCGTTCATCAAGCATCTGCTGTTGAGCATTGCTCTGAACTCGGTATCCAAGTTCAAAGCAAGGGTTCTGCCGACCATTCTGGAATACAAAGAGCAGAAGGGAAGCTATCCGCAGGGTCTGACTTTCTCTCTGGCAGCGTTGATTGCGTTCTACAGAACCGATGAGGCAAATGACGGCGAGGACATCATGAAGTTCATGAAGGAAGCTTCCGTTGCAGAGATTCTGGCGAAGGAAGAGTACTGGGGACAGGATCTGAGCGATATGCTTCCGGTTGTACAGGGCTGGTATGACATGATCCAGGCTGAGGGCATGAGCAAGGCATATGATGCAGTTCTGGCGAAATAGGTGATTTTATTATAATTTCACTGCATTCTGGTGAATAGAGGCTGAAGCACTGGCAGAAAACGGCCGGAGCTGCAGCTTCTATTTTTTATGTCCGGCGCATAATCTCATATGACGAATTCATGCGGGAGCGCGGCCAAAGGCATGAATAGGGCGCGGCCGAAGGCATTGACACCGGAAGTCCAAGCCGTTATACTAAAGGGACAAAAGAAAAAATGAGGCAGATTACATGGATTTATTTGATTATATGAGAAGCGCCACCCAGGAAAAGGAGTCTCCCCTCGCCTCCCGCATGCGGCCGAAGACTCTGGATGAGGTGGTTGGACAGAAGCATATCATTGGAAAGGATAAATTGCTTTACCGGGCGATCCAGGCAGACAAACTGGGGTCCATCATCTTTTACGGGCCGCCAGGCACCGGGAAAACCACTTTGGCCAAGGTCATTGCCAATACCACCAGCGCCAATTTCCGCCAGATCAATGCCACCGTGGCAGGCAAGAAGGACATGGAGGAGGTGGTGAAGGCGGCCAAGGACGCCCTGGGCATGTACGGAAAACGGACGATCCTGTTTGTGGATGAGATCCACCGCTTTAATAAGGGACAGCAGGATTATTTGCTTCCCTATGTGGAGGACGGCACGCTGATTCTCATTGGCGCGACCACGGAGAATCCTTATTTTGAGGTGAATGGGGCATTGCTCTCCAGATCCCGGATTTTCGAGCTGAAAGCCTTGGAGAAGGAGGATGTGAAGGAGCTGATTTATCGGGCGGTTTCCGACGAGGAGCGGGGAATGGGCAGCTACCATGCGGTGATCGATGAGGTGGCCGCTGATTTTCTGGCGGATATTGCCGGAGGAGATGCCCGGGCCGCGTTAAATGCCATTGAGCTGGGGATCCTGACCACAGAACGGGATCCGGCGGACGGAAAGATCCATATTACGCTGGAGGTTGCCCAGGAATGCATTCAGAAGCGGGCGGTCCGCTATGACAAGGACGGGGACAACCATTACGATACGATTTCCGCATTCATAAAAAGCATGCGGGGCTCCGATCCGGATGCGGCGGTTTATTATCTGGCGCGGATGCTGTACGCGGGGGAGGATATTAAATTCATTGCCCGCAGAATTATGATTTGTGCATCGGAGGACGTGGGAAATGCGGATCCCCGGGCTTTGATGGTGGCAGTCAGCGCGGCGCAGGCGGTGGAGCGCGTCGGCATGCCGGAGGCGCAGATTATTCTGGCGCATGCGGCCACCTATGTGGCCACGGCGCCGAAGAGTAATTCCGCGGTCAATGCCATCAGCGCGGCCATGGAGGCGGTGCGTACCCGCCGTTCCATGCCGGTTCCTGCACATCTTCAGGATGCCCATTACAAAGGCTCGGCAAAGCTGGGGCGGGGAATCGGCTATCAGTATGCTCATGATTATCCGGACCATTATGTGAAACAGCAATACCTGCCGGATGATCTGGTGGGGGAAACCTTCTATCAGCCCTCGGAGCAGGGCTATGAAAAGCAGATCAGCGATTGGATGCGCTATCTGCGGGAGAGTCATTAGGGATTTCGGGAAGCATTTTTCGGGGGAAA
>CAZICB010000014.1:31603-39791 GCA_964537765.1 uncultured Lachnospiraceae bacterium
GTTTTTTCGGGAAAATGCTTCCATTTTTATGAGAAAGCGTTTATAATAAAGCCATGCGTAATGCAATCAGTTCGTTCTGATATCTGATATTACCCCTTTTTATATACAATTTGAGAAGCTGGTCATTGAGAAGAGATTACTGAACAACAAAGGAACCCGGAAAACATAGTGATCATGTGAGCGTACAAATCACGTAAGAGTGCAAATAGAAGGAGATTTTTTATGAAAGAAAAATTGCAGACACTACCGCTGGCGCAGCTGAAGGAATTGGCAAAAAGCCAGGGCATAAAGGGAAGCGCCGCCATGCGTAAGGCGGAGCTGATTGACGCGCTTTGCCAGGCGGCAGAGCAGGAGGAGATTATGCGGACGGCGGTCGCACCGCCAAAGCCCAGGACGGAGGCGCCCAAGGAGGACGCGAAACCGACGGAAACCAGGACCGCGGACGCGAAAACCGCGGAGACAAAGCCGGCACGCCCCGCGCGCGATGCCAGACAGCCGGAGACCTTGTCTCCCCAGGAGATCGCGGAGCTGGACAGCGGCGTTATGGCCAATGGTATTCTGGAGGTTATGCCGGATGGATTTGGATTCATCCGCTGCGAAAATTTCCTGCCAGGTGAAAATGATGTTTATGTGGCACCGTCCCAGATCCGCCGGTTTAATCTGAAAACCGGAGATATTATCCTGGGTAACCGGAGAGTCAAGACGGCGGCGGAAAAGTTTGCCGCGCTGCTTTATATTAAAAATGTCAATGGGTATCCCATCAGTGTGATCGAGCGCCGCCCCAATTTTGAGGACCTGACCCCGATCTTCCCCAACAAGCGTCTCCATATGGAGACTCCGGGAAAGAGTACCACGGCCATGCGGGTGCTGGATCTTCTGGCTCCCATCGGCAAGGGACAGCGTGGTATGATCGTGTCCCCGCCAAAGGCTGGTAAGACCACCCTGCTCAAGCAGGTGGCTCAGGCAATCACCACCAATCATCCGGATATGCATCTGATCATTTTGCTGATTGACGAACGTCCGGAGGAGGTTACCGATATTAAAGAATCCGTGGTGGGCAATAATGTAGAAGTGATTTATTCCACCTTTGATGAGCTGCCGGAGCGCCATAAACGGGTCTCAGAGATGGTAATCGAGCGGGCGAAACGTCTGGTGGAGCATGGCCGGGATGTGATTGTGCTGCTGGATAGCATTACCCGTCTGGCACGGGCCTACAACCTGGTAATTCCGCCCAGCGGACGTACCTTATCCGGCGGTCTTGATCCGGCGGCTCTGCATATGCCAAAGCGGTTTTTCGGCGCGGCCCGCAATATGCGTGAGGGCGGCAGCCTGACGGTGCTGGCGACGGCGCTGGTGGATACCGGAAGCCGTATGGACGACGTGATTTATGAGGAATTCAAGGGAACTGGCAACATGGAGCTTGTGCTTGACCGGAAGCTGTCCGAGAAGCGGATCTTCCCGGCAATTGATATTTTGAAATCCGGCACCCGCCGGGATGATCTGCTTCTGACCAAGGAGGAGGCCGAGGCGGTGGATATTGTCCGCAAGGCCACCAATTCCATGAAGCCGGAGGATTCGGTGGAGAAGATCCTGGATCTGTTTGCAAAGACCAGAAACAACCGGGAATTTGTGGAAAACGCAAAGAAAATCCGATTCTTTTAATAATTTCGCTTGCCAATAAGTTTTCGATATGGTATACTTAGAAAGCTGTTTATAGATGTGGGGTGATTTTAACGGTACGACGGAGACCGTTAGATGATCACAGTACTATATAATTGAGAAAGTGAAGAGGTGAATATCATGAGAGAAGGAATCCATCCGGCTTATTATCAGGCAAAGGTTACCTGCAACTGTGGGAATGAGTTCGTTACCGGCTCTACCAAGAAGGAGATTCACGTGGAGGTTTGCTCCAAGTGCCATTCGTTCTACACAGGTCAGCAGAAGACTGCGGCGGCCCGTGGACGTATCGAGAAGTTCAACAAGAAATACGGCGTTATCGGCAAATAAGCAAGAGAACATGAGCAAAGTAAGGTTGAGACTTAAGTGGAGACACTTATTGGCTCAACCTTTTCTGTTCATCAGAATGCAGTGAGACGCGCCGGTGACGCGTCTCATCGCGTTCCTATCGCGTTCCATAAAGGAAAGGAAGCAATCCATGAAATATTCCGGCATTGGCGGGCAGGCGGTGATCGAGGGCATCATGATGAAGAACAAGGATGATTACGCTACAGCTGTGCGCAGGCCCGATGGGGAAATTGAAGTAAAAAAGGATCAGTACGTCAGCATGACAGAGAAGGTGCCCGTTTGCGGGCTGCCCTTTGTGCGGGGCGTATTCAGCTTTGCGGATTCCATGATATTGGGGATGAAGACCCTGTCCTTTTCCGCAAGCTTTTTTGAGGACGATGAGGGTTCCGAGCCGGGCAAAATAGAGCTTTGGCTGGATAAGACCTTCGGCGAGCAGGTGGAGAAGGTGCTGATGGCATTTGTCATGGTGTTTTCCGTGGTGATGGCCATCGGGATCTTTATGGTGCTGCCGCTTTTGATTGCCAATCTGTTTCGGATGTTTATCCGTTCCGATACCGTAATGGCGATTTTGGAGGGCTGCATTCGAATCGGAATTTTTGTGGCTTATATTAAAATCATCTCCCGGATGGAGGATATCCGCAGGACCTTTATGTACCACGGCGCGGAGCACAAATGCATCAACTGCATTGAGCATGGCATGACTCTGACGGTGGAGCATGTGCGGGAAAGCTCCAAGCAGCATAAACGCTGCGGCACCAGCTTTTTGATTATTGTTATGATGATCAGCATTTTGTTCTTTATGGTGATCCGGGTGGATACGATCTGGCTGCGGATGGTCAGCCGCGTGCTGCTGATACCGGTGATCGCGGGCGTGTCCTATGAATTTCTGCGGCTGGCAGGCCGGAGCGATTCGGCGCTGGTGAATTTTTTAAGCAAGCCGGGAATGTGGATGCAGAATCTGACCACCAGCGAGCCGGATGACAGCATGATTGAGGTGGCGATCGCGGCGGTGGAAGCGGTGTTCGACTGGAAATCCTATCTGCGGGAGAATTTCCCGGAGACGCTGATTCCGGATGAGGAGGCGGCTGCCGGCGCCGGGGCGCCGTCATGACACTGTTTTATTTACTGACGGAGGGAGCCGAAAGGCTGGAGCGGTCCGGGAATCCGGACGGAAAAAACGACGCCACGCAGCTTTTGCTGGCGGCTTTTCATCTGGATATGACGCACTATTTGCTGAATCGGATGCGGGAGCTGCCAAAGGGGCAGGAGGTTTCAGATGAGATCGCCCTTTACCGGGAAATGATCGACCGGCGTAGCAGGCGGATTCCCCAGCAGCAGATTTTGGGCGTTCAGGAGTTTATGGGCTTGGAATTTCAGGTGAACCGCCATGTGCTGATTCCACGCCAGGATACGGAAACGCTGGTGGAGCTGGTGCTCCGGGAGCAGCGGGGAGGCAGGCTTTTGGATCTGTGTACCGGATCCGGCTGTATAGCCATCAGTCTCGCTGTGAAGGGAAGCTTTGATTCGGTGACGGCGACGGATCTTTCCGGAGAGGCCCTGAAGGTGGCGGAACAAAACGCAAAGAGACTGTATTCCGGGAACATTGCATTTTATCAGGGGGATCTGTTTGCGGCATTGCCGGAAGCATCCTTTGAAGAGCGTCCCCGCTATGATGTGATCACGTCCAATCCTCCCTATATTCCCACGGCAGTGATTTCCACTCTGCAGCCGGAGGTGCGGGATTATGAACCCATGTTGGCACTGGACGGAAGGGAAGACGGGGTGTATTATTATAGAAGAATCGCCGCCGCTGCCGGAGATTATCTGACGGAACAGGGCATGCTTTATCTGGAGATCGGGCATGACCAGGGCAGACAGGTGGGCGAAATTTTGGAAGGCTTCGGATACCGGGACGTCCGGGTCGTGAAGGATCTGCCGGGGAATGACCGGGTCGTGGCCGCCAGAAAAGACAGGAGGAAATCTCATGTTTGACCGTTTGGATGATATTTTGATTCATTATGAAGAGGTCATGCAGGCATTGAATGAGCCGTGTGTGACAGACGACCAGAACCGTTTTCGCCGTCTGATGAAGGAACAGGCGGATCTGGCGCCCATCGTGGAGGCCTACAAGGCATACAAGCAGGCAAAGCAGGATATTGAGGACAGTCTGGTTATGCTGGAGGAGGAAAGCGACGAGGAGCTGCGGGAGCTGGCGAAGGAGGAACTGGCCGACGCGAGAAAGCGGGTGGAGGAGCTGGAGCAGCAATTGAAAATCCTTTTGCTTCCCAAGGACCCCAACGATGACAAAAACATTATTCTGGAAATCCGTGCGGGCGCGGGCGGCGATGAGGCGGCGCTTTTTGCGGCGGAGCTTTACCGCATGTATGTGAACTATGCGGAGGCGCAGCATTGGAAGGTAGAGATCATCAGCCTGAATGAAAGCGGAATCGGCGGCTTTAAAGAGGTGCAGGCAATGATCACCGGAAAGGGCGCTTATTCCAAGATGAAATACGAAAGCGGTGTGCACCGGGTACAGCGTGTGCCGGAAACGGAGTCCGGCGGACGAATCCATACCTCCACGGCCACGGTGGCGGTGATGCCGGAGGCGGAGGAAGTGGATGTACAGATCGATATGAACGACTGCCGCATCGATGTGATGCGTGCGTCCGGCAACGGCGGCCAGTGTGTCAATACCACCGACTCTGCCGTGCGTCTGACCCATATACCAACCGGTATCGTGATTTACAGCCAGACAGAGAAATCCCAGCTGCAGAACAAGGAAAAGGCCTTCCGCCTGCTGCGTTCCAAGCTGTATGATCTGGAGATGGAGAAGAAGATGAATGCGGAGGCCGAGGAGCGCCGCAGCCAGATCGGCACCGGGGACCGCTCCGAAAAGATCCGCACCTACAATTTTCCTCAGGGGCGTGTGACGGATCACCGGATTGGATTGACTCTTTACAAGCTGGATAAAATCCTCAACGGGGACATTCAGGAGATCCTGGATGCCTGCATTGCGGCGGATCAGGCGGCCAAGCTGGCGAAGATGAATGAAATATAGTTATTGACAGAACCGCTTATGTGAATCGTTACATGCCAGTCACAGATGATAGGAAAATAAATAAATATAGCTTTTCATATCACCTAAAATGTGATATAATGAGCGCAAGAGAGCCGTAAGGGAGCTTGCTCACTCACAGCGAACGGCGAATGTTGATCATGAACGAGGTTCATGATCTAATCCTCATGAGGATTGAATTTACGGGGAATCAGTATATCCGGAAAGGAGGCATGCATGGCGATTTCGATGAAAAGCTGTTTAAAAGACAAAGACCGTGTGTATGTCATTGCAGTGGATCGATACGATACGACGATGCGAAGTGGTATTCTGTATCATTCGGATGAGCGAATTGGCCTGCATTTTGGCAGTTATCCGGAGCTGATTTGCGGATTGGAGCAGCAGTTTGAGCAGTGGAAGTATCCGCGGGCGAACATGCGCCGCAGGGCCTTCGGAGAAGGCGTGGATAATCGCTGGCTGATGATGCCGGAGTCCATGTCCGGCCAGGAGCGTTTGCGGGACGGTGAGAAGCCGGTCGGCAGACTGCGTACTTATCACCTTCGTGTGACCCATCGGGAGTATGCCAGCTGGCAGGGAAACCTGTTTTGCGAGGAGACAGAGGAGCGGCATTTTTTTAACAGCCTCCAGGATATGGTATTTTATCTGGAATATGATTTAAACGGAAGGCCGATACCGGCCGGAGCGAGCACCAGGGAGCAGCTGCAGCAGCGGTTTGAGGATTGCCTTTCCATCATTATGGAATGTCCGGATCGGCTGAAAATTTTGCCGGATACCCTGGTATACCGTTTCCGAAAGGGTTCCCACAAGATGACATTTTTGATCCGGCCGATCTTTTACGAGCATGACACCTGTCAGGGGGTATTGTTCTGGAAGGAGCGCAGGCAGGAGTGCAGCTTCCGCAGTGTGCTGGAACTGTGCGGGTTGTTGAGTGATGTGCTGTACAATGACGCCGTATGGGAGATGGATTTGTCCCAGCTGGCGAAGTAGAAAAGAATGTAAAACTTAAGCCAGAGACGCAGTGCGATGTCTCTGGCTTTTTCTGATTTATTCCGCTTAATCCCTGTCGGGAAGGAGTGCCTGCAGGGAAAAACGGATGGACAGCTCCTTGCGGTTGTAGGATTTTTTGTAGTTGCGCACGATCCGGTTCATAACCATCTCACCGTCCTCGTAGGAGGCGGAGGGGAGAAGGATCAGATACTGACTGATACTGTAGCGGGTGTAGGCATCACCGCGGCGCAGGGAGGAAGCGATGGCCTCGCTTAAATGCTCCATGGCGCGTTTCAGGAAATAGGACTTGGCTTCGCTGCCTTCCTCCTCGTAAAGCGTCAGCAGGCAGAGAAAGATAGAGTCGCCGGTTCGCTCGATGGCGCGCCGCTCCAGACGGTAAATATCTCGGAATACGGCCATTTCACAGAAATAAGCGCCGGCAGCGGCTGTACCCTCCTGGAGGGATTCCTGGATCGTGGACAGGTCGGTGGTGATCCTATGCTGCTTGTCCTGGATCAGCTTATACAACTCCATCAGCTTGGTAGAAGGAGTGATCGCGAACTGATCGTAAAACAGGGATTCTGTGGCATGGTACTGCTTTAACGCTTCCTGCTGACGGCCATTTTGGAACAGAGCATTGATCAGCTGGATATGGAAGTTTTCATTGTACGCGTCCACCGTGATGGCACGGGAGCAAAGCCTGGTCAAAAGCTCCCAGTCCTCGCGCGCGGACAGCAGCTTGATAGCCTTATTTGCGGCGTTTAAATACATGGCATGAAATTCGCTGCTGATGGGGATCACCCAGGCATCCCAGGAGGATTTGGGCAGAAAATCCCCGTCGTAAAGCTCTAAGGCTGCCAGCAGCAGGTCCAATCTGGCCTGATCGTCCAGATCCGGATTCTCGCTTTCCGTGCAGAGCCGGGCAAACTCATCTGTGTCCAGGAAAAATTCTGTGTCCATGCACCATCCATAAGCGCCGCGCTTCTGGCTCAGAAGCTGCTGGGGCAGGATGCCCAGGGGCTCCAAAAGCTTGCGGGACCGCAAAACCAGAGTTTTTAAAGCGTTGACCGGATTGGTCAGTTCGCCCTCCGTCCACAGAACCTGGATCAGCTCCGAGGAGGAGACCATCCGTTTGTGATTGTAGATCAAATATTCTAAAAGCACCCAGGGCTTGCGGGACTGATGGGTCTGCTCGCTGATTACTATGTCCCCCACACGAATCTGGCAGCCGCCCAACATTTTTATTTGAATGGTTTTATTCTCCATGATGACACCTCGATTTTTCATACTCAATTTCCATTGGAAATCTATTATATTTATCATATAAAAAAATAGAGGGAAAGTCCAGCATTGTAAGAAAATCGTCAGAACTGTTGCGGAAAATCACCAATTTTCGAAAAGTATTTTCGAAAAGTCCAAAAGGTTCATCTGGAAAATACAATTTTTATGTTGTATAATAATAAATATACTGTCTGTCTACAACAAAAGAATAATTACGTTGTAAACGGCGAAGGAGGGGCAGGTTCTGGCGGTGGATGATCTTTGCCGGGTGCTGTCCGGGAGTCGAAAAGAGGGGGTAGAGCCATGAATCATGAGATTTTGCATGTGCAGATGTTTGGCAAGTTTGCCATGCGCTATGGCACCCGGACTGTGACCCTGAATAAGGCAGGCAGTGCGAAATCCGTGCGGTTGCTCCAGATGCTGCTTTTATCAGGCTCCAGAGGAATCTCCAAAAACGAGCTTCTGGACAGCCTCTATGGCTGGAGCGAACAGGCGGACACCGGAAACCGAAATAAGAATCTGAACAATGTGATCTACCGCCTGCGCAATCAATTGGTCAATGCAGGACTGCCGGAGATGGACTATATTATCATAAAAGACGGTACCTGCTATTGGAATGAAAAGATTCCGGTGGAGCTGGACACGGAAGCCTTTGAGCGGGCATATCGCGCGGCATTGTCCGCAAGCGGCAAAGAGCAGCTGGTTCTCTACCGCAAAGCCAATGAGATTTATTATGGGGAATTGCTGCCTACGAACCTGTCTGACATGTGGTTCTACGAGCGGAGCATTTATTTCAAGGAACTGTACATGAAGACCGTG
>CAZICB010000015.1:0-34677 GCA_964537765.1 uncultured Lachnospiraceae bacterium
CAGCTCTTCCTCGGTGCGTCCCGCTGTGTGATTGTACACCCGGATCTTATCCCGGCATTTTCCTCCCAACAGGCGGTAAACCGGCGCATGATAATACTTTCCAGCAAGATCCCAGAGAGCAATGTCGATGGCGGACATAGCCCCCATCACCGCCGCTCCACGGAAATGAGAAAACCGGTACAGATACTGCCAATGATGCTCAATGTCCAGGGGATTTTTCCCGATCAGGTAATCCCTCATCACCAGAATTGCGCTGGCGGAGGCCTCCAAAAATCCCCATGCTCCGCTCTCGCCCAGGCCTGTAATTCCCTCGTCCGTATAAATTTTGCAGAATACGCTGCGGTTCGCCCGCAGCACCTTCACATCCGTAATCTTCATGGTATGCTCCCCCTTTACCTGATCCGGTAGGGCGCAAGCACGCTGGCGTTGATATCCAACCCCGCTCCAGGCGCCTGACTGGGGCTTACGGTCCCGTCCGCGTTGAATACCACCGGATTTTTAAACGCCTCATAAACCTTGGCGTCATACTGAGGCGGATAGAATTCGGCAAAGGTGGCATTGGGAACCGCACAGTCCAGATGCACATGAATCTGCTGCTGCCCATGAGGACTCATCACAATGCCGTTAGCATCCGCATAACCAGCGATCTTCATAAACTCTGTCACACCGCCAAGGCTGGCCGCGTCCGGGTTCAAGATGCTGACCGCCTGGGTATTGATTAAATCCCGGAAGCCAAATCGGGTGACCTCGTTTTCCCCTGCCGCAATGGGAATGCCGCTCTTTGCCGCCACCTTCCGGTAGCCGTCGTAATCATCCGCGTCCACCGGCTCCTCAAACCAATAGGGATGATACTCCTCCACCATTTTGGAAAACTCGATTGCCTCAAAATAGCGATAAGCACAATTGGCATCCAGCATCAGCTTCGTATCCTCGCCGACCACTTGGCGAACTGCTTTCACCCTCTCGGCGTCCTCCCGCATGGACAGGGCACCTACTTTCATCTTCACCGCATGGATACCCCAACTTAAATACTCCTCCATCTCCTGCTGAAGTTCCTTCAATCCTTTGTCCTTCGCGTAATAGCCGCCTGCCACATAGCAGGGAATGCTTTCCCGGTATCCGCCTAACAGTCGGTACAGCGGCATACCCGCAGCCTTTGCTTTAATATCCCATAGGGCCATGTCAATGGCGGACACGGTCTTGCAGCTTGTCCCCCGGCGTCCAATAAACTTCGGCACGTAGATCTTCTGCCAAAGCCGTTCATTGTTCAGCGGATCTTCACCGATGACCGCCTTTCCCATGCTCTCGGCAAACTCAATCGCCCAGCTGCATCCGTAGCCTGTGATTCCCTCGTCAGTCTCGACCACCAGCAGGTTCAAGTCATTGTGAGTGTAGACATGTTTCCCGTTGGCGATGGGCTTTTCCTTCGGCCATCGGTATTGCTCCGTTCGGACACTTGTAATCTTCATCGTTGCTTCCCCCTCTTGATTTGCTATTTTGCTGGCTTTATGGTAGCACAATAAAAGCCTGACCGTCCAATACCGTATTTTCATCGGACAATCAGGCTTTTTTATCCCATATGTTTTTTCTCAGGTTCGATAAATTTTTTTAATCTTGCTTTCCACGCTTTCTTTTTCTCCTCGCATGATATCTATAGCAAACGACAAAATGCTAGTCATTTTGCTCATTTGCTGCGCCAAATTTGTGCTGCATAAGCAGCATTATTGTTTGACAACCATTTTTTCCCTGTGATATAGTAAGAATCAAAAAAACGGGGAGACTGCTGACAATATTTTATAAAGCATGCCGTAAGACCCTTAAAGCGTCTGCCTGACGCACGGTTCAAAGGAGGAACCCCCATGCTGTACGAAAAGCTTAACTATATCCTCGCCATCGCCGAGGAGCAGAATATGACCCGGGCTGCCAGGCGGCTTTACATTTCCCAGCCCACCCTGACTCTGTATGTAAACCGGCTGGAAGCGGAACTGGGCGTCAAACTGTTTGACCGCAGCCGCACACCGGTTACCCTGACGGAAGCCGGCACATACTACCTGGAAGAGATGAAGAAGATTTCCTCCTCTGAACAGCTTCTCCGCAGCAACATCCGGCTGATCTCCAACCCCAGCCAGACCCTGGTCATCGGCATCGGCCAGGTGCGGGGACACCACTGGCTGCCCATGATCCTTCCCACCTTCTGCTCCATCCATCCGAATGTAAATATTCAGGTAGTCCAAGGAGGAGAAAGTACCATGAGTGAGGCCCTGCAGAAGCGCCGGATCGACGTAGTGTTCGGCGCTTTGCCTGCGAACCTGCCAAACCTGGAAACAGAGGCACTGATGTACGAGCAATTATTTTTTGCCGTCCACAAAAAATATGGCCTGGTGCCCATGGCCTTGCGGTCGGAAAACAGCGCCGCAGCCCCCTATGTGCTGGAACCGGAAGTCTTAAACGGACTCCCCTTCATCATCCCTCAGGTCAGCAACGGCCTTTACAGCAGCTACGAATCCCTGATCATGAGAAACCAGATCCGGCCTTCTCGAACTATTTCAGTCAGCAACTTAAACACAGGACTCCAGCTTGCTATCGCCGGCCTTGGGGTTCAACTCGTGTCCGGCAGCATCCTGCAGATGCAGAAAAATATCGCCTCCACAGAGTGTCTGGATTTCTGTGTACTGAAGGCCATGCCATCCACACGTAAATGCGTGGCTGCCTATTACAGGGACAACATCAAAATACACCTGATCCGGGACGTGATTCGTATCATCCGCCAGGAAGTGCTCACAAACTGTGAACTGATCCGGGAGATTCCGCCGGACAAGAGCGAACGCGATGAATCCTAAGGCCGCGGGCAGACAACCGCTGACCACTGACCACTCCCCCACTGCCCACTGACCACTCCCCACTGACCACTGCCCACATCACACCTGCCGTGCCCGCGAGGAAAAGCCACGGAAGCGGTTCAAGAACACCACTGTCCGGAACAGCCAATCGATCCCCATGCCATACCACACGCCGATCAAACCGGTGTGGAACACCTTGACGAACAGATATGCGCCGCCCAGACGGAACAGCCACATGGAAAAAATCGACACTGCCATAGTGAACCGGGCGTCCAGCCCGGCGCGAAGAGTGTTCGGAAGCACAAAAGCAGGCGGCCAGACCAGCATCAGCAGGCCGTGAAGCCAGATCAGCCTTACGGTCAGCCCGCTGGCCTCCGCCGAAAGGTGATAGATACCCACGATGGGCCAGGCTCCCAAAGACATGACGGTGCAGATCACAACCAGCAGCCCGTAATCCACCAGGATCAGCAGGCGCGTATAGCGCTTTGCCTGTTCACATTCCCCGGCTCCCACACATTGACCCGCGATCGTGATCAGGCCGACTCCAAGGGCATTGCCCGGCAGATACTGGAGGGTCGCCAGGTTATAGGCCACAGCGAAGCTGGCGATGGAAGCGGTGCCGAGGGTGGACACCAGACTCTGAACCGCGATCTTTCCGAACTGGAAAATGCCGCTCTCCAGGCCATTCGGGATGCCGACGCTCAGGATTTTCTTTATCACTGCCCGGTTGGGACACATATCCTGGATGCGGGTGATCCGGATGACATTCTCCGGCCGGTGCAAAAGCCACAGGATCAGCACTGCCGCCAGCATCCTGGAAAACAAGGTGGGATAGGCGACGCCCTCCACCCCCATATGGAGTCCGAAGATGCAGATGGCATTCCCCAGGATATTCGTCACATTCATTACCATGGACACAGCCATGGAAATCCTGGAATTTCCCATGGAGCGAAACAAAGCTGCGCCGGAATTATAAAATGCGAGAAACAAATATGACAGAGCGGTGATCCGGAAATAGACCGACGCGTTGTCCATCACCACCGGCTCCGCTTTCCCGAAAATCAGCATCAGCAAATGTCGGCCGCCCAAAAGCGCGGCCAGGGTAAACAAGGCCGCGCAAAAGCTGGTGATCAGCAGAAGCTGCCCGGCCGCATGGCAGGCCTGTTCCGGTCTCTTTTTCCCGATATATTGGGCGCAGACCACCGCGCCGCCTGTGGACAGGGCAATGAGGATCTGCAGAATCAACATGGTAACCGAATCCACCAGCGCCACGCCGGACACAGCCGCCTCCCCCACCGCCGCAACCATCAGCACATCTACCATGCCTACCAGCACGTTAAAAAGCTGCTCGATCACCAAAGGCACCAACAGCCTGATCAAATCCTTTCTTGAAAATAACATGGTCGTCTCATTGAGATTCACAGCCAATCGCCTCCGATACCAATCTTATTAAGCCGGATATAATCCGCCAGAAGACAGTTTATCACAAATGGAAGAGAATGGCAACGGCGACGCCAATGCTGCCGGCGGCCGGAAACGTCAAAACTGCCGGCGTCAGAAAAAATGACGCCGGCAGAAATCCAATTCTCAAAACCGGATACAAGGCGCAGTCATCACAAAACCGGGTACATCGTCATCATCCAACCCACGGAAATCACGCAGGAGATGATCGCGTACAGCCAGCCGCCTTTGACCAGCGTGGCCTGGTCGTATCCGCCGTAATCCATCATATAAGGCACCGCGGCAGTTGCCATCGGGGTCATGAAGGCGGTCAAACAGGCGGCCTGGATCAGGATGATCAGCCCCACCGGATTTCCATTCACGTTATATGCCGTGGCAATCGCGATCGGGATGAAGATCAGCATCGTCCCGCGGTTGGACATGAACTGGGTCAGGACAAAGGGCACGATGAAGAAAATCAGACCCACCAGGTAATTGTTATTCATTGCCATGACGACCTTGGAGATGATCCCGCCGATCAATTCGCCGGCGCCAGTCGCGGACAGCGCCCCGGACATGGCAAGTGCGCCGACGATCAGCAAAAGCATGCTAAGCGGCACCGCGCCGGAGGCTTCCTTCGGCTTCAAGGTTCCAAAGATAACCATCAAAACCGCGCCGATCAGGCAGATCTGCCAAACTGTGATGAATTTCAGGGCGCTTGCCTGCAGCATCAGGCACAGCGCTGTGCCAAAGAAGATGATGATGCCGGCCCACTCAGCCACAGGAGGCAGGGCTGCCTTTGCCGCCCCGGCCTTTTTCGGCGCGGAGCCATCGGTGACGACGACCGGCGCGTTGGGGGCAAATTTCGGCGCCACGAAGGCGCAGTACAAAACGGTGATCACCAGCAGCGGCAGGCGGGCGATCATCGGGTCAAAAAAGCCCACCTCCGGCATGGCACCGGCAAAGTTTTCCAGATTGCTGTAATATGACGCGATATAGCCGTTCAGTTCCGCCGCCTGGGTCGCGCCGGTGCCGATCGGCAGAGTGCAGCAGGTAGCGATCGACACGATGCCGAGGGGCAGGGTGATCTTGGCCTTGGAGATCCCCATGGAATCAGCGGAGGCCATGCACAAAGGCGCCACAATGCCGAACACGACAACAGGGGACTGGACCATCTGGGTCAGCAGCATCGCGAGGACGCAGTAGGCAAGCAAAACCTTTGTCAGGCTGCCCTTTGCCATCCTGGAGATCGCCGTGGCCAGGTTCGTACAGAACTGGGTTTTATTAAAGCCAGCCGCCACCACAGACATGGCGGCGATCATGATCACGTTGCTGTTCGCGAAGTAAGCCACCGCGTCCTTCGCGCTGAGGCAGCCGGTCAGGGACAGGGCGGCCAGTGAGGCCATCGCCACCGTTCCCAGGCTCCAGACGCCGGTGATATAACCGGCACAGGTCAAAACAAAAATAACCAGACAGATAATCAGCTGTGTAGACATTCTCTTCTCCTCTTTCTTTTGTTTAAGATTCCGCCACGATCGAGGTGTGGATCTGATACCAGCGGTATGCCTCCGGATTGAACGCCCGCGCGGCGCTCCCTCTGGAAATCAGCACCTCATTGACCTTTCGCATGTACTCATTCAGATCCTCGCCTGCTGCCCGCGCATTATTATGATGGAGGGGCATCATCAGCTGAGCGCCCATCTGCTGGATCATATCCGCGCAGCGCTCCGGAGAATAGCTGCGGATCCGATGGCGCAGCATCAGGTTCGGCTTCTCCTCCCGCATATGCTCCACGTGCTCCTCGAAATCCCGGCCGGCGCTGAAATCGATCTTAAAATTGTTCCTGGTCTCAATCAGGAAATTCTGATTGTACATGGACCCCAGCGGGCCGAACAGGCTGGGGCAGGCGATGCCGAAGCCCTCGCTGCCGTCATAAAGGCTTCTTGGATCGCTGGGCCTCTGGAATTTTCCTTCCCGGAAAGCCCGATTGTCATGCGCGCCCGGATAGGTTTTCAGGGTGAAATCATCAAAATAATAGGTGTTCCCCGGATAGAGCGGATAAATGGCCGCGTATGGGATGTCGAAGGTTTTCGCCACCTCCATGGCGCAGTCCGCCGGTACCAGCACCCGCCCGTAAAACCGGTTCCACAGCTCTCCCACCAGATTGGAGTGATCTCCGTGAACATGATTTAACAGGATGTAATCGGCCCCTGTAAAATCGTCCACGCAAAATCCGGACTGGGCGTAAATGTCCTTCTCCATCCGCTGGTTCTTCGTCAGCTCCGTCAGCCCGTCGAAATGGCTGATGTCCCAGTAAAAGGGGTCCGTCACCAGCACCTTCCCGCCCGGCAGCACGATCTCATAGCACTGGACGGAAATCCAGCGGATCTTTAGCGCCAGGGAATCCATTCTCTCTAAGTACGGTTCTGCCATCGCAATTCCTCCTTACATTTTCTTTATGGATTTACTATAGCATGTTCTTTATAATTCCACAAACGCATAATATTCATATTTTTATTCCTTATTGGAATGATTTACAGATGCCACTTCCATGCCGATGCGATACCATTTCCAGCTTTCCGGATACAACAGACTGCTTCCGACGGCCAGCCGCTCCACCTCCGCCTTCACTTCCTCAAAATAATTCTTCACACCCTCCTCGCCGATTTTCCACACCATCACGTCGTAATGGAAGGGGATGATCAGCTGGGCGCCGTAACGCACCAGAACCGCCGCCAATTCTCCGGCGGACACCTGGCCGCCTCCGAATAGATCCTCGCCCGTCTTCCTCATTCCTGACTGGCGAAGCAGAATATTGGGATGCTGCCTCCTGCACTCCTCAAACAGATCATCCCAGACAATCCTCCCGGATGCCACCAGAATCCGCAGGCCGTTATTTGCGGTAATCATATAATCCATCGACTCCAGCGAACCCCAGTGATCACAGGCCTGATGCCCCTCGATTCCGGTCTCCTTTTTGCAGATATCCGTCTCCGGCTGATAAATCTTCCCGCCGGAGGGGTTGTGCTTGGCCGCCCATATCTGAAGGGTGAAATCCTCCAGCGTATACGTCTGCCCCGGCGTCACCGGAAATACCTGATCATATGGGATCTGGTGGAATTTCAGAAAATCACTGGAGGACATGACGCCCACAAATACCTTGGAGCCGAATTTTCTTGCCAGATACCCGGCTGCCAGATCATGGTCGAAATGGGTATGGGTGATCAGAATATAATCTGCCGCCTCAATGTCCTCCCTCCCCCGCACGGGCTTTTCCTGCGCGCCGAAAAACGGGTCGATGATCACATGCTTTCCGTTTGGCAGGATCAGCTCATGGGCACACCCAACGCCAAAGGAACGAATCTGTAATCCCTGAATCATAAAAACTTCCTCCATCTCTTCTGTTTTTATTTCTCAGCCTGCGGCAGCACAGATCCGCCATGCGGCATGAAAATCACGCTGCTGTCAGCTCCTAAACTGGCAAATGCCTCTGCCAGCGCCGCGTCTACCAATGGGAACGGCTCCAGGAAAATCTTTCTGACAAAATCATCCTCCAGATCCGACACCAGAAGGATCCGGCTTTTTTTCAGAACCATGCTGATGGCAGCCGCCTTATGGCCCCCCAGCTGGAAATCCTGGCCAATCCGCTTGATCATGGCGTCCGGAGACTCGGAATTTAACATCCACTGTTCAAAGACGCCTTCCCCCAGACCTTCCTTGCAGGAAGCCGCCAGGATAATGATGCCTCCGTCCCGGACCGCATGCTTGGCATTGTCCAGGGCTTTCTGGGCCTGATAAAGATTGATATCCTTTGGAAAGCCCCCCGGCGTGGTAATGACAATGTCCGCCCGCCTGGGGATTTTCACCTTGTAAAGCTGATCCAGGAAAGTGCAGCCGGCCTCATGGGCTTTCCGCAGATCTCCGGCCACCGCTTTCACGATCCGCTTTTCTTCATCCAGCACCACATTCAGGATAAAATCCACACCCACCATGGCGGCTGCCTCCTCGATGTCCTGCCGCAGAGGATTCCCCAGCAGATTCCCGGCCTTCGCCTCCTCAAGAACCATCTTGCTGTGGTTTTTCTGGATGGCATCCCGGGTGGAAACCCCCGGCATGATGGCCTTCGCCCCGCCGCTGTAGCCGGCAAAATAATGGAACTCGATGTTTCCCACACAGATCCTCCGATCTGCCTCCGCCACCACCGGGTCAATATCCACCGGCGTCCCGGACGCGGTCACGCCGATATGGGCAAAGCCTTCCTTCGCCGCGTCCACACACCGCACCCGGCTGTAGACCTCCTCGCCCACCAATTGCCGCTGCTCCTGAGGCTTGTGTATCCGGTGGCTGCCCAAGGCAAACACCACCGTGACCTGGTCATCCTTCACCCCCGCCTCGGAAAGCTCCCGCAAAAGCTCTGGCAAGATCAGATAGGAGGGGCAGGGACGGGTAATATCGCTGGTGATAATCACCACCTTTTCCCCCGGCTTTACCAGCTCCCGAAGCCTCGGAGTGCCGATGGGATGTTCCAGGGCATCCCTCACCGCATCGACCCCTGTCTTTTTCACCGCCACCTGGTTCTGGGTCACCTCGCATAGCATATTTGCATCCGGTACCTGGAACGTACGCACCTCCCTGGCATATCCATAAGAATATTCCATGATATAAGCTCCTCTCTTCCTTTTTGAAACGTTAAATTTTTGTCTGTTATTTTCATTTTCAGCCACGTCCTATGGACTAATCTTATCAATTCTGCATAAAAGTGTAAAATTCCGCTTTTTTATTCTCCATAAATATTTTTTATATCAAAATGCGAACGCGATGGGACGTGTCACCGGCGCGTCCCATCGCATTTTTGATAAACAAAAACGTGCGCACCCGCTCCATAAGAGGAACAGATGCGCACAATTACTCAAACGCACAATATTCTCATATTAATTATGAATGCAATGAGACGCGTCACGTCTCATCGCATTCTGATGAATTACATAAGTGAACGCTTTGTCATCAGCTCAATCAAAAATTTCATGGCCTCCGACAAGGTTTTATCTGACCGGAATACCAGCTCCGTCATCTGCTCCGGCGCTTCCGTCCCTTCTACGGACAGATAGCGAACCGGCTTTTTGCCTGCCGGGACCGACATGATCATGGCCGCGCCCAGGCCCGCCTCCACCGCTTCCAAAATGGTGCGCACATCGCTCAGTTCCAGGATCACATCCACCTGAATATCATATTTTTTCCGGAATTCCTTTGCAAGCTTTCCGGAATTGGTAGATATCGGAAGCGCGATCAATTCCAGACCACGGACGGCCTCCTTAGGTACCACCGGAAACGGATAGCCGCCTTCCGCCCGGCTCATTTTTACGAGCGGGGAGTCGGCGCGAACCGCCAGGGCCAGCCAGGATTTCTCCACCGGGAGATACTGGTAGCCCGGAATCCGTTCCACGTTGACCACCAGGGCAAAATCCAGATCACCATTGTGCAAAGCCATCATCTGCTTACGGCTGGTGTCCGCCTTTCCATAGATCTGCACCTGCGGAAACCGCTGATGAAACGCAGGGAACACCCTCTCCAGCATTTCCCCTGTCCGCCCCATGCCATAGCCCAGACGGATCTGGCTTTTGTGTCTCATCCGTTCCTTTGCCAGCTGTTCCGAAAGCTGCTGGTCCAGATGCATGACCGCCCGTCCGGTTTCCACATACCGATGTCCTGCCTCCGTCAAAAGGAACTGGTTGCCATTGCGGATAAAAAGCTCCAGCCCCAGACTCTTTTCGACACGCTGCAGATATTTGGTCAGCGCCGACTGGGTGATAAAAAGCTGCGCCGCGGCCCTGGTGATGCTTCCCTGCTCCGCGATTGCCACAATATATTCATAATCACGGATGTCCATTGTCTCCTTGTTCTTTCCTACTGCAGCACGCCGATCTCTTTATAATATTTCTCCGCGCCTGCGTGAAGCGGAAGCTCAGCGATGTCCTTTACGGCCTCCTCCGGAGTCAGACCCTTCAAATTGGCCTGAGCCTCGCCCAGCTTGTCAATGTTTTCCCAGAATGTCTTCGTCAGGGCATAAACGGTCTCTTCATCCAGATCACCGCGGCAGAACATCACCATCTTGATCGCGGAGGTCTGCACATCCTCATCCTGACCCGGATAGGTCCCGGCCTCGATCGTGTAAGAAGCATACCACGGATAATCCTTCTGCAGGGTGCTGATGACCTCATCGCTGATTTCCACCAGTCTGCAGCCAGAGGTGCATGCCTGAGTCACAGCGGACGCCGGTGTTCCGGACATGATCCATGCGCCGTCGATGGTACCATTCTGAAGCATATCCGCTGCATCGCCGAACGCGATATATTCCGGCGTAATGTCATCCGGATAAGCAAGGCCAGCGGCAATAAAGTGGTTGCGGCACTCGCCCTCTACAGATGACCCTGCGGCCGCCACAGCGAAATGCTTGCCCTTGACATCCGCAAGCTCCTTGATCCCGGAGTTCTCAGTCACAACCATCTGGTTCGGATTGAAATACAGGCCGCCGATCACCTTGAGGTCGTCATACGCATATCCTTCAAAGCTGTCGGTGCCGTTCAGACACTGGTAGCAGTTGCTGGAAATGGCGATGGAAACCTGGGATTCCCCCTCGGAAATCTGCGTGAGGTTGTCGATGCCGCCGTTGGATGCCTGGCTGGAAGCGCTGACAAAGTCGATCTCCGTATCCCAGAGATTGGTGATCGCTGCGCCGACGGCGTACAGTGCGCCTGACGCGGATGCGGTCGGGAAATTGATCGTCACCGGCTCATGCTCAGAGGCTGCGGCGGCTGTGGTTTCCGCCGCCGCTGTGGTCTCTGCTGCCGCTGTGGTCTCTGCTGCCGCTGTGGTCTCTGCTGCCGCTGTGGTCTCCGCCGGTTTGCTGCCTGAGCAGCCCGCCAGAAGGCTGGCAGCAAGGGAAGCTGCCATGATCAGGGATAATTGTTTTCTCATCTTCATAATACTCCTTTTTTGTTTTCTTTGATCTATGTCAGGCGCTTTCTGAAACGGAAAGCGCACGACGACGTGTGTAATACTGAAACAGGATCATTGCTGCCAGGAGCGCCAGCCCGACAGCGTCCGTAAACGTCCCGGGATAAAGCATCAAAGGCGCTATGGAAATCAGAACCGCCCGTTCCGGCCAGGATGTCCGCCGCAAAAACCAGCCCTCCAGCCCGGCCACCAGGGCGACCGTGCCAATGGATGCCGTCAGCATCGCCCACAGGCTCTGCGCGATGGAATAGGAGGGATCCGCGCCGATCAGCAGGATCGGGTTTCCCAGGAAGAAGAACGGGATCAGGAATCCGATCAGCCCCAGACGCACGGACAGCAGTCCGGTCTTCGTCTGGTTGGAACCGGCGATTCCCGCAGCCACGTAGCTGCTCATGGCTACCGGCGGGGTAATATTGGACAGGCAGGCGTAGATCAAGCAGAACATATGCGCACAGATCGGCAGGACCCCCACCTCGATCAACACCGGCACCGCCACCGCCTGAACGATCACGTAGGCCGCCACACCGGGGACGCCCATGCCAAGGATCGTGGACATGACCATCACCAGAAGTCCGGTCAGATAAATATTGCCGTTATCGACCACGTTTAAAATCAGATAGCCCATGTTCAGGCCAAGGCTTGTCAGAGTGACAGTGCCGATGATCACACCGATGATCACGCAGCAGACACCCACGGAAATCGCGCCCCGTGCGCCCTCCACCGTGGCGGCCACAATCTTGTCCCAGGTCATGCGCGTATCCTTGCGCAGCCAGCTTGCCGCGACCGTGGCAAAGATAGCGATCACCGCCGCGTATAGAGGCGTATAACCGGCCGCCATCAGGCCGATCAGCACCACCAAAGGCACCACAAGATGCCCCTGTTCCCGGACCACCTTCATGGCATCCGGAATATTTTCTTTGGAAAGGCCGGAAAGCCCCAGCCGTTTTGCCTCAAAATGCACCGCAAACAACAGTCCTAGATAATAGAGGAAAGCAGGGATGACCGCGGCAAGCATGACGGCGGTATAGCTGAGATTCAAAAATTCCGCCATCACAAAACCGACCGCTCCCATGATCGGCGGACAGAACTGGCCCCCGGTCGAAGCCACTGCCTCGACCGCCCCGGCAAATTCCTTTTTATAGCCGGTCTGTTTCATCAAGGGGATCGTGATGGTGCCCGTTGTCGCCACATTGGCGATGGCGGAGCCATTGATCATCCCCATCAAAGCCGACGCGAGCACGGCCACCTTGGCCGGGCCTCCAGGCGTCTGCCCCACCAGCGTAAGGGAAAAATCATTGATAAATCTGGAAAACCCGCTATATTTTAAGAAAGCGCCAAATACCACAAACAGGAATATGTAGGTAGCGGAAACGCCGATGCCTGTGCCCAGAATGCCCTGTGTGCCCCATACCTGCGTAGAGAGGATGCGTTTCAGAAGAAAGCCATTATGTCCGAGCTTTCCGGGCAGGTATTTCCCGAACCAGTTATAGGTCAGGAAGATAAGGGCCAGCACCGCCAGGTTCCCCGAAGCACGGCGGGCCGCCTCAAACGCCAGCAGCAGTCCGATCCCGGCAAGCACCAACTCCATCTGCGTCAGCCGTCCTCCGTTCTGGGCGATCCGCGTATAGTTCAGAATAATATAGCCGAAAGTGATGATCGTTAAAGCGATCAGAGCCATATCCCATACCGGCGGAAGCTTCCTTAAGCGGCGCTCCTTTTTATATGTCGGATAGAGCAGGAAGGTAAAGGCTAAAAGGAAAATGCAATGGAACGCGCGCAGATTGACCGCGCTGATCACGCCAAAAGTCGTGAAATATAGCTGGAACAGCGTCCATAAACACAGAAGCACCGTCACCGCGGTCCCCATGGGGCCGGTATAGGTCCTGATCCTGGAGTCGGATTCCTTCTCCTCCAGAAGTTCCTGCGCGGCACGCTCCTCCGCTGTCTGTTCATGCTGCCCGGATACCTGCTGATTTTCCATCTTAATCCTCCATTCCGCCGCCGTCTTGTCAGCGCGCAATCAATGTCAAACCTTATTTTGCCACACTGCTGTCCTAAAGTCAAGAACAAATACGATGAGATGCGTCACCGGGCGTCTCATTGCATTCTGATAAAAACAGGCGCCGGGGAGGGATGTTCCTTCATCCCTCCCCGACGCCTGTCCTTGCGGCGGCTCCCTTTACATAAATGTGCTGGAAAACTGTCCTTTCACTTTCTGCATTTTCTGCGTTTCCGCCTGTTCCTGCTGATACCAGCCCTTTGCCGCCATATCCTTATAAATCTCGTCCTGCATGCAAAGGCTCTCATCCAACGCCCGCTTAAACACCTGATGCACGTTCGCGGTAGATGATTCGATGGTGCCATGCATATACAAATCACATACACCCTTCTCGGTCAGGAGAAGATTTTCCATGATACATCTGTCGTCCATTGTCCACTCCTCCTTAAATAAGATGATAGAAATTGTCAAAAATCTGCTGATGGCGTTTTTCCATCTGCTGCGCCTTTGTGCGCAGATCGTCGCACTGCAGGTTTTGCATTGCCTCCTGGCACTGGGTTCTCAGAAATTTCTCATGGGACAATGCATCCTCGATATAGGTTAATTCCTTTGGGCTCATCCATCTTCACCTCCTGTATGAAGATAGTATGAACCAGATCGGGGAAAAACATACCCGATATTTTATCAATCTCCCTGCAAATCCCTGCAGCACCGCAGAAATTTTCTGGCTGCCGGGGACAAATATCCATCCTGCTTCCAGAATAAATGGATGGGAAATGGCTCAAGCTCCGGGATTTCATAAGTACGCACGGCGTCATTTCCCTCATAAATTTCCTTCATCAAAAAGCCGCCTGCAGCGCCGCAGTCCACCAGAGTCTTAATGGTCGCGAAATAGGATGCCTGGGCCATCACCTTCATGGAAACCCCCTGTTGCTCAAATACGCGCCCGATATTCTGACTTTGGACAAAGCCTTTTCGGTACATGGCCAGGGGAACCTGGGCCAGTTGGCTGATCCCGATCTGGTCAAGCTGCGCCAGCGGATGATCCCGCCTGATCGCAAACACCATCCGGGTCCGGTAAATCTCCCGCTTCGCCATACCCGGACATTCCACGCCCTCCGGCACCAGGATCATGTCCACCTGATCCTCTTCCAGACGCTTCACCAGCTCATAGCTGCCGTCCTCCAAAATTTCCAAAGTCACCTCCGGGTATGCCGCGGACAACTTTTTGTAGATTTTCGGGAAGAGGAAGGAGCCAGCCATGGGCGCCATGCCGATCCGCACCTGGCTTTTGCGCTCCGCCACCTCCCGGATCACTCTCCTGGCATTCTCGCTTTGAGCCAGCATCCGACATGCCAGGGGGTAAAACACTACCCCCTCCTCCGTGGCGACCAGCCCCCGGTTCTGCCGGATAAACAGCGGCGCCCCCAGTTCCTCCTCCAGTTCCTTTATGGCCGTGGAGATGGCTGGCTGGGAAATATGCAGGCGCTCCGCCGCCCTGGTTATATTCCTGGATTCATAGACCGTCCGAAAATATTTCAACTGCTGAAAATTCATCCGTGCTCCTTTATCTCACATCGTTACCGACAGATCTTCTGTTTGTGAAACGACGATAAAATATACAAAGCGCAGTCATCACAAAACCGGGTACATCGTCATCATCCAGCCCACGGAAATCACGCAGGAGATGATCGCGTACAGCCAGCCGCCTTTGACCAGCGTGGCCTGGTCGTATCCGCCGTAATCCATCATATAAGGCACCGCGGCAGTTGCCATCGGGGTCATGAAGGCGGTCAAACAGGCGGCCTGGATCAGGATGATCAGCCCCACCGGATTTCCATTCACGTTATATGCCGTGGCAATCGCGATCGGGATGAAGATCAGCATCGTCCCGCGGTTGGACATGAACTGGGTCAGGACAAAGGGCACGATGAAGAAAATCAGACCCACCAGGTAATTGTTATTCATTGCCATGACGACCTTGGAGATGATCCCGCCGATCAATTCGCCGGCGCCAGTCGCGGACAGCGCCCCGGACATGGCAAGTGCGCCGACGATCAGCAAAAGCATGCTAAGCGGCACCGCGCCGGAGGCTTCCTTCGGCTTCAAGGTTCCAAAGATAACCATCAAAACCGCGCCGATCAGGCAGATCTGCCAAACTGTGATGAATTTCAGGGCGCTTGCCTGCAGCATCAGGCACAGCGCTGTGCCAAAGAAGATGATGATGCCGGCCCACTCAGCCACAGGAGGCAGGGCTGCCTTTGCCGCCCCGGCCTTTTTCGGCGCGGAGCCATCGGTGACGACGACCGGCGCGTTGGGGGCAAATTTCGGCGCCACGAAGGCGCAGTACAAAACGGTGATCACCAGCAGCGGCAGGCGGGCGATCATCGGGTCAAAAAAGCCCACCTCCGGCATGGCACCGGCAAAGTTTTCCAGATTGCTGTAATATGACGCGATATAGCCGTTCAGTTCCGCCGCCTGGGTCGCGCCGGTGCCGATCGGCAGAGTGCAGCAGGTAGCGATCGACACGATGCCGAGGGGCAGGGTGATCTTGGCCTTGGAGATCCCCATGGAATCAGCGGAGGCCATGCACAAAGGCGCCACAATGCCGAACACGACAACAGGGGACTGGACCATCTGGGTCAGCAGCATCGCGAGGACGCAGTAGGCAAGCAAAACCTTTGTCAGGCTGCCCTTTGCCATCCTGGAGATCGCCGTGGCCAGGTTCGTACAGAACTGGGTTTTATTAAAGCCAGCCGCCACCACAGACATGGCGGCGATCATGATCACGTTGCTGTTCGCGAAGTAAGCCACCGCGTCCTTCGCGCTGAGGCAGCCGGTCAGGGACAGGGCGGCCAGTGAGGCCATCGCCACCGTTCCCAGGCTCCAGACGCCGGTGATATAACCGGCACAGGTCAAAACAAAAATAACCAGACAGATAATCAGCTGTGTAGACATTTTCTCTTTCTCCTATTTTTATTTAATTTTTCATCCTACAGATCCCTGACAGATCCGTCATAGGAAATCTGTGCATTGATCCCGCGCTGCTTCGGCGGGAATTTCTCCGTAATGTCGTCGATCAGCTCAATGCCGATGCCCGGCCGATCCGGAACCTTGATATAGCCGTTCTCAATTTCCAGCGGTTCTTTCAGCATCGCAGCCTCCCCGCCGGACAGATAGAAGGACGGGAATTCCTGGATCGTGAAATTGGGGATGCTGGCATCCAGCTGCAGGCAAGCCGCGGTGGACACCGGCCCTAAGGGATTGTGGGGAACGATGCCCACATAATTCGCCTCCGCCATGGCAGCCACCTTCTTGCCAGGGGTGATGCCGCCCAGTGCGCACACATCCGGCCTCACATAGCGGGCTGCCTTGCGCACCATAATCTGCTCCATCTCCTGGATGTTGATGGCCCGCTCGCCGGTGGCAATCGGCACAGGAACCTTCCTCGCCACTTCTGCCATCACATCCACGCTGTCCGGAGCGATGGGATCCTCCAGAAACAGCGGGCGGTACTGCTCCACTCCACGCCCGAAAGCGATGGCCTCCGCCGGATTTAAGCTGCGGTGAACCTCCAGGCAAAAATCAAAGTCCTTTCCCACCGCTTCCCGGCAGGCCGCCACCATTTCCAGATATTTTTCCACCTTGCTGTTGAAAATATCGTCTTCCACTCCGGTAACCGTCTGCCGCATATCCCCGGTGATCATCAGGCGGGCAGCCGTAAAGCCCTTTTCCTTTAAATCCAGGCAGCCCTTCGCCATATCCTCCGGCGTGAACTGGAAGACCGCGCCGTAGCTGCGCACCTTATTCCGGGTCTGTCCGCCCAAAAGCTCATACACCGGAACCCCCAGCGCCTTGCCCTTGATATCCCACAGGGCAATGTCGATCGCCGAGATGGCGCTCATGATGATGGAGCCCCGGAAATACATGCTGCGATACATGTACTGCCAATGATGCTCGATCTGGAACGGATCCTTCCCGATCAGGTAGCCCTTAAATTTTTCCAGCACGCCGATGGTTCCGTCGATAAACCCCCATGAACCCACCTCGCCGATTCCTGTGATGCCCGCGTCCGTATGAACCTTGATGAACAAATACTTGCTCGCCGGCACCAGTGTCAAATCTGTAACCTTCATACTATACCTCCTCGTATTTTGAGCTGCTTTCGTCTCTGCCGTTGTGTTCTGCCGCGCTCATGTTTTTGATAGCTTCATTTTAACGAAATTCTGTTCCCATTTCTTTCCTATTCTTTGCCGTTTTTTCCGGCACGAAAAATTCCCGTTTTGCTTTTTTTAAAGGTATTCTTAAAAATACAATCAAAAAAATCACCCTGTAATTTCTCGGGTTTTTTCGAGAAATTCCAAGGTGACCGTCAGCCTATAATCCAAATAATTTCCTTTTTTCACTTTTTTCAGGTTACAAAATTTCCATGTGCAGCATGCTGGAAAGCTCCTCCGCTTTTCTCTGCGCGGCTTCTATCTGCAGGCAGATCCGCCGTGCCTGCAAAAGGGATTCCTCCGCCTGCGCTTTCAGTCCATCCGCCAGTTCCTGGCATAATAGCTGCCTGCCGGAAAGGACGCCCGGATACTCCTGACCGGCAAAGATCTGCTGCTGGTACTCCGCTAACTTCCGGTTCACCGCCTCATGATCCAAAGGCAGGAATTTGCGTTTCTCCGTGAAATCCATGCCCCGGTTTTCCGCCAGGATCTCCTTGCGGTATTCCTTGGGCGATTTGCCAAACGCTTTGCGAAAGCTGGCATTAAACGCCTTCACATCCGGAAAGCCGTGATTTTCCGCGATCTTAAGCACCGTATTTTCCGTGGAACAGAGCTCCAGAGTGGCCTCCCTGAGCCGGATCCGTGTCAGATAATCGTAGAAGTTAATCCCCATATGGTTTTTAAAATAGGTGGACAGATAGCTGGTATTATACTGGCAGAGCCGGCTTAAATCCTCCAGGGATATTTTTTCCCGGTAGTTTTCCTCCACAAATTTGAGAATCCGGTCCATGATGCCCCTCTGCTTTTCCGTCCGCAGAGCCTCGCTTTGTTCCATCCTCTGGGGCGGAAAAAGCCGCAAAAGCAGGGTCAGCATATGGTTCAGCTCCTGCTCAAAGCGCAGCTTCTCCAGAGGATCTGAGGATCCGATCCGGGTAATCATGGATGCCAGAAGTCCGCGGATCGTGGCCGCTGCCGGAAGCCCCCTGGTACTTTCATCGGTCCTCCCGGAAAACACGTATGCCTTCATCGGATGGTAATATTCCGCCAGATATTCCGGATTCAGATGGATCACCATGGCGATGCTCCCCTCCTCCTTTGCCAGGGACGCATGCCCCACATTGGAATTGATCAGAAGCAGGTCATCCTCCGCCAGATCGATCCGCTCCCCGGCACAGCTCATCTCCACATGCCCCTTTATGATCAGCATCAGTTCAAGCTCCTCATGCCAGTTATAGCGATAAGGGCCGATCCAGTGGATGTACTGGCGCATATGCAGCCTCCGGCTTTCCCGGCTGATCTCATAAACATATTTTTGCAAGACAAACCCTCCCCTCGAAAGTCTCTGCTTTTGAAAATTGGATGCCATCCGCTATTTTTCCAGCAGAACCGCAAACAGCACCATCCCGATGGTCGTCACGCCTGGGCAAACCATCCCGGCGAAGATCCCCAGCTGCTCCGCCACGGCGCCTACCACGTAAGGCATGAGGATGGCGCCGATGCCCGCCACAGGAAGCAGCACGCCCATGGTGGCATTGCTCAGAGATTTGTTGGCCTGGGCAACGCCGGTGGGATAGCAGCCGGATTCACTGATGCCAAACAAAAACAGGCAAAGCAGCGCCATAATGCCGCCGGAAGAAAGCAGAAGCATCACATAGCTTGCCAGGGAGGCCACGCTCATCACGACAAGAGAACGGAGCCTGCTGTTTTCCGGCAGCACAAAAGCGATCGCCAGCCGGCCAGCCAATATAGCCAGCCAGATCACGGTCACCGTCAACTCACTGAGAACGCCAGTCAGGATTCCCTGATCCTTAAAGTAAGTCACCAGCCATCCGGTCACACTGATCTCCGTGCATTGCTGGAAAAACATAAAGCACACGGTATACCAGAAGTGGCGGTCGCGCAGAAATCCCAAATCATTCTCCTTCTTTGCCTGGCTTTTGTCGGAACCAAATCCCATCCGGGCAAACAAAATCCACACGATCAATCCGGAGAGCGCCAATGCGCACAATGGCGCTCTCCAGGACGCAAGCTGATTGCTGGCCAGATACAAAACCGGGGCAAGCAGACTGCCCAGGGCAAACAACGCATTAATCACATTCACGCATCTGGTTCGATCCGCGGTCGCCCGGCTCGCTGCCACCGTGCAGCTGTTCATCACGCTTCCCTTTCCAAATCCGATCAGCAAAAATCCCAGCAAAAGCACCGCCGGATGCCCGGAAACCATCAAAAACATATAACCACCCGCAAGCCCAGCGGCCAAAGGCAAAATCGTAAGCTTCATTCCGAAAAACCGCGGCAGCGCCGCGCACATCAGTCCGGCCGCCAGATTCCCCACACTCAAAATTGCCAGCAGGCCGCCGGATAAATCATAGGACAACCGGTAATGCTGACGCAATAAAGCCAGAATCACGCTTCCGCTGGACACACACAGACCGTCAAAAAACATTGCCGCGAACGCCATCCGCGCGACAGATTCCTTTGATCCTTTCGTCATTTTACTTTCTCTTCAGAGCCTCCCTTTCTTTTCGGATCCGATTATCCGATTTAATTCTTCGATAAATGCTTCCAGCGCAAAAGGCATGATATCGTAGTGCGAATAGCAGGCTCCGATATCCCAGTAGGCCTGATACTCCGGCGGAATGTCATATACGTCGATCCGGTACTGGTCTTTCACTGTATCCACATATCTTCTTGGCAGTATCACCGCGCCAAGCCCGGCAGCGGCCTGAGCCATGGCTATAGGAAAACCGTAAGTCAGAAGACGAATCCTGGGACAAATATCCGCCAAGGACAGAACCCGATCCGTAAGCTGGCGAATCCTTTGCTTTGGATGGAACATGATAAACGGCAGGCTGCGCAGACAATCCATCCGGACGAACGCGGTTTCCCGCGGGTCTGACGGCTCCACAATCCTTGTCTCTATCGCAGTCCCTGACGCCACAACCACACAAAAGGGATCGCGATAGATGGGAAGGCAGGTGAGACGCTTTTGATTCTTCAGAATGCAGTGAGACGCGCCGCTGACACATTCCGTCACATTTAAAAGATTTTCCTGCGGCAGCTGAGAGGTAAAGGCGATATCGATCTGCCCGTTATGCAGTGCTTCCAACAGCACGCTGGTACGGCTTTCCATGCAGTCAACCTGGATATCAGGGAAACGCAGAGAGTACGCGGTAATGATCTCCGGAAGCAGCGTTGTCGTCAAATACCAGCTTGCCCCTACCCGCAGACATCCATAGGCGAGATTGCGCAGCTGCCCGATCTCGAATTTAAAATTTTCATACAGATGCAGCATCTGTCTGGCCATCTTCAAATAAGCTTGTCCGGCCTCTGTCAGCTTCACCCCGCTGTTTGTCCGGATCAGCAGCTTGCAATTTAATTCCCGTTCCATCCGCTGAAGTTTCTGCGTCAGGGATGGCTGCGAAACGCGCAGTTTCTCTGCCGCCCTGGTAAGATTATTTTCTTCCGCTATGGCAATGAAATACTCACATTCTCTTAACACCGCTCCTGTTTCCTCTTTTTGAAATAGTTTTTTATTATCATTATTATTTTATTATAATATTTTACAATTTCTAATCTGTTTTGTAAACTGGAATTACAAAAATATGAAAGAAGGAAATGCTATGAAAATCTGTAAAAACGCAAGGATGATTCCTCAGGATGCCCTTGGAGCCAGAAGCTTTTTCTACGTGGGCGGTACGAAAAAAGGCCAGCCTGGCAAGGAATACATGGAAGGCCAGATGTTTGTGGAAGCATATGAACCGAAGGAAATCCGCCATCCCTATCCGGTCATTTTTTTCCATGGCGCGGGTCAGACCAATATCAACTGGCTGGTCACGCCGGACGGAAGGAAAGGATGGGCAGACTTCTTTTTAGAACAGGGCTATGTCGTTTATCTGGCAGAGCAGCCCTGCAGGGGCCGTTCCGCTTATCATTACAGCCAGGATAACCCTTTGATTTTTCATGACCTGACCGATTTAAAAATACGATTTGGCACAGACCGGGGAAATTGGCCTCAGGCGTCCAGGCATACACAATGGCCGGGTTATGGCGGCCCAGATGAGGAATCGGTTTTCCTCGAATTCGCGAAAAGTCAGGTGGAATATCTTCCAGGCAACCGTCTCACCCAGGAACTGGTCTCCCAGTGCGCCGGGGAACTCCTATCCCTTACAGGGCCGGCCATTCTTCTGACCCATTCCCAGGCAGGACCGTTCGGCTGGAATATCCTGGATCAATACCCTGACCTTGTGAAGGGCATAGCAGCCCTGGAACCCTCCGGACCACCCTTTGGCATGGACCTTACCAGAAAGAAAGCCGCAAATTACGGTATATCTGAGCTTCCTCTGCATTTTGAACCGGAAATCCACAAGCCTGAGGAAATAAGCCTCTCAGTTCTTCCAAGTCCATCCGAAGAATGGATAGACGGCCTTATTATGAAGGATTCCTACCATCTTCCGCATTTTGCCGGAAAGCCTATTCTTTTGGTGGTGTCCGAGGCCTCTTATCATGCCCAATTTGACCACCTGATCAGCACCTTCCTGACAATGGCCAGCGTTTCCCATGATTTTATCCGGTTGGAAGATGTCGGGATCCATGGCAATGGACACATGATGATGCTGGAAAAAAATAATCTGGAAATCGCGGATTTTATTGTCAAATGGTTAGACCGGAATATCGCAGAATAGATTCAAAAACTGCCGAGTCCATGGGATTCGCAGGCCTTGCAAAATCCCCTCATGCGGTTTTGGGCGGACGCCACAAATTTCATAGCGTCCGCCCAAAGGGGATTTTTCAAATGTAACTATAGCTTACAGAGATTGCTCTGATCTCTTGATGATATCATTCTGGGTGCCCGGGGTCAGGATGGTAAAGTAGGTGCTGTAGCCTGCCACGCGCACCACCAGATCCTTATAATCCTTCGGGCTTTCCTGTGCCTTTCTCAGGGTCTCATTGGAAACCACATTGAACTGTACCTGCTTGCCGCCGTTTAACAGGTAGGTCTTTACCATGGTGGCCAGCTTCATGCGGTCGGACTCCCGCTCCATGGAGGACGGCAGCATCTTCATGTTCAGCAGGGTCGCCTGGAACTCATCCTGGTCGATGGCCATGCCGCTGCGGAATACAGCCGTGGGGCCGTTGGTATCGGTGCCCTGTGCCGGGGAAATGGTCCCGTCCGCCAAGGCTTCGCCGTAGCAACGCCCGTCCGGAGTCGCGCAGGTGTAGGAGCCGCCCGGGATGTTCGCTGTAATGGAGATGCCGGTTACCTTCGGCGGTACCCCATAAATGGTGGTCAGGGTCTTGGCGTTCTCAGCCCAGAAGTGGTACAGCTCCGCGGCGATCTCGTCTACATATTTATCGCCGTTTCCGTATTTCGGAGCCTCCTCGCACAGCTTCTTCATATCTTCATAACCCTGCCAGTTGGCCTCCAGGGCATTATGCAGCTCCTCCATGGTGAACTTTTTCTCCTCGAACACCAGTTTCTTTACAGCCGCCATGGAATTGGCCACGTTGATCATGCCCACCGGATTCAACACCGCGGAGTTCTCATATTTCATCTTGCGGCTGTTGATGTCACGGCCGGAGGAGATGCCCTCATAGGCAAACGCCGAGTGTACCACGTCGCACTGAGTATGACGGGTGACATAGTTTAACACATTGTGTTCCTCATTATACAGGGACTGGAAGTAGGCGAGCTGAGTCTTGTACGCCGCCATGAAATCCTCGAAGGTCGCGAAATCCTTCATCTCCCCGGTCTTCGGGCTGATCTGCTGTCCGGTGGAGGCCAGTACGCCGTTCCTCATGGTGATCTCCAGCACCTTTGGACAGATGAACATACCGATGGCGCTGATTCTGGATTTGCCCGGGATGTTTAAGTCCAGGCATCCGGACAAAGCGAAGGAACGGGCTGTTTCGATATCCATGCCCGGCTCCAGCATCACCGTCTTGATATAGCTGTCCTCGGAGATGAATGCCGGCATGCCGATGCCGGTCTTTACCACTTCCATGCCCTTTTTGAGAAGCGCTTCAGGAGTGTTTTTGCCCACGCGGATGGTGATGGTAAAGTGCGGGGTACGGATCTCCTTTGCGGACTCCAGAATCAGGTAGGACAGATCGTTGGTGGCATCCTCGCCGGTCTTCGGATCGCAGCCGCCGATGACGGCATTGTTCCAGCGCGCCATGCCTGCCCACTTGGAGCGCTGCGCCTTTCCGCCATTTACAAAGTTAAACTGCATGATGCGGACCCGCAGATTCTCGATTAGCTCCAGGGCCTCATCCGGAGTGATCTCGCCAGCCTCCAGATCCTTTTTATAATACGGATACAGATACTGATCCATGCGTCCCAGCGGGGTGGTGCCGTGAGCCACCATCATCCAGTAAAACCATACGTTCTGGATGGCGTCACGGAAATTGCGGGACGGATTCTCCGCGATCCAGTGGCAGGTGTCCGCCATGCGCAAAAGTTCCTTTTTGCGGGTCTCATCGGCGGTCTCAGACGCCTTCTGCATGCAGACCTCGCCGTAGCGATGGTACATCCGCACCATGCCGCTCAGGGCAATGATGACCGCCCGGTAGTACTCGGATTTCTCAATGCCGTCGATATCGGTGTAGGTAATATTCGCCAGGGCTTCCTCCGCCTCATGCAGGGTCTTGGAAATGCCCTCGTCAATGATTTTTCCGTAATCCGGGATGAACAGGGAATAGCCGATGCCCAGCCCCCAGCCGAAACCAGCGCCGCCCTGGCCTCTGCCCGCCTTCCGGTCCGTCCAAGGTGGACAAAGCACACCGGAGGAGATGAAGGACCAGATACGGTCATTGTCATAGAACCGGCCCTGCCACTCATTCATAGTGCGGCCCTTATCCTTCCAGAACGCGTCGCATTCGCGCCATTTTTTCCGATCCTCATCGCTGATCTCCACAACACCGCCCTTTAAGAACTCATCAAAGTCCTCCTCCGGCCATGCGGGACCCCAGACCATGCCTTCCATGCCGTTGGGCTTGGAGGCCACATTGCCCACGATCAGCTCGTCATCTTCAATATAAATCGTCCGCTTATCCAGATAATCCGCAGTGGCATACGCCCGCTGCAAAATCGCCGGAAGGCCCTCATGGGCCTCAATGGATTCCTTGTAAATCAATGGCTTTTCGATGCAGATTTTAAGCTTGTCATTGTTGATTTTCGAATACAATCTTTGAATTCTGTCTGTCATGGAAACCTCCCCAATTAAATTTGGCGGCCGGGTTCTTTACCCCGAAACACCAGTTTTTCTTTCCCTCATCGTAGCAAAACGTTTCGTTTTTCACAAGCTTTCCTGACTTTCTGAAAAAAAATTTATGCAAAGATGCTCAGTTCCATTTTTCCTGGACAGCAGACATGCACTTTGCGGAGAGTTATAATTCACAGCCTTCCAGACCTCATTCACAAATCCCGCTGCCGCGGAGAATAAAATTTGGAGAATAAAATTTTCATCATACCCAATTGACATAGCCTCAAAGATTTTATATACTCTTTTTATCTTCGTTGGAATTTCTTTCCGGCCGGATCAGATAAATTTCAGGATTTATCAGGACGTATTGTCACGTAAAAATTCCGATTCTCATTAGTGGATAAGGCAGGTAATACCTTTGATGGATTAAGATACATAAGATTAAGTTTTATTTGCCCTGAAAGTAAAAATCAACTATAATGGAGGTAGCATTATTGAATGAAGTAAATTATCAACATAAGGACAGGCTGTTTCGCAGGGTATTCCAGAAACCAGAGGACCTGCTGGACCTTTACTTTTGCGCGGCTTTATCAGGCATATATCGAAGAAAACCATGTGAACGTTTACAGCAGCCGCCAGCAAAAGCTTCCTTATCCGCAATTTATTGTCTTCTACAATGGCAGAAAGGAAGAACCGGATCGATCGGTTTTAAAGCTGTCTTCCTCTTTTACCGGCATTCAGAGAGAATATGTGCTGGAACCCGCGCTGGAGGTTCAGGCGGTGATGCTGAACATTAATTTAGGCCGAAATCGGGAACTGATGGAACGCTGCAGAAAGCTACGGGAATATGCCCAATTTATTGCAAAGGTTCGCCAAAAACAGGTGAAATCCTCCGACCTAGAAAAGGCTGTACAGGAGGCGATTGACGAATGCATAAAAGAAGACATCCTTGCGGAACTGCTGTCAAAACAGAAATCGGAGGTGGTCGCTATGTTTCTGACAGAATTTGATGCAGCAAAGCAAAAACAATTAGATTATGCGGAGGGCGTTGAGGACGGAAAACAGATCGGCGAGCAAAAAGGGATTAAACGATTGACCGACTTGACCCGCCTGCTTGCTGCCCAAAACCGCATGGACGATATTATCCGGGCGGCGGAAGAGCCGGAATACCAGCAGAAACTATTTGAAGAATTCGGAATATGAACAAAGAAGATGTTATGCTGAACCAATGATATATCAGGTTTCATAAACAGGCACATAACGAGGGAGGGAAGCTCTTTGTCAAATATCACCTACTGGATGGAAGCCGTCCATGCGCAGCCGGATCAGTGCCACATCGCGCAGCCCCAGCTGGCGGAGATCGCATCCATCCGCTTTATTGGAAATAGCAGGAAATTTTCCGCAGATACCTTATATCTCGGAAGCGCCGGGTCCGTCCGCGAGCTGTTTGAAAGCCCCGGCTGCGCCCCTCTTTCCGGCATCACTTTCTTTGCCTCCGGCTTTTTAGAGGAGCTTCCCCGACTCGCCGCCGCACGAGATGCCAATGTCATCAGCTCGGAGGAAGACCTGTTTTCCCTCCACGATCTTCTGGATGAGCAAGTCCAAAAATACCGCTCCTGGAGCCTTCGTTTCCGGGAACTGTCCTCCCCCGGCCATCCGATTCAGGATGTGGTGGACGAAGCGGCCTGTATCACCGGTTTTTCCATCTTTCTATTAAATACCGCGGACCGGGTGATTTTTAAGCATGTCAACCCGCAAATTGAGGCGCCCTCCATCCGGGTGCTGGAGGAAAAGGGCTTCCTGGCGCCTGAGCTGAAAGCGATGCTGACGGATGCCAATGGCTCCGACCGGGTTCTGTTAAAGGACCTGGAGGAGGGATATATTTGCTGGATTTATAAGGTATACAAACAGGAAACCGCTATATCCAATATGATCTTCGCGGCTCCCGCGCAGGCCCGCCGTTTCGACGCCTACACAGTCATGGAGCTGACCCGCACAGCCATTCACCGGCTGATGCGGGAGTCCCAGGATTTGTCCTACTGGGCCGGAGAAGAATTTAAGATTCTTTTAAAAGAAATCGTAGAGACTCAGATTACCGACAAGCATGAGATCGATGCCCGCTTTTCCAGGATTTCCTGCGGCTCCGGCATTTTCTGCTCCTTTATCATCATCTCCTTTGAAAAACCGGAGATCCTGCAAAAAAATGCCACCCGGCTTCTGACCGAACTGGAGGAGTTGTTTCCGGATACCAATGTAGCCATTTACGACGGCTGCATCGTCCTTTTGCTTGCCCGCCCCAACCGGGCCTTCCAGCCTCGCCCCGTTTTTGACTCGGAGGGCTTTTCCCGGCTGCTAGCCGGCTGCCAGGCCCATGCCGCCATCAGCAATGCCACCAGCCGCCGGGAGCTTTTGCGAACCCAATACATTCTGACCAAGCAGGTGTTGGCGCTGGGGCAAAAGCTGTTTCCCGCCAGCCGGGAGCGGATCTTTTATTTCGAGGATTTCGCCGAATACCTGATGATCGACATGGCTATCGACAGCTTCAAAAACCGCTTTGGCCACGATGACATTGTGCTGATGATCCATCCAGATGCCGTCAAGCTGATCAAATATGACCGGGATCACCGCTCGGACCTGATGAAGTTCGTCTACCACTACTGCCTGTGCAACTGCAATATCGTACAGACCGCCAAAAATGCCTACATGCACCGCAATACCGCCGCCAGCCGCCTGGCCAAGGTCCATGAGCTGATTACCGCAGATTTATCAAGCGGGGAGGTTCAGCAGCGAATGATCTTTTCCTACAAAGTCTACCACTACTACCAGCGCTGCTCTGGCATGAGTCTGGAGGAGAGGATGGAGAGGCTGTGAAACTGTCCATGAATGACAAAGCAGAGTGACCAAATTCGCCACTCTGCTTTTGCATATTGAGCCTCACTAACAGGTACGGTTTTTCGGCTTATTATTCGCCCACACATGGGCCGGAACCAAAACCGCCATATTTTTGTCCGGATAATACCGGAATCCCACGCCCACGCTTTCCAGCTCTGCAGCCATCCGGTAGGCCCTTCCGTCGATGACAGCTACAGGAGTTCCGGCCTTGACGCCAAAGAACTGCTCTAAATATTCCACGGCCACATAAAGCTCATCCTCCCTGCGGACAAGCACCGCGTAATCCAGCCTCCGGTCACAGAAATTCTCCACGATCATCTTGCTTTCCGGAACGGCCACCGCTTTCTTATAAGGCAATTTTTCTTTCAGATAAGCGTCGAAGAACCCGCAGATTGCACGGACAATCGGGGCCTTCCTTCCATATTCTCCGTTGGTATTGCCAAACTGGAAGCAGTCCGCGCCATAACGGTTACATGCCTCAAAGGTCCGATAGGACTGATGATCCGGGATATCCACGCGCACCATGCCAAGCCCGGTATATAGGGCAGCAGGCGGGAATGCGGGGCCGATATGATTCACCGGGCTGGCGGCAATCGCTTTGCCAAGCATTTCATCCAGATACGGATCTGTCCCCTTCTTACCCTGTTCCAGATAGTCTCTTAAGACCTTGACCCCCTTGCCCGGACCGGTAAAGCCGATCACCTCGCCAAGAGGGGCGGTCGGTCCATCGCTGTTGGCAAACTTCATATCGCGGATTTCCTGAGGATAATCCTTGTATTCCTCAGCCAGATCCGGACCCATATGAAGGATATCCGACCAGCCGAACCCTACGCAGACAGCCTGGAGACGGCTGGAAACCTCAAGATCGCCTCCCACGGTTCCTTCCAGCTCCGGTTCCCCGGCAGAAGCTGCCGCGATCAGGGTTGCATTGCCTCCCAGGGACTGACCGCTGCAGCCCAGCCGATCCGGGTCGATCCGAAAGCCCGCCGCGTTCGCGCGAATGTAACGGATACAACCTTTTACGTCATATACATAGTCCGGGAAACAGTTCGGCGGATAATTGCGCATGTCAATGCCGATCACAGTATAGCCTCGGTGCAGCAACTCCATCTGGATATTGCCAAATTGCGAAGGGGTTCCACTGTAACCATGAATATATAATACCGCCGGCGCCTTCTCCTCTTTGCTGTCCATCCGATATTCCTCTACGTACAGGGTTTTCACCATCGGCAGAAACAGCATCCGGCTGTGAACGGAAACAGGCACCTGATCCACGATCTGATGACGCCGGTAAGGCAGCGGAAGCTCCGGTTTGTCCCCGCCCTGGTAGTCGCAGATAATGCCATCCTCCACCGGTTTGCCCTCCATGGTGAAAGTAAATCCGGCGGCGAATACCGCCTTCCCGTTTTCCAACTCATATCCGGCCTCATTAGAATCCGCAGCCATCTTCTTCCAGAATCCGTTATAATATAAGTAAATATTCTTCTCAAAGAAGTACAAGGTACCGGGACCCTCATAGTCCTCCGTCTCCACAGTCCCGTTATAAACATTTTCCTCATGCTCGATAAAGGGCACACGAATAAAGGAAGCATGATCCCCGCCCTGATACAACTGGATTGTGGGAAGATGATCCTCATCGTACATGGGATGCTGGAAGGTTTTCTTATTGGCACAGGTGATGGTAAAACGCAGCCTGCTTCCCTTCGCGAAATGTCTTGTAATCGGCTCCACAGCAAACTGCAGATGGACCGGCTCCTTCATTCCCTCCGCAAGACAGCGTTCCATATCGGCGCGCATGCATGGATGGTAGACCGCTCCCACCTCATCCCAAGCCGGTCTCGGAGCAGAAACGCGGTGCGATGCGCGAAGCATGCCCATGGATACATAATGGGATTCCCCCGTCTTTAATACTTCTTCCAGGTAGACAATAAAATCCGCGTCCGGCTGGCTGCAGGTGACCCACAAATCCACCCCCACGTTTCCTGCCATCTCGTTATTGTATCTTCCATATAGGGGAAGCGAGGTAAACGTCAATCCCTTCTTATCCACGCCTTCTGTCATATCTCCGTCCCAGGTCAGGACCATGCGTTCAAAGGTGCCGCCCTCCCCATTATCAAATACTTCAATCGAAGTGTCCACCTGATAATCCGTGATATGAGGCTCGGACGGTTTCACCAGCGACAGAGAACCGTCGTTTTTGGAGGCGCAGGTCCCGGACTTATCCGCAGTCAGATAAAATACCGTCCTACGCTCATTTTCCACTGGCCAGGTGTCGGAAAAACGCCATCTTCTGCCTTCTTCCGCACCGATCATGTAATAGGTATAGGGCGGTCTCTGGTCAAAACCATTCTCCACACCCTTCAGCAGATTATCCAGCCACTTATGATGCTCCGCCAGCATGTCAAACTGTCCTTCCGGGTAGGTCACATCTGCGGTCGTGCGGGCACACTGTCTATGAGTCCATGGCCCCAGGACAATCGTTCCGCCCCACTCTTTGGCGGCCATCAGCTGGCCAAAGGTACCTGACTCGCACAATCCCGCGAACTGATGCACCCGGATCCCATGGCCCAAAAAGGCGTCGATATCCGTAATCGGCGGGATCGTGATATTGGTTTTCTCCCCTCCGAAATTTGGATTTCCGTCATCCCGGCACATATTTTCCAAAAGCAGCCATTCCATAAACCGTTTGTTCTTGCCAAACTGACCGGTTTCATAAGCCTCGTAAGCCATGGAGCCATCGCTGTCCTCGTCCACAGTTTCCACAAGGGAGTCCGCCAGAAATTCTTCCTTCGTTTTCTTTACCGCGCTGATCGCGCTTCCGGACACGTTGCTCCTGCGATGCATGGGAATCGCGGAAACGCCGTTTGGATAGTCCTGATAATAAAAATCCGGATCCGCCACAATAGGAGTGATCCCTTTTAAAGCCTTGCTGGGCGCAGGCCGGGTGGCTGCCGTCGCAAACTGGATCAGTCCCCGGTTGGAGCCGCCGATGGTGGCCACCTGACCATCACACCACTCTTGTTCGGCCATCCAGTCGATCACTGTATTCACATCCTTGCGGTTTTCTATGCTGGCGAAGCTGTCCTGGGTTCCATAGGAAACACCCGCCCCCCGGTTTTCCAGCACAGCGCCCACATAACCGTAGGGCACGCAGCGTTCAATCAGGTCGATGCCATTGCATTTGGGGGATTTTTTCATGCGGCCGCCCCGGGTAATCAGAAGAATCACCGGAAATCTGCCCTCAGCCTTTTTCCCCTCCTGCGTAACCGGGAAAACCAGGTCAAGCCCCAGCTTCGTCTTGTCAAAGCCCTCCACGTAGCGGGATTCAATAAGAAAACCCTCGTATTTTTTTTCTGTAAAGCCCTCATACCGTCCAGGAAGGGAATTTTTCTTCCGATCACTCATTTGCAGCCTCCTTGTCAGTTCCTTTCCCATTATCAAAATTCATTAGTCGGCTTCCCAGAAGGATAAAGCCGACAGCCACCGCAAGGACAAAAATACCGATCACCGTATAGCCCATCTCATATTCGAAGGTGGTCAATACAGCGCCGAGCACCACACCTGAAATAATACTCAGCACATCCGTGGCAAAATAATTGGTAGCATGCACACTTCCCTTTTCCGTGGGATCACAGTTCTTAAACAAAAAGATGCTGATGATTTTGCTATAGGAAGAGCCAATGGTACACAAAGCTTCGGCCGCCAAAAAGGCGTTGTACGTATATGCATGTCCTGCGAGAATCAGACCTGCCCCCAGGCACACGTATAGGAAAAACAGAACATACTTGGGATGGATGAAATCACAGGCCGCATTGGTGACAAAACTGATAAAGGATGCGATGGTTCCGGTTATCACCAGGATGGAAGCGATGTCGATGTTTCTGGCTTCCGCGATCACGTTGTTGTACTGATTATGTGCGGACCAGCCGAGCACCACCAGGCTCATCATGAAACAAACCGGAACGTATTTTAAATTGAGCGCCTTAAGCCCGCCTTGTTTCTTCTTTTTAGAGGTCGCCTGAACGATTCTGGCATCGTTGAAATCCAAAAAGCAGATCAGCACAACAGCAGCCACCGCGAAGCCTGCCGCGCACATCAGGGCAGGAATCATGCCAAAGGTCTGATAAACCTTCACGCCTCCGGCCTTGGCATAGTTTTTTGCCAGGGCCTGAGCCAAAGACAGGAAAGCATAGGTGGTTCCCATCACCTTTTTGTCCATCATCATGGCCACAACCGCCGGAAGGATAATGCCTGCCAGACACCAGCCAAAGCCGTAAAGGGCCCTGGCAATGATGAAATTCGCGTCTCCCATAATGCCGAAGGTTCCCAGTACAAAGTGAAAAACGGTGCGGAGCATCAACGCCAGAATCAAGGCGATTCTTTTTTTGTCAGAGTCGGCAATAGCGCCTGCCGGCATCCGCATGACCAGCGCGGAAATCGTGTATACCGACGCGGCGATGCCGATCGCCCCTACGCTGACTCCCGCGGCCTTCGCGCCCATGTTGATAAACGCATTGGCCCAGTTGTTGGCGGAATCCGCCAATACCTGAATAATCAGAATCAGCACCAGGTTTCTGTTAAAGATGTCCCTCATTTTGATTTTTTCCTGCATAACTTAAATATCCCCTTTCTCTATATTGTTTGATACTCTTATACAGAGCAAGGTTCGTGCCAGATTTCTAAATTTCCTATAAATTTTTAATAAACAATGAATTCATCCCCCATTTTCCCTCCGCGTTTTTCCCCATCTTTGTCCGAAGCGAAAGCGATGAGACGCATCACCGGCGTGACTCACTACATTTTGATGAAAAAAACGAAACGCACTCTGAAACATTTGTTTCATGCGTTTCGTTTCATGTTTTTCATTCCACCCCCTATTTATCTAAAACGCCTTCTCCTCAATCCCATACTTTTTCATTTTCCGCCAGAGGCTGGAACGTCCCATCCCTAACCGATTGGCCGCTTCCGTGCGGCTCCCGCCGCAGATATTCAGCGCTTCCACTATCCGCTGACATTCTTCCCTTTCCCCGGGCGAAAGGCTCTGCGCATTGATTGGCTCCGCGCGGCGTCCTGCCTCTTCTTTTTCCGGTATTGTCGTCTCACAGACCTCCTCCAATTGGCTGTAGACCATATCCCGGTCAATTTCGCGCTTATTGCTGATGATCGTCAGGCGTTCACAGAAGTTGCGGAGCTGCCGGACATTGCCCGGCCACTCATAAGAAAGCAGCAATTCTTCCGCCGCGGGAGTCAGATTCAGCTTCTTTTCCGCAAGCATCCCATATTTTTTCAGGAATTCCTCAGCCAGCAGCAGGATATCCCTTCCCCGTTTGCGCAAGGGAGGGATCCGCAAGGTAAGGACATTTAACCGATAGTATAAATCCTCCCGGAATTTGCCCTCCTGCACCAGCTTCATCAGATTTTTATTCGAGGCAGCTATAATCCGCACATCCACCGGAATCACCCGGTCATCGCCGATTTTCATGATGACCCGTTCCTCAAGCACACGCAAAAGGCGGATCTGACCCTGAATATCCATCTCTGAAATCTCGTCCAGAAAGATTGTCCCCTTATCCGCCTGTTCGATCAGACCTCGCTTTCCATTCCGTGAGGCCCCGGTAAACGCGCCGCCCACGTAACCGAACAGTTCGCTTTCCAACAGATTCATTGGCAAAGCGCCGCAGTTCACCGCCACAAAAGGCTGCTTCTCGCGCATGCTATAATTATGGATGCTCTGAGCGAAAAGTTCCTTTCCTGTCCCGGACTCGCCAAGCAGCAGCACATTGGCATAATGCTTTGCAAACTGCTTCGCCTTATAGCGGCATTCCCTAATCACCTCCGAATCGCCCTTAATATCCGGAAACCGATATTTTGCCGTAAGCCCCTTGGAGTAGCTGCCCATCTTGAGCTTCGTCTCCAGTTTTTCCAGTTCCTCTTTCTGACTCATGTGAACGATGGCCCCCTGGATCCCTCCGTTTTTTATATACGGAATCACGTTGACAATCACCACATGATCCCGGATCTTAAGGATTGTGCCATAGATATTTTCCCCTTCTTCCAGAACATGCCCCAACGCCTCTTGCCCTAACTCCGGAATAAAGTCCCAGATCGACTTTCCGTTGATAAGCCCCGTTCCCGGCTCCAACATCTCCCGGGCAACGGAATTGCAAAAACATATTTGCCCGGTGAGATTCAATTGAAGTATTCCCTCAAAAGAATAGTCCATCATGTATTCCAGTGCTTCCCGATGCTCTCTCTGGCTCCGGCTGCTTTCCACCAGCATGATCGCCAGCTTCAGGGTGTAATAGAGGGATTCATATTCTTTGGCATTATCTGAATAAAATGCAGGGATCCCCAATTCCCCTGCCAGGCGGCAGGTGCTTTTACCGGCAAGAATAAAATGAATTCCCTGCTTCTTCACCCGGAGAAGTTCCTGTCTGATATACGCCTCATCTCCCCGCTTCAGTTCAATATTTACCAGATCTAAATGAAAGAGGAACTGCATCGTTTCCTTGTCAATCAGGATTGGCCTATGAGAGAATACCGCGGCTTTCGCCCCGGAAGGGGGCAATGCCTCCGGATGATGGCGCAGCACATCTGCAACCAGGGAAAAGGTGCTGGAGCCAAGAAACTGCACTGGGATCAAGAGAATACGCGGATTCAGCCCCAGCGCCTTCAGATACGGCGCCATCCGCCCCCTGCAGATGACGGCGTCCGGCCCCGCCGCTTCCAGTTTTTTCACCAGTTCCGCGAGTTCCTCCTCACGGAGCATTTCCAGATCCGCATGGTCACATAAGTACATCTCGATTTCAACATTCAGCTGCTTCGCCGCCTCAAAGATACCCCTGTCCCCGACAACGCTTTTATAAGAGATATACCAGAATTTCAGCATTCTTTCCCCCACTTTCTGCCTGATATGCAAAGGCTTTCGGCAGCAGGAATGCTACCGAAAGCCTCTTTTTCATATAGCGTCAGACGACCCGCTTCTGCGGCTCTTCTGCCTGCCTTTCCTTTAACCATCAGATATGATCATTCTGCGTCCTCGCGATGATCTCATTCTGCATCATCCCGGT
>CAZICB010000016.1:0-33654 GCA_964537765.1 uncultured Lachnospiraceae bacterium
GCGAGATGGAGGAATTCATCGACTATGCCAAGGTCATCATGGGCACCCTTGGCCATAAGCTGTTCGAGCCGATTAGAAAGCCTGTGGTTAAACAATCGGAAGAATCTGTGACGCTGCCGCTCGAAAGCGCCAGACTTCATCTGGAGAGAACTATAAAGAATGTCGGCAGGGTTGAGGCAAATGGCAACCAGACTGCGGAGGGATTCGTTGTTCTGCAGGGTAGCCGTATATCACTTGTGGATGATGATACGATCCCTGCTGTTATCAAGGAGCGGCGGAAAAAGGCTCCCGTTGACGAAGAAGGGGTGTTGCAGGAGGATATACTCTTCAGTAGTCCTTCCTATGCCGCTATGTTTGTGATTGGGAAAAGCGCAAACGGCCTGACGAGTTGGAAAAGTGCAAATGGTCGGACATTGAAATCACTCGAATCCACCAGCTCGGAGTAATGCCTATAACTATCAACATGGCACCCAGCGCGGCGTGATCCGTCCAGCAAGGCCTGCCACTATTTTATCAAGCTTGCCCAGGAATATGGATCCCTTCAGGAATCCCGTCTGAGCCGGTATTATTGATGGAAGTGCCATGCTCCTTTGCCCATCCGGTCCGGTAAATCTGAATGGTGCTGTAGATGTGCTGCTCCACAGCCTTTTTCAGTCCGTCCACGTCGCACATCACCAACTGGCGGACGATCTCCGTGTGCTGCTGCTGCACGCCCCGCAGGCTTTCCGGCGTATGGTAATGAAAGCCGGTAAACATCCCCGCATGGGTATTTAAGCTCTGGTACATATCCAAAATCTGTCCGTTCCGGCAGCACTGGACCAGGGCAGTATGGAGAGCGCTGTCATGCTTGTGCAGATTCATGAAATTTTCCTTGGTAAAATTCTGGCTTTAAATCGTAACATATTTTTCCATTTTTGTCCAATCCAGGTCCAGCCCCAGACCGTCCCCATCCGGAACAAAGAAGCTCATATGCTCATCCGCCTCAAAGGGTGCTTTCGTAAGCTCTGTCTTTAAGGGGTTGGGATTCTCCTCGGACTCCATGGCCTCCGTGTTGGGCATGGAAGCCGCCAGATGCAGGCTTGCCGCAAAAAGCACCGCTGAGCCGAAGCAATGAAGAGAAATCTTCCGCCCCGCGCCCTCTGCCATGGCGCCGATCTTTTTGCACTCGGTGATGCCGCCGGCCCAGCCCAGATCCGGCTGCACAATATCCAAGGCATCCGCCCACACCATATTTTCAAAATTCTTCAAGCCCTGCTGGGTCTCGCAGCCGATGATCTGCACCTCGGGCAATTCCCTGGAAATCCGGCGGTAACCCTCCAGATCCTCAAAGGGAATCGGCTCCTCCAGCCAGCAAACGCCCAGCCGGTGCATCTCCCGGCCAATCTCCAGCGCCTCGTAGGAATCCCAAGACGCATTGCTGTCCACGATCAGCCGCCCGCTGCCCACAATGGATTTTGCCAGTTCTACCCGGCGGTAATCCTCCTCCTGGGAGACGCCGTTCTCCTGAAATGCCATATAATGCAGCGGCGTGCCCGGCCGCTCCGGGTTTCGTCCCACTTTAATCTTGGCGTCCCGATAGCCCTGGTTTCTGTAGCCCTCCAGCTCTGCCCGCAAACCATCCAGCCCCTTTCCGGCTGCATAGAAGCCGCCGCTGGCATAGGACGGCACCCGGTCCGAATAGCCGCCCAAAAGCTTGGTCACCGGCATATGGGCCGCCTTTCCAAACAGGTCCCACAGTGCAATATCAATGCCGCTGATTGCTCCCATAATCAGACTTCTCCTGCCATGGGCCAAGGTCCGCCAATACATGGTTTTCCAAAGCTTTTCCATCTCCTGAGGATCCGAACCAATCAGCATCGGGCCCAGCTGGTCCTCCACAATCTGCTTCATCACGGCCAGGGGCGCCCCATAGGTAAAGGCTTCCCCGATTCCGTACAGCTCCGTATCCGTCTCGATCTTCACAAGCAGCGCCTGACGCGCCATGGACGTGGACAAGGCATCACTGATAGGGTCGCAGCTGCACCGCAGGCCGATCCCTTTTACTGCTGTAATCTTCATAATGCTTCCTCAACTTTCTGATAGTTTCGTTATACGCTCATTCCCAGGAAGGTTGGGAACCACAGACTAAGCTGAGGAATAAATGTTACCAGCAGCAATGCCGCAATCAGAGCAAGCAGCCATGGAACCAATGCCTTGGAGAACCGCGCGATAGAGATATTTCCGATCTTACTTATTACAAATAATACCAGACCAAACGGCGGTGTCAAGAGTCCGATCATCAGATTCAGCACCATGATAATGCCAAACTTGGTCAGATTTACGTCATAAGCCGACAGCAGCGGGAGAATCAGCGGCACCACAATGGTGATGGCCGATGCGGTCTCCAAAAAGCAGCCTACAATCAGCAGGAATACATTAATAATCAGCAGCAAAAACCGGGGCAAATCTCTTAGAAAAAAATCGGGGCAAGCTGTTCGCCTGCCCTTTTCGTTACAACGCTTTTATCGTATGGTACCCCGCCGCCTTCATCAGCCGGTTCATGATCGCCTGCCCCAGGTGGTCATCGGAAAAGCTTTCGGAATAGATGCAGTCCACTGCCAGGTCATCAAACTCCCGCAGCACTGCAAACAGATTATGAGCGATGGTTTCCTCATGGGCGCGGACGCCCAGACTGCGCAAAATCCCCTGGGGATACAGTCCATAAGTTTCCTCGGTGCACAGGATCCCCACCAGTTTTCCTTCCGCCAGCCGCTCTGCGGTCAGCCGGTTGATGGCTGCCGCCACCGCATCCCGCTCTCCTTCCACCAGAGTCAGCTCCGCCTTCGGCGCATAATGGCGATACTTCATTCCCGGCGCTTTCGGACGCAGCCCCTCCTTGGGCGGTCCCTGAATGGCCGGATCGATTTCCACCTGACCCACCGTTTCCCGCAGCATTTCCAGAGTAATCGCTCCCGGCCGTAGCAGCGTCGGCACTTCTCCGGATACATCCACAATCGTGGATTCCACGCCGATTCCCACCGGGCCGCCGTCGATGATCATCTCAATCTTGCCATTCATATCCTGCCACACATGTTGGGCCGTGGTGGGGCTGGGACGCCCGGAGGTATTGGCGCTGGGCGCCGCCACCGGAACGCCTGCCAGGGCAATCAGCCGATTGGCTACCGGGTCGCTGGGCATGCGGATCGCCACAGTATCCAGACCGCCTGTGGTTCCATAGGGCACAATGGCGCTTTTGGGAAATACCATGGTCAAAGGACCGGGCCAATATTTTTCGGCCAGCTTTCTGGCTGCCTCCGGGATCTCCAGGACCAGCGCATCCAGCTCTGCCAACGACGAAATATGCGCGATCAGCGGATTATCCGACGGGCGTCCCTTGGCCGCATAAATCTTTTTTGCAGCCTCCTCATCCAGGGCATTGGCTCCCAGACCGTACACGGTCTCCGTGGGAAACGCCACCAGCCCTCCGTCTCTCAAAATTTGCGCCGCTTCGGCAAGCTCCTCGTCCCGGATCGCCGCCGTATCACGGACCGGAATCAATTTGGTCTCCATAGTTTCCTGTCCTTTCTCTGTCCATCAAGTGCCCCTATTATAGCGCCGCCAAAAACAAATTGCAACGTTTCCTTGCCCGCAGCCGCTTCACCGCACCTGCTTGCCCGCGGCCGCTTCACCGCATCTGCTTCACCGCGCCTGCATTTCTGCGGCCGCTTCGGCCTGATGCTTCAGCTCAATTCTACTCAAATCGGAACCGCACATCAGCAATCTGCACCTCATCCCCGATTCGCAGTGGAGCCGACTCGTTATTCTCCAGCAGCCGCCCGCCAATATAGGTTCCATTGGTGGAATTTAAATCCTGCGCCTGATAGCAGTCCCCATCCCGATCAATTCGCAGATGGAGACGGCTGACCGTGTCCTTTTTCAGCTGATAATCCACCAGCTTTGCCTGCTTTCCGATGACAAAGGGATAGTAGTCTATGGATATATCTTCCACATCCGGATCCAATGCCCGCAGCCGCCGGGTCCCGTCCCGCCCCTGGACATCCCCCAGAAAAACGGTCATCGGATCTTCCGGCGCCGCCTGCCCAAATGCCGTCACTGGCATCTGATCCATGCTGATTTCCGGCTTTAAATCCCAGCTGAAAGACCCAGGAGTCCCCGGCGTCACTTGCTCCGGCTGTTCCTGAAACATGCCCTTCCAGGCCTCACTCGCCGGTTCCGGCGTCTTTTTCCGCTTCCCGTGAAAGAGCGACCGCAGCCAGGAGCGGATGCCCGTTCCCCCGCCCCCTTTCTTTTTTACCCGCTTCCCATCAGCACCGGATCGTATTTTTTCATCCTCCGTCCATGCTTTTGGCCTCTCGCCAAAGGACTCCACGCCAGATCCAGATGTTTCCGTAAAGTCCTTCCATCCGGACGCCTCCCCGCCGGGCCAGTCTGTAAAAGCTTCCCGCCCGGAAGCTTCCGGTTTCGGTTTCGGTTCCGCGCAGCCTTCCTCCTCCAAGGCAGGCTTCCGCTTTGCGGCGCTTCCGGTTCCGCTTCCATACAGATACTTTAAAATATCATCCACCCCAAAATTCTCCATCCGGGTCTCCTGATACAATCCATAAGCCAGCACAACGCTTTCCTGATCCTGACGGTCCACACACCCCAGAAGATATTCCAAAAGCTTTCCAAGCATTTCCGGAAAATCCCGTTCCAGCCCCGGCACCAGACACAACCAGACCCGAAATTCCTCCGGCTCCACATAGATATATTCCGGCTCCAGAAGGATATGCTCCTCCTTTAGCAGATAACGATCCATCCGCTCCAATATCCGGAAAATTCCCGCAATCAGCGTTTTGATTTCTCCTGCCCGGATATTTCTCCCCGCCAGCAGCCGGGAGAGCGGCTGCCGGGATGTAATCTCATAGTAAAACCGGATTCCCTCCTCCATTTGCCGGAACTGGACCTGCAAAAGTCCTTCTATGGTATTTCGGGAAAGCATCTGGCTCTCATAGCCGTCCCAGCACAGCTCCTCCGGGTCAATAATCAGATAATTATGCCGGATTTCTCTTCGATAACTGACCTTCACGATTCCTGCTCCTCCTCAAAAACACTCCACATCCGCAAAGACTCCTCCGGGCGGAATACCGGAGCCGTGATCTCCACACTCCATCGCTGCCCCTGCCCCTCGTGGGTGATCTCCTTCTCATCCGAATGGGCAATCTCATGGCGTTCCCGCTCTACCTGCTCATGAACCGTGAACACGCCCACGGTCTCCGCCCGCACATGGAATGCCTGATGAAGCAATGTCATGATGGTAAACAATACCACTGCCATCACGCCCGCCGCTTCCACCGTATACTCCGCCGGGAGCGCCGCCCGCCGCCATTTTTCCTTTTGGTTATGCCTCATATGCTTATGCCTCATATTCCCCTCCTTATCCTGCTGCCAAATGTCCCAGCAGCATACCTGCTTCCGCCAGCGCCACAAAAGGCAGAAACGCCACCGTCTGCCTCCCGGACTTCTTCCGTTCCCGGAATCGTCCATACACCAGATACCCCAGACAATACAAGCCGCACAGCATCACTCCGCAGCAAAGCAGCGCCAAATTCCGGGAGGCATCCAAAAGCAGCCCACTGACCAGAAAAAACCAGCCGTCTCCCACGCCGATGCTCCCTCGACTAACCCGGCTCAATACCAACAGCCCTGCTCCCGGCAGCATACTCATCAACCGGGTTCGCACCATCGCCCCCGCGCCCGGCCCCTGGCCTGCCAGCATAGCGCCCAGCACCGCCAGATTCCAAACCACCGCCGCCGCGCCAAACCCCAGATACACCCGACGATCCACCGCCTTCATCCAAAAATCCTGCCACGCCGCCGCCAGCAAAAACAGGCCAAAAATTCCACTCCCCAGCCCTGCTAATCCGCCCATCCGATCCCTCCTCATATAATATGTTCGTAAGCTATCGGCAACCGTCGGATGATTGACCCTGTAACACGTCTGCTCCGCAGCCGTTAACAGGCTCATATCTCCTCATTCATGATCCTCCGCAATAAGAACAAGCGCCCAGATGCTTCACCTCCGACAGCCGCACCGCCCGCACGTAGGCCAATATAGCGCTGCATGCGGCGGACGAGTGGTAGCTTCTGCCGCTTGGCATAATATAGACATAGCTTCCCGCCTGGCTGCCGCAGACTGCACAGGGCGCATATTTCCCGCCTGACTGATTTCGTTTTTCCGCCAGGTCTGCCAAAGCCACCCGCTCCAGCTTGTTCGACAGATAGTGACAGCTTCGGCTCCGGTGATAACGGGTGCTGTTTTGTCCCACATAGACAATCTCATCCTCCTCGCCGCCGCTTCCCTCCCCGTCATAGTCCTTGCCCGGCTGTCCGGTCCATGCCCTCCGGCTGCATCTGGCCGTCCTGGATAAGGCCGGAAGCCCCAGCACCGGAAAGGGAAACCGGATCTCATAATCCAGCACCAGATCAATCATCTCCTCGTCCTCCAGGATTTTCGTCCGCTCCATAGTCATTTGCCGCAGGGCGCTGGTATCCACATGCTTCTGTATTTGAGCCAACGCATATCCCTGGGCCACACCGGATATGAGGTAATCACCCTTGGCCATCTCTCCGGTTCCTGCCGACGACAAATATTTCGACTCCTCCGCTGCCTTTTTGATATAAGCATAACGGCTGAAATCCTCGCCGACGGACTCCAGCGCCGCCTGCACCTTCCGCTCCGTATTCAGCACCTTCATGGGCAGAATCAGGCAGACCGCCGCAAAGATAAACAGGCTCAGCGCCAGCGCCGCTTCCAGAGTCAGGGAGGCCCCCAGTCTTTGATGAGTCCTCCTCCCCCGGCAGGCTCCCGGTCCCGGGGAGGCAGACAGGAATGCCTTCTTGCCACAACAGTCTTTGAAAAATATTCCGTATATTCTGATAACGGTTCGTACTTGGAGAGAGACATTTTTTATTTTTTTTGCAATCTGTTTTTTCACGTCAGGAAAACCGGCATTCATGAAAAAAACTGCCATGGAAAAAGGCATTCCTGTCTGCCACCCATATTTATAAACCAACTGAGTCAATACACACGCTCCCCCTTCACTTCCATCAAATAGGAATGGTCCCTTGAGCCGGTCAGGTTTTCCACAAAACCAAGGGAAAAGAATACATGTTTTCCACAAAATCCGCCGTTTATTTCCACCTGATAGGTGCCGCGCCGCATACGAAAGCCCGACTGCTCCCGGCAGAGATTCATCTGGATCATATCCATCATCCGGTACTCCTGAGTCACGATTTCCTCCCGCAAAAGCAGAAGCTTCAGCCACGTCAGATAGGAAAATCCCCGTTCTCCGCCTCCGGTTCCCACAGTGCCTTCCATGCCCATGGTCAGCAGATTTTCTATTTCCAGGGTCCAGTCGGAGGCGGTCTTTATTAGCATCACCCGTTTGCCTGCTAACAGTCCCCGCACATCCATCAGGGACTCTCCCAGCGCCCAGACGGACATGACAAAAAAGGTTGTCAACAGCAGCAATGGCGAAACCCCGGCGATCCCCGTGATTGCCATGGCTACCGTTCGCGCCTGCGCCCGTTTCTGGCCATCCGACATAATGTGGAGCAGGTTAAGCCCCTCCCGGACTGCCAAAAGACGCTGGACGACGCTGGTCAGATTGGCCTCGTCGTTTTCCTCTCCGGCCAGCACATATTCCAGCTCGTAGGCCAAACCGTCTTCTCCCTCCACTCCCATCAGTGCGGCCGGTTCCCCCTCGGCATTGGTGCGAAAGCACCGGAAAAACCGTCCGCAGTACTCATCCAGCATCAGGTGATCCGGAAGGGAAATTTCCCTGGCCCCCGGAGTCATGATCTCGCTTTTTGTGGGCAGTTCCTCCGCAGAGGATAAAAGTCCCTTGGACACAGCCGCGCCATCCGGAACCACCAGCTCCAGCATCCCGGACCGATACAGCTGCTCCACCTGTCCCAAAAGCCCTTCCGTCTCTTTGTCCTTCACCCCATGGGAAAAGGACAGCTTATGAATCTGCAAATGGCCGAAATGCCTGCGCACCGGGGCCCAAAGCGCCGCCAGGTCCGGGCCGTCATCCTCCTCATCATCTTCATCCTCCTCCCATTCTTCAATAATCTCTTCCACCTCTTTGGCCTCCTCGATGGTATCCTCCACCAGCGTGATCTGCTCCTGGGACCAGGCGGACAGCGCCACGATCTCCTGGCGCCGTTTGCCGTCCGCCTCCACATAGGACTCATACTGGCGGATCTCCTCCTCCAGCTGGCTTTGAACCTGCTGGGTACAGTCCGCGCTTTCCTCCCCGAAAACCAGTCTGCTTTCCTGCAGATTTGCCGCCAGACGGTCTGCCTGGCGCTCGTATTCCGCCACCAGCCCCGGCATCCGCTGCAGCTCCCGGACCAGCTCTCCCGCCACACGGCGAAAGCCCGGCCCATTGTAGGCGCTTAGCTGCTGCAGACCCGCCTGCTTTTTCTCCTCCTGGCATTTCAGGCTTTCGCTGATGGCCTCCAATGCCTTTTCCAGCTTCAAGGCCTCTTTGGCGTGCTGGCGGTAGCGGGTGCCGATGGCCTGTACCGCCTCCGCTTCCCTGGCATTGTCCCACAGTTCTTCCACCGTCTTTTCCTCAAAATCCAGCTTCCACACGCCATAACGCATATAATCCAGAATCTCCTGTTCCAGGTAAGCTCCATTATCGTCCGTTGCCGTCCGCCGCGTCTCCACCTCCAGGGATTGGAGCGCCAGCGGGTACCAGCCCGGCTTTTCCAGATATGGCGTGAGAAATTTTTCCACATCCTGCGCCAGTTCCTCCTCATCCTCGTATTCCGCAAGCAACAGCCGGTAAGCATCCCAAAGCTGCTCATGATATTGCCCGAACACGGAGTCCAGGGCGGAATCCACAGCGGTCTGCAGATACCACCTGGCTCCCGCCGTCCGCGCCGATTCCACCAGGACGCAGAACAGGGCAAAAATACACATCATTACCATGCTGATAAATACGGTGACATGGGCATCCGCCCGAACCGGCTCCTTTTCTGTTTCCATCCATAACATGCTTTTTCCTCCTGTTTTTCATCCCTTCTGCGGCCCCGCGCAAGGCGCTTTCACGGTCCCGGCCCATATCCGGGCCACCCCCGTTTTAGTAAACTTCCTGGGACTGGCTGTTGATTTCCTTGAAAATATTGTCCAGCAGATCATTGATCTGCCCCTTGAACACGATTACCAGGCCGATCAAAACCACCAGGATCAGCACCACCTCTATGACGCCGACGCCGTCCTCCTGTCTCAAAAATTCCATCATATCCTGTCTGTCCATTTTCAAATCCTCCTATCCCATAGTCATCATTGCCGGAACCATAATCATCACCATCACGATTCCCAGCAAAAGAAACAATGGCAAAAGCAGCTTCGTGCCTGCCTCCTCGCCCAGCCGCCGTGCCAGATTTTTTCTCTGCTCCAAAGCATCCGCCATCTCGGTCTCAAAGATTGCCCGCAGGTTCTTTGTCCCGGCTTTGCGGTTCTGATCCAGCAGACTGCTCAGCTTCAAATAGCACTGCACCTTACATCTTCTGCCAAAGGCCCGGTAGGCCTCGCCCTCCGACAGGCCGCTCTGCAGCTGCACCGCGGTCTGGCGCATCTCCTCATAGGCCGCCCGGGGCGTCAGTCTTCCCTGAGCCAGCCCGGCCTCATAATCGCGGACCATCCGCTCCCAGGCATTGCGCACCGTCAGTCCGGCTCCGGTCAGGACCATCAATTTGGAGAGAATGTCTGCATAGTCCAGCAAAAGCTCCTTTTCCCGCTTCTTTTCCCGCTCCCGCCGTTCGCTTTGTTCCCTTGCGCCAAGAAGCACCGCCGCCAAAATCCCCAAAACCAGGATCCCGCCATAGCTTCCGGTCCTTTTTGTCCGGTAGTGCAGCTCATGATCCTCATAATGATCCGGCAGCGCCAGAACCGGATTTTCCTGCTGGGCCTCATCCTGGACCTGCAGCTCCTCTAAAAATCCGTCCACCAGCTGCTCCTCCCTGGTTAGCTCCGGCGGCAGAATACGGACCGGGATCTCGTAGCAGCTTTCATAAACCCCATCCGTCAGCTCCACCGTCAATACCAGCTCCTGCGGTTCCTTTCCCTGCCGGATCAGTTTTCCCGCCGAGCTCAGCACCTCCGGATCCGAGGAGGACCAGCGCGCGCGCACTCCATCCTGAGGAAATGCGGAAGGAAGCTCCAAATCCTGCCGCACCTCCATCAGGGAAGGATTGTTTCCCCGGATCTGCTCCTCCATGCCGTCCATCAGCCGCCAGAAGGTCTGCTCTGCTTCTTCCCTGGAATAGCTTCTGGCGCCTACCCGGACCGTCACCGGGACCTCTCCCGACTCAGACAATCCCTCCACCAAAAGCTCATATTGCTGTTCCTCGCCGCCATACCCTTCCCGCAGAATGGTTCCCTCCGGAGTCACCGGACCTTCCGTTCCTCCTGAAAGGGTCAGCGCCAGGTACAAAAGAATACTGCCGCCAACGCACGCCGCCTGAGGCAGCCATTTTTTCATTCTGTCTTTCCCGGTCATGTTTCACACCTCAATCGCCAGGATCCGCCTGGCAAGAAAACAGGACGCCAGATATACCGCCAGACAGGCGCTCATCAAAATCCTTCCCAGGGCGCTTGCATACATCTGGTCGAAAAACCCCGGTGAAGCGCTTTCCACATAAAACACGATAAAAAAGGGAATGAGATTCATAATCTTCTGCTCAAACTGCCGGGAAGCCGTCAGAGTCAGGATTTCCTCCCGCACCTGCATCTTGTCCCGGATCACCTCCGCCGTATGGCGCATAATACTGCCCAGATCTCCGCTGCTGCGCTTGGCCACCCGGAACACTTCCGCGAAATTGCGGATATCCTCCAGCCCGCTGCGCTCCGCAAAATCCGTCAAAAGCTGTTCCACCGGGCGGTTCATCCGGATTTGCTGTACCATATAGCGATACTCCTCCGTCACCAGGCCGTCCCGCCCGTAAAGGGTGGTCAGCTCCTCCACGCTGGCCCGCAGGGCATTCTCCATGGAATATCCGGCACTCAAAGATGCCGCCAGAATCATCATGCTTTCCTTAAACTCCTCCGCAAGCTTTTTCTTTCTCCGCTCCATGCGGTCCCTTCGCTCGGCCCAGACACCCGCCAGGCTCAGAGGCAGCATGATCAGAAAAATCCGCATGCTGCGGTAAAAGGTATAGGATAAGAGTCCGCAGACGGCAATGCCTTTACTCAAACCCAGGGCAATCTCCCAGGGCTTCATCTGGTAACGGTCATACCGGATAACCTGCCGCCCGCAGCTTTCCGGTGGCTTTGAGCTGCCCGATTTTTTTAAGACTTCCTTTGACGCACCGTCCTCCTCCCGGCTCCTCCTCGAACCGGAAGAGAGGATTAAGCTCGATTTCCCCATTCACATATCCTCCCACCTCCGCGATTTCCAGCACCTTCCGGCTCCGGTCCCGCAGCCGTCCCAGGTGCACCAGCACATCCACCGCCGAAGCGATCTGACTGCGCACCGCGGGAAGCGGCAGCTCGGCTCCCATGAGCACCATGGTTTCCAGCCGGGCCAGCATGTCCTTTGGACTGTTGGCGTGACCTGTGGACAGGCTCCCGTCATGACCGGTATTCAGTGCCTGCAGCATGTCCAGCGCCTCCTTGCCCCGGACCTCTCCCACGATGATCCGGTCCGGCCGCATCCGCAAAGCCGCGCGGATCAGGTCGCTGATCTCCACGGCGCCCTCCCCCTCCGCGTTGGCATTGCGGGTTTCCAGCCGCACCAGATTGGGGATCTGCCGGATCTGCAGCTCGGCGGAATCCTCGATGGTGATGATCCGCTCATCCGCCGGAATAAAAGCGGACATGGCATTCAGAAACGAGGTCTTCCCGGACCCGGTCCCGCCGCTGATAAACAGATTGTAGCCCGCCTTGACCAGCTTTTCCAAAAATCCCGCAGCCTCTTCGCTTAAGGATCCCAGGTGGATCAGCTTCTCCACCGTGATCGGCTCCGGAAATTTCCGGATGGTCACCACCGGTCCGTCCAGGGCGATGGGCGGAAGCACCACATGGACCCGGGAGCCGTTTTCCAGCCGGGCGTCGGCGATGGGATGGGAAACATTGACCGCCCGGTTGATGCGGCTGACAATCTGCTGGATCATGTCCTCCAGCTGCTCCTCCTCTTCAAAGCTGCGGTTCCACTGGACGATCCGTCCCTTCTTCTCCAGAAAGATCCGATCCCTGCCATTGACCATAATCTCCGTCACCTCCGGGTCGTCCACCAGCTCCTGCAAAATATCCAGACGCCGAAAGGAATCATAAAGCCGCCGTTTCAACTCCAGCCTTCCTTTCAGCGGCAGGTACTGCCGGGCGGCCGTCTCCTCGATGGCCTGGTTGATACACGCCAGCAGCTCCTCCTCTTCCACCTGGTGCCGTTCCTGCAGCTCCCGGCGGATCTGTTCCTTAAGCCCGGCAAGCATTTCCTCAAATGTCACGGCGGGAATCCCCCTTTCCGCCCTTTAACAGTCCTCGGATGTAATCCCCCAGCTCTCCCCAAAGCAGCTGTTCCAGCCAGGTCTCCGCCTGGCGGACCGTTCCGGCAAGAGGCAGCTTCAGCAGCTGGATTTTATCCCAAAGATGCTCCTTGCCGGACCATTTCAGATAATTTTTCCACGCCTCCAGCTTCGCGGCAGAGATACAATCCTCCTTTATCGGGGCATAAACCACGTCGCTTAGCTCCAGAAGCGGCTCCGGCTCCCGTGCCAGATGCCCCATATCCAGGATAATCACCTCATAGATGCCCTCCTGCGCAATCTGCTGCACCAAAGCTGCCAGTTCCTCCCCGGTCATTTCCGCCAGATCCTCCGCGTAGCCGGCCGGCGGAATATAATCCAGACCGCCCCAGCTGTGAACCAGGCCGCTTAAATGCATCCGGCTGTACTCTCCCTGGCGGTAATAATAAATCAAATCCGACAGGGTACGGCTATAGCTCGTTCCCGTCAGCCGGGACAGGGCCGAATAGTCCTCCAGACTCAGATACAAAACCTTTGTCTGTTTGGCCATGATCTGTCCCAAGGTCAGGCAAAAGCCGGTCTTGCCGCATCTGCCGATGGGCGAATATACGCTGATCACCATGCTTTTTGCGCCCACAGCCGCCACACCTGCAAACTGCGGCTGCACCCGGTAGCAGGCCATCACCTCCCGCAGCACCGCGTCGGAGGCCTGGTACTTATACACCACCGGGGACTGATGATCGTCTGCTTTTCCCGCGGCGACTGTCCCACCCAGCCGCACCACCTGCCGGGCGCGGACCTCCCGGATGGACTCCTCCGGCACCTCGTCCCCCACCAGCAGAAGCTCTACATTCTGCTCCGATGCAAAGGCGGTCAGCCGGCTCAGGCTGTTAAAGGCGACCGCCGTGAAGGGTGTTTTTTCTTTCTGATTGGCAAATTCCGCGAAGCGGTCCGCATAAAATGGGTCCACATCATACACTGCCATAATCCGTTTCATATGCTTATTCCTCCTATTTTCCATATCCAGGAACCCAAAAGATAAACATATGCCCCGGCTGCCAGACATGCTGCCAGCGGTATGGTGTTTTCACATGTATCCAGTGATAATTCCTGATATGCTTCTGTTTTGCCTGTCTGTATGATTCGCCCGACATAGGCGGCCAGATTTTTTAGACAATCTGATAAATTCCTGCTGCACCAGAACCGGTACAGCGACCACAGTGCTCCCACTGCCAGACCTGCGCCAATTGCCCGAAGGCCCTGCTCCAGGCCCAGATAGCCGGCAATCACCGCCATCATTTTTCCGTCTCCGGCGCCCATCATCCGCAGATGAAACAATCCATACGCCGGAACCAATACCACGGCTGCCGCAGTCAAAAACTGCCAGCCGCACGCACATACTCCTGCTGCCGTCCACGCAAAAATCCAGGGATTATAAACCTTGCCGCAATGGAGGTCCGTCCATCCCGCGCCCAGCAAAAATATGCACAACAAAAAAATCTTTACATTTCCCACCTCTTTTCATGTAAACCTCCATGCGTCGCTGGCACGGCGCACCACCACCCATGAAAGCCTGTACTGCCTCTGTCTGATCCTTTTCCCATGGAAAACCGCCGATTCGGCGAATGTGCCCGGACGCCAGATTAAGCGCGCTCCAAACACCCGATCATAAAACCAGAATACTGCGTCGAGAAGTGACGCTGATTGTTTTTTCATTATCCACATTTTCCGTTCTCCTGTCAAGCCCTTTTTTTATTTTTCTCTCTTTTATTTTTTTCGCTTTTTTTCCCTTTTTGTCTATTTTGCCGAAAAGCCCGCCCTTTTTCCGTCACTTTTGCATTGACATCACTAGGGAATGGTGATAGAATATGCTTAGTTTAAATTTTTGAACCAAGTTTTTCAATCAAGCAAGGAGGGAGCTTATGTGTGATGGCAAAGAACTGCAGGAATATTTCCACCAATGCATGCCGCTGTTTGTCGCGCTGGGCGATGAAGTACGCCTTGGCATCATCGAATCCCTGAGCACCGCCGCCCAAAGCGGGCACCCGGAGGGGCTGAACGTCAATGACATTACCAGTCAGACAAATCTGTCCCGGCCGGCGATTTCGCACCATTTAAAGATTTTAAAGGACACCGGGCTTGTTGAGGTCCGCCAATCCGGCACCTCCAACTACTACCGCCTGACCCTTTCCGAGAGCACCAAACGCCTGATGCGGCTGGGCTTTATGGTCGAGGAATTCTTCGGGGAAGGCTGACCTGCATAGTTTTCCATTTTCTGCTTACACTATTTAGAAAATCCAGGAGATGGAACCAATGAAATTTTGTTTATGGACGAAAAGCAAGCAGCCCGCCCGGCTGTCCGCAGAACACATGGAGCTTCGCGCAGCGCTGGAAAACACCAGAAACCAGTTAGACTCCATCCGCAATCACTTCGAACAGGTCGTGGATCCGACTCTGATCGACTGCTGCATTTATGAGCTGAACGCGGTACAGCTGCGCTATCAGTTCCTGCTGCGCCGTGTCAAGCGGCTGGAGGAACATCAAATGACATCAGGAGGACTAGAATATTATGAGCACATGGTATGAGCAAGGGGTATTTTATCACATGTACCCGCTGGGTATGACCGGAGCACCGATGGAAAATCCGCCGGGATCCGTCCATCACCGTTTCGAGGAGCTTTGCGCCTACATTCCCCATTTAAAGGAGCTGGGCATCAATGCCATTTACATTGGCCCCCTCTTCGAATCCTCATCTCATGGATATGATACCCGGGATTATAAGCTGGTAGACCGGCGCCTGGGTGATAATGATGATTTTATCCGTTTCGTAAAGCTGTGCCACCAATCCGGCATCCGGGTGGTGGTGGACGGCGTTTTCAACCACACCGGCCGGGAGTTTTTCGCCTTCCAGGATATTCAGCAATACCGGGAGGGCTCTCGCTTCTGCGACTGGTACCGGGGCATCAACTTTGGCTGGGGAAGCCCTCTGGGCGATCCCTTCGGCTACGAAGCCTGGCAGGGACATTATGAGCTGCCCTGTCTGAACCTGCAAAATCCCGAGGTGAAGCGGTATCTGTTCGACGTGATCCGCTTCTGGGTGGACACCTTTGACATCGACGGGATCCGTCTGGACTGTGCCAATGTGCTGGACTTCCAGTTTATGAAGGAGATGCGGGCCGAGACCTCCCGCATGAAAGAGGATTTCTGGCTGATGGGCGAGGTAATCCACGGCGACTATTCCCGCTGGGTAAACCAGGAAATGCTTCATTCGGTCACCAACTACGAGCTGCATAAAAGCCTGTATTCCGGCTTAAATGACCACAACTTTTTCGAGATTGCCCACAATGTCCGCCGCCTGGAGCATATCGGGCGGGAGCTTTACACCTTTCTGGACAATCATGATGAGAACCGCATCGCCAGCAAGCTGAAAAAGAAGGCTCACCTGCCTCTTGCCTATCTGCTGCTGTTTACTCTGCCTGGCATTCCCTCCATCTACTACGGCGGCGAATGGGGTGTGGAGGGTATGCGGACCCCCTACAGCGATACGGCGCTGCGCCCCTGCATTCCCATTGCCGAGGGCGAAAAGCTGCATAACAGCCTGACAGATTTTATCACCAGGCTTTGTCACATCCACGCTTCCAATTCCGCATTTGCCGCAGGACGTTACCAGGAGCTGATGCTGACGAACCGGCAGTACGCCTTTGCCCGCCACGGGGATCGGGATGTGATCATTACCGCATGCAACAGCGATGACGGCGTTCAAACCGTTTCCGTACCGGTTCCGGTTTCCGCAGGCAAGGCAGAAAATCTGATGGACGGCTCCATCATTCCAATTGAAAACGAAAGACTGAATCTTACATTAGCAGGCAACGCAGGCGTTGTCCTCAAAATCAGGGAGGAGTAATACTTATGGCTGGCAAAAAAGCAAAAAAACAGACAGGAACCGGCATCATCAGTGAAGTGGACCGTTATCTGTTCGGGCAAGGTACACATTATGAGATTTACGAGAAGCTTGGCGCGCATGTGACTACATTAAAGGGAAAAACCGGCGTTTATTTTGCCGTATGGGCGCCCCACGCCGCCGCGGTCAGCGTAGTCGGCGATTTCAACAAATGGGATCCGGAGGCCAATAAAATGGAGCCTTTGGAGGCCTCCGGCATTTATGAAACCTTCATTCCGGGTCTGGGTACCGGCGCCCTGTATAAATTCGCCATCACCACCCAGGCAGGAAATGTTCTCTTAAAATCCGACCCCTACGCCCAGCAGGCGGAATTTCGTCCGGGTACCGCTTCCATCACCGCGGATGTGTCAGGCTTTCAATGGAGCGACGCCTCCTGGATGGAAAAACGTTCCGAAATCAACCCCCGTAAAGCTGCCATGAGTATTTACGAAGTACATATCGGCTCCTGGAAAAAACATAACACTGAGGAAAGAGCCGGATACTATACCTACAAGGAGGCGGCCCATGAGCTTGCCGCCTATGTAAAGGATATGGGCTATACTCATGTGGAACTGATGGGAATCGCGGAGCATCCCTTTGACGGATCCTGGGGCTATCAGGTGACCGGATACTACGCTCCCACCTCCCGCTACGGCACACCGGATGAGTTTATGTATTTTGTCAATTATCTGCACAAAAAGGGAATCGGTGTGATTCTGGACTGGGTTCCCGCCCATTTCCCACGGGATGCCCACGGTCTTGCAGACTTTGACGGACAGCCTCTTTATGAGTACGCGGATCCCCGCAAGGGCGAGCATCCGGACTGGGGCACGAAGGTATTTGATTACGAGAAGCATGAGGTCTCCAACTTCCTCATTGCCAATGCCCTCTACTGGGTCAATAAATATCATGTGGACGGACTGCGCGTGGATGCTGTGGCTTCCATGCTGTATCTGGATTACGGGCGCAAGGACGGCCAGTGGGTTGCCAACAAATACGGCGGAAACCAGAATCTGGAGGCGATCGAGTTCTTCCGCCACTTAAACAGCATCATCGCCCAGCGCGGAAAAGGCGCCATGGTGATTGCCGAGGAATCCACCGCATGGCCTCTGGTCACCCACGATCCCAAGGATGGCGGTCTGGGCTTCACCTTCAAATGGAACATGGGCTGGATGCATGATTTCCTGGAGTACATGAAGCTGGATCCCTATTTCCGCAAATTCAACCACAACAAGATGACCTTCGGGCTGACCTACTTTAACAGCGAAAACTTCATCCTGGTACTTTCCCACGACGAGGTGGTTCACTTAAAGTGCTCCATGATCAACAAAATGCCCGGCTTTTTTGCAGATAAATTTGCCAATCTAAAGGTCGGCTACACCTACATGATCGGTCATCCGGGCAAAAAGCTGATCTTCATGGGACAGGATTTTGGTCAGCTCCACGAGTGGGATGAAAAGGTCAGCCTGGACTGGTATCTGACGGAGGAGGAGGAGCACAAAAACCTCCAGAAATATTTCAGGGATCTGCTGCATGTTTACAAAAAATATCCGGCGCTTTGGGAGTCTGATGACGACTGGGACGGCTTTAGCTGGATCAATGCCAATGACGGCGACCGCAGCATTTTCAGCTTTGTCCGCAGCGCCAAATCCAAGAAGCAGAACCTGTTGTTTGTCTGCAACTTTACCCCCATGGCACGGGAAGATTACCGGGTAGGTGTTCCGAAAAAAGGCAATTACACCCTGATTCTGGACAACGAACACGGACTTTACCAGTCCCCGGAGAAGCCTCCGGTGATCAAGGCCGAGGCATCCGAATGCGACGGTCAGCCCTACTCCATAGCGCTGCCGCTTTCCGCCTACGGAACCGCGATCTTACGATTTCTTTAATTCTTAAAAAGATTTCAAACTTGGGAACCTTGCCAATTGCGGCAGGGTTCCTTTTAGTGTATACTTATTAATAATCCCTTGCGGAAAATACAGAAAGAAATAGGAGACAATATGCAGACGATTTTAGTATGTGACGATGACAAGCAAATCGTGGACGCTATCGATATTTACCTGACCGGAGAAGGCTTCCAGGTTTTAAAGGCCTACGATGGCTGCGAGGCCCTGGAAATCCTGGAAAAACAGCCTGCGGATCTGATGATTATTGACGTGATGATGCCTGGTCTGGACGGCATCCGCACCACCTTAAAGGTGCGGGAAACCAGCAGCATTCCCATCATTATCCTCTCCGCCAAATCCGAGGATACGGACAAAATCCTGGGATTAAATATCGGCGCGGACGATTACATTTCCAAGCCCTTTAACCCGCTGGAGCTGGTGGCCCGGGTCAAATCCCAGCTGCGCCGCTACACCCAGCTTGGCAATGTAAGCCAACAATTCAATGAGCGGGTTTTCAAATGCGGCGGCCTGACCATCAACGACGACACCAAGGAGGTCTGGGTGGACGACGAGCTGATCAAGCTGACCCCCATTGAGTACAATATCCTGCTGCTCCTGGTGAAAAATGCCGGCAAGGTTTTCTCCATCGACGAGATCTACGAGCAGATCTGGAATGAGGAGGCCATCGGCGCGGACAATACGGTCGCCGTCCATATCCGTCATATCCGTGAAAAAATCGAGATCAACCCGCGGGAACCGCGATACTTAAAGGTTGTCTGGGGCGTGGGCTATAAGATTGAAAAACAATAGGAGCGATTATGAAACTGAAAGATTATTCCATGCGGATCAAAAAGAATATCGCTGTGCTGCTGCACATAGTATTTCTGTTTCTAGTGATTTCCGGCATCAGCATGATCTACATGAATTCCCAGATCGGCTCCGGCGTGTCCTGGCTTCTGAACCGGAGATATGAGGATTCCGACCAGTTCCAGCAGCAGTTCCAGACAGACCTGGATCATATCTTCGACTATGTGTCCTACCGGGATGTGCTGGAAACGAACGGAGCCCTGGACTTAAACCGGGAAATGTTCTCGGTTTCCAATGGGGATGGTCCTGAGATCATCTACACCCTGGAGGAGGTGCTGCGCTATGCCAAAAGCCAGGGATATTACCTCAATGACCGCTTTGAGGTGGTCAATGACATGTTCGTCTACGGCAACGCCGCCATCGACCGGAATCTGCGCATTAACTGGCGTGCCTATATGACGGACCAGAAGCTGACGGAGCCTGGCGACGCCTACACCTCCCTGCTGGAGCTGTCCAAGGAGGTTTTGAACTGTCTGAGCTCCTATTACAAGGTTCATTACCGGATGATCGCCAATCCATCCAACCTGTACTTTCAGATTCTGTATAAAAACGACCAGTACTCGCAGCTTTTATACACCAACTGTGCAGACAAATCCCAGGAAGAGCTTATGAGCCTTGGCAGATATTGCTTCCAAAGCAGCGATTCCATTTTTATCGACACCAACCTGCCGGAAATTCCGAAAAATATCACGGTGGCCATGGAACAGAATGATTTCTACGACGCGGAAAGCTATTATATTCTGGTCGCGGTGGATACCAACTATCCGGCGGATGATGTCTATGCAAGCGCTGCCCGGCAATATCAGCATCTGCGCACTCGTTTTTTGGAATCCGTTTTCCTGATTGCCCTCGGGATCATCGGCTGCCTGGTCACCCTCTATTATCTGGTGCAGGTATCCGGTTTCCGGGATGAGCAGCGGACAGAGACCTATCTTCACGGTTTTGATATGATCAGCACCGAATCCTGCGTGGTTCTGACTGCCGTCATAACCATGTTTATGCTGTTTCTGGGAGAAAAGATCGGTTATAAGCTGCTGCATCTGCTGTTTTCGTATTCCGACTGGGCCTACGCGGAGCGGATGCTTCGCGCCGTGCTGATCTATGGCTGCTGCATGATCGGCGCCTTCAGCCTGCTGCGCCGCTACAAATCCCGGACTCTTTGGGAAAACAGTCTGCTTCACCAGTTCCAGATCAATGTCTCCCTGTACTTTGAAAAACGCACCTTTTCCCACCAGCTTTTGTGCATGTATCTGGCCTTTTTGGCCGTCCAGCTGCTGTGCTTTTCCGTCATTGGAATCTGCATTCATTTTCTGCGGTTTCCGGCGGCAAAGGGCATCCTGGCGGCAGTGCTGGCGCTTTTGATCGCGGCGGACTATCACGCCTTCCACCGGATGTTCATGACCTCCGTTCAGGAAGACCAGATCTCCGACGCCATCGCCCGGATTGCCGGCGGCGACACGTCCTATCAGATGGATGTCACCGGACTGACCGGCAAGCAATTGTCCATCGCCCGGAAAATCAATCAGATCGGCGTGGGACTGGAACAGGCCCTGCAGGAGCAGGTCAAAAGCGAGCGGCTGAAAGCCGATTTAATCACCAATGTGTCCCACGACATCAAGACTCCGCTGACCTCCATTATCAATTATGTGGATCTGATTAAGCGGGAGCATATTCCCAATGAGAAGGTCCAGGAATATTTAAATGTGCTGGAGCAGAAATCCCAGCGGCTGAAAAACCTGACGGAAGACCTGGTGGAAGCCTCCAAGGCAAGCTCCGGAAATCTGAAGCTGGAAATGACCCGCCTGGATCTGGTGGAAATGATCTGGCAGACCAACGGAGAATTCGAAGAAAAATTTACCACACGCCAGCTGGAGCTGGTGTCCAACCTGCCCTCTGACAGCATGATGATCGAAGCGGACGGACGCCATCTGTGGCGGGTTCTGGAAAATTTATACAACAATGCTTTCAAATACGCGATGCCGCACAGCCGCGTCTACACCGACATCACCCAGGAGGACGACCGGGTGTATTTTACCATCAAAAATGTATCGGAAAATCCGTTAAACATCAGCTCGGACGAGCTGACGGAGCGTTTCGTCCGCGGCGATGTATCCCGCTCCACGGAAGGGAGCGGGCTGGGGCTTTCCATCGCCCAAAGCCTGATGAAGCTGCAAAACGGAACCTTCCAGATCCTGATCGACGGAGACCTGTTCAAGGTCCGGATCGGCTTCCATCTGGTATAGGCCCTTCCCCAACAAGGGAACCCCCTGGCGCCGCTGCGGCTGTAAATTCCAGTTGTCATTCTCTTTTATTTTGTGCTAGAATAGACAGTATTCGACAGAGGAAGTGAGGATCTGCATCATGAGTTTACATAAACCAATTTACGTTAAAAGGAGCAGCCCGCTGTGGGCAGCGCTGCTGGCGGCAGGCCTTCTGATCGGCATGACCGGCTGCGGCGCCGCTAAACCGGTGGAAGCCCCGCCGGAAACCACACTTCAGGAAATCGTCCTGGCGGAAGAAACCCTGCCATCCACGGCTTCCGACGAGACCGTCATGGCCTTGACCCCAGACGGACCCATCCTGCCGTCTGTGGAAGGCGTACAGGCAGAATATTCCGAGCCGATCCCCGACTACCTGCGGCTGGGCATGAAACACCCCATCGTCATGGAGCTGCAGCAGCGTCTGATGGATCTGGGCTTTATGGACAATGATGAACCGACGGAAAATTACGGAGAAGTGACCCAGAGCGCGGTAAAGATTTACCAGCGCCAGAATAAACTGGCTCAGGACGGCATTGTAGGGCCGGAAACCCTGCAGGCGATCCTGTCCCCGGACGCCAAATATTATGCGGCCCAGCATGACGATGAAGGCGAGGATATCCGCCGGATTCAGTCCCGTCTCTATGAGATGGGCTATCTGGCCAGTGAAAACCTGGTGACCGGTCATTTCGGTGACAGCACCGAGGAGGCCGTCAAAAAGATGCAGAGCGTCAACGGCCTGGAGCAGGACGGCAAGGTGGGCCGCAAAACCATGAACCTGCTGTACAGCGAGGATGTAAAGCCCAATATGCTTTCCTTCGGTGAAAAAAGCGATGTGGTTCTGGAGGCCCAGAAGCGATTAAAGCTTTTAGGCTACATGACCTCCGAGCCGGACGGCACCTACGGCAATGACACCGTGCTTGCGGTAAAGCTGTTCCAGTCCAAAAATGACCAGGTGGTAGACGGCTATTTAGGGCCCTCCACCAGAATGGCGCTCAACAGCTCCGACGCGGTCCCCAATGGACTGGGTCTGGGCGACAGCGGTGAAAGCATCCTCAAGGTCCAGAACATGTTAAGCAAATTGGGCTATATGAGTTCGGCAAATGCCACCGGCTACTACGGCGAAATCACAGAAAACGCCGTCAAGCTGTTCCAGCGCACCAATAATCTGACCGCTGACGGCCTGGTAGGCGCCAATACCATGGCGATGCTCACCGGCGGCAATGCGAAAAAGGCCCCGGCAAATTCCCGGACAAACAGCAGCACCACCACAGGCAATCGCACCCAAACCGCCAATAATAATACCGGCGGCACCAGCGGCGGCTCCAGCAGCTCCGGCGGCAGCATTCCCGACACCGGAACCGCCAGCGGCAGCGCGGCTGCTCTCATCAATGTGGCAAGCTCCAAGCTGGGCTGCCCCTATGTGTGGGGCGCCAAAGGCCCGAATTCCTTTGACTGCTCCGGCTTTGTTTATTGGTGTCTGAACCAGGTAGGCGTCCGCCAGAGTTATATTACCTCCTCCGGCTGGCGCAACGTGGGAAAATATACCCGCATCAACAATTTCTCTGACCTGCGTGCCGGAGACATTATCGTGGTCAGCGGGCACGTGGGCATCGTTGCCGGCGGCGGCACCGTGATCGACGCCTCCTCCAGCGGCGGCCGAGTGGTACACCGTTCCTTAAGCTCCTGGTGGGCCCGGAACTTTATCTGCGGTTGGAGAATTTTCGGTTAACCGTGCGATTTTACACGGCTCACGTTCATTAAGATGCACCACTGCAAGAGGCAGCTGCAGAAGTTTGCGGCTGCCTCGTTTTTTGTTATTTTTGTTATTTTATCTCTGATTTAAATATTGCATGATTCCCATATGTATGGTCCAGGCCACCCGGTCCTGGTATTCCTCCGTATTCAGCGCCGCCGCCTCTGCCCAGTTGGACAAAAACCCGCACTCCACGATCACGATGGGCTGCTTCACATGAAGCAGCAGATAATAATTGCTGTTTGGCTTTTCCTGCCTTCGATTCTTCTCCCCCAGCACATAATCAAACCGCCTTTGAAGAATCCGGGCCAGCTTCTTTCCCTTCTCCGAGGTGGTATAATAAAACACCTGAGCGCCGGAAATCGCTTCCTCATGATAGCTGTTCTGATGAATACTCACCGCCAGATCGGGGCTGACCTTATCAATCAACGCGCAGCGCGCACGCATATCCGCCATTTTCTTATGGCTGTCGCTCTCCTTATAAAGTCCCTGGTCCTCCTCCCTGGTAAGCACCACCTCCACGTCGGAAGCTTCCAGATAGCCCTTCAGCCTTTCGGCAATTTTTAAATTAATCTCCTTTTCCAGGCTTCCGTCCACGCCGATTTTTCCGGGATCATTTCCCCCGTGGCCAACATCCACCACAACCACCGGCTTTTTCCCCGCAGTCACACTCTGTCCGGATACCAGCATGGCGGCCCGCCCGGACACCAGATAGACGAACACCAGAAGCAGGATTCCCATCAGCAACTCTGATTTTCGGTCACTCACCTTGCACCCATCCACGATTCCTATTCCATTTCAATATATCATGCCCGGACGCAAAATAGACCGAAAAACGCTCCGCTTATCTCAGATCCCGCACCTGATTATAATCGTGCCTGGCGTCGCTGATAATATACTGCACATAATCCGACAGGATTGTCAGTGCTCCGTCCTCCAGCCACAGCTCATAATCCGGGTCCTCCCGCACCTGATCCCGGATCAGGCAGGCATTCCCCTGATAATAATAGTAATTCAGCTCCGAGTACAGCTTCGACATGCGCACCCGCTCTTCCTCGCTGATCTCCGGAAGCTTCTCTAAGGCATCGTAGGACTGATTATAAAATACCCGCCTTAAAAACGGCTCCTTAAAGGTATCAAAATGCTTGAGATCTTCTTCCTTGCGCTCATGCTCCAGCGCCCAGCTTTCCACATCCACCGCCCGCGTTTCGTACGCAAAGCTGCCGTTATTCCAAAAGCTGATCCGGCCATACTGACAAGCCGGAGTGGCCAGAGAGCTGGTCACGATCTCCCACACGCCGCGATTCTCTCCGGAACGCATGGCATGCTGCACATGCAGATGTCCGCTCAAAAACAGCGGCACATCCCAGTTTTCCAGAATATCCACCAGCTGCTCACTGTGCTCGATGGTGCAGTCGTCCACATAAATCTCGCTTTCCTCCAGCAGATTATGATGGGCAACCGGAATCACATTCATGCCATTGTCCCAGGCATCCTCCAGCTGTTCTTCGATCCACTCATAGGTGTCTGTCAGAATCGCTCCGCCCACCAATGCCTTTCTCTTGTACTGACAGCTGTCCAGCATCATCAGACGGTTCCGATCATCCAGCTCATAGACATAGCTTAAGGTGGTCCGGTCCTCACTGATGGCCTCATCATAACCGAAATCCTTATAAATCTCCCGGAACTCGGCCGGTGTGGTAAACTCGGCCGGGAAACGGTCATCTCCCTTGTACTGGGCCGCATGATGGTTGTTAATATCGTGGTTTCCAGGAATCACCAGCACCGGAATCCCCGCTTTCTCCACCGCGTACAGCTTTTCGGCAAGCTCCTCGTGGCTCTTCTTTTCTCCGTCCAGCGTCAGATCTCCGCTGAGAATCAGGACATCTGGCTTTGCCGCGATGACCTCCTCCAGAAACGCATCCGTGATCTGCTCAATATAGGTGACCACCTTGCCGTCCCCATGCTCCACCATATATTGAAATCCGCTGCCGCCGTCAGTCAACTCCCGGGACAGATAATGAATATCCGTGCCCAGAATCAGAACCTTTTCCGGTTCCGGATTTTCCTCGCCGCCTGGTCCGCCGCTGCTTTCGCTTTCCCCTTCCGTCTCTCCATCCGGAAATGCCGGAATCGTGTCCGGCGCCGGCTCCGTAGGCTTGTGGGCGGGCGCGGTATCCTCCTGCGAGGGCCCCGGCGCCGGTATCGTCTGCGGCGGCACTGTCACCGTTTCCTGCTCCTGGACGCTTTCCGGATTAACCTGTGAAGAATCTGTGGGCTTTGTTTTCGTACAGCCGCCCAGCGCGGCCACCAATCCCAGCGTCAGAATTCCCGCCGCCAGATAAGCTGCCCGTCTTTCCATTCCTTTTTTTCTCATTCTCAGCCCTTCTCCCCTATGGATTTACGATGTCCCAAATCTCCGCCGGCTCAAAGCCCAGCTTCCAGCAGGCCACGCCTGCCAGGTCAAATTCCTGAATCAGCTGTACCTTCTTTTCTATGGACCGTTCCTCCTCCATCCAGAGATAATAGGTCCCGTCCTTCGCATCCTTCTCCCCATAATATTGCCCCAGCTCCTCCATCCAGGACAGCTCCATCTGGTTTTCCGCCACCCACTTTTTTGCACTTGCAATGCCCATGGCCGTGGAGGTGGTCTCCCCATTCTTTCCCTCCAGCCAAAGCCTGGTATAAAACGGGATCGCGCTGATCACCTTTTGGGCAGGAACCATTCCCAGGGTGTCCTGGATTCCCTGCCGCTCATAGCCAAGAGAGGCCACCGATCCGGCCTCGCCTCCCGCATAATGCTCATCATAGCCCATAATAATCACGTAATCGGCCACCCGGCCCATCTCCGCACGGTTATAAAACGCCGTATAGGCCGACGGCACATAGGTATCCACCGACAGCACGATCCCCCGCTTTCTGCAATCCACGGAAAGCTCCCGGATAAACTGCACATAATGAACCCCGGCCTCAGACTTAATGCTTTCAATGTCCAGATTGATGCCATCGATCCCGTAGGCTTCCACCTCCGCCATCAGTCCGGCAATCAGCGCCTGCCGCGCCTGGGTATCGGAAAAAAGAAGCTCCGACTGGACATTCTGTCCCCGGTTGAAATTGTCCACCACGGCCCACACCTGAGCGCCCATGCTGTGGACCTGATCCACATAGGACTGGCTGGCCAGCGAATCAAAATTGCCCTGATTGTCCGTCAGCATAAACCAGGTGGGCGCCACCACATTGACCCCCTTGGTGTTTGCCATCAGCTGTTCCAGCTTCTGGTTCGCGTCCGGCGCCATCACCTGATGCCAGACCAGACAGATACGCTCATCAAGGGAAATACCCTCGTAGACCGGAGCCACAAAGGTGCTCACCGGCGTACATTCCACCGGGGCCTTTAATAATTGATTCTGTATGTAACCGATATATCCGTTCCCGGTCCGCACCTTGGTCCATTTGTCCATGGCCTCCAGGATGTCCACCGTATCGCCCCGCTCCACGGACGTGAGAATTTCGCTTTTGATTCCGCCGCGGACCCGAAGCTTTCCTTCTTTTTTCACCTCGGCCGTATCAAAGGGCTCCCAGCGGGTATCCACAAAAATCCGCTTTACTCCCTCATCCACGTACTGTCCGATCCGCACATCCGTGTAAGCCGTCACCAGACTGGACAGCAGCCATACTTCCTCCTCCTGCTCCACCAGCAGGGGCAGGCCACTGCTTCCCATGGTCTGGGCATTGGCATACACGATGGTATCCGGCAGGGCATAGATCAGCTGCTTTCCCTCCTGGTCCCAGTAAAATCGCTCGTTCAGCCTTGCGTTAATCCAGGTCAGGGGCAGATACACGCCGCCGTTTACGAAGCGGCCCTGCACGTCCTCCACCAGCTCATTGTCCAAAATCACCGCCACCTGGTCCCCACTGACGCCGAACCAGCTTTCCTGGTCCGCCAGAACCTTCGACGGAGAAAATTTTTTATAGAAATAGAAACCTGCGGCGGCTCCGGTTAGCAGCAGCACGGTTAAACATACCGTCAGTACAGTAGTCAGGATTTTTTTCATCCTTGGGGGTCCTCCTTGGTTGTTTCATGATCGACGTTCGCCGCTCGCCGTGAGTGAGCAAGCTCACTCACGGCTCTCTTTCGCTCATTATACCATAGCCACTAAATTCATACTGCGCCTTCGGCTTGTATTCATTAAGTGCCTAGGTATATATTCTCACTAATCTCATGCCGCGCCTTCGGCTTGCATTCGCTAAGTGTTCATATTATATCATATCCCCATTTGCAGATTTCTTAATTTTTCGTAACATATCAGAAGGCCGCCTGGATCTGCCTGGCCAGTTCCTTCTCTTCGTCCGCAAACAAAAGATTCCGGTTGTATTCGTAATAGCGCTCACATTCATACTGCTGCAAAAACCGCACGCTGTAAAATCCCGTGTTCAGCTCGGTCAGGAAAAGCACCATCTCCTGGGTATTGGGGAAGGCCGCTTCCATGAAATCAAACGCATGCTCCAGCTTCGCGCCGGCCTCGTCCACCAGTTCCTCATACCGGTCACTGTCCGCGGCAAAACGCCGCCGCAGCACATCCCAGGCCTCATCCCCATCAGACGTACCCGCCTGACGGAGCGCCCGCAAATCCTCCTCCAGCTTCTCCATCACCGCCAGATAACGGCGCCGCTCCTGGCGCGACACCAGACCGCCCGCCTGCAGCTTTTCCTGCTCCGCGCGGTAATTCTCCAGCATTTCCCCGAACAGCTCCGTCCCATGACGGCCGGGCGTCTGCCCTGGCATTCCTGCTCCGGTTCCTGCTGCCTGCTCCGTCCCATTTCCTGCGCCCTCCGGGCCCTGCTGCTGCCGGAATTCCCGCAGCTTCTTCATCCGCAGCTCCAGCATTTCTTCCATCAGGCAGACCTGGCGGAAGGCCTCATTCAGCCCGGACAAAAGCAGTCCCACCACGCTGACCCGCTCGTCAAAGGACGCCTTTTCCAGCTTATCATAAACCCCCTCGGACACCTGCCCTTCCAAAATCCGGCTGACCTGATAATCATCCCGATATTTATAATAAAGCTCCAGATAATTGGCAAAATCCCGGGCAATTTTCGGGAATTGGATATACTCCTGCACCAGCTCCCGGTCCACACCGTGACCCAGCTTTTCATAGGCTTCCACCAGCTGGGATAAATCCTCCCAGCCACGGGGCGTGGCGAACAGCTTCCCGTCCACGGTTGTCTCGATCTGGCAGAAATTCTGCCGCCGCACCCCCAGATAGGAACGGATCGCCGGATGAATATTCTGCTGCACCGCATATTCCTTCCAGACCTCATAGTCCGGCTCCACCTCGATCCGGCGGATCCGGTCCAGGGTCACAATATCAAACTCCCGGACTGATTTATTGTATTCCGGCGGGTTGCCTGCCGCCACGATGATCCAGCCCTCGGGAATCTTATGAGTGCCAAAGGACTTTCCCTGCAAAAACTGCAGCATGGCAGGCGCCAGCGTCTCCGATACGCAATTGATCTCATCGATGAAAAGGATGCCCTCCGGCAATCCGGTCTGTTCAATCTTCTCATAGACCGATGCCACAATCTCGCTCATGGTGTATTCCGTCACCGCATATTCCCTGCCGCCATAAAGCCGATGCTCGATAAAGGGAAGCCCGATGGCGCTCTGCCGGGTATGATGGGTGATGGTATACGCCACCAGGCCGATCCGGCATTCCTGGGAAATCTGCTCCATAATCTGGGTTTTTCCCACTCCCGGCGGCCCGATCAGAAGCATCGGGCGCTGCCGGATCGCCGGAATCGCGTAAGCGCCGTACTCGTCCTTCATCAGATATGCTTCAATGGTATCCTTAATCTCCTGTTTTGCCCGCTTAATGTTCATTGCGTCCTGTCCTCCTCCAAAAGCTGCTCCGGCTCCAGGATCAGTTTCATAGCCCACGCCGGGACCGAAATATCCGTATACTGATCTTTCACAAACACAAATGCCGTATCGTATACCGGGCGCTTCACCGGGTAAATGCCCTCGCCGTCCGTGAAGTACAAAAGTCCTTTCAGCCGGTGGAATTCCCCCCGCTTCAGCATTCCATTCACATGCTCAAACGCCGGGCGAAAATCCGTACCGCCCTGGCCGATAATGGCAAAATCCCGCATATATTGCTCCATCTCCTCCCGACACGTGATCAGCCGATCCTCCCGAACCTGCTCATCACATTGGATGATATGGATATTGGTCTTGCGAAAATAGCTATCCGCCTGGCTCAGCACATCGTAGGTCTCCTCCAGAAACCGCCGCACCAGATCCCCGGAACAGGACATGGAGGTGTCAATGACAATCACGAAATCCTCAATCCGGCTGACCTCCTTAGACTCCAGCGGTTCTACCAGCGGCATATTGCCGTACAGCTCCAGACCGTAGGTATAAAACACATAATCAAAGGAATCCTCATCTATCTGCATTTCCTCCCGCAGCACGGAAAACTTTCGAAGGAAACGACGGTAATCATACCGCTCCCGGTTCTCCACCTGCACCTGCTCCAAAAGGCTCCCGGTTTCTTCATCCTGCTGGTTGCCCATGGTCTCCATCTCCGTCTGCAGCTTGTCCAGGTTATTGCCCCATTGATTCTGCCGCACCATGCTGGTCTTGGGCGAATCCTCCGGCAGCTGCCAATACGAATGATCGTCCACGTAAAATTCCTCCGCCAGCCTTTCCAGCTGCTTTTCCGGCAGCTTCATGTCCCGCAGCGCACGGTACACGCCCTCCGCATTCAGCACCTTCAGCCTGCCCCGCAGCCTTCCGTACCAGTCCAGGCGGTAAAGGGACGGCTGCACATGGATGCATTTCAGGTAAAGCCCGTCCATCACCGACTCCACCGCCAGGTCGCAGGACAGATTCCACAAGGGCTCCTGCCGCCTGCCCCGGGTATCCATATGGCAAAACAGACAGTGAAGCACCATATGCAGATAAGCCCGGTTCACCCACACCCGGCCGCGGGTGTACATTTGTGCCAATGCCTCCGGCCGGTAATAAATCACGAAGCCGTCCGTCCCCACTCCCAGACAAGCCGGGTCTGCCTCGTAGCCCAGGCTGCTGAGAGAAATGTCCAGATAACGCATGTTTAAATACAGCTCATTGCGGGCATTCTGCAAAACCCGGGTGCACAGCTCCACCATATTCAATTCTTCCAGCTGCCGATGTCTGGTAGGATCAATCATCCCTTGTTCTTTGTCCTTTCGTCACGATGCCTTACAATTCAAAACGCCTTGCACGTCTGCGGCGGGCCGGGGAGGGCTGCCCGGCTGCCGGGTCATGCGTCCGCTCTTTGCCCGGAGCGGTTTCCGCCTCTGCCTGCACCTGCCAGGCCTCTGCATTCCGGGTCCGGTGCTGATAATCCATCAGCCAACTGACCATTTCCGTATCCCCTGCCTGCTGTGCCATGGCGATATAGGCGGAGAGCACCTCCGCCCGGCCCGGAACCTGAGCTGTGGCAGGCGCTGCGCCCTCCGGCGACCTCTGGACTCCCTTTTGCGTCTGACCGGCTGCCGGATCCCGGTCTCCGGCTCCGTCCCTCCATAGTCCCGGCTCCAGCACTTGCTCCACCAGCCAGGGCAGCTGCCCCGGCTCTAAGTTCGTGCTTTTTCCCCGATCCAGCCGGTCCGCCCCGATCAGAATCTGTCCGGCGATCTTCCAATGCTGCTCTAAGTACGCCTGATACGCCTTCCGGTTTCCCTTCGTCAGGCCATGGGGATACCGCAGCCGCCCAAAGGCAAGCTCCGCCACCAGCGCCTCCGGTTCCTGCACCTGAACATGAGGAAAAATCGCGTCATAATCCCCATACTGGAACTCCCGTTTCTGAAAACAATACCGGTAGCGGTGCCCGCAGCCATGGGTCTCAATGGACACGATCCGCGCCGGCGTATTCTCCACCGAATCCTCAAAATACTCCGGAAAAATCAGCCTCGCCTCGCTGAGCACCGGACCTTGAAGCTCCCCGGTTTTCACGCCCCGAACCTGCTCCGGCGCCACCTCCCGGATCCGCACCCGCAAAGTCTGCCGCAGCTCTGAGAGCACATCCTTCAGACAGGACCGTTCCCCCCGGAGCAATACAAAATCCAGGTATTCCACGGTCTGCACTCCGGCAAATACTCCTGCCCCCAGATCATTGACCCGGCTATAGCAGGAAATCCGCCGAAGCTTCCGGCAATTATAACACCCGTAGGCGCCGATCTTTGTCAGCTCCGGCGGCAGATGCAGCTCCTCCACGTCACTGTCCGACAGCACGTAGGCCCCCAGCTCCGTCACCGGGCAGCCGTCCAGCTCCTCCGGGATCACCACAACCGCTCCCGGCTCCAGCACCTTTTCTATAATCGCTTTTCCCTTTTCAATCCGATACGAAAAATCCATCTCCTGCCGCCCCGCCTGCTCCATCGCTATCCTGCCACTACCTTACACCCCTTTTTATAGAAAGCAATCCCATATCGCAGAATCGTTTCCATACCTTCCCGGATCAGAAGCGCATCATACCGTTTTTCCTGGATCTGATCCAGGGCCTCGGCACAGCCCTTTGAAAGATCGCCGTTCTCCGCATATTTGATCTCGATCACCACTCCGATCCGGTCCGGTGTCATAATCAGGATATCACTGTAGCCCGCTCCTGACTCTGTGTTGGAATGGATCTCCCAGTTGCTCTCATACTGCAAAAGTCCCAGCAAAAGACCATGGTAAAAGCTCTCTTTCCTTTCTTTCCGGACTGCGGTATCACGAATGCTGATGGCATTCCACAGATACCCGTTAAGTCTCCGCTCGATTTCTGCCGCATCGCCGCCGGGAAATGCCTGGCAAAGGGCATTTAAGCTTCCCCCGTCCGCTCTGGTCGTATCCTTAAACCATTCCCGGATCTGAGTGATAAATAATTCCCGGATTTCCCGATTTGGAATCGCGAGCCTGTATCTCTTTCCAGTCTCCCGCCCTGTCTCCGTCAAATACCCGGTGGAAAATAGCACACTCCAGAGATTTTCGATGGAACGGTCCAGTTCATTGTATGTCAGCTCCTGATTCAAAGTCTTTACAATGGCTTCTCCGGCAATCAAACGCTCGATCTCTCCTCTGGTCTGCCGGTCCGCCATCCCGATAAAGCGCCGCACCATGGCATTTCCGCTGGTGTTTGCCCAGTAATTTTCGGGTTCTGCGTCCCGATCCTTCAAAAGCGCCTGCACATATTTGATCACATCCCATGGACAATAAACCGGTATCCCGCCAAACCGGTATCCGTCATACCACTCTCTCACCGTATCATAAGCATTTTCCAGACCATAATAGGCCAGCAGCTTCTCCACCTCTTCATCGGTAAATCCGAACGTATCCCGAAAATACAGATCCGTAACAGTCATCACGTTTAAATTGTTAAGCCCCGTAAAAATACTTTCCCTGGAGATCCTTAAGCATCCCGTCAGAACCGCGAAATGCAGGTATTCATTGGTTTTCAATGCATTGCCAAACAGATTGCGGAGCAGGGAAACCATTTCGTCATAATATCCCGCCTGGAATGCCTTATCCAAAGGCACATCATATTCATCGATCAGGATAATCACCTTGCTGCCATAATGCTTTGCCAGTAACTGTGACAACACCCTAAGGCTCGTCACCAGAATGGTATCCGTCATGCCAAACATCGCATTCTGCGCGGTATTTACCTCGGTCAGCTGTCTGTACAGCTCCCGCTCCTTTTCCGACAACCGGCTGCTCTCTGACAAAAACGGAAAACGCAGGGCCTCCATCCCGATCACGGAGCACAGGGCAGCCCGGGCCCCCTCATAGTTTAACGCATCCACGCCCTTCAGCGTGATCGATATCACCGGAAACCTTCCCATATAGGCTTCACATAATTCCGTCTCTTCCGAGATATTCAATCCGTCAAACAATCGTTTATCACAGCCGATCTCAAAAAAGGACTTCAGCATGCTCATATTCAGGGACTTTCCAAAACGCCGCGGGCGGGTAAACAGATTCACCTTTCCCCAGTTGTGCAAAAGCTCTGTAACCAGCATCGTTTTATCCACATAATAAAAATCCTGAGATCGAAACTCCTCAAAATTTTCAATTCCAACCGGAAGTCTTTTCATGGTCGCTCCCCTCTTTCCCTTATGGCCTCGGAATCTGCCGTACCAAACCTGCCCTTATTTTAACATGGAACCCTATGCTCCGGCAAGCCTGAAGCTCTCAGTTTCTTTTTCGTTCTTGCCCGGGCAACCGTATCCTGCAAAGAGATCCATCGTCCATTGAGCACAGCGAGACCCCCCGGAGGTTGCCGCCTCTGGGGGGTCTCGCTCTTAAAGTGAGCTATTCCGCTTTGACTGTTGCTGACGAGAACAGCATGGATCACAAAATAGAAAAAGCCCTATAAACACAGGGCTTTTCAAGAGCGCGAGACGGGACTC
>CAZICB010000017.1:0-10351 GCA_964537765.1 uncultured Lachnospiraceae bacterium
ACTATTAAATTTTATACTTTTTTCAATGTTATGTCAAGCATTATGAAAGGGAAATTCTTCATGTTATGAAAAGGAAATTCATCATGTTATAAGCATTATGAAAAGGAAATTCTTCATGTATCCTCGCGGAGGCTGCTTTCCTGTCTACAACTCCATCTGCCGTTTTACGGCGGAGCCGGAGAATCCTCTCCTGAGCAGATACTGGTAAATCCTGTACTTTTCCTTCCGATCCATATGCTCTGAATCGTAATTTTTCTTAGCCAGCAGCTCCTGAATCAACTGATCTTCATGGTCCTCATACTCTTCCTCCAGAGCCTGCTCGATCACATCCGGTGATATCCCCCGTTTCTGCAGAGTCATTTTCAATTGAAGCCTGCTTTTCTCTGACTGGTGATATCGGATATATGCAGACGCATAGCGGAAATCATCTATGTAGTGAAAGGATTTTACATAATCCACCGCTTCGTCGATCAGCTCCTTCGGATAATGGCTCTCCCGAAGCTTCTGGCGCAGTCCCTCCTCCGTGCGGTCCATCTTCTGCAGAAGATACATCGCTCTCTTGATCACACGCTTTTTCAAAACCTCATCGCAAAGCTGATTCCACTGTTCCTGTGTGAGCTCCGCTCCTTCCTCTATGTGATAGTCTGCTGCCTCTTTCCTGTAAACCGGGAAGGTCCCCACCTCATCGGTGCGGACCAGTAATCTCCCTTTTTTTTCGGTAACTATCTCTGTTATCTGCATAAGGCGCCAATCACTCTTCCTCTGAGTCAATCATATTTAATCCCTTTTCAGCCTCTGTCCTTGCCTTCTCTTCTGCCCTTGCCTTCTCCTCTGCCTCTGCCCTTGCCTTCTCCTCTGCCTCTGCCCGGGCGCGCTTTCCGTCCAGATCATAATGATCCCGGACTTTTGCTTCTACTTCATCACGGATCTGCGGATTCTCGAGCAGAAAATTCTTCGCATTTTCACGTCCCTGACCGATCTTGTCTCCATTATAGGAATACCATGCTCCTGCCTTGTTGATCACATTAATATTCGCGGCCAGGTCAAGGATATCTCCCTCTCTGGAAATACCTTTGCCGAACATGATATCAAACTCGGCCTCTTTGAAAGGCGGTGCGATCTTATTTTTAACCACCTTGATACGGGTATGATTACCAATCACTTCTCCGCTCTGTTTAAGCGCCTCCACACGGCGTACATCCAGACGGATAGAGGAATAGAACTTCAGTGCGCGTCCTCCTGTTGTCGTCTCCGGATTGCCGAACATAACCCCGACCTTTTCACGAAGCTGGTTGATAAAGATAACAATACTGTTTGACTTGCTGATAACTGCAGTCAGTTTTCTGAGAGCCTGGGACATCAGCCGTGCCTGCAGGCCGACGTGGGCATCTCCCATATCTCCTTCAATCTCTGCCTTGGGAACCAGCGCAGCCACAGAGTCCACAATCACAATATCCACAGCGCCGGAACGGACCATCGTCTCGGTAATCTCCAGAGCCTGCTCTCCATTGTCCGGCTGGGAAATATAAAGATTATCAATGTCAACGCCGATATTCTTCGCATATACCGGATCCAGGGCATGCTCCGCGTCAATGAAGCCCGCAATGCCGCCGCGCTTCTGTGCCTCCGCGACAATATGCAGGGCAACCGTCGTCTTACCGCTGGACTCCGGTCCGTAAACCTCAATCACTCTCCCCCTGGGAATGCCTCCGAGTCCCAGGGCAATGTCCAGGCTCAGAGAGCCTGTGGGAATGGTCTCAATGTTCATAATTGCTTTCGAGTCCCCCAGCTTCATAATGGAGCCTTTGCCGTAGGACTTTTCAATCTGTGTAATCGCTCCTTCCAGCGCTTTTAATTTCTCTTCTCTATTCATGTTATCCTCCGAGCGAACAAGTGTTCTGTTTCCTTTCTAATCATATTATATTTTGCCTTAAATGTCAATCTGTAAAGTGATCTTATCTTACCATAATTTTATTGGAAATAAAAGACCCAGTTATCCCGTTTCAGGGGCGTTTTACAGGACTTTTCCCTCCCCTGCAGTCTTAAGATTTTCTTCATAATCTATTTAAACATTCTACATTCATTTTGGAAAAAGCTGTGTTATACTAAGACCATAAGAAATGCACGAGACAAAATCCTTAATCCTTTTTGAAAGCGAATCCGGAAAAAGCCCACCCCATGCCCCATCACAGCATGGGGCTTTTTCTTGCCCGGCTTTGCCGGACGACGCATATGCGCCGTCCTGAGCAGTTACGCATATGCTAATAATAACTCCTTCAGAAAGAAGCAGGTAAACCTATGTGAACCAGGCAATCCTCACGATTCATGGGACTGATTGTTTTGGATATGAGGGCCGCGGCGTAGGGGTCGCGGTTCTGGACACGGGATGTGTCCCTCATCCGGATTTTCAACGGAGAATCCCCGTTTTTTGCGATATATTGCAGCATCGTCTGCTGCCCTACGATGACAACGGACACGGAACCCACGTATGCGGCATCATCGGCGGCGACGGCTCGGCCAGCCAGGGACATCTTCACGGCATGGCGCCCTCCTGTCACCTGATCCCGGTCAAGGTGCTGGACCGCAGAGGCAACGGCTATGCCTCCGATGTGCTGTCCGGCCTGCGCTGGATCCGGCAGCATAAGGAAGAATACCAGATCCGTATTGTCAATATTTCCGTGGGTTCCTTTTCCCGGAGAAACATGAGCGAAAATTCCGCCCTGGTGCGAGGCGTCAACGAGGCCTGGGATGATGGCCTGGTGGTGGTGGTGGCCGCCGGCAATATGGGCCCGGAAAGGGGCACCATCACCACCCCCGGCATCAGCCGCAAGGTCATCACCGTCGGCTGTTGCGACGACCACAAGGCCGTCAATGTCATGGGCAGCCGTATGGTCAATTACTCCGGCCGGGGCCCCACCAGCGCCTGTATCTGCAAGCCGGACATCGTAGCCCCCGGCGCCTCCATCACCAGCTGCTGCCGCTTAGGCGGCTACACTGCCAAAAGCGGCACCTCCATGTCCACCCCCTTAGTCTCCGGCGCCATCGCTCTGCTACTGGAAAAATATCCCGACATGACCAACCAGGATGTCAAGCTGTTCCTCAAAGACCACTCCACCGATCTGGGACTTCCCAGAAACCAGCAGGGCTGGGGGATGCTGGATATTAAAAAATTGCTGGAATAAGAAATACGATGCAAAGGGCTGCGGCGAAGACTGGCTTTGGGATTTAAAAATCCTTCGGCCAGCCTTTGCCACAGCCCATATTTTCTAATTTGCTCATCAATTGGGAAAGATGAAATACTATCCCAGGCGATGGATAAACAGCCCGCTTCTCAGCTTCGGCTCAAACCAGGTGGATTTGGGGGGCATCAAAAGCCCTGCATCCGCCACAGCAAACAGCTCGCCGATGGAAGTGGGGTACATGGAAAAGGCAACCGCACCTTTTTTCTCCTCTACCAGCCGCTCCAACTCCGCCAGGCCGCGGATTCCGCCCACAAACTGGATCCGTTCATCGGTGCGGGGATCCTGAATACCCAGAATCGGATTTAAAAGCGCGTCCTGCAGAACCGACACATCCAGTCCCTTCACCGGATCCTCCGACAGCACGGCCTCCCGGGCAGTCAGCTTATACCAGCTTCCGTCCAGATACATGCCCACCTGATGGCGTTTCTTTGGCTGGTAAGGCTCCTTTCCAAGCTCCTCCACCATAAAGCAGCCGGAAATTTCCTGCAGAAATTCTTCCTTGGAATGCCCGAACAGATCCTTCACCACACGATTATAAGGCATAATCATCAGCTGATCGTCAGGGAAAATCACAGACAGGAAATAATTAAACTCCTCCCGTCCCGTATAGTCCGGGTGCTGTGTCCGGCGCTTTAAGCCCACCTTCACGGCAGAAGCCGCCCGGTGGTGTCCGTCCGCAATATACAGATTCGGGATTTTCCGGAAGCACTCCCGGATTTTGGCGATGGCGGACTCGCTGCCCACCTTCCATACCCGGTGGCGGATTCCATCCTCCGCGGTAAAATCATACAGCACCTCTTCGCTGCACAGCCGCTTCACCATCCTGTTCAGTTCTTCATCGGAACGATAGGCAAGGAAAATCGGTCCCGTGTGGGCATTGGTCACATCCACATGGCAGATCCGGTCCTGTTCCTTGTCTTCCCGGGTGTTCTCATGTTTCTTGATCACACCATTTATATAATCATCGATGGAAGCGCACGCCACGATTCCCGTCTGGGGCCGGCCGTCCATGGTCAATTCATAAATATAATAACACTCCGAAGGATCCTCCACAAAGGTTCCCTCCTGCAGCCACTGCTCCAGCATCTCCTTTGCCTTGGCATATACCCTGGGATCATGCAGGTCCACCTCATCCGGAAACTGTGTTTCCGCCCGGTCGATAGCCAGAAAAGACCTGGGATTTGCTTCCACCACTGCTTTTGCTTCCTGTCGGTTATAAACGTCGTAAGGAAGTGCCGCCACCTGGGACGCCACTTCCTCACTGGGACGGATACACCGGAATGGTCTGACTTCCGCCATAGCGATATCTCCTCATTCTACTTTACAACTCTTACCCGGAGCACACCGTCGATCTGCGTCAGCTTTTCGATCACTGCCGCATCCGGCACATTCTCCAGATCCAGCAGGGTGTAGGCATATTTGTCACGGCTCTTATTGGTCATGTCGGAAATATTGATGCCGTCGGCTGCCAGAGCGCCTGTAACCTGACCGATCATGTTGGGAATATTCAAATGCATAACCGCCACACGGCTGGTGCTCTTGCACACGCCCATATCACATGCCGGATAGTTGACGGAATTGTGGATGTTGCCGTTTTCCAGATAATCCATGATCTCCATCACCGCCATCTTCGCGCAGTTGTCCTCGGACTCCTCCGTGGAAGCGCCCAGATGCGGAATCGCGATGGTATTGGGCATATGCTGAGACTTGGGATTCGGGAAGTCGGTCACATATTTTTTCACCTTGCCGGAAGCCAATGCCTCCGCCATATCATCGTCATTGACCAACAGATCCCGGGCGAAGTTTAAAATCACCACGCCGTCCTTCATCTGCGCCAGGGTAGCCTTATTAATCATGCCCTTGGTGGAATCCATCAGCGGCACATGTACGGTAATGAAATCGCACTCCTGATAAATCTGATCCGCGCTGGTGATATGTCTCACATCCCGGGACAGCTTCCATGCCGCATTGACAGAGATGTAAGGATCATAGCCATACACTTCCATGCCAAGACCGGCAGCCGCGTTTGCCACCTCGGCGCCGATGGCGCCCAGACCGATCACGCCCAGCTTTTTGCCCTTGATCTCGCCGCCGGCAAACGCCTTCTTCGCCTTTTCCATATCCTTGGAAACATTGGCATTCTCTTTATTTTCCCGGCACCAGTCAATACCGCCCACCACATCGCGGGCCGCCAGCAGCATGCCTGCCAGCGCCAGCTCCTTCACGCCGTTGGCATTGGCGCCCGGAGTATTGAATACTACAATTCCCTGCTTAGCACAGTCCTCCAGCGGGATATTGTTGACGCCCGCGCCTGCCCGGGCGATAGCTAAAAGGCTGGCCGGAAACGCCATATCGTGCATGGAAGCGCTCCTCACCAGAATGCCCTCTGCCTCCTGCATATTGTCCGTCAGCGCATAATCGCTGGTCAGAAAACCGGTGCCATATTTGGAAATGGCGTTTAAACAATGGATCTTTCTCATGCCTGATGCGCCTCCTCAAATTTCTTCATGAATTCTACCAGCTTCTCCACGCCTTCCACCGGCATCGCGTTATAGATGCTGGCTCGCATGCCGCCTACGGTCCGGTGCCCTTTCAGGTTTACAAAGCCCGCCTCGGTCGCTTCCTTGATAAACTCCGCGTCCAGCTCCTTGTCTCCGGTCACGAAGGGCACGTTCATCAGGGAGCGGTCTTCCTTCACCACAGTTCCCTTGAACAGCTTGCTCTGATCCAGGAAATCATAGAGGATTTTCGCCTTTTTCTCATTGATTTCCTTCATGACCGTCAGCCCGCCGCGTTTTTTCAGCCACTTGAATACCTTGCCGCAGATGTAAATGCCGTATGCCGGCGGGGTATTATAAAGGGACTTGGCGTCCGCATGGGTCTTGTACTGGCACATGGTGGGAGTGCCCGGAAGCACATCCTCCGTGATCAGATCCTCGCGGATAATCACGATCACCACGCCGGCCGGTCCGATATTCTTCTGGACGCCGCCATAAATAAGGCCATATTTGGTCACATCCACCGGCTCAGACAAGAAGCAGGAGGATACGTCGGCCACCAGCGTTTTCCCCTTGGTGTTGGGCAGCTTTTTGTATTTGGTTCCATAGATGGTATTGTTCTCGCAGATATATACGTAATCCGCGTCCTCATCAATGGGCAGATCCGAACAATCCGGAATATAAGTAAAGGTCTTGTCTTCGCTGGAGGCGACCGCCACTGCCTTCCCGTACTTTTGCGCTTCCTTAAAAGCCTTCTTTGCCCACTGGCCAGTGATGATGTAATCAGCCACGCCGTTCTTCATCAGGTTCTGCGGAATCATGGAGAACTGTAAGTGAGCGCCGCCCTGCAAAAACAGGACTTTGTAATTGTCCGGAATACCCATCAGCTCCCGAAGATCGGCTTCCGCTTCCTGAATAATGGTCTCGAATGCCTTTGAACGATGGCTCATCTCCATAACCGACATACCGGTTCCTTTATAATCCAGCATTTCATCGGCTGCTTCTTTAAGGACTTCCTCCGGCAGCACAGCCGGCCCTGCTGAAAAGTTATAAACTCTTCCCATTTTCTTTTCCTCCCTTTTTCCTATTCTTTTTATTTTACCTCTATCTTTAAATCGGTATCGTCAAACGCATCCTGGATGGGTGCTCCCGGAGATACCATCGGGAATACTTTGTCGTCACAGTTGATCTGACAGTCGATCAACACCGGAGCATTCAGCTGGATGGCGGCTCTCAGCACATCCTTGAAATCCTCCTGACGGTTTACGCGGTATGCCTTCGCTCCCATAGCCTCCGCCAGCTTCACAAAATCCACCGCGTCATTTAATACCGTATGTGAATAACGCTTGCCGTAGAACAATGTCTGCCACTGGCGCACCATGCCCAGTACGTGATTGTTGATGACCACCTGGATCACAGGAATATTGTAACGGGTAGCCGTGGCGATCTCATTCATGTTCATGCGGAAACAGCCGTCCCCGGCGATATTGATCACCACCTTATCCGGACAGCCCATATCCCGGCAGCCCAGCTTCGCGCCAAGAGACGCGCCCAGGCCATAGCCCATGGTGCCCAGACCGCCGGAGGTCAGAAATGTCCTGGGTTTACTGTATTTATAATACTGGGCCGCCCACATCTGATGCTGCCCAACCTCCGTGCAGATCAGCGCGTCGCCGCCGGTAATCTCATAGATGGCCTCCACAATGCCCGGGCCGGTCATCACGCTCTTGTCGTAGCGCAGCGGATACATTTCCTTCATTCGCTCGATATGGGCAATCCACTCGTCATGGTTCATGGGATCCAGGCGGGCGTTCAGCTTTCTCAAAACCACCTTCAGATCGCCGATGACGCTGGCATCAGTGCGGATATTTTTATTGATCTCCGCCGCGTCCACATCAATCTGCAGGATCTTCGCGTTCTTCGCGAATTTGGACGCGTTGCCGGTCACGCGGTCGCTGAAACGAGAGCCTGCCACAATCAGCAGATCACACTCGCTGATACCGAAATTGGACGTCTTGGTCCCGTGCATCCCCACCATGCCGGTGTACAGTTCATCGGTTCCGTCGAACGCGCCCTTGCCCATCAGGGAATCGGCCACCGGCGCCTGGATCCGGTGCGCCAGGGTGCGCAGCTCCTCAGAGGCGTTTGCCAGCACCGCGCCGCCGCCCACAAAGATAAAGGGCTTGCGGGACTTGCGGATCAAATCCAGCGCGGTCTCCATATCCTCCTCCCGGATCGTGTCCTTCTGGCGGACAATCGGCTGCGGCTCCACAGGCGTATATTCGCAGGTATTGGCTGTCACGTCCTTGGTGATATCGATCAGCACCGGACCGGGACGGCCGCTCTGGGCGATGGTGAACGCCCGGCGGATCACGCCCGCCAGTTTCGTCACATCCTTGACGATAAAATTATATTTGGTGATCGGCATGGTAATGCCCAGGATGTCGATCTCCTGGAAGCTGTCCTTGCCCAAAAGGCTCACGCCCACATTGCAGGTGATGGCAACCACCGGGATGGAATCCATGTACGCGGTGGCGATGCCGGTCACCAGGTTGGTAGCCCCCGGTCCGGAAGTGGCCAGGCAGACGCCCACCTTGCCGGTGGCTCTGGCATAACCGTCCGCCGCATGGGCTGCTCCCTGCTCGTGGGAGGTCAGCACATGGGTGATCTCATCCTGATGCTTATAAAGCGCGTCGTAAATATTTAAAATCGCTCCGCCCGGATAGCCGAAGATGGTTTTCACCCCCTGCTCCTTCAGGCATTCAATCACAATCTCGGAGCCATTTAAAACTCTGGTCTCTGGGTTCTTTGTTTCTGACATGAAAAAAACTCCTTTTCTATGGTTCATGGCTGTTTTGAAGAAAACGGTGGAAAACCGCCGTTTCCGATTTTTTAATTGCCGCGCAGTACCGCGCCCTTGTCGGCGCTGGTCACCAAGCTGGCGTAGCGCTTTAAGTAGCCGCTGACCTCTTTCGTCTTCGGGGTCCAGTTCTCACGGCGTTTTGCCAGCTCCTCATCGGATACCCGCATATTGATGGTATTGGCGTTGATATCGATCTCGATGATGTCGCCTTCCTGCACCAGACCAATGGGACCGCCCATGGCTGCCTCCGGGCAAACATGACCGATGGACGCGCCGCGGGACGCGCCGCTGAAGCGTCCGTCAGTGATCAAAGCCACAGAAGAGCCTAAGCCCATGCCCGCGATGGCGGAGGTGGGATTCAGCATCTCCCTCATGCCCGGGCCGCCCTTGGGACCCTCATAGCGGATCACCACCACGTCGCCTGGCACGATTTTGCCGCCCATGATGGCCGCGATGGCATCCTCCTCACAATCGAATACCCGCGCCGGGCCCTCGTGCTTTAACATCTCCGGCACCACCGCGGAACGCTTCACCACGCAGGAATCCGGAGCCAGGTTGCCGCGCAGCACAGCGATGCCGCCGGTCTTGGAATAAGGACGATCGATGGTGCGGATCACCTCCGGATCCCGGTTCACGGCATCCGCGATGTTCTCGCCCACGGTCTTTCCGGTGACAGTCATGCAATCCAGATTCAAAAGGCCCAGCTTGCTGATCTCCTTCATGACCGCGTAGATGCCGCCTGCTTCATTCAAATCCTCCATATAGGTGGGGCCGGCCGGCGCTAAGTGGCACAGGTTCGGAGTCTTCGCGCTGATGGCATTGGCAATGTCCACATTCAATTCCACGCCCGCTTCATGTGCGATCGCCGGAAGATGCAGCATGCTGTTGGTGCTGCAGCCCAATGCCATATCCATGGTCAAAGCGTTGATAAACGCTTCCTTCGTCATAATATCCCGCGGGCAGATGTTTTTCTTTAACATATCCATGACCGCCATGCCCGCATGCTTCGCCAGACGGATGCGCTCAGAATAGACGGCCGGGATGGTGCCATTGCCCCGAAGTCCCATACCCAGAACCTCCGTCAGGCAGTTCATGCTGTTGGCGGTATACATACCGGAGCAGGAGCCGCAGGTGGGACATACCTTGTCAGCGAAATCCTCCACCTCGTCGGCGGTCATGGTCCCGGCCGCGTAGGCGCCCACCGCCTCAAACATGCTGGACAGGCTTCTCTTCTGCCCGTTCACATGGCCGGCAAGCATGGGGCCGCCGCTGACAAATACTGTGGGAATATTCAGACGAGCCGCCGCCATCAGAAGCCCCGGCACGTTCTTATCGCAGTTCGGAACCATCACCAGCGCGTCAAACTGATGAGCCAGCGCCATACACTCGGTGGAATCCGCGATCAGATCCCGCGTCACCAGGGAATACTTCATACCTACATGGCCCATGGCAATCCCGTCGCAGACGGCGATGGCCGGAAATACGATCGGGGTGCCTCCCGCCATGGCCACTCCCTGCTTGACTGCCTCTACGATTTTATCCAGATGCATATGTCCCGGAACGATTTCATTGTAAGAGCTGACGATGCCCACCAAAGGACGTCCCAGTTCTTCCTCGGTCAGGCCAAGAGCCCGGTACAGAGACCGTGCCGGAGCCTGCTGCATTCCTGATTTCGCATTATCACTTCTCATATTTTCTCCTCCTATTACTATGAAACTTAGCGCGGCCGAGCTTAGCATAGCCGCTTT
>CAZICB010000017.1:10451-32907 GCA_964537765.1 uncultured Lachnospiraceae bacterium
TTTCTCCTCCTATTACTATGAAACTTAGCGCGGCCGAGCTTAGCATAGCCGCTTTACTTCAAAATTTTACAATCCGCTCCGCGATCAAATCTCCCATCCGGGCAGTGCCCACCTGGGTGCAGCCCTCTGCCATGATGTCTCCGGTGCGGTAGCCGTCAGTCAATACCTGCTGTACCGCCGCCTCAATGGCATTTGCCTCCTGATCCAGGTCAAAGGAGTAACGCAGCATCATGGCCGCCGACAAAATGGTCGCGATGGGATTGGCGATGTCTTTTCCTGCAATGTCCGGCGCGGAGCCGTGGCTGGGCTCATAAAGGCCGAACCTGGTTTCATTCATGCTGGCGGATGACAGCATGCCGATGGAACCGGTAATCATGCTGGCCTCATCGGACAAAATATCGCCGAACATATTCTCTGTCAGAATCACGTCAAACTGTCCCGGATTCATGACCAGCTGCATGGCACAATTATCCACCAGCATATGCTCCAAGGCAACCTCCGGGTAATCCTTTGCCACTTCCTCAACCACCTTTCTCCAAAGCCGTGAGGAATCCAGCACATTCGCCTTGTCCACGCTGGTGACCTTTTTTCTCCGCTTCATGGCGGCGTCAAAGGCCTTGACCGCGATGCGGCGGATCTCATTTTCATTATAAGTCAGGGTGTCAACCGCCTGCAGCACGCCGTCCACCTCCTCGGTGTGGCGCTCTCCAAAATACAGGCCGCCGGTCAGCTCCCGCATAATCACCATGTCAAAACCGCTGCCGATAATCTCCTTTTTCAGAGGACATGCCCCGGCAAGCTCCTTATAAAGGTAAGCCGGACGCATATTCGCAAATAAATTAAGACCCTTGCGGATTGCCAGCAGCCCCGCCTCAGGTCTCAGGTTTGGCGCCACATCGTACCATCGGGAATTTCCCACATTGCCGCCTACGGCGCCAAGCAGGACTGCGTCGCTCTGTTTTGCTGTCTCAAGCGCCTCCTCTGTCAGCGGCACTCCATATGCGTCGATGGAGCATCCGCCCATCAGAATCTTCTGATAAGAAAACGTATGCCCATACACGCTTCCGACCTTGTCCAATACCTTGCATGCTTCCCGGACAATCTCCGGACCGATTCCGTCACCCGGAATGGTAACAATCTTACAATCCATCTCCAGCCTCCCCTTTTCTATGCCTCCCGCCTGCGGCTTCAAGCGGTACTTCCTTTCATATTAGCGCATTTGTCTTCTTTTTTCAACATTTCCTTATGAATTTATTCCTAAAAAAATATATGAGATAGGAATTGGCGATATAACCTGTGGTTATTGCAAGGGCAAAGTGATAAAAAAATACCGGGTGAGGTTATCTCACCCGGACTTTTTATGCTACTGAATCCATTTTCCGTCCACGCCGACCCGGTAACCTCCCGGAACCAGCGCGTCCGCCGCCATCACACCGCTCTTTAAAAAATAGTACCAATCGCCGTCGATCTGTTTCCAGCCATTTTTCAAAGCCAGACCATTGCCCTGGAAATAATACCATTTTCCATCCTCCGTCTGCACCCATTCATCGGAGGCCATCGTGCCGTCCTCATGAAGCCAATACAGATCATTGCTATTCAGCGACAGCAGCTGGTTTCTTAAAACATTGCCATCCGTTCCCACATAATACCAGGCATTCTCATAACCCACCCACTGGCTGGTGGCCATCACTCCGTCGTTTCTCATCCAATACAGGCCGTCCTCTGTCTGAATCCAGGCATCCTTCACGACGGTACCGTCCTCCTGGCGGTAGAACCAATCGCCGGATACCTTCTCCCAGCCTGCCGCGAAGGCCGCCGTGGAAGAAAGCAGGGAAATCGCCAAAGCTGCCGCGGTAACTGCCAACATATTCTTTTTCATAAAAAAATCTCCTTTCCAGGACTACTCTTCGTCCCCGCCAACCAGTTCGTCATACTCCTGGTCATCCAACAGTTCATCGAAAGCATCCGAAACCACCTCATACTCATCGTCATCCTCGATATTGTCAAGGCTGGGATTGCCATCTTCATCTTCCATATAGCGATACAGATAAACCTCGCCTTCCTCCGCGTCCTCCCCTTCCATGGGAAGCAATGCAATATAATCCCGTCCGCCCGCTTCGAAGATCGTCAGCACCACGCACTCCAGTTCACTGCCGTCGTCCAGGGTCAGGGTAACTGTCATCTCCTCCTCGGGCATGTCATTCTCAGCAAATGGATTCTCTGCCATCATAAAGCACCTCTTTTCTCTGATTGTTTGCTGCTTACAACCACTTTAACAGATAGGCGCCATAAAATCAAGCGATTCCTTTGACTTCCCAAAGATAAGACTGATAGGTCTGGGTCAGAGTCATGGAAGCGGTTTCTTTTTTCGCCAGGGCTTCCAGATAAGCCGCCTCCCCCTGCAGGTAATCGGTCTCGCTGAGCATTCCCGCCTGCTGTTTTCGCTGCAGGGACTGATAAGTCAGCAGCTGGCTTTCGTAGGCCTCCAATGCTGCCTGGTACTCGGCCCTTCTTGCAAGAAGCTGTTGGTAGGAATCGGTAATATCCGCTTCCGCAGAGCCTGCTGCCTCCGCCTCAGTCTTAAATTTCTGCTGGATCTCGGCGGTGGTTCCCGCATTGGAATGGCGGGCGCTCTGGACGCTTTTGTCATTGTTGATCGCCGTCTGCTTATCGCTTTCAAAATCAGTGGCATCGATAGCCGCCAGATCCGGCTCAGGAATCTTGCCGATCACAACATTCTCCTGGTCTGCCAGCCCCAGCATGGACAGCAGACTAAAGCGCAGCGCCGCGGCCTGCTGTTCGTAGGAGGACAGCAGGTTCTTCTGCTGATCCAGCGCGTCCAGCGCCGTCAGCACATCATCCGCCGTGGCCGCCCCGGTCTGCTGCTTTACCACCATAGCCTCATAGCTGCTCTGGGCCGCCTCCACGGCCTTTCGCTTTGCCTCCACATTGAGAGCCATCTGATTATAGGAATTCATCTGGGTCTGGGCGGACATGGTGTAGGAATCAATATTTTTCTCCACGGACAAGGTGCTGGACTTGCGATTTAGCGCTTCAATCCGCTTGGACATCTGGGACGCGGTGGTGCCCAGGATGGAGGCATTTGCCTTGTACTGGGCAGCCGCCTCCTCGTCTTCATCCTCATAATGATCCGCCATAAGCTTCATGTACGCCTGCTCATCCCGCAGGGTTTCCATCATCTGTTGGTAATTTTCCTTATTCGTATAATAATTATCGTTGGCCTGCTGCAGATCCAGATTCCCCTCCACAAGGAGCTGGCTCAGATTTTCATATTCTACCGTAACCGTTTCTGTCTCTTCCGCAAAGGCAGGGGCCTGGAACGCCATGGCTAAGGCCGCGGCGCAGACCAGCAGCTTCCCCCGGCGGCAGCTCATCTTTTTCTTTTCTTTTTTATTCATAATGCGGCTCCTATGACGCGGACGCAAGGCCCGCCACATCCCATTGGTAAGCCTCCATCGCTTCCAGCAGGGCCAGCTTTCTGGTCCTCACGGTCACCTCAGCGTCCAGGTAGGAAATCTCCTGATCCTGATACGCGTTCTGAGTGATGGTCCCCGCCTGCAGCTTTCTCCCCGCGGATTCATAAGAATTTTTCTGAATCTCATAGGCCTGAAGCGCCTGCTCATAGCTGGAACGTGCCAGGATCAGGCTGGAATATTTATCCTGCACACTGTTTGAAATGGCTTCCTTCTGGTTTTTCAGGGTCTGGGTCATGGTTTCCCGGACACTGGCGGTCCGGGCATTGTTTAACTGTTTCTCTGTCTTTTTATAGCTGTAGTTATTCTCCAGCGCGGTCTGGATATCCGCCGTCAGATCGATGGCGTCAATCGTCTCCGGATCAGGCTCCGGCAATTGGCCGATTTCCACCTGTGCGCCGTAGGTCCAGCCCAGCATCAGGCAAAGATTTTCCTTTGTCTTAGCCAGGCTGCTCTCCGCCGACAAAATGGACGCGTCCGCCGAGGTCACCGCCTCCCGGGCGGACAAAAGCTTCGCCTGGGTGGACATACCCGCCGCCATGCGGGTCTCCTCCGACTCCAATGCCGTCTCCGCCTGCTCCTTTTTTGTCCGCAGGCTGTCCAGCGTATAATACTGATTCCAATAGCTGATCATCTGCTGCTGGGCCTGTTTTACCAGGCTGGCTTCCGTCTGGTCGTAGGTGAGCTTCAGGGTCTCGCTGTCATCCGTGGACTTGTCTCCCTGCTCCATCAGCTGATCCGCCTGAAGCTTGCTGTTTAACGCCGCCGCCATCTGGCTGCCGTAATTGCTGCTATCCGAATCCGGATATTCAATATTGTCATAGATCTCCGTTGCCCGGTCATAATAATCCTGGGCAATATCGTCGTTATCCTTGTCCAGCTCATCCCGGTAGGAAATCTGGTTCTGGAGGACGGTATTATTATACTCGTGAACCAGATCCGCGATTTCATCGTATTCCAGCCGGTCATCCCGCAGTCTTTCCCACTCCTCCTGAGTGCGGGCAAACTCCGGGCTCCCCGCATAGGCCTGAGCCGGGAACCCGGCGGCGAAAAACGTCGCCGCGCCAAGTATGGCGATCCTCCGTTTATATCCCATGAAAACTCCTCCGTTTCGACACTATTCCGTTTAAATATTCAGCACCTTCCGCTCTCTCTGGCCGTTCAGCAGCGCATAGTAGACCGGAAGAATGAACAAAGCCACCAGCACGCCCACGGTCAGACCGCCGATATCCACCACTGCCAGTCCCTGTGTCGTAGAGCCGCTGCTTCCAAATCCCGTAGCCATCGGGATCATGGACAGAATCGTTGTCAGGCTCGTCATCAGGATCGGGCGCAGACGTGTCGCCCCCGCCTCTATCAGCGCTTCTCTCAATGGCATTTCCATCCGGTATTGGTTCACCGTATCCACATAGAGAATACCATTATTTACAACCGTCCCGACCAGGATCAGGAAGCCCAGGATGGACGTCATGCTGATCGATACGCCGGTTATCTTCAAAAGGCCGAAGGAACCAACCAGACTGAACGGGATCGTGGTCATCACCATGATGGAAAACTTTGGCGACTCGAACTGCGCAGCCATCACGACGAACACCAGAAACGCCGCCACCGCGATCGCATTGTACAACGCGGAAAATTCCTCATTCTGCATCCGGTCGCGGGAATTGACGCCCCGGGTGATGGTGCCGGTCAGGTGCGGCTCGATCACCTCGCTGTCAATCAAGGATTTCACATTTCCCCCCACATAATCCGCCGTGATTGTGATCTGATAGGCTTTATCCGTCTTGGAGATCGAGGAAGGATTGTCGCGGTAGTAAATCTCCGCCACATCCGTCAAGGCGACCGAGGTGCCATCGGATTTGGGGATGATGATCTGCTCCACCTGCGGCACTGTACGGTACTCATCCTCCGGGTACTCCGCCGTGACGGAAATCTCTTCTCCGTCGATCTCCAGCGTCGTGATCTCCTCGCCGTCAAGATACTCTTTCACGACGTTTCCGATCTGGGATGCGGTCAAACCTTCCGAAGCTGCTGACACCGGATCCACCTTGATCGCCACCACCGGAGCGGTATTCTCTATGCTGGAATGGACGTTTTTCACATCATCCCGGGCAATCATCTCCTCGACAATCGTATTGCTCAGTTCCTGCAGTTCTTCATACTGGGTTCCCTTGATGATCGCCTCATATCCCCGGGTCCTGCCCATCATGCTCATGGATGTGGACGCTTCCACCTCGATGGTACAGTTGTCAATATCCGCCATCTCATCTTCCCACTGGGTCACGATGTCATCGGTGCTCATCTTCCGGTCGTCCTTCAAGTAGGCGGTGATGGTCCCGCTGTCATTGTTGTAACGCAGCATGTAGGACTCCACATCCTCATGGCTGGACACGATCGCCTCCGCTTTCTCGATCATCTCGTTTGCCTTTTCCGTCAACAGACCCGGACGGGTCTCGATGCTGACACTGATGGTGCCGGTATCATCGGCGGTCATCAGCTCAGTCTCCATGCCGCTCGCCAATACGATCGTCCCCGCCATCATCGCTACGGACACTGCCATCACGGTCAGCTTATGCTTCAGAAGCCATGGCGTAATCCTGCGGTAACCCTTTTGCAGATAGCCGACCGGATGGGACATGGGCGCGTTCTCCCGCTCCTTCGGCTTATAAAGCATGTAACACAAAGGCACGATGGACATTGCCGAGATCAGGGACGCGCACATGCTGATCACGATCGTATATCCCAGAGCGCTGAACATCTGTCCGCTCATACCCTGCAAAAACGCCAGCGGAATGAATACCACGCAGGTCGTGATCGTGGAACCGATGATCGACTGGACAACCACATTCGTCCCGGAAAGCGCCGCCCTCGCATACTCCAGGGCGCCCTTATCCTTTGACGCATCCATCGCCCGAAAGCAGCTCTCCAGCACAACGATCGAGTTATCCACCATCATACCGACGCCGAGAACCAGACCGCTCATGGTGATCACGTTCAATGTGAAGCCGAACTGAGTCATGACAATCAGCGTCATCAAAATCGAAGTCGGGATGGAACTTCCCACGATCAGCGAAGCCTTATAATCGCCGAAGAACAGGAATATGATGATCATGGAAATCACAACCGCCAGGATCATCGTCACTGCCACATCCTGCAAGGAAGAGAGGATCGTATCCGCCTCATCCCGGGCGATCTCGATATGCAAATCCGGATCGTCCTCCATCAGCGCTTCTACCGCTTCCTTCACATCACCGGACATATCCATCGCGGTGGCGTTTTGCTGTTTCGTCAGAGAGATAGAAATGGTCTCCTGCCCATTGTAACGGGAAATTCCTCCGCGCTCCTCCTCCGTATAATAAACCTTGGCCACGTCCTCCAGATAGACCAGCTTTCCCCTGGATGTGGTGATCGGCACTTTCAGAAGCGCTTCCAGCGTGTCATTCTCCATCATCGTCGTGACGGAAAGCTCCTGACTGCCGGAAACCGCGCTTCCGGACGGATAAGTGATGTTGGCGCTGCCGATGGAGGACTTGATATCGCTCATCGTCACATGATACTGCTCCATCAGATCCGACTGCAGCTCCACACGTATGTACTCGGAGCTTCCGCCCATGGTGCTGATATCGGCGATGCTGCTGAGCTTTTCCAGCTCCGGCACTACCGTCTGATCCACATAATCATAGAGGTTTTCCTCCGTCGCGTGGGAGATGGAAAGCATAATCCCGGCCCGCGCGTTGTTGTTCATTTGCATAATGGATGGCTCCACATCGTCCGGCAGATCCCGGATGGTGTCCAGGCTCTTTTTCAAATCATCATAGGCCTCATCCATATCCTGCTCATATTCGTATTCCAGCATGACCATGCTGCGTCCTTCGCTGGAAGTGGAACTCATGCTTTTAATGCCCTCCAGGGTACTGACTTTATCCTCAATGGGCTTGGTCACCAGCTCATCCATGTCCTCCGGACTGACACCGGAATAGTTCGCCGAGACAATCATCATGGGCTGATCCGTGTCCGGCATCTGCTCCAGGGTCGCGTTGAAAACAGAGGAAATGCCGAATACGATCAGGCACAGCAGCGCCATCAGCACGGTGACCGGGCGCTTCAAAACAAGTCGTGTAAATCCCATTTCCGCGCCTCCTTACTGTGCCTGGTTTCGGCTGTCCGCGTGCTGATCCCCACTGCCTGCGTCCGGCTGCCCTGCCGCGCCGCCGTCCGTGTGCTGCTGCCCTGCTTCATCGCCTGCGTTTTGCTGTCCTGCCTCACCGCCCGGGTTCTGCTGATCCTTTTCTTCCTCGCCTTTCTGGCGGATTTTGGCGCCCTCATAGAGGTTGGAGCTCCAGGTGCTGACCACCACATCCTCATAGGTCAGGCCCGAGAGAATCTCCGCGTAGTCATCGTCATACAGGCCGACTTCCACCTTGGCCATCTTCGCCACGCCGTCCTCATCCACATAAACGTACCCCTCGCCGCCGCTGTAGTAAATGGCATCCACCGGGACCAGCATGGCGCCTTCCGCCCGTTCTGTCACCAGGCTGATTTTTACCGTGCTCCCGATCGCGATCTCGTCAGAGCCTGCCACCTCCGCCTTTACTTTAAACAATCCTGTGTCGGAATCCACCATGCTGCTGATCTCGCTGATGGCGCCCTCCAGGGTAACTCCGTTTTTGGACACTTCAAGGGCATCCCCTACCTGCAGATTTTGCATCATCCGCTGGGTCACGTAAAAGGTAATCCGGTTCTGGCCCTCGCCGGAGATGACGCACAGCTGGCTCTGCTGAGAAATCCGGTCATAGACATCCACATCGCAGCTTTCAATCCGCCCCGCAAGCGGCGCGGTGATGGTGCTGTATTCCACCTGCTTATCGTAGTTCAGCTTCGCTGACTCGTAGGAGAGCTGGGCTGTCTTCGCGCTATTTAAGTACTGCTCATATTCCTGATTGGACAAATCGCCGCCATTATAAAGGATCTGCATGCGGCTCAAGGTACTATTTGCCTCATCCAGCTTAACCTTTGCCGAATCCAGGCTGTTTTTCGCCGCTTCGACCTGCTCCGTGTCAATTTCCATCAACACCTGTCCCTGCTCCACCTGATCTCCGGCTTTCACCAACACATCGGTCACATCCCCGGATGCCTTCGCATAGACATATACCACATCGGCCGCTTCCACCGTGCCGGTAAGCCCGGTAGTCAGGCTCAGATCCCCCTTTTCGGGCACTGCCGCGCGCACGATCGTCGCGGATTCCTGCGCCATCCCACCGGGACCGCCCATATTTCCTGCACCAGCGCTTTTATGATTCGATTTCAAAAAAAATCCGACTCCCGCCACAAGCACGACAGCGGCGCCGACTCCCGCTATGATAACCTTTTTTTTGTCCATAGTCATCCTCCAAGAAATGTTCGTTGCTGTTATCATAGCGGATAAATGTGTGAAAACTGTGAAATTTTTGCAAGAATTAAAGATATAAATTAACAAGAACCTTAGTATTCGATTCCTTCCCGCGCGGGAACCCCCGCCGTAAAGGGATGCTTACGCATTTGAATCTCGGACACATAGTCCGCAAGCTCAAGCAGCGCCGGAGACGGATCCCGGCCGGTCAGCACGATCTCCAGCCTGGATGGCTTCTGTTTTAAGAAGCGAAGCAATTCCGTCTCCTCCACCATATGAGAATTGCATGCCGTCAGAATCTCATCCAGGATCATCACATCATAGTCTCCCTCCAGGGTCTCCCGGCAGGCCCTCTGAAACTGCTGTCGGTAGTAGGCTGCCGCCTCCTGCCTTTGCTCCTTTGTCATCCGAAAGGTAAAGCCGAAGCTGCGCCCGCAAGGCAGAATCTGGATCCCGGGAATCTGGCACAGAGCCGGGACCTCTCCGGAATCGTCGGTCTTTAAAAACCGCGCAATCAAAATCCTCCGCCCGCGGCCCGCAGCCCGCACCGCCAGCCCGATGGCCGCCGAGGTTTTTCCCTTTCCGTCTCCGCAATAAATATGGATACATCCCTTCATGTGCCAGCTTCCTTTCTTTTATTTGCTGTTTGGGCTTTTGCCCCTGGAATCATATACTCCTCCACAAACCGGGACCGCTCCTGAGGCTTGCCGTAGCGCTCCTTCACATAGCAGACATGGAGCCGGTCCTTCGCCCGGGTCATCGCCACATAAAACATCCGCCGTTCCTCCTCCAGGTCCGCATCCAGCACCGCCTTGTGATAAGGCGTTATCTTTTCATTGGCATCCAGAATATAGACAATGGGAAACTCCAGCCCCTTGGCGCTGTGCATGGTCATCAAAGAAACGCCCTCCGTATCCGGGTTCCTGTTCTGCGCCTGCTGCTTTAGCTGCTCCCCGTACTCCCGCATATGGGCAAACCAGGCATCCACGGTTTTATAGGCGACGGCACTTTCCTGCAGCTGATCCGCCACCTGCAAAAGCTCCTCCGGCTTCATGCGCCGATACTCCGCGTATTCCTGCAAATAGCCGTCATAGCCCACCGCCTTGCGGATGTAATTGACCATCGCCGCGGGGACCATCCTGCCGATCCTGTTAAGGTCATACTCCAGCTGCTCGATCCGCTCCACCATCCAGTCCTTATCCTGATACCAGGCTTTGATCCCATCCCAGCGGACCATCTCCCCCTCCAGGGCATCCCGGTGAACATAACGCTTCGGCCGGTTGATAATCCGCAGCACGTCGGCGCGGCTTCCCTGACTGCAATAGACCGGCTTTCCCGTCCGGGCAGGGCCCCCGCCCTCCGCGCCGGTATCTTTTCCGGTGATCCCGCAGGCAATCCGGATATAAGCCAGAATATCCCGGGTGATCCAATGCTCGTACAGATTGGGCAGGGAATCCTTCATCCGGAATGGTACATTATATTCCATCAGCCGCTCCATCAGAAGCCGCGGTTCCAGATTTGTCCGGTAAAGCACCGCAATATCAGACAAGTGGTAGCCTATCCGCACATAATCAAGAATTTCCTCCACGATCCCCCTGGTCTCTGCCTGGGCATCCGCCCAAACCGTGGTGGCCACCGGGCGTCCCGCATCCCGGAATGCCCGGATTGCCTTCTGATATCGGGTCCGGTTATGGGCAATCAGCCGCCCTGCCGCATCCACAATGGTGGACGTGGAACGGTAATTTATCCCCAAAAGGACCTGCTTTGCCTGCGGATAATCCTTCCCGAAGCCCAGCATGATTTCCGGCTTTGCGCCCCGGAAACGGTAGATGGACTGATCGTCGTCCCCTACAATAAACAGGTTGTTTTCCGGCAGCGCCAGCATTTTCACAATCTCATACTGGATCCGGTTAATATCCTGAAATTCGTCAATCAGAATATACCGATATTTTCTCTGCCATGCCGCCAGAATATCCTTCCGCTGGCAGAAAAGCTCATAGCACATCACCAGCATGTCGTCGAAATCCAGAAGATTTTTCCGGGTCAGCGCCTCCTCGTAGCCCTGGTAAAGCTGTTTAAAAATCACCTCAGAGCAGTTTTTCGAGTAATAATAATCCAGCCGGATCATTTCTCCCTTTACGGCACTGATCTCGCCCAGAATTCCATTGATAAAATCCGCTTCGTCCTCCACATCCACCTGATGCTTCTCCATCAGCTCCCGGATGATCCGCACCCGTTCCTCCTCCCGGACGATATTTCCGGCGTCATAACGGTAAGCGTGCTTCAAAATATTAAAAAACACGGCATGAAAGGTCCCAAAGCTGACCGGGAGCCGTCTCCCCTCCATCAATGCCTGGAACCGCAGCTTCATCTCCTGGGCAGCGGACCGGGTGAAGGTGATCACCAGAATGCTTCCCGGATCCACTTTGAGTTCCTCCACCAGATGCTTCACCCGGTGGGTGATCACCGTTGTCTTGCCGGAGCCAGGCCCTGCCAGCACCAGCATCGGCCCTTCTCCATGCCGGATCGCCTCAAGCTGTGATTCGTGAAACGCCATGTTGCCTTTGCCTCAGCTTTCTTTTTCGTCAAATACTTCCGACACTTCCTTCATCAGCTCTGCCACCGGCAAATGCTGGGGACAGATATTCTCACATCTTTTACAGCCGATGCAATCCTTTGCCAGGCCCCGTCTGCCAACATAATTCCTGTAATATCCGTCGGAATTGGATTTGGACCCGAACTGCTTCCACTGGTTATAGAGAGAAAAGTACCGGGGGATGGGAATCTGCTTCGGACAGCCCTCCACGCAATACTGGCAGTTGGTACAGGCAATGGCAATACTTCGGTTGATGATGTCCACCACCTGCCCTATGACCTCCAGCTCCCTTTCATTCAGAGGCTGAAACTCCCGCATATAGCTGATATTGTCCAGCATCTGTTCCATGTTGGACATGCCGGACAACACCATGATCACCCCATCCAGGCTTGCCGCATAGCGGATCGCCCAGGAGGCCACCGAAAGCTGCGGGTTCTCAGCCAGCATCAGATCTGCCGCCTCCTCCGGCACATTAGCCAGGGTGCCGCCCTTGATGGGCTCCATGACAATCACTTCCTTGCCGTACCTGCGGCAGATCTCATAGCATTCCCGGGACTGGATATTGGGGCTGTCCCAATCCATGTAGTTTAACTGGAGCTGCACAAACTCCACCTCCGGATGCCCCTTCAGGATCTCCTCCAGAAGCTCCGCGTCCGCATGGAAGGAAAAGCCCAGCTTTTTGATCCTTCCCTCCGCCTTCAGCTGCCGCATATAAGCAAAGGCATCCAGCCGCTCCACCATCTTCCAGGAACCGCGGGAAATATTATGCAGCAGATAATAATCAAAATATTCCACGCCGCATTTTTCCAGCTGCTCGGCGAAAAACCGGGGCAGATCCTCCTGCTCCTTTAAATGGCTGACCGGCATCTTGTCCGCCAGCAGATAGCGGTCCCGGGGATAACGGTCCACCAGCACCTTTTTCACCACCCGCTCGCTCTCGTACTTATGGTACATATAAGCCGTATCAAAATAAGTAAAGCCCTGCTCCAGATAGGCATCCACCATCCGGCGCACCTGTTCCACATCGATCTGCCGCGGATCCTCCGCATCCAAAAGCGGCATCCGCATGGTTCCAAACCCTAGTTTTTTCATGCTCAAACCTCCTCGTTACCTCATACCCGTTTTCATATGCCCTATGGTCTCCTTCTCACTGGCTGCATAAGGCTCTATCCCCATTATAATTTTTTTCGTTCTCCCAGACAATAGCTTTTTTCAAGTGTCAATTCCAGCACCTCATGACGCGTATCATAATCCCGGTGGTTTAATAGCCCTCCGTCCTCATACTCCGCCTCCCCCATCTGGTTGTCATAAGGATCATAACGCAGATATTGTTTCTTCCAGGCAAAATCCGCCTGGTAGCAGGATGCGGCCGGAAGCCGGTAGGGATCCAGGTTTCCGAAAAAGAACTCCCAGCGCTCCAGCTCTCCCGCCCGGTAGGCCGCCCCGCCAAAGGAGCAGTCCGCATACAGCCATCCATAAGGCTCCAGGTAAAACTGTGCCCAGTCGTGGCAGCCGATGGACAGCGGCGTGGCATAAAGCCCCGACTGCCACCTGGCCGGAATCCCCGCGATCCGGCACATGGTGATAAACAATAATGCCTGCAGCCCACAGTCCCCTTTCCGGTTCAGGGCCGTAAACTCCGCATGCTGGGGAATCGTAAAATAAGAACGGACATAGGAGTACATCACATGGGTGGTGATATAATCATAGATCCGCTTTGCCTTTTTCAGCGGCGACCGTTCCTCCCCAGCCACCTCCTGCACCAAGGCTTTCAGGTATGGGGTGAAACGAATATGGGGAAGCTGCTCCGACAAATAGGCGTCAAACCTGTTTTCGCCCGCAGGATGGCCCGCCTCTGCCCCGGCCCCGCCGTCTGCCTGGCATCCGCGCTCCTCCTGCTCCAAAGCCTTCCTCCAATCCCAGTACGCCATCTCCGTCTCAAAGAGATACTCCACCATATATTTCTGCCCGGCCCGGTGTTCTGTCTCAATGCAGACCGTCCGCTGGGCTGCCCTTTCCGGAGCCAGCTTTGCGCAGTCCGGAGAAACCGCCGCCAGCTCAAATGCCTTCACCTGGGCATCCTCAATGGGCACCGGAAGCTGCACCTGGATCTTCTTTCCCGGCCGCTCCTTGTCCGCGTGCAATGCCAGGATGCTGCGGATCCGGAAGCGGCAGCGCACCGCACCCGCCTCCTTCATCTTCCCGATCACCTCATCCAGGAGTCGGAAATTGGCCCATTTTGCCTCCAACGCCTCCCGGCACAGCACCCGCGGCGCCAGCTCCTCCCGGGTTTTGATCAAATTTGCCACAAAATCATCCTTCACCCGGATTTTGCCCTCCAGGTAAATCCACTCCAAAGCGCCCTCGTCCAAAAGCCGGGACAATTCTTCTTCGGAAAAATCTCGAAATGCCTTTTTTCCTTCCCGGACCGCTTCCTCCCAGGTATAGGGATATTCGGCGGGAATCCGCTTTAAAATCTCCAATTCCAAAAGCAGCCGCTGGCGCAAAAGCTCCGGGATGTCCTTCTTAAGCCGCATCCGGATCACCCTTTCCGCCCGCTCATAATCTCCATAAGCAATCAGCCGCCCAATGTCCTCGGGAAGCTGAGTAGAAAGCGCCTCCAGCTGTCCCTCCTGCGCCTTTAGATGATTCTCCATTCTGCCGATCCCCTTTCCGTATACGCAATGGTCCAGCGGGCCGCTGCCTGCTCCCAGATCCAGCCCTGCCGCCAATGCAGCTGACAAATAAGCCTTGGCCTCCCGCACGCTGTCCTCCACGGTTTTTCCAGCCGCCAGACCGCAGGCAATGGCGCTGGAGAGGGTACAGCCAGTGCCGTGGGTATTGGGATTGTCAATCCGCGCCCCGTAAAACCAGGTCCATGAACCGTCCCGGTACAGCACATCATTGGCGGTTCCCACCTGATGGCCGCCCTTGACTAAAACTGCCCCCTGGTAACGTTCTCCAATGATCCGCGCTGCCTGCTCCATCTCTTTTTCCGTTTTTACCTTGATGCCGCTTAAAATCTCCGCCTCCGGAATGTTGGGCGTCATCACTGCCGCCAGGCAAAGCAGCTGCCGCGCCAGCGCGTCCATGGCGTTCTCCGCCAGGAGGCGGCTGCCGCTGGTGGATACCATCACCGGATCCAGCACTACCTGTCTGGCGTTGTATTCCTTCAGCTTTTCCGCGATCACCCGGATAATGCTGCTCTGGGACACCATTCCGATTTTCACCGCATCCGGCACAATATCCGTAAACACACAGTCCAGCTGCTTTGCCACAAATTCCGGCTCCACATCAAAAATGCCGTAAACGCCGGTGGTGTTCTGTGCCGTCAGCGCCGTAATCACGCTCATGCCATAGCACCCCATGGCTGTCATGGTTTTTAAATCCGCCTGAATCCCGGCGCCTCCGCTGGAGTCCGAGCCGGCGATCGTCAATACTTTTCTTCTGTCCATTATCCTCTGTCCATTGTCCTCTTTCTTCTCCGGCCGCGAACCCGGCCGCGGCTCTACAGCCGCTCTGCCTTCCTGCGCAGCTCCTTCACCGCTTCCGTGATGTCTTCCTGGGCAAAAATCCCGGATACCACAGCCACGCCGGCGATCCCGGCGCCCTCCAGCTTTTCTATATTATTCCGGTCAATGCCTCCGATGGCCACCACCGGAATGGACACCGCCCGGGTGATCGCCCGCAGGGTTTCCAGCTCCATCGGTCTGGCATTGGTTTTGGTGACGGAGCCGAAAACGGCCCCGGAGCCCAGATAATCCGCCCCGGCGGCCTGCGCCCGCAAAGCCTGCTCCACAGTTTTTGCCGTCACGCCGATGATTTTGTCCGACCCCAGAATCTGCCGGACCTTTCCGGCCTCCAGATCCTCCTGGCCCACATGGACTCCCGCCGCCCGGCACTTCACGGCGACCTCCACATTGTCATTGATAATCAGAGGAACCCCGTACCGGTCCGTCAGCCTGCGGATCTGCTCTGCCTCTGCCAGAAATTCCTCGTCGGTCATATTTTTTTCCCGCAGCTGCACCAACGTCACCCCCGCTGCCAAAGCCTCCTCAAGCTGCTCCGGCAAGGTCTTTCGTCCGGTCCACGCCCGGTCTGTCACCGCATAGAGACGCAAATCAAGCTTCAATGTCCGCCATCCTCCTTATGTCTTCATCCGTCAGCATGCTCATGGCGTCTATCAAATACATGCAAAAGGATCCCGTGCCGCCGCCAGAGCACACCGTCCGCTCATAGGCAAGCTGCCCGCAGATGCCAAAGGCCGCCGCTGCCAGCGCCGCCTGCCGCAATCCTGTTTCCCCGTCAGGCTTCACCGCCAGAAATGCCGCCAGAATCCCGTCCAGCATACAGCCGCTTCCGGTAATCCGGCTCATCATGGGATGCCCGTTTTTTATCAGGCAGGCCGCCCTCCCGTCGGCAGCCAGATCCTTTCCCCCGGTCATCACAATCACCGCACCGGTCCGCCGCGCCAGGGCCTGCACCATGGAGATGGTATCCTCCTGATTTTCATCTGTCAGGCCCTCCCGCTCCGACACGTCCACGCCCCGGGACTGCGCCAGAACCGCCGTCCCGCCGGCATTTTCACCGCTTCCCGGAATCCGCCCCGCGCTTCCCATGCCCTGGGACTGAGCCAGATCCGCCGTCCCGCCGGCACTTTCGCCACTTCCTGCTCTCCGCTCCGCTTCCTCCAGCCCTCTTGCCAGGGCCCGGATTTCCGATGCGTTTCCACGGATCACGGTGCAGGGCACCTCCCGCAGAATCCGCAGGGCAGTCTCAAGGCGAAAGGAGGCCGCCCCGGCGCCCACAGGATCCAGCACCACCGGATGGCCCAGCCGGGCTGCCGTCCTTCCGGCCAGCACCATGGCCTCCACGGCCGTCTCCTTTAAGGTTCCCAGGTTCAGCACCAGCCCCCGGCTCAGCCGGGAAATCTCCTCCGCCTCCCGCACGCCGTCCGCCATGATGGGGGACGCCCCTGCCGCCAGCAGGATATTGGCCACATCATTGGCAGTCACATAATTGGTAATGCAATGGATCACCGGCTTTGCCCCGCGCACCTGGCTGATCATCCCTTCGTCTCCTCCAGCATTTCATTTAAATACCGGAAGGCCCCTGATTTATACAATGCCCCCACCAGCACCACCGCTATGAGCGTGCCGCAAAGGGTGCTCATCAGGAAGGGCAGCACATAGGCGAACAGGGCCGTTTCCTTTCCCATCAGCATGGTCGCCACCGGGTAACATAAAATACCGCCGATGATTCCGGTACCGAAGACCTCCCCCACATAGGCCGCCGTCAGCTTTCCGGTCATATGATACATGACTCCGCACAGATAAGCCCCCACCATGCTGCCTGGAAAAGCAAGCAGACTTCCGGTTCCCATCAGATTGCGGATCACGGAGGTGACAAAGGCCATGGAGGCCCCGTACACCGGGCCTAAAAACACTCCGGCAATCACATTGCACAAATGCTGGATCGGGAAACATTTCGATGCCCCGATGGGCACAGAAAACGTGGACAGGGATACGGCCACCGCCGCCAGCATGCCGCTGGCAATTATTTTCTTTGTATTCAGCTTCATATTATTTTCACCTCACTCCCGGGCGACCGTCCGCCGCCCCGTCTTTTGCGCTGTTTCTATTCAACTTACCATTTAACTTACCATTCAACTTATCATTCATCATAGATGCTTACGATCTCTCCGTCAAGAATCCGGTTCATATTTTTCACGGCGCAGAAATTCCCGCACATGGAGCAGGTGTCCTCCATCTCCGGCTTTGCGGACTCCCGGTATGCCCGTGCCTTCTCCGGATCGATGGCCAAACGGAACATTTCCTCCCAGTCCAGCTTCTTTCTGGCCGTGCTCATGGCGCGATCCCAATCCTTAGCCCCCTTAATGCCCTTGGCAATATCCGCCGCGTGGGCCGCGATCTTGGAAGCGATGATGCCCTCCTTCACGTCGCCCACATCCGGCAGGCGCAGATGCTCCGCCGGAGTCACATAGCACAGGAAGGCCGCGCCGCTTGCCGCCGCGATGGCGCCTCCGATGGCCGCTGTAATGTGATCATAGCCCGGCGCAATATCGGTCACCAGCGGTCCCAATACATAGAAGGGCGCTCCCTTGCAGACGGTCTGCTGGATCTTCATATTGGCCGCGATCTGGTCCAAAGGCATGTGTCCCGGTCCCTCGATCATCACCTGCACATCCTTCTCCCAGGCGCGGCGGGTCAGCTCTCCCAGAGTGATCAGCTCCTCCATCTGGGAGATATCCGACGCATCCTCCAGACAGCCCGGACGGCAGGCGTCCCCCAGGCTCAAGGTCACATCATACTCCCGGCAGATCTTGAGGATCCGGTCAAAATGCTCGTAGAAGGGATTCTCCTGCCCGGTCATCTCCATCCAGGCAAAAATGATGGAGCCGCCCCGGGAGACGATGTTGGTCAGGCGCCTGGCTTCCTTAAACCGCTTTGCGGTCGCCCGGTTGATCCCCACATGGATGGTCATGAAATCCACGCCGTCCTGGGCATGCATCTCCACAATTTTGAGCCATTCCTCGGAGGTGATCTCCTTCAAGGCCTTGTGGTAGTATACCACCGCGTCATAAATCGGCACCGTGCCGATCATGGCCGGGCACTCCGCGGTCAGTTTTCTGCGGAATTTGCGGGTATCGCCGTAGGAGCTTAGATCCATAATAGACTCCGCGCCCATCTTCACCGCATCATTGACCTTCTCCAGCTCCATGTCAATGTCCTTCCAGTCCCGGGAAGTCCCCAGGTTTACATTGATCTTGGTTTTCAGCATGGAGCCGATGGCATTTGGCTCAATGCAGGTGTGCAGCCTGTTGCAGGGGATGATGGCCTTGCCCTCAGCGATCAGCGCCATCAATTCCTTCGGATCCATCTGCTCCCTGGCTGCCGCGGCTTCCATCTCCTTGGTCAGGATTCCCTTCCTGGCCGCGTCCATTTGTGTCGTGTAGCTTCTCTCCATAACTCATCCTTTCCTTCATGCTTTCCCTGATAACAGAACGCCACACGCCAAAAGCGGCGCACCGCGCAAGAATCCATATCTCACGCGACGCGCCGCCTGTCATCTGCCTGAATCTCCGCCGTCCGTCTCCCGGGCCTGGGAAATCCCGCTTTTCTATCCAGTCTTTGCACACTTCCATATGATCCCTACGTTGGCATTACCCAAATCAGGTGATAAAGGTCGAAGCCTGATCCGACTTCCTCTCAGCCCGCCTCACGAGCTCCCTTATTACATGAATCTTTTTGTTCCTCTTTAGTCTAGCACCTGGAAGGCGATCTGTCCAGAAGTTTTTTCTGAACCTAAATTCGTTGCATTTTCAGTCATGCCATATTATAATAAAGAACAGATTTTTGTAAAAAATGAGGAGAACAGCCATGGCATTCGAATTTATAAACAAGCTGCCGACCCCGGCAGACATCAAGGAACAGTTCCCTCTTCCGGCCGAATTTGCGGCAATCAAGGCCGCGCGGGATGAAGAGGTCAAAAAAATCATCACCGGAGAAAGCGACAAATTCCTGGTATTGATCGGTCCCTGCTCCGCAGACCATGAGGATTCCGTGCTGGACTACACCAGCCGTCTGGTCAAATTGCAGGAAGACACCAAGGACAAGCTTCTGATCATTCCCCGGGTCTATACCAATAAACCCCGCACCACCGGCGAAGGCTACAAGGGCATGCTCCACCAGCCGGATCCGGAAAAAAGGCCCAGCATGGCAGAGGGACTTCACGCAATCCGCCACTTACACATGCGGGTGCTGATGGAAACCGGCCTTTCCACGGCTGATGAAATGCTTTATCCGGATAATGTCAGCTACCTGGACGATATCATGTCCTATATCGCCGTAGGCGCCCGTTCCGTGGAAAACCAGCAGCACCGTCTGATTTCCAGCGGCTGCCAGGTCCCGGTGGGCATGAAGAATCCCACCAGCGGCGATTTATCCGTTATGCTCAACTCTGTCAAGGCAGCTCAGAGCGGCCATGATTTTATCATGCGCGACTGGGAAGTAAAAACCGAGGGAAATCCCTGGACCCACACCATCCTCCGCGGCGCCGTCAACAAGCACGGCCAATGCCTGCCCAACTACCATTACGAGGATCTGATGCTGCTTTACCAGCTGTATATGGAGCGGAACCTGCTCCATCCTGCCGTGATTGTGGATGCGAACCATTCCAACTCCAACAAAAAATACAAGGAGCAGATCCGCATTGTCAAGGAGGTTCTGCACAGCCGCAGACATTCCGACGATCTGCGAGGCTTCATCAAAGGCGTCATGATCGAAAGCTACATCGAGGAGGGCAGCCAGAAAATCGGCGAAGGCGTTTACGGCAAATCCATCACCGATCCCTGCCTGGGCTGGACAGACTCCGAGCGCCTTGTCTACGACATCGCGGAAAGTATCTAAAAACCATGGATCACTGCTGCCAAAGCCTGCCGCGGGATTCCCGTAGGGCTCTGGCAGCAGTTTTCTTTTTTATTAAGCCTTTCAGCTTGTATGGAAGATAAAAAATTTCACAAAAAAATGTCTCTTTTTTCCCAATATATCTCCCTGATTTTATGCAGGATGCATAATGTTTTACTTTTCTTTCTCATCCTATTGACCTTTTTTCTTTTTTTATGTATGATACTTGTATGGAAGTTGTTAACGCTTTCTTAACAAAAATACGCAAAAGGGAGAGGAAATTTTATGAAAGCTGTACAAATCGTGAAACCAAATGATTTAAGAGTGATCGAGATGGAAAAGCCCGTTATTGATGAGAAGAACAATATTCTTATCAAAATGACCGCTGCCGGAATCTGTGGTTCCGATGTGGGCATCTATCACGGCACCAATGCTGCAGCCACCTACCCGAGAGTGATCGGACATGAAATCGTGGGACGGGTTGCCGAGGTGGGCGCAAATGCCTCCAGATTAAAAGCAGGCGATCGTGTAATCGTCAATCAGGTAACCAGCTGCGGTCATTGCTATCCCTGCAAGATCGGCAGAGGCAATGTCTGCGACAATCTGGCTGTACGCGGCGTACATATCGACGGCGGCTACCGGGAGTTTATCGCGGTTCCGGAATCAGACTGCTATCTTCTGCCGGATTCCCTTTCCGACCAGGACGCGGTTATGATTGAGCCGACCACCATCGCCATCCAGTCCTGCACCAGAGCAGAGCTGTCCAAGGACGACATGCTGCTGATCTTCGGTTCCGGCGCTCTTGGAAGCACCATCTTAAAGATTGCAAAGCAGCTGTGCGACCATATCATCGTGGCAGACATCATGGATGAGAAGCTGGAGATCGCAAAAAAGAACGGCGCAAAGTACACCGTCAATGTCTTAAAGGAAGACCTGGTCGAAAAAGTAAAAGAATACACCTACGGACATGGCGCCACCGTATCCATCGACTCCGCATGCACCAAGGATTCCCTGCTGTCTTTGCTGAAGGCGACCGGAAATGCCGGACGTGTGATGACCATGGGCTTCTCCGTGGCTCCCACCGAGGTAAACCAGTTCCTGATCACCTCCAAAGAGCTGGATGTACGCGGTTCCAGACTGCAGAATAAACGTTTCGGCAAAGCCATCGACATGATCAACGAGGGTACCCTGGATCTGAACGGTTCCATCTCCCACACCTTCCCGCTGGAGAAGGCACAGGAGGCCTTCGACTTCGTGGATACCCATGATCCATCCATCCGTAAGATTGTATTCACTTTTGACTAAATACATTTCACTAAATAATAGGAGGATCATCCATCATGAAAGCGATCAAACTGGAAAAGCCGAGAGAAATCGGCCTGGTAGAGCTGGAAAAACCCGTTCCGGGGCCTGGCGAAGCCCTGATCAAGATCAAAACCGCAGGGATCTGCGGCAGCGACATCGGCGCTTTCCGCGGCACCAATTCCCTGGTATCCTATCCCAGAATCATCGGCCACGAGCTTGCCGGCGTTATTGAATCCATTCCGGAGGATAACCCAAAGGGCTTCAAGGTAGGTGATAAGGTTATCGTAGATCCTTACCTGTACTGCGGCAAATGCTATCCCTGCCGGATCCGCCGCACCAATTGCTGCACCAGCCTGCATGTACTGGGTGTTCATGTGGACGGAGGTATGGCGGAATACTTCTGCCATCCGGCTGACATGCTGGTAAAAATGCCGGAGGATATGAGCTGGACCGACGCTGCCATGGCAGAGCCGCTGACCATCTCTCTCCACGGTATTCACAGAGGCGGACTGAAGGCAGGAGAATACTGCGCCATCATCGGCGCCGGCCCCATCGGCCTTTTAGCCGCCATGATTGCCCAGGCCTACGATGCTCATGCCATCTTAATTGATCTGGTGCAGGAACGTCTGGACTTTGCCAGGGAGCTTGGCATCGAATATGTGATCAACTCCGGTACGGAGGATGCAGAAGCGCGGATTCGCGAGATTACCGGCGGCGATATGGCACAGCAGGTAATGGAATGCAGCGGCGCTAATGCAGCCATCCTTTCCACCCTGAAGCTGGTCAGCAACGCGGGACGCATCACCCTGACCGGATGGCCGAAGAATGAGACCCCCATGCCTACGGATGTCATCACCAAGAAAGAGGTGGATATCCGCGGCGCGCGCACCAGCGCCGGGGAGTTCGAGGAGGCCATCGAGCTGATCTACACCAAGAAGGTAGACGTACAGAAAATTCTGACCAGGACGATCTCCATGGCGGAGGCTCCGGAAACCATTATCGACATCGAAAAGAATCCGGGCAGCTATATGAAGGTGGTCGTGGTTGTGGACGAAGAGGCATAAAACCTTCTACAAAAATGCGGCAAGACGCTCCGAATCCTGGAACCGGCTATCCTTCAGGACGTGGCCGGAACCCTTTCTTTGGAGCAGATGGCACTTCTTAAAAAAAATCTGAATCCGCATATTGACAATATTACGACCTATATGGCAATATGGTATCATGGTGTACATCTATTGCCGATTTG
>CAZICB010000018.1:0-32415 GCA_964537765.1 uncultured Lachnospiraceae bacterium
GCTCCATATCGATCTGGGTAAACTCCGGCTGACGGTCCGCGCGCAGATCCTCATCCCGGTAGCATCTGGCCAGCTGGAAATAACGGTCATAGCCGGAACACATCAAAAGCTGCTTAAACAGCTGCGGGGACTGGGGCAACGCATAGAAGGAACCCGGATGCACACGGCTGGGCACCAGATAATCCCGGGCCCCCTCCGGAGTGCTTTTAATCAGGGTTGGGGTCTCGATCTCCAAAAAGCCCTCTTCCGCCAAAAACTGTCTGGTCAGGATCGCGATTTTACTGCGCAGCAAAAGATTGCGCTGCATATCCGGTCGGCGCAGATCCAGGAAACGGTATTTTAAGCGCAGCTCCTCCTTGGTCTTGGAATTTTCCTCGATGGGGAAGGGCGGAGTCTCGGACTCGGAGAGAATGCGAAGACTCTCTGCCCGGACCTCGATGGCTCCCGTGGCCAGGTTTGCATTGACTGCGCCGGAACGCGCTTCCACCCGTCCGGTTACGGCGATCACAAACTCGCTTCTCAGCTTTTCCGCTTTCGCGAAGCTTTCCGTGCCGCAGTCATTTTCCTCGAAGATAATCTGCAAAATGCCGGAACGATCCCGCAAATCCACGAAAATAATACCGCCTTTATTCCTGCTCTTCTGCACCCAGCCCATGACGGTCACATTCTGGCCGATGTTGGCTGTGGTCAATTCCGTACAACGATGGGACCGCTTCAGTCCCAGCATAGACTCTGCCATGATCTTTTCTCCTTAATATCTGTGTCTCTTTATTTCAGCGCTTCTTTATAGAACTCCACAAATTCCGTGTAGCCCTCTTTATTTAACTGCTCCTTCTGGAACTTTTTATTCTTGTTCATCTGAGATACCAGTACCTGGACGCCGTTTTTGCGCTCTGCCATAGCCTGGCGCATAATCCCGCTCAAACGGGCGCTGTCCATTCCCTTTTCCACCAGATAGGCCTTTTTCTCGGCCTGCTGCCGCACCTTTCCGCCCTGATCCATCAGGATGGTGACAATGCGCTCAAAGCCGATGGAAAATCCGCAGGCGGGGGTGTCCACGCCGGTGAATTTGCCGATCATTTTGTCGTAGCGCCCGCCGCCTGCCACGGAGCCGCCGAAGCCCTCCATGGACACCTCAAAGATGGTTCCGGTATAATAGGACATCCCGCGCACCAGGGTCGGGTCAAACTCCAGCTTAAACTCCGTCTCCGCCACACTGGTTACCGTGTCCATGATATTGGCCAGGTTTTCGCTGACCTTCACCGGAAGCACCTGGGACAGCTGTTCTCCCAGCCTGCGCACGCCGGCCGCGTCGGTCCCCACTTCTGAAAGCAACTTTGCGTATGCCTCCACGCTCTCAGCGCCGTAGCCGGACTCCAGAAGCTCCGCCTTCACGCCGTCCAGACCGATCTTGTCCATCTTATCCAGGGTGATAAATACCTGGTCCAGGCCATCCTCGGGAAAGCCGCAGTAGAGGGCCATGCCCTTTAAAATGCCCCGGTCATTGATCCGCACGGTAAAGGCATTGTCCGGACAGATCCTGCCCAATGCCGTGGCCGTGGCAAGGATCAGCTCAATCTCTGCCATGCCGGAGGGATCGCCTAAAATATCAATGTCACACTGGGTAAACTGACGGAAACGTCCCTTCTGCGGACGGTCCGCTCTCCAGACGCTGCCCATCTGCAGCGCCTTAAACGGGGATGCCAGCTGTGCCGCGTTGTTGGAATAATAGCGGGATAAGGGCAGGGTCAGATCGTAGCGCAAGCCGCTGTCTGCCAGATCATTCTCTTCCCGGGCAGCCTCCAGATTCAGCTTATCGCCTCGTTTTAAGATCTTAAAAATCAGTTTTTCATTATCCCCGCCCTGTTTGCTGGTCAGGTTCTCGATATGCTCCACGCAGGGAGTCTCGATCTGGGTAAAGCCAAATCCGCGGTAGGTATCCCGGATCTGGTTCATCACATATTCCCGGACCAGCATCTCCGCGGGCAGGATATCGCGCATGCCGGTAACCGGCTTTTTCTTCAATGCCATCGGTTTATCTCCATTTTCTTGTCATTTTCTGTTTATCGATTATACACTTTCATTCCGCAAATAGCAATATTCTTTAGGAAAGAAGCTTTTCCTTGCGCGCCAGCATTTCGTCCAGCCGGGCGATATAATGCTCCACATTCTTCACATTCTCCGCCCGCTCGACGCGGTTTTCATGGGGGAATATCCGCTTTGTGGTGGTGCCTGCTCCGCAGCCGATGATGGTCTGCTTCTCCTCCATGATCAGGATATTGTAGATGCAGGCCTTGCCCGGCGCCGCGTAGCCCACGTTTTCAAAATTGCCGGCCATATTTTTCTGACGGTACAGATAATAAGGCTCCAGCCCCATCTCCCGCGCATACCGGGCGGTCAGGTCAATCATCTCCTGGGTGTTGGTGATCTTTAAGTCCTTGTAGACCTCCTTCATGGTATTTAAGCGGGCCGCGCGCTTGATGGCCAGGGAATGGACGGTTACGCTGTCCGGCGCCAGCTCCTTCACTGCCTCCATGGTGGCGCGCACATCCTCCAAGCCCTCCTCCGGCAATCCGATAATCAGGTCCATATTGATATTATCGAAACCCATCTCCCGTGCCAGACGGAAGCGGTCCCTCACATCCTCCACCGTATGCTGGCGTCCGATCAGCTTTAAGGTCTCCTGCTTCATGGTCTGGGGATTGATGGAAATGCGGGTCACCCCGTGGCGCTTTAAAACCGCCAGCTTCTCCCGGGTAATGCTGTCCGGCCGCCCGGCCTCCACCGTAAATTCCCGAACCGTGGAAAAATCAAAGGTTTCCTTCAGCTTTGTAAAAAGCAAATCCAGATCCTCCGGGGAAAGGGAGGTCGGCGTGCCGCCGCCGAAATAAACCGTATCCAAAACGCAGCCCTTTTTCTTTTCCGCCACATAGTCCAGCTCTTTAAACAGGGCATCCAGATACAGATGGGTCCTTCCCGCCCATTTGCCGATGGGATAGGAGGTGAAGGAACAGTACAGACAGGTGGTAGGGCAAAAGGGAATCCCCACGTACAGGCTATAGCCGTTTTCATAATCCAGGGCGGATAAAAGCTGCCGCTCCCGTTTGGCGATCTCGATGCTCAAAGCGGCTTTCTCGTCACTGGCAAAATAATTGGACTTCATATAGCGGAAGATTTCCTCCTCCCCCATGCCCTCCGAAAGCTTCGTCATGGCAATCTTTGTGGGGCGGATCCCGGTCAGGGCTCCCCAGGGAAGCTGCCGGCCGGTTCGGCCCATCAACAGAGCGTAAAGTCTGCGCTTGACGCGGTTTTTGGTCTCCGTCCGGTTTCCCGGCGCCGCCAGGATAGGCTCGTCCGCATGAAGAAGCTCTTTCTCCAGCTCCGGCTGCAGATTTTTGATGTCAAAGGATACGGCGCTGCCGTAATTTATCAGATGCAAATCCAGCTCCGTGCGATCCTCATTCCAGACGCCTTCCACCGCAAAGGAGAGGGGAGAGGAAAGCTCCTTTGGCTCTTTTTCGCCCGGCTTCCGATACCAAAAGCCCTCCCCAGGATAAAAGGCCATCAAAAGCTCCCGGATATCCTGCTCAAATGCGTTATCATTTAAAAATATCCCGATCATAATTCTCTCTTTCCCCGTCACTGGCGGTGTTTATAATAAACAGCCACCGGGTTGTACCGATTTTCATGACCGATGGTGGTGGGATCCCCATGGCCCGGATAGACCATGGTGTCCTCCGGCAGCACCAAAAGCTTCTCCAAAATGGATTTGACAATCTCCCGCATATCGCCTGTGGGCAGGTCCGTCCTTCCCATGGACTCGGCAAAGAGAGTATCGCCGCTGATCAGCACCTCTTCCGAGGGAAGATAATAGCACACGGATCCTTTGGTATGGCCCGGCGTCTCCAGCACCTTCCAGTCAAAACCGATCAGATGCAGCATCTGGCCGTCCCCCACCAGCACGTCCGCATTGATGCTGGCCTGGTCGGTGTCCAGGGTCCCGGTCAGATTGATAGAAGGGTCCAAAAGCATGGCATCCTCCTCCCGCCCGGCGTAGATCTTGCAGCCGTACCGTTTTTTTACATCCTTCACCGCCAGAATATGATCGAAATGTCCGTGGGTCAGAAGAATCGCCTTGGGCGTAACCGAAAGCTCCATACACTTGCGGATGATATAATCCGCGTTGTCCGCCGGATCCACAATCACAGCCTCTCTGGTCTGTTCATGATAGATCAGATAACAATTGGTGCTGACCATGCCCAGCACGAAGGTTTTAATGCGAAATTGATTTTCACTCATGATAAAACATATCCTTTCCAAGTATAGGACAAGAGAACCACGGGGGTCAGCCCGCAGTCCTCTCTATATCAAGTACTCCTTCTATCTGTTTTAATTTGTCGGTCAGGCGGTTTAACTCCTCCTTGCCATGGATATCGAAGGTCATGATAATCGTCGCCTTCCCTTGCTTGCTGGTGCGCACGTTCATGGACGTGATATCGATCTGGCGTTCCGTAAATACCTTGGAAATATCCACAAACATACCGATCCGGTTGTTGGCAAAGATCTGAATTTCCGTGGAATAACGTTCCTTGCCGGAATCGCTTTCCGGCGCCTGCCATTCCGCGTCGATCAGGCGCACCCGCTCATCCGCCGGAAGGTTGATGATATTGATGCAGTCGGTCCGGTGGATGGATACGCCTCTCCCCCGGGTGACAAAGCCCACGATCTCATCCCCCGGCACCGGGCTGCAGCAGCGGGAAAAACGCACTGCCACATCGTGGATTCCCTTAACCACAATGCCGCTTTTGGACTTTTGGACTACCGGAGCCTTGGAGGTCATCTCCTCAAGTCCATCCAGGATGTTCTTGTCGGTAACCTCCTTTTTCAGCTTCTTGTCCCGCTCGTCCAGCATCTTATTGATGACCTGGCCCTCCTTCAGACCGCCATGTCCGACGGATGCCAGCACCGAATCCCAGTCCCGGAAGGCATAACGCCTCATCACCTTTTCCTGGAATTCCGGCTTATTCAGGTCCGGGAAATTGATGCCCTTTGCCTTGCAATAGCGGTCAATCAGTTCCTTGCCCTTTAAAATATTATCCTCTTTTAATTCGGTCTTGAACCACTGGTTGATTTTATTGCGGGCCTGGGTGCTCTTTACCAGGCTCAGCCAGTCCCGGCTGGGTCCCTTGGAATTCTGGGAGGTGATGACCTCAATGCGGTCTCCGTTCTGGATCACATAGTCGATATTGACCAGCTTGCCATTGACACGGGCGCCGACCATCTTATTTCCCACCGCGCTGTGAACGGCGTAGGCGAAATCGATAGGGGTGGATCCACTGGGCAGGGTCTTCACATCGCCGGTGGGCGTGAAGCAATATACGCTGTCGGAAAACAAATTCAGATCGTTTTTGATCAGGCTTAAAAACTCTTTGCCGTCGGAGGCATCCCGCTGCCACTCCAAAATCTGGCGCAGCCAGGAAAGCTTCGCCTCCTCATCGCCCGCAGCGATCTTTCCGCTGCCGCTTTCCTTGTATTTCCAGTGGGCGGCGATACCGTATTCCGCCGTGCGGTGCATCTCATAGGTACGGATCTGGATCTCAAAGGGCTGACCGGTGCTGCCAATCAGGGTCGTGTGCAGGGACTGGTACATGTTTGGTTTCGGCATGGCGATATAATCCTTGAAACGCCCCGGGATGGGCTTATACATCTCATGGATCACGCCCAGAGCCGCGTAGCAGTCCTTGACCGAATCCACAATAATCCGCACAGCGAATAAATCATAAATCTGATCCAGGGTTTTATCCTGATTTACCATCTTGCGGTAAATGCTGAAGAAATGCTTCACCCGGCCTTCTACCTTGGCCTCGATCCCGGCATCCTTCATCTGGTCCTCGACCTCTTTGACGATTTCCCGCACGAACGCCTCCCGGGCGTCTTTGCGCAGGGCAATCTTCTCTGACAGATCATAATACACGTCGGGATGCAAATATTTTAAGGACAAATCATCCAGCTCTACCTTGATTTTCGAAATGCCAAGCCGGTGGGCGATGGGCGCGTAAATATCCATGGTCTCCCGCGCCTTTTCCTTTTGCTTCTCCGGTTTCATATACTGCAGGGTCCGCATATTATGCAGACGGTCTGCCAGCTTAATCAAAATCACGCGGATATCCTTCGCCATGGCCAGGAACATTTTCCGCAGGTTCTCGGCCTGAATTTCCACCTTATCCATGGACCAGGAAATCTGGGTCAATTTGGTGACGCCGTCCACCAAAAGGGCGACCTCCCCGCCAAACTCCTTGCTGACCTCATCCAGAGTCATCACCGTGTCCTCCACCACATCATGGAGGATACCTGCGACAATGGTCTCCTTATCCAGCTCCAGATCCGCCAGAATAATCGCCACACACAGGGGATGAATAATATAAGGCTCGCCGGACTTCCGTTTCTGGTCCTTATGGGCCTTCAATGCTACTTTATATGCTTTTTCAATCATGGAAATATCATCCGAAGGATGATATTTCCGGATTCTTTTGATCAAATCCTGATATAATTCTTCCGGGCTGGTAAAATCCGCAGGTTTCTCCAGTTCGATATCCATCTTTTTATCTGTTGGTTCGTTCACCATAGGAAAAGCCACCTTTTCTGAGCATGATTAAGCAACCTTCTATCTTCTATTCTGCCGCTGCAAACAATTATTGTCCATTATAATTATTTTTGTCAGAAATTGCAATAGAAAATTCCGTCCGTTCCAGTGACAATCCGGCAATCCGGCGGACTTTCATCAGCGGCGGATCAGCTGATACATCAGAGCATTGCAGATTGCGGCGGCAATATTGCTGCCGCCCTTGCGTCCCATGGCCACAATACAGGGAACGCCCGACTGACAGATCAGCTCCTTGGACTCCACCACGTTTACAAATCCCACTGGAACGCCGATCACCAACCCCGGCGCCAGACTGCCCTCCCGGATCATTTCATACAGGCGGATCAGGGCCGTGGGAGCATTGCCCACAGCAAAGATCACCGGACCGGGAAGCTTTGCCGCCCGCTCCATGCTGACAATCGCCCGGGTCACTGCCCGCGCCTTCGCCTCCAGCGCCACATCCGGCTCCGCCATAAAGCAGCGGACATCGCAGTCGAGCTGATGTAAGGCCGCCTTATTGATCCCGGCGGCCGCCATATTCGTATCGGTGACAATCGTGGCGCCCTGCGCCAAAAGCTTCAGCGCCTGTTTTACCGCTCCCGGTGAAAAAAATAAATTTTTCGCATAATCAAAATCTGCCGAGGTGTGGATACAGCGCTTAACCACCAGCCGTTCCTCCTCGCTCCAGTTCCCGGCAGGCATCTCCTGCTCGATCAGCTCCATGCTGCGCCTCTCGATCTCCTCCGGGCGGATCCATTTCATCTGTTCCATCATAATCAGGCTCTCCCTCATTCCAGTCCTTGATTCAGGATTTCGTATATTTTTTCCATATTCAGGGAGTTTCGCACCAAGGCCGCCAGCTTATCATATTGACGTTCCCGGTACTCCGCGGCGCTTTCCTGCGCGACTCCCAGGACAACGCCTTTTTTTGCCGCCAGCCGGTTCAGGAGGCTGCAGGTCAAGGCTTCATTGTCAAAAATCCCATGAAGGTAAGTGCCAAACACCAGACCGTCCTGCCGCTCCAGGCCGTCCATCCTGCCATCCTCCAGAAGGATCGCTCCCCGGCCGCCTGCCGCATTATCCCATGGCCTGGTCAAGCCCATGTGGATCTCATATCCGGATATGACCTGTCCTTCACAGCCGCCAAACATCTGAGACCGTTCCCGGAAGGTACCGCAAATCCGGGTGCGAGTTTTCTGACCGGCAAAGACCGTCTCGCAGGTCAGAAGCCCCATGCCCCGCATGCAGCTGCCCGGCTCTCCCTCCACGCCCTCCGGGTCGGAAAGCCAGCTGCCCAGCATCTGGTAACCGCCGCAGATCCCGATCAGGGGAACCTTCTCTTCCTCCACCAGCCGCCAGATGGCAGGCTCCAGGCCGCTTTGCCGCAGCCAGCGCAGGTCCGCCATAGTGTTTTTCGTTCCGGGAAGGATCAGAAGATCCGGTTTCCCCAGCCGATCCGCCCGGTCCACATAGCGCAAAGAGACTCCGGGCGCCCGCTCTAAACTATTAAAATCCGTGAAATTGGAAATATGGGGCAGCCGCACCACCGCAAGCTCCAAGGCCGCCCGCCCGTCGCTCTGCGTCCGGGTCAGCCGTTCCGACAGACTGTCCTCGTCATCCAGGTCGATGGACTCCATGGGAATCACGCCCACCACCGGAATGTGCACCCGGTCCTCGATCATCCTAAGTCCCGGCTCAAGAATCTTCGGATCCCCCCGGAACTTATTAATCACCAGGCCTTTGATCATCCTTTGCTCCTCCGGCTCCAAAAGAGCCACGGTTCCGTAGAGGGAGGCGAACACGCCGCCCCGGTCAATATCTCCCACCAGAAGGATCGGCGCCCTGGCGATCCGGGCCATGCCCATATTTACAATGTCATTGTCCCGCAGATTGATTTCCGCCGGGCTTCCCGCCCCCTCCAGCACAATGATGTCATACTGCTTCTCAAGCCTGGAAAATGCCTTTTCAATCACCGGAAGAAACCGGGGCTTCTGGCGATAGTAATCCATGGCCTTCCAGTTTCCGGCCACCTCGCCGTTTACAATCACCTGGCTTCCCATCTGGCTGGTAGGTTTTAATAAAATTGGATTCATATCCACTGTGGGATCAATGCCCGCCGCCTCTGCCTGCATGGCCTGGGCGCGGCCGATCTCCAGCCCGTCCCTGGTGATATAGGAATTGAGCGCCATATTCTGGGACTTAAAGGGCGCCACCCGGTATCCGTCCTGGCGGAAAATCCGGCACAAGGCTGCCGCCAGAAAGCTCTTGCCGGAATTGGACATGGTGCCCTGTATCATAATTTTCTTTGCCATTCGTCCCGCGCCTTTCTGTCCGCTTTCCGGTATTCATGGCTGAAGGCTTCGTCGTACAGCCGGGAAAGGGCAAACTCATCCCCCAAAAACCGGCCTACGGTCACCAGAGCCGTCTTTTTGATTCCGGCCTGCCGGACCTTCCCGGCCAGCTCCGCCAAGGTTCCCGTCACGATTTTTTCATCCTCCCAGGAGGCCTTGTAGACCACCGCCGCCGGAGTGTCCGGCGGATAACCGCCCTCCTGCAACCGCTGGCACAGACCTTCAATCTGGCCCACGCTTAAAAAAATCACCATGGTTGCCTGATGGGCAGCCAGGGCTTCGATCTGTTCCCGCTCCGGCACCGCCGTCCGGCCCTCCATGCGGGTGAGTATCACCGTCTGGCTCACCTCCGGCAGGGTATATTCCCGTTTCAGCGCCGCTGCCGCCGCCAGAAAGGAGCTGACCCCCGGAACCACATCATAGGGGATCCCCCGCTGATCCAGCTCCGTCATCTGCTCCCGGTGGGCGCCGTAAATAGAGGGATCCCCGGTGTGAACCCGCACCACCTGTTTCCCGGCCCGCGCCCCTTCCTCCATCACGGCAATCACCTCCGGCAGGGTCATGGAGGCGCTATTATAAATCCGGGCATCCGCCTTCGCGCCGGAAAGCACCTGGGGATTGACCAGGGATCCGGCATAGATAATCACATCCGCCTCATCAATCAGCCGTTTGCCCTTCACGGTAATCAGCTCCGGATCGCCCGGGCCTGCCCCGATAAAATGAATGGTTTTCATCACATGCTCCTTAATCGTCAAAGGTTTCATAAGCTTCTATATGAATATCCGCGAACGTGCTGTTTTCCCGGTACACCTCACAGGCCATATCCAGCAAAGGAAACAGCATCACCGCCCCGGCGCCTTCTCCCAGAGCCATCTCCCCGTAAATCACGGGCTTCAGTCCCAGCCGCTCCATCACCAGACGGCAGGCCGGCTCCTTTCCCATATGAGAAGGAAGCAGATAATCCGTCACCATCGGACAGAACCTCTGTGCCAGAAGCGCCGCCACCGCGGAAATCATTCCGTCCAACACTACAGGAATCCGCCAGACGGCTCCGCCGAGCAAAAATCCGGTCATGCCGGCAATATCAAAGCCTCCCACTGCGGCCAATACCCCAAGGGGATCTGCCGGGTCCGGCTGATGCAGTGCGATGGCATCCCGAATCACCTGGATTTTTTGTTCCAGCCCCTCCCTGGAAAGGCCAGCTCCCCGCCCGGTCACCTGTTCCACCGGACAGCCTAAAAGCACGCTGGCAATGGCACTGCTGGTGGTGGTATTGCCGATTCCCATTTCCCCCACCGCCAGAATCTCATAGCCGGCGTCCTTTAAGCTTCCGGCCAGCTTGATGCCCTCATGGATCGCCTCCAATGCCTGCACCCGGGTCATGGCCGGCTCCCGGCGCAGATTTCCGGTGCCGTAACCGATCTTGCTGTTTCGCACGCCTGGCACCTGAATATTGCCGGCAACTCCCATATCCACCGGAATCACGTCCGCTCCCGCCACCGCCGCCATCCGGTTGACGCTGGCGATCCCCCGGGCAAAATTCTCGGTCACCACCTTGGTCACGGAGCTGTCCGTCTGGGTCACTCCCTCGGCCACCACCCCGTTGTCCGCGCAAAATACCGCCACAGCCCGGCGGTCCAGCCGCACATCCTCACAGCCCTTCATGCCGGCAATCCTGGCAATCATCTCCTCAAAACGCCCCAGCCCCCGCAGCGGCTTGGCAATACCGTCCCAGCGGCGCACACTGGCCTTTACCGTCTCCTGATTTGCCGGCTGCACCTTTTTCAGCAGGCATTCCAGCTGCTGCCGCAGCAAATCCTCCATCCCATTCTCTCCTTTATATCCTCATGAATCTATATCCTGATCGATCCGGTAGCCCCGGGGAGTCACCATCCTGCCGCCAATCACCTTCGTCTGGGAATTGCCGATAAATACGGTGGTAAACATATCCGCCTGATATTCCCGCAATTCCTTTAAGGTCATCAGCCTTGCCTGCTGCCCGTCTCTTCCGATCCGGCTTACCGCGCCGCAAACCCTGTCTTCCGGCAGCTCCCGCAAAAGAATCTCGCAGGCCCGTTTTAAATAATCCGACCGCTTTTTGCTGGACGGATTGTAAATGCAGATGGCAAAATCCGCCATCGCCGCCCCCAAAAGGTGCCGCTCAATTTTTTCCCAGGGAGTCAAAAGATCGCTTAAGCTGATCACCGCAAAATCGTGGGCCAGCGGCGCGCCCAGCACCGCTCCCCCGGCCAATGCGGCAGTCACTCCAGCCACGATCTCCACCTGGCAGCCGGGGTATTCCGGCGAAAGCTCCAGCATCAATCCGGACATGCCATAAACGCCCGCATCACCGCTGCATATCACAGCTACGCATTGCCCCTTCTCCGCCTCCTCAAAGGCCATGCGGCAGCGGGCCTCCTCCTGGCGCATGGGTGTGGCAAGGAATCTCTTCTCCGGGAAGCTTTCCCGCAAAAGCTCCACATAAACCGTATAGCCCACAATCACCTCGCAGGAGGACAAAACCTGCCGGGCCTGGAGAGTCATCTGCTCCGCCGCTCCCGGGCCTATGCCGACCACATATAACCGGTTCATTCTCTTCTCTCCCTTCATTTGAGCCTATAGCAGGCTCATATCTCCTTCGCGATCACCAACGAATAATAGCTCGCCTTCTCACCGATCTCTCCGACGCCATGACAGACCCGCTCTCCCGGCATGCCGCACCGCTCCACCATGGCCGTCTCCAGACCGGACTGCTGCAGCCATTCCTTCACCTGCCCGATCTGCCTGCCCATTTTCATAATCACTTTGGTTCCGGGCAGCTTCAAGCCCTCCGGAATCTGCTCCGGCCGGGGCAAAATATGAAGCGGATCGTCATCCTCGCAAAGGCCGATGCCCAATCTCGCGGCAGCCGCACAAAAAGAGGGAATGCCGTTTACCATCTCCACCTGATAGCCCTGTGCCTGAATCCGGCGATGGACATACAAATAGGAAGCATAGATGGTCACATCTCCCAGATTTAAAAATCCCACCTTTTTTCCTTCCTCCAGCCACCCCATAATCCGCCGGGCGGTCTGGGCATGGGCCTCCTCCCGCGCCGCCTTGTCCCTGGTCATGGGCACCGGCACGCCCACACAGGGCTTGCCTGCCAGCTCCGGGACCGCCTGCAGCGCAATCTGGTAAGCCACGCTTTCCCGGTAATCCTCTCCCGGAACCAAAATCAAATCACATTCCCGGATCCGGCGCACCGCCTTCAAGGTCATCAGCTCCGGATCTCCCGGGCCCACGCCGATTCCATATAAAATTCCTGCCATCTTTCCTTTCAGCCCTCCAGGATGCAAATACCGGGACCCCGCAGTTCTGCAGCATCCCGGCACATCCGTAATCCTAAAATTCTTTTCCTGCGCCCTCGGCAGCAAGTGCCTCCGGCCGTCCTGAACAGTTGCAGCCTTTCTTTATTATTTGCCCTCGTACACAATGGCGGAGCCCACTGAATAACCGGCAAGCTTCTCCCGTCCTTTCAGTCCCGCAAGCTCCATGACAAAGCAAATCTTCACCACTTCTCCGCCCAGCTGTTCAACCATCCGGACAATCGCTTCGATGGTGCCTCCGGTGGCGATCAGATCATCGATGATAACCACCTTTTGTCCCGGACAGATGGCGTCCTTATGCATCTCAATCTCCGCCGAGCCATATTCCAAATCATACTTTGCTGAAACCGTTTCACAGGGCAGCTTGCCCTTTTTGCGGACCGGAACGAAGCTCTTATGTTCCGCATAAGCCACCGGCATGCCGAAAATAAAGCCCCGGGACTCCGGACCTACAATCACGTCATAATCCAGATCCTTTACCATTTCCCGGATCTGGTCGATGGCCAGCTGCACGCCGTCCGCGTCCTGCAAAATGGAGGTCACATCCCGGAAAATAATTCCGGGCTCCGGAAAATCCGGGATACTTCTTACATACTCTTCCAGCTTTTTCATGTTCATTACACTCCTCTTTTGATTTTATGACACATTTCTTTTTAGCGGAAAATCTTCATCAAATTCGCCACCTCCGCCTGACAGGCCTTCTCCTGGAAGGAGCTGTAGGCATAAAAACAATATCCGGAGACCTCACCGCTGGTGCGTCCGGCTTCCACCTGGCGCTTGATAATGTCATTGCGGCGCAGCCACTCGGGCACCGGGTTATTATCCTTGGTCCCCGAACCGGCCTTATACATGGCAAGCCCCAGATACAGCCGCACCTTGCCTTTGCTCTTTCGTCTCAGATCAATCCAGGTGCGCAGATTATTCTCAAAGGCATAGGGAGCCACCGAGCCATCGGAAAGCTTCGGCTCAAAGCCCCAGTAAAGCTGGGGCATAATATAATCCACGTAGCCTTCCTCGGAAACCCAGGTATCAATATCCACGAACTGGCGGTTAATGCTTCGCAAATGATCCACATAGCCTTCCGGGCTGACGCCGAAGGGAATGGACGAGCTGGTCTCCTTGACGACGCTGTATACATCCCGGATCAGACTGTTGACATTCTCCCTCCGCCACTGGCTTAAGGGATAACGGACCCGGGCCGCCTCATATTCCGGCTTATCAAACCATCGGTTTGGATCGTTATTGTCCACCTCCGGATAAAAATAATCGTCAAAATGGACGCCGTCGATATCGTAATTTTCCGCCACCTCCCGGACCCCGTCCACAATCAGCTGGCGCACCTGGGGGATGGAAGGATTCAGATAATATTCTCCGTTTTGCTTTAAAACCCAGCGGTCATTGGACGGATCCTCGTCGTCCATCCACACCTTTGCCGGGTTGGTATCCGCCAGCTGATCCCAGCGGTTTAAATACCCGGTCACCCGGAAAGGATTGAACCAGGCGTGAAATTCCAGTTCCCGCTCATGAGCCGCGTCAATGAAATAATCCAGCGGATCATAGCCCGGATCCTCTCCCTGAGTTCCGGTAATAAACCGGGACCAGGGGAAATACTGCGACGGGTACATGGCATCCGCGTCCGGACGCACCTGGACAAAAACCGTATTCATTTTCAGCTCCACACATCGGTCCAGGAGCTTATTTACCCCTTCCTGAAAGCCCTCCTCATCCGCGGGCAGCTTTTCCCAATCCAGATAGGAAATCCAGACGCCGCGCATCTCGTAGGCCGGCCCCGCCAAAATATCTCCATAGGCGGGCACCTGAAAAATGAAAAAAACAAACGCCAGCAAAAGCGCCATCCACCGTCCCGGCCGCCGATACCGTATTCTGTCAAACATGCTCTCTCCTCATATCTTCCAACCAAGCCAGAAAAATCCATATTTATTAGTATATCAAACATGGAAAGAAAGAACAATCATTGATCTTATATTTCTTTCTTAACAAATTCTAAATTGTTACCTGAAATGTCACAATTCCGGAAAAACTTCCCGTCCCGAGCACCTGCAGATGGCCCTCATAATTCCCATGGAGCTGTATTCCTCCGCGGTGGCCAGCACCGGAATACCCAGGCCTTCGGCGGCCCTGGTGGTTTCCGGGCCAATGGAAATCACGCCAGGTCCGTCACTGTCCCAGGACCATCCTTCTCCCAAAAGCGCAGCCAACGCCCTGGCCGCGGAGGCGCTGGCCACCGTCACATAATCCACCTGGGGCAGGATCCGCCCCAGCTCCTCCCGGCGCCGCACATCCACCCAGGTCTCATAAAGCGCCAGATCTTCAAAGAAAATTCCGGCCTGCCCGAGGGCATTTGGTAGTACAGGCGAGCTTTCCCTGGCCCGCAGCAAAAGCACCCGGTCCTTTTTGCAAAGCCGCGGCACCCATTCGGCCGCCAGCTGCCCGCTGGTGAAGGCGGAGGGTTCAAAATCCCGGATAAATCCATGCTTTTCCAATGCCTCCCCCGTCTTTTTCCCGATAACGGCAAATTTCAGATGCATCAGGCGGCGCAGATCGATGCCCTCCTGGCGCAGGAAGGAAAAAAACTGTTCCACGCCGTTGGCGCTGGTGAACACCAGCCAGGTAAATCCATCCAGCTGGCAAAGCCGGTCCCGGAGCGCCTGGGAATACAGCGGTCGGCATTCAATCAGGCTGACCGCCACGGTCTCCACCCCCAGAGGGCAAAGAACCTTCTGCTGCTCCTGCACCATGCTGCGGGTGCCGGTCAGCAGCACCCGGATGCCGGACAACGGCTTTTTGCCGAACCAGTCCAGCTTCCCGGCAAATCCTGCCGCCTCCCCGACCACCACAATGGCCGGAGTTTCGATTCCGGCATTTTCCGTTTCCTCCGCAATATGCTCCAGATCGGAAACCACCCGCCGTTGCCTGGCTGTTGTTCCCTGTCCAATCACCGCCGCCGGGGTATCCGCCGCTTTTTTGCAGGCCAACAGCCTTCCGGCAATCTCCGCCAGGCTGCCAAGGCCCATGAGAAAAACCAGGGTTCCCTCCTCCCGGGCCAAAACCTGATAATCCACCGCATCCTCCTGCCGATGATCTCCCTTATGCCCGGTGATCACATGGAAGGAGGAGGCAAGGCTCCGCTCCGTCAGCGGAATGCCTCCGTAGGCAGGCACCGCGTAGCAGGAGGAAACCCCCGGGACCACTTCAAAGGAGATCCCGGCCTTCTGCAATGCCGCCGCCTCCTCGCCGCCCCGGCCAAACACAAAGGGATCTCCGCCCTTTAACCGCACCACATATTTGTGTTCTCCGGCCAGCCGTATCAGCAGCTCATTGATTTCCTCCTGGCGCATGTGATGCTTATTGGAACGTTTCCCCGCGTAAATGAATTCCGCGTCCAGCCTCGCCTCATTCAACAGGGAACCGGAAATCAACGCGTCATAAACGATGACATCCGCAGACCGGATGCACTCCAGCCCCTTTCTGGTCACCAGACCGCCGTCGCCGGGGCCTGCTCCCACCAAAGATACCGATAGCTTTTTTTCCGGCTGCATCCGCACCCGGTCCGCCAAAATTCCGGCCAGTTTTCTGCCATCCTCCATCGGATTTTCAGACATCCGTATCCGGGCCGTCTGATGCCGCGGAGTCTTTTTATCCGGCGCATACATCGCCGACATGACCAGAAAATCCTGCTCGACCCGGCAATAAGCCCCGCAGGGGGCATTGCAGCTTCCGCCGAGGAGCTTTAAATATTCCCGTTCCGCCGCAAGCACGGCCTGAAGCTTTTCTGAGGTGAGCGCCCGCAGGATTTCTGTCAGCCCATCCTCCCGTTTTTCCAAAACCTCCACGGCCAAAATTCCCTGACCGGCCGCCGGCAGATAATCCTCCGGGGAGAAATATTCCAGATGCAGATCCTCCGGCATTGCCATGCCCAGACGTTTCAGGCCTGCGGCCGCCAGAATAATCCCGTCGTATTCCCCATTTCGCAGCTTTTTAAGCCGGGTCTGCACATTCCCCCGCAGCATACGGATCTGTACTCCCGGATTTTGCTTTTTGATCTGCAGCTCCCGCCGCAGACTGCTGGTGCCGATCACCGTTTCCCTGGGAAGCTGCCCGGCGGGAATGCCGCTTCTGGTGATCAGCACATCCCGGGGATCCTCCCGGCATAGTACGGGAAAAAAGGTAAGTCCCTCGGGAAGCTCCATGGGCATATCCTTTGCGCTGTGGACGGCCAGATCAATCTCCCCGGCCAGCAGCTCCTCCTCAAGCTCCTTCGTAAAAACGCCCTTTCCTCCAAAGCTGTCCAGCGGACGATCCGGCATCCGGTCTCCTTTGGTGGTGACAAATTTAAGCTCCGTCTCCACCTGGGGGAACTGCCGCCGGACTGCCTCCTCCACCAGCTCTGCCTGAATCACGGCAAGCCTGCTTTTTCTCGTTCCAATCCGAAGTTTCATATTGTCCGATTCCTTTCCGTCCTTAAGGTTTCCCGTTTTCGGCCGACGGAGTCAAAAAGTCCAAAATCCAGCCGGGGTTTGATGGATAATATAAATGGGGAAAGCCCGCCAGCATATGCCCGCTTTCCTGCATACATCTCCACCCACGGCTGCTCAAGGGCTTTTTTGCCTCCATCGCCGTCCCAGGCGCTTCGCTGTCCCAATAATGGAACTCGTGGGCCCGGATCTGCCCCCGGCTGCCGGACAGGGTAATATAGCCAAACCGGGACAGCCTCCCGGTGCGGAAGGCCTTCGCCTTCACCAGCCCTGCCATGGAGTACATCCGGCCGTCCATCCCCTCCAGGGTATCATGTAAATAAAGAAAACCGCCGCACTCGGCGATGATCTTTAACTGCTTTTCATCTGCCCGTCGCACCGCCTTAAGCATGCTTCGGTTTTCCGAAAGCTCTTTGGCGTAGCACTCGGGATAGCCGCCGCCCAAAAGCAGGGCGTCGACGGCCTCCGGCAGCTCCTTATCGTGCAAGGGGCTAAAGGGAACCAACTCCCAGCCGGCCCGGCGTAAAAGCTCCAGATTTTCCTGGTAGTAAAAGCAGAACGCCTCGTCCCGGGCCACTGCCATGCGGCCAGCGAAGGCTCTTTTCGGGCCTGCCAGCCACTCTCCGATGGCGCTTCTCTCCGAATCTGCCCCGGCAGCGCCTCTTTTTTCGGCGTCCGCTTCCGCTTTGTTTCCTGCCCCGGCGCTGCTTTTCTCCGGGCCTGCCCCGGCGCTGCGTGCCAGCCGCCAGATCGCCTCCACATCCAGACAGTCCTCCAGCCGGTCCGCCAGCCGCCCCAGTTTTTCCCTAAGCCGCTTTTGCTCGCCGGGCAGGGTCAGTCCCAGATGACGGCTCTCCAGCCGCGCCTCCTCGCACTCCGGCACCGCCCCCAGCAGGCGGATGCCCAGTTCCTCCAGACAAGGACGCAGCCGCTCCGCCACCATGGGCGATACCCGGTTTAAAATCACCGCCCGGATCCGGCTGTCCCTCCGGTATTCCAGAAAGCCCTTAACCAGGGCTGCCAGAGAAAGACTGCTGCCCTTTCCGTCCGCCACCAGAATCACCGGAGTATCTGTTGCCGCCGCGATTTCATAGGTGCTTGCCTGCGTGCTGGTTCCGGCAACCCCGTCATAATATCCCATCACGCCTTCCACCACTGCCAGATCCTTTCCCCGGGCCTTCTCCCAAAAAAGCTGTCTCACCTGAGCCTTGCTCAAAAAGAAGCTGTCCAGATTGCAGCCGGGAATCCCCAGCACATAATGATGGAACATGGGATCAATATAATCCGGCCCGCATTTAAAAGAGGCCAGGGACAGCCCGCGCCGCCGGAAAAGCTCCAGAAGGCCGCAGGTGATCATGGTCTTGCCGCTTCCGCTGGCAGGAGCCGCCAGCAAAATCCGCGGAACGGCGATGCTGTTTTCATTCTTCATCCTGTTTTTGCTTTCCTTCCCCGATAGTCACCACCCAAACCGGGTTCATGCCTTGCATCAGATGATACCGCCCCAGCTTCTGCGCCCGGGCGATCTGCACGCTGACCACCTCTGCCTCCAGTCCTTCCCGCTCCAGATAACCGGTAAGCTGCGAAAGAGTCTCCAGGGCGATCGCATTGACCACAATCCGTACCTGCGGATTTGCCGCCCGCACTGCTGTCAGGATGGCTTCCAGACCTCCGCCGCTGCCTCCGATGAATACCTTATCCGGTGCCGGAAGCCCCTGGAAGGTTTCCGGCGCCTTTCCCGGCACCACGGTCAGATTCTCCGCCGCAAATTTCTCCCGGTTTAAGCGGATCAGCTGACAGCCTTCCTCCTTCTGCTCCAGAGCGAAGACCCGGGAATGGGGACAGCGCAGGGCAGCTTCCACCGCCACCGATCCGGTGCCTGCTCCCACGTCATAAATCACTTCCCCGTCCCGAAGCTCCAGCTTGTCCAGGGATACTGCCCGCACCTCGCTTTTGGTCATCGGAATCTTGGCCCGGATAAAACATTCATCACGCATGGTGTCCCTCCTCACATCGTTCCAATATCACAGCCGCCAGGGCATCAGTCTGCACCTGGCACAGCTCCTCGGCCGTTCCCGTCAAAAGCCGCTCCTCGGGGTACCCCAGCCGGATTCCGGCGTATACCCGCACTTCGCCGCGGCCCGCGGCGCAAAGCCGCCTGCAAAGCCTGGCGATCCCGTCCGGCTCTCCCAGCAGTAAAAATACCCGGCGATGCCGCCGCAAAAGTTCCTCAATAGCACAATCCTGTCCGTGAGCGCTGGCCAGGTACAAATCCTCATAGGAGGTGCAAAATCTGGCGCACAGGCAGGATACCGTGGAAATCCCCGGAAATACCCGGACCTGCCAGCCTTCCTCCGCCGTCTTTTCTACGCTCGGCTGCGCAGATCTTTCGTCCTCCGCCATCTTTTCTTCGCATGGCTGCACGGCTTTTTTGTTCTCCGCCAGCCGCCTCAGCATGGACGCGCTTCCGCTGTGAAATCCGGTGTCCCCGGAATAGACCACCGCAGCCCTCTGACATTCCAGATGTTCCTCAAGCCACGCCATGATCTCTTCTGTCCGGTAACAGGCGACCAGGGGTTTCCCCTTGATCCAGGCTTCCACATCCGTCAACATCCGTTTTGCCCCGAAGATCACATGGGCCTTGCGCAATGCCCGGATGGCCTCCGCCGTCAGCTGGTTTCCGCCGCCCATGCCCATGCCGATCAGGGCGATCTGCCTGGAACCCTTCCTGGCGCTGTCCTTCCTGCTCCACTGCAGCATCCGTTCCCTGGCCTGTTCCAGGGATACCCCCTGCTCCTGCGAGGGCTTGCGGATCACAATGGCGGGTATGCCGCATTGAGAGGCTGCCTGTAATTTTTCCTCATATCCGCTGTTTGTCCCCGACTCCTTGGTGACCAGCCATCCGGCCCCGGTCATATGGATCAGGGCGCAATTCATTTCCACTGAAAATGGGCCCTGCATGGCAATCAACTGATGGCCTTTCAGCCCCAGCTCCTTGCAGTTTTCCAGCACCCGGGCATCCGGAAGCACCCGGGCGTAAATCCGTTCCGTGCCGCCCAGCTCCTCCACAAAAATGTTTAATTCCTTGCTGCCTGTGGTCAGCAGCACCGGAGCGCGATCCTTTTTTAGAAGCTTTGCCGCTTCCCGGACTGTCTCTGCCCTGTAGATCCTGGCGGCAGCCCCGGAGCTTTCCTCCTGCGTCCCCTCTCGCAGCACCCGCAGGCAGCAAATCCCCATCGCCGCGCAGGCCTGTTTCACCGTCTCGCTCACCAGCGCCGCGTGGGGATGAGTGGCATCCAGCACCAGCTTCGGAGCTTCTCGCGAAAACAACAGCTTCATCTGTTCCTCATCCAGCCGTCCGCTCCGGCTCCTGACCCAAGGCGAATCCGGGAGCAGGCTGCTGCCATATTCGCTGGCCACACTGACCAGAGCGCACACCTGATTTTCATGGGCATATTCCGCCAGGAGCCGCCCTTCTGTGGTTCCTCCAAAAATGATTACATCCGCCATGCTTCCGCTCTCCATGCGGCGGCCACCGTCACTCCGTCTGCCGCCTGCTTTTTCATGATCAACCGGCTGCCCGCTCCCGCCGCCAGGAGCGCGGCCCGCTCGCATACATTTCCGGTTCCGGTCACCGCCCGCACAAAGGAGGACTCCTCCACCGGAGCCTTTATCTGCTCCAGCTCCCGCGAAGAAAAAGTCACGAAGGGCACTCCCAGTTCCCGGGCCAGCCCGCAGATCCCCGGTTCCTCCTTTTTTAAGTCAATGCTGGCGATCCGACACACCGCCCGCAAATCCAGCCCCGCCTGTAAAAACGCCTGTTCCACCTGGAGACGGATCGTCTCGCAGGGTACGCCTTTGCGGCACCCGATACCCAAAGTCAAAATCCTCGGAACCAGCTTCAGCTCCGGTCGCCGTGTCTTACGTCCCCGCTCCTGCGGTTTCCGCCCCGGTGCATCCGGCCCTTGTCCCGGCATGTCCGGCTCCGATCCAGGCACGTCCGGCTCCGATCCAGGCACGTCCGGCTGCGGCCCTTGTCCCCCGCGAATGGTCAGGCGAAGATTATACTCCTTCCTGCTCTCCCATGCAAATTCCTCCGGCAGGCAGCCTGCCTCCAGCCCTGGGAGCATCGGCTTTAACTCTTCGTCACAGAAAAAGCCTACCTGGCCGCCGTCCAGGATCTCTGCCTCCGCCTGCTTTGCCAATTCCCTGCTGTTAATAGTAAGTCCATGCTGCTTTGCCCACAGATCCACCGCCGTCTTTTTCTGCACGTCCGACGCCGTAGTGATTACCGGCTGCGCTCCCACCAAGGAAGCCGCCTCTCTTGCCAGCGCATTGGCTCCGCCCATATGGCCGGATAAAAGGGAAATGGCATAATGCCCGCCCTCATCCAGCACCACCACGGCCGGGTCTGTCATCTTGTCTAGCACATGGGGAGCCACCGCCCGCACCGCGATGCCAGCCGCGCTGACAAAAATCAGCGCATCCATCTCCGAATAATTCCGGCTGGTCCAGGCAGCCAGGGTTTCCCGCAGGACCGTCAGACCGGCGCTTTTGTCCCGATCCGGCTGCGCGTATTTTTCCGGCACATACCCGATACAGACGTGTCCCTGGCTGTTTAGCCGCTTTGTCAATCTCCGGCTCAATTCCGTCCCGGCCCTTGTGAAGCTGATCACAGCGATTTTCATAATCCCTCCCGGCGTCTCGATGGGTTTCTCGTCAAGTGTCCGCAGTGCAGCTCGAAAAACCTTCGGTTTTTCTCGCTCACGCTCTGCTCATCGCTTAGATGTTTTACCTTGACTTCGCAGTGCAGCTCGAAAAACCTTCGGTTTTTCTCGCTCACGGGCATTCGCCCTATGTGCCCTCACGAAAACATATGCTCTTGTGAGCAAGCTCCCATCGCATATGTTTTCGTGAGGGCACGCACTGCTCATTGCTTTCGTGGATATTTTACCACATCGTTAATTTCCCCGCAACAATCCATTGAAACTTGAAATGCAGTGAGACGTGTCAGCGGCGCGCCTCACTGCATCCTGATAAAGAGAAAGCCGGTTTAAGGATGTGTGAACACAAGCTTTAAACCGGCTTTTTACGAAACAATATCCAAACGATACTTTACCACTATTCCCCTTTATGAAAAGGTTTTGTCATTTTAGTTCATCCGGGATCCACCACAGGGCATTCCACTCGCCGCCCGGTGCATTGGTCTTTTCCATATAATCCTTAAACTCATCGGAATGGTAAGCCGCGACAATGGCCTTCGCCCATTCGGTATCAGCATTTTCTTTCTTCACGGTGACCTGCAAAACCAGATGATCCTGGATGTCCTCGTTGATCAGCGCGGTGGAGGAATCGATGCCGGCGTTGTAAACGATGCTGCCGGTGATGGCCACAAAGTCAAAATCCTCCATAACGGGCGGAATATTGCTGCTGGTCATCTCCGTGAACTCAATGTTATACGGGTTCTCGATGATATCATCGGAAGTGATGGTGCTCTGGTCGGCATCAGGATCGATGGTGATCCAGCCTGCCTTCTGCAGCATCAGGTAGCAGCGGGCGGTGTTGGAAGCATCATTGGGTACGGCCACCTTTGCCCCGTCAAAAATATCATCGATCGATTCATAGTGGGCGGAGTATACGCCGGCCGGTACGGTAGGGATGGGACAGATGGGGACCAGATCGCCTCCCTGGCTCTTGTTGAAGTTGTTGATGTATGCGGTGTGCTGCTCCACGTTGAAGTCCACATCGCCCTGATTCAGCACGATGTCAGCAGTGGCCAGATCCCCCATGTCATAGGCAGTCACTGTATAGCCCTGGGCTTCCAGAATGGGCTGGATGGCTTCCTCAAGCAAAACAGAGTACGGACCGGCAGACTTGCTGTAAGAGATCTCTGTCTTGGAGGATCCGCCGTCGTCGGTGGAAGCGCTCTCACTTTGAACAGATTGTTCCGTCTCACTTTTCGCGGAGCTTTCCGTGCTGCCGGAATTGCCGCTGCCTGACGCTTGGGAAGAACTGCAAGCTGTCAGACCGAAAGCGATAAACAGGGCGGTCGCAATTACAAGATTTTTTTTCATAAAAATTTCCTTCTTTCAATATAATAAATAGAATCTATTTGCAAGCCGCTTCGCCAGGAGGCAGATGCGGCCAGACAAACAAAAAAGGTCAGCGATGCTCCCGCAGCTTGCGGCTGACGGTATTGCCCAACAGCTGTAAGAGCTGTACCAGCACTACCAGGATCACAACCGTCAACAGCATGAGCGGGGTATTCAGGCGCTGATAACCATAGGTTAAAGCCAAATCGCCCACACCGCCGCCGCCAATATAACCAGCCATCGCGGATGCACCCAGCAGGCCTATCGTTCCGGTCGTCATACCAAGCACGATGGAGCCAAGCGTCTCAGGGATCAGAAAGTAACGGATGATCTGCCAGGTGGAAGCGCCCATAGCCTGGGCAGCCTCCAGAATGCCGGGGCTGATCTCCAGCAGGCTGTTTTCGATCAGGCGGGCCATATAGGGACTGATGTAAAACACCAGCGGCACCAGCGAAGCAGTCGTGCCGACGGTAGTACCCACGATGGCGCGGGTGATGGGCAGGATGGTGACCAGCAGGATCACGAAAGGCACGCTGCGGATGATATTGACATAAATGTTTACCACCGAATAGATAACCGGCTGGTACAGAAGGCCGCCTTTGCGGCACAGCACCAGGGCCAATGCCAGCACCATCCCGATCACGGTACCGATGATAAGGCTCCAGCCAACCATATAAAAGGTCTGGCCAACGCTGGTAAATAATCGCTCATAGGTGATGTCAAAAATCCTGGTTTTCAAAAATTCTTCCATACTCATATCTCCACTTCTTCCCGCAGCGTTTTGCTGGCATCAATGAACCGTTCCGCTTCCTCAATGGCGGCCTCGGGACCGATAAGCTGCAAAATAAAGACACACATGACGGTATCCTGCATCTCCTGCACCGTAGCGCCAAAGATATTCACTTCCAGATCCGGAATCCGGCACACCTGTGAAATGACCGGCTGTTCCACGCTCTTTCCCGCGAATTTAAGTCGTTCGATGCGATAATGGCGCTTCTCGTTTTTGGCGATGCCCACGATGCTGGCGGGAATCTGATCACTGATTACGGTGCGCACAAAGCGTTTTGCTACCTCCGTGCGGGGATTGCCAAACACCTCCAAGACTTCGCCCTGTTCCACCACGCGTCCGTTTTCCATCACGGCTACCTTATTGCAAACCATCTGGATGACCGACATCTGGTGGGTGATCAGCAGGATAGTGACACCCATCTCCGAATTGACCCGCTTAAGCAGGGCCAGGATGGATCCTGTCGTTTGAGGATCCAAGGCGCTGGTGGCCTCATCGCACAACAGAATATCCGGCTCAGTGGTGAGTGCCCGGGCGATTCCTACCCGCTGCTTCTGCCCGCCGGAAAGCTGACTGACATAGGCGTCACGCTTATCATCAAGCTCCACAAAATGCAGCACCTCCTGTACACGTTTTTGGATTTTTCCCTTTGGCGTGCCAGCCAGAATCAACGGGATGGCCACATTGTGATATACCGTTTTGGCTTCCAATAAATTGAATTGCTGGAATACCATGCCGATCTTTCGTCGCAGCGCCCGAAGCTCGCGCCCGGACAGGCCTTCCAACGGCTGCCCGGCTACCGTGACAGAGCCGCTGTCCGGCGTTTCCAGCCGGTTGACCAGACGGACCAGCGTAGATTTTCCGGCGCCTGAAAAACCGATGATGCCATAAATATCGCCCTTATCCACGTGGATACTCACATTTTGCAGCGCATGCACAGACCCCTGCTTACCGACAAAAGTCTTATCTACCTCCTTTATGTCAATCATACATTCACTCCTTATCCTGAACCGATAAAATCCGAATTACCCATCGGATTAATAGGAAACAAGAGGATTATAGAGCAGGATCCTCGCTTTGTCTAATACCGAAAAGTTATGGGTGACTATAGATTTTGTTTATAACCGCAGGGATGGCAAAAAAATTGCGGCAGCGTTTCTTTGCGCTGCCGCAATTTTTCTCCTGTTTATCTTTCTCCTGTTTATCTTTCAGCTCCTAGATCTGATAGCTCAGGCCGAAATCCAACTCATAATAATTTCCTGCCGCGTCCCGGTAAGCATAGGCTTTTCCGTTCTCATCCTTTAAACTCTCCGGCATATACCGATCTTTGTCATATCCCGGCACATCATTCGGACTGACGCAGACGCCCTCGGCGTTCACCTTCAGGACCTCATCATTTTTCGGGAACGTTACGGGAAGTCTGCCTGTCGGCGCAAAGCGCCCGAACATCACGTCAAGCGTTGCCGCCGGATAAGTATCAAAGCCCACCGTCAAAGCATCCGCGTATGGTTCCACATTCCCCATTTCCCAGGCCAGAGTCACATTGACGTTCATCACGACCTTGCCGCCTCTTTCATGAAGCGACCGCGCGATTTCAGGGATACAGCCCGCGCCCGATAAGGTTGTCTCCCGATGGGTTTCCTTCATAGGTCTGCCAAACTCGTCCACATTGCAGACCTCTTTCCCATCACAGATGTCCAGCTCCAGATACCCAGGCGTCGCGTTAAAATATTCCCCGGATGACGGATTGATCATCAGGAGGGCAAGCTCCGCCTCCCTGTAATCCTCCGTCAAAACGCAGGTTTCAGAAAGCGTCTCCCGCAATTGCGCCGTTGCCGCTGCCGCCATATCCGGATTTTTATAAAAGCATTCCGCGTAGATCTTTTTCCGCGTATCCTTGATCGGAAGCGTCCCGTCATTTTTCAAAAGGACGACCGATTTCCGGTGCACCGCCGCCGCTTCCTCCCAGTCGCTTTTTGTCCTGACGATTTCTGCCGCCTTCTTCGGGTCGCGATAGGGATTTTCAAACATACCTTGCGCAAAAAGCTCCGTCAATGTCCTGCTGACAGCACGGTTAATGGACTCGTCCGTCAAAATCAGATCTTCCTTCCGAAATCCTTCCGGCGTCTCATGAGTTTCATAATAATCATTCTTTCCGCGCCTGTAAGCTTCCATACCCAATTCATTGTCGAACAGACCGGAAATCAGATCCACGCCGGACTGCGTCACCGCATATCCGACCCGTTCCGATGGATCCAGCATCTCCACGCCCCAGCACATATTGTGTACAATACCGGTATCGGAATTGATATAACCGTCAAACCCCATCTGATTGCGCAGGAGTCCATCGATAAACACCTTATTGTAAGCAAAACCGTAGGGATTCAAGGAGATCTGCTTCCCCTCCATGTCCTGCTGCGCCGCGCTCTTTTCGGCCGATGGCTTGGAATAATACGGCATGATGGAGGCCGCGTGGTACTTCACCGCAGGCTTAAACGACGGCAGATGATAGTTCTGTAAGCTTCCCGGCGTCGCGTAGACATTCCACTGCCCCGCCTTATAGTGCGGGTCAAAGCCATTCTCGCGGGGGCCGCCTCCCGGAAAATGCTTCACAGTCATGGAAACCCCATCTTTTGTAACGCCGTCCTCACTTCCCTGGATACCCGGAATCAGATGCTCAAAAATCCGTGTGATCAGCTCCTGGTCTTCTCCGAAGGTTCCGTAGGACCGCTGCCAGCGCGGATCAGTGATGACGTCCGCCATATACATATAGCCCTTTCTCAATCCTGTGGCGTTCCATTCCCGTTTAATGCAATCCGCGAATTTATCGATGATGTCCATGCCATCGCCCTTGACAGCGGCCGCGATGCCGAGCGTCCCAGGCCATGTGGCAAACACACCGCCCGCGTCGTTCATGCCGAATACGATCTCGCCGTTTTCATTTCTCGAATTGGATGCCGCCTGTACCGGCACAAAGTGGGTGCATTCCTCCGCGACGGCATGAAGCTGGTTCAGGAAATCCGCGAGATCCTCCGGCGTCGGATTCGCGCGCAGGATAATATGTCTGGCAAACCATTCCTTAATCAGGGTAGTCGTTCCCGGCAGGAACTGATCGCCGAAGATCGTCTTCCCACGAAATTCCCCCTCATCCAGGGTCCCGGACTCATCCAGCCTGATATCCTCCGGTCCGACCGGATTCATCGGGCTTTTAGCGGCGGGATATTTTCCCATACGCCAATCGGAGATAAACAGCTGAGCGACCTTCTCCTCCACAGTCAGCGTCTTTACATATGCCTCCGCCCTCTCCTTCGGTGGAAGCCGCCAGTCATTTACAGCGCTCACCTCGCCGCTTCCATCTATATCTTTAAAGGCGAGCCCGTCCTGCCTTATGACATTCCGGGAAACGGTTCCGATGACCGGGCCGTTTTCATTTTGATAATATGTGATATGATCCGATGCTTTTTTTGCCATTTTCCTTTCCTTTCCGCGAAACGCCGCTTTGTCCATGCGTTCCATCACTGCTTTATCTTTTCCTGGGCTTTCTTTGCCAGAGCCTCCACGTTCGCTTTCACCTTCTGCTTATCCAGCGGATAAATGAAGAACAGGGCAAGGGACACACAGATCAGGCCGATGGCCGGCACCAGGCATGCCACGTTAAACATACCGTCCATAACCTCCGGCATGCTCCAGGGATCCGCAAGCTGCGCGGCTTTCTGCGCTTCGGTGCCAACGCCCCAGCCAACCATGGTCAGCAGGGAACCGATCATACCGGAAGACAGCGCCTGCCCGATCTTGCGAGCGAACGAATAAATCGCGTAGATCGTGCCATCCTCGCGGATGCCGTTTTTTACCTCCGCGTCATCGATCACGTCCGTGATCATCGCCCAGACTAAGGAGTTGAAAAATCCCAGACATGCGTAAGCAGCGACATAAAAAGCGATATAAACATAAGCGCTCTTCGTGCGGACAAATAACAAAAGCAGGAAGATCGCGCCGCCGATCAGGCAGGCAATCTGGGAAACCTCTTTCTTTCCGAATTTCCCGGCAAGCTTTCCGGCAAGCGGGGAGACAATGATGAGGATCGCGATGCTTGAAGCCATGCTGCAGACTGTCTGCGCCGCGCTGTTATTAAAGTAATATGGGAACATATAAGCCATCATGCCCTGCATACCCAGCATGCCAAGCAGCAGCAGGATAGCCGCCGCAATAATCCCCAGCAGGGAGCGGTTGGTTACAATGCTCTTTAACATCTTTCCGACGTTCAGCTTGCTGGTATTTTGCGGAACCTCCACACGCTCTGTAGTCAGGTTGAAGCAGAGCATATGGCAGATGACGGCGCAGACCGCAAAGATGGCCGCCAAAACCAGCATGCGGCTGCCGTTGAGCGTATTCTGTCCTCCTACCTTCACATAAACAATCAGCGGAGGCACGGAACCGATCACCAGGCCGGCCAGAGTCGCGCCGATGCTCCTCCATACAGAAAGCTGCGCCCTCTCATCCGGGTTCGGGGTAATGGCGGAGGCCATGGAGCCGTAAGGGATATTCACTGAGGTATACATAAAGGAACCCCAGAGAATGTAAGTGATTGCCATCCATGCGATCTTGAAGGTCAGCGACGCGTCCGCGAACTCCGACTGGAAAATCAAAAAGCAGGCAAGCGCGCAGGGGATGCACATCCGCCTGATCCAGGGGCGGAATTTCCCGTCCTTCGTCGGCTTCGAGCGATCCACGATCTGCCCCATCGTCACATCCGTCACCGCGTCAACAAAACGCGCACACATCATCACCAGTCCCGTAATGGCCGTGCTGACGCCCATCACGGAGCTGTAAAATACCATCATCCAGCTCGCGGTAAGGATAAAGGTAAAATCATTTCCAAAATCGCCGAACATGTAACCGATTTTGTCCCTCATGCCGAAAGGCTGAACTTCCTTTTTTGCAGAATTTGCCATTTAAATCTTCCTCCTTAAGTTTTACATCATTTCTTATCAATCGCGATCAGCTTCGCGTTCAGGCTCTCTAAAAAGCCTTCCGGCATCATGCTGCCCGCCATGCCGACCAGACCCTCCGGGCTCATGGACTTCATCATATCCCACATGCCCACACCAGGCTTTACCTCAAAATTCGTCGCCAGTTTTACCGCTTTCGCCACGATATCAAAGGCCTCGGGGCAATCCGCCATCTCTCCGATCGTATCGCGCACATTCCATTTGCCCTCCGGGAATTCCATCGGCGCCTTCAGATCCATATCGCCTACGTTCGAGAACCAGTTGGCAACGCCCTCCGCCCGCTCGTTCACTTCCGGCAGCACATAGATGGCTGGCTCTTTTTCCACCTTCTCCAGGGTGATGGAATCCTTCACATCCCCTGCTTTGGCCAGCACGATATTCTGCCCTTCCGACAAAGATACGGTAAAGACGAATACCTTTTCTGCGCTCTTTTCCTCCAGGAGATTGCCGTTTAAGTATAAGGCTACCCTCGGCTGGTTCGAATATACGCGGATTTGCGTAGTTTTTCCCGCCCTCTGCGCATAACGCCTGCCGCAGATGTGTACCATCGGCTCAGGATTCCAGTATGCCTTATAGATAAAGTAGGCATCCTTCTTCGTCTTCCGGTCCATCGTGATCAGACCCTTATTGTTCCTGCCTGCCACGCCGCCCTCGTTCCTCGCCGCGCAGCCGAAATCGAACATATTCCATACGTGGCTCGACCATATCCATGGACGGTCATTTAATACCTTCGCCATATGCTCATGGTAGAGCGCCTGGTATTCTTCCGAATAATCCTTGCAGGCGGGCTTCGGCCCATGGTTCGAGATCACGCCCTCGCAGCCATATTCGCTCAAACCCACGCAGAGATCGGGATGCCTCTCATGGAAATGATCCAGCCATGGCCCATTATCCTCCATCTTACCGCCATACCAGCCAAAGTAATGGTTCCAGCTGATCACATCCGTGATATGGTGCATCGGGCTGTCCACCGGAGTCATGGAAACATGGGCGATCGTCGTCAGCCTCGTCGGATCCAGTTTATGACACAGGGCGTTCAACTCCTTATGGTTCTTTACCAGCTGCTCGGAAATCCCTCCGATCAGGATCTCATTGGAAATGCCCCAGAAGCAGATGGAAGGATGGTTGTAATTCTGGATAATCAACTCCTTCATCTGGCTGACGCAGTTCTGGTGAGCCGCCGGGTCTTTGTTGAATACGCTGATAAACGGGATCTCCGCCCATACCACAAAGCCTAATTCATCACAGGCGTCATAAAAATCCTGCGAATGCTGATAGTGCGCCAGGCGGATCGTGTTGGCGCCCAGCTCCTTGATCAGCCTGGCGTCTTCATAATGGTCTTCCCTCGTCAGCGCATTGCCCTTGTAAAGCCGGTCCTGATGGCGGGAAACGCCGCGCAGCGGACACTGCCTGCCATTGATGATGAAGCCTTCGTTCGGTGTGCAGGTAAAGGAACGCACCCCGACTTTTGCAAAAACCTCGTCATATGCCTCGTTCCTGCGCTGCAGCAGCGCCTTCACCGTATACAGATAAGGCGTGTCGATATCCCACAGCTTCACATCGGGCACATACAGCTTAATCTTCGTATCATCGGACGGGCGCGTACCGGAGGCCACTTCCCTGCCCTCCGCGTCCAAAACAGAATACAGTACCGTGAAATTCTCGTCCGGATTCGTCACGAAGCTCTCCAGTTCAAATGTCGCGCCGCCCTTGCCGTCCGGCTTCGGGGTCGCCATAAGACCTGGCCCACCGTAATAATCCAGGCAGAAATGCGCCGTCGGAACACTGATTAGATTCACGCCCCGGTACAGGCCGCCGTAGAACGTGAAATCCGCGGACTGCGGGTATACGCTGTCTTTGTACTCGTTCGAGCAGTTAATCACCAGCAGGTTTTCCTCATCGTCCTTGCACAGATCCGTGATATCTGCCCTGAAAATGGAATAGCCGCCCTCGTGGTAGGTTACTTTCTCCCCATTCACGTAAACTGTCGCCTGCTGGCCGGCCGCCAGCACTTCCACATAGACCTTTCCTCCGGCAAGAGGCTGCGTGGGCGTGGCGAACTTCTTCGCGTACCAGTAGCTCCCCCTGTCATAGCTGCCGTTCCCGTCATGCCCGTCCACGGCATTCCAGGTATGGGGCAGATCCACATCGCACCAATCCACAGGAAACTCCTCCGGCAGCCCGACATCCTGCTGAACGAACTTCCAGCCTTTGTTCAGATTGACTATTTTTCTCATCTTTTCTCCCCTTTCTTATAGGAATATATATAGATATTTCCGTGTTACTTCGCGCGATAAATTGTGCAATCTGCATATAATTATTGTATTTTCCTTTTGAAAATATTAACAGTGATAATTTTGGGTATTTATCATATTATTTTAAGATCATATTGATTATTGCCAATAAAAATGCTATAAATAACATAAATTGTCCCATTTGGTGAAAAACAGACATCTATTCTATTTCCTATTTTCTACAACAGGTGATTTTTATGAAAAAAAAGAACTCACAGGCATCAACCGCAGACCATGATATTCAGGCTGCCGACCATGGCAGGAGAGAAACCCCTGACGCGATTGACGATTTCGATATGCGGATGCATTTTTCCGACTGCTATTTTCAGGTGCCGGGAAAACCCTTTGAAAACATCCGGCTGATTGAAAAGCGGTATGAATGCGAAAATGAATTTATGAGGGCTGTTTCCGCGGCAAATGAGGAAAAGGCTGTAGAATATTATGAAAAATTGCAAAGGACGCTGATGCCGTTCCGGCTTAAGGATAAGCTGCGCGACCGAAAGGATCTCTGCATCACGCTCAATACGCTTTTACGAAAGGCCACGGAGGCTCGCGGCATCCACCCGATCCATATTGACGCTTATTCCAATGAAAATATCAAAGAACTGGAAAAGCTGACAAATCTTGAACAGTGTTATGCCTTTTCTCTCAAGATCATCCATGGCTATTGTAAAATGATGAAGGATTTTGACCTGGACACCTATTCCCTGCCGATCCGCAGGGCAATCACCTATATCCGCACGGATCTCGCCGCTGATCTGAATTTAAGCACGCTCGCGGAAATGCTGAATGTCACTCCCAGTTATCTGTCATCGCTTTTTAAAAAGGAAATCGGCATTCCCCTGACCGAATATGTGAACCGCTGCCGTATCAAACAGGCAAAGCTTCTTCTGGGCGGGACAAATCTGCCCATCAAGACGATCGCCATACAATGCGGTTTTTCTGATCTGAACTATTTTACCCGTGTATTTAAACGTATCGCGGGAACCACTCCGAAATCCTTCCGGATGGAAATAATACAAACCGGCCAGTTTCCTATCATGAAAAAGGCACAGAAAAACGAACAGTCGTCGGGCTTATAGCATATCATCACACACGAGGAGGTTACTTATGATTAATGCAGTATATCTGGCTCCTTCTGACAATGTGGTCACTGTGACCCAGGCGATCGGCGCCGGGGAGACCATCTGCTGGATCCAGGAGGGAAAAGAGCAGACCATTACCGCCGCCCAGCCGATCCCGCTCTACCATAAGGCTGCCATCGCCCATATCCCGGAGGATGCCAATGTCTACAAATATGGCGTCCGGATCGGCGTGGCAACCAGGGAAATTCACAAAGGAGACCATGTACATACCCAAAACCTGGCGTCAGGGCGCG
>CAZICB010000019.1:0-32333 GCA_964537765.1 uncultured Lachnospiraceae bacterium
TCCTTCCCTTTACTATGAAACTTAGCGAAGCCGAGCCCGTCAGGGCGACAGCTGAGCGCTTAGTTTCATGCATGCGGCCGAGCTTAGCATAACCGTTTACTATGAAAGCCCAAGAATCAAGCCCGTAAGGGCGCAGATGATTGGCTGCTTTCATGCATGCGGCGGCGCTTAGCAAGGCAAGCCCGTAAGGGCGCGGCCGAGCTTAGCATAGCCGTTTCTATGGAGGGGAGAAATGTGCATTCCCAGACCATGACATTCCTTTACTTCCCCGCCATATCGATTTGATTTATACGGGGATTTTAGTAACCGAATGGTCTTAGAAACACCCGAATATGTATCTTTATTTTAACAACCTGAAAATGCTGTGTCAATGCGAAAATTAATTTTTTATTCGACAATTAACGCGATGAGACGCGTCACCAACGTATCTCATCGCATCTCACTCCTTCCAACTACGGAAGTTTTTTCCTACTGGCACGTCAGCACAAACAGATCATCACTGCTGCCAATACGGAAATAGGTTCCCGGCAAAACAGGAACGGTCTGTTCCTTTGGCAAATATCCCTGTTGATTGACGCAGGTCCCCGCAGCTGAATAATCCACCACATAAAACTGGCTGCCGTCAAAGTAAATCTGCATATGGATCGGGGAGGTCTGCGCTCCTCCGATCACCAAATTGCACCTTGACGCATCGCTTCCCAAGGTCATCCATACGCCGGTCAGCACCGGATAATTCACCCCTGCCAGTGCTCCCTGTACCCCTGCAAAATATCCCTGTCCGCCAGCAGTCCCCTGCACGTCTTCCAATGCGCTGTCATTTCTCGGAATCCCCAGTTTCTGCTCCTTCAATTTCAGGTACAGCTCTGCCAGGGTTGCCTGATAATATGGAATTACGAAGATCAGACCGATTCCACAAGGAATACTTCCCAGGATAAACCAACCGATAAAGGAGAATTCCAACAGCCAGGTTTTCAGCTTGTTGCCTGCCATCATCTCCTTACTCAGCCGAAAGAGCTCCTTGTGATCCTTTTGGGGATACTCCCCCACCAGATAAGGCACCATAAAATATTCATAGCGCTTGATTATCCCTGGGATGATCAAAAGCAATGTCCACAAAATCAGCTTTAAGCTCATCAAAAACTGTACACATACCACATTCAGATAAGCCTCCTTATCGAAGAGACCGAATAGCTCCCCAATTCCCACGTCCCTTTGCCCTTGCTCCTGCTTTCGGAAATAGCTGACCATGCCGACCATAATCACATTTCCTACAAAAACAGGTATCAGCAGTCCCACAAAGGGAATTACGCCTGACAACAGGTTGACCGCAACCGTTATCAGTCCAAAAAGAAGCATAAACAAAACTGCCTGCCAGTAATATTGCTTCAGGCAAACTTTTGTCTGCCTTTTCACTTCAGAACGCTCCCACATTTTCTCATCCTCCGGTCTGCCATTTGATTTTTTGCATGCTGATTCTTTTTAATTGACGCCCTCAATTTGGTCCATATTTTTGTTAGTATGAAGACGAGCATTACACTTAATACAATATGCTGCATCATTTCCTTCAATTGCAGACATTATTCCATTTTCGTATGTTACATTCCACTCGTGATTACAGGCATTTTCTTCTTCCATATCCCAATAGATGTTCCATCTCCCTTCATATACTCCCTTCTTAATATCTCCATTTTTTCTGATATAGACAGCGTAATGCTCTCCTTCCTTCCGGACAATTTCTTCTGGATTGATAAATGTTTCTATAACCGCCATTCCATCTGGGACATCGTCTTTCCATATACCATGTGCTTTTGTCATTCTTTTTATATTTCCATAGTACCAATAGCCGTTTCCATTGCGGGAGCCATTTATCATATCTCCGTAGTAAATATAGCCTCCGGGATATATGCCAACATAATAATCATCGGACTTGAAAATAATCGGTTCCTTTAACTCAATTACCTTGTTTTGAAATTTTTCTGACAATATCAGTTCATCTTCAAAATCATATTTATCTTCTTTAGCAATAGAAAAGGCCATTTTCTTTAAATCGTTTTCATATTTATATATTTGCCTCTTCTCTGCTATCTTCTCCTGCAGTTCTGCATCTTGGGGCTGTAACTCTAACATCCGGTTGTAACAATTCATCACCAGCTCTAAATCTCCAGCTAACGCCATCTCCTCTGACAGGTTCGAATAAATCTCCACAAGCAACTTCAAATCTCCATCCGAAATTTCTTCTATCCCAATTATTGAGATCCCCTTTTCCATAAAAGAAACGGCCTCCTGGCTGTTTCCCTGTCCTGCATATGCAACGAAGATTCCTTTGTATGCTTCCCACTCCTTCGGTTCCAGCTCAATCACTTTATTAAAGATAATGATCGCTTCCTCATAATTTTGCTCTGCCAAATATTTCTGACCAAGATTCAACTGTTCCGCGATCTGCTCCTCTACGGATTTCCCGCAACCATTTCCTGTCAAGCCTAGACAAAACATCATTAACAGAAATCCAATTTTTTTCCACGGTTTCATTTCTTTTTTTGTTTTTCCCCATTTACCGCCACACAATCATCTCACCATTCGTAAGCACAACCACAATTCAATTCCGTATAATCGCTATCGCCATCATTATACTGAGTAAATTCATACACCATCTTTTTCCCATCCTCTGTATCCATAGAAAATGCTTGGGCTTTTCCTTTTTTATATTCGTGGATTTTTACATAATTCTTTGCGATCTTTTCTCCATTTTCCAGGTCATAGAAATATGTCTCCGCACGTCCTTCCGCTTTCCCTTCACTGAAATAGAATTCGGTTTCTTCCATGGATGTATGATTTCTTTCAGGCAAATCTGTATATTGTTTATCCTGTATATAAGTCAGTTTAACAGAACCTTCTGGTTTTCCATTCACCCAATTTCCTTCAAATAGAAAGCTCCTATAATCCACGCCTTCATATGTTTTTCCATTTCTCTTCGTAGTTGTATCTGATGTTGAGCCATACCATCCCTCAAAAGCCCCATGCCACCCTTCTTTATTACGCATCCCGATTCCTGCTCCCCAATATCCGAAAATACCTTCGCTTGCCACCGTCAATCCATCAAACTCTCCATCTTCGATTCCCCCGTAAAATAAATTTACAGAAGGTTTTGCAAACTCACCCGATTTTGTCACATCAAACAAAAGGGAACGGGCACCTTCATTATCCCCCGAATCAGCCATATGATAAGCACGTATTAGAGTGTTTACAACATATTCTCCCTTAGATCCTTTCACTACAGAAAGCAAATCATCTTCATGTTTCTTGTCATGAAATAAAGCACATGCTTTTAAATAATTCTGGAGGCTTTGCTTATTATCCGGATATTTTAAATACAATTCCCTGGACACCTCATAAATGTTCTCACTATCTTCTGTTTTCCACAACATTTCCAATAGTTTCTCAATTAGTAGTTCGTTCTCTTCTGAGTCTAATACAAATTGGCGGTAAATCTCCGCTGCATCTGAATAATCCTCTAGGGCCGAATATACAAAGCCAAGATAATATAAAACATTCGTTTCCTCCGGATAAGTCGCTCGGATTTCAAGCAACGTATTTTTAGCCTCCTCCATTCTGCCTGCCTGGATCTGAGATTTTGCTAACCCGATCAGACCAATATAGTCCTTATTCCCCCCGGACTCTCCCAGCTTTTCTTCAAACATCAGAACAGAATTCTCCCACTCCCCAGCATCCAGATTTTCATAACATTCATAATATTCATTCTTCATATCCACGCCGACATTGTTTTCACGACCGCAACTTGACAGGCACACAGAGCCTGCCAAGATCATTATCATTATTTTTTTCATTATCTATCGATCTCCTCTCCGTTTTCCTGTTCCTGAACCATACAATCCCAACAATAAGAATGTTTCGCCACATGTCCACAATTTCCTGGGGAACGCATGTATTTCGTTTGATAGGAATATCCACGTGATTTTGAACTATCCGGTGTGCAATGCACCGCCATCCATTCATTCCATTCGTACAAATTCATTGGTGTAGCCACATGTCCCATCGAAAGTGTCCCTAAAACGGTAATTGTCCTTTGCAAAATTGTCACTTCCCCTACCGGATAGTCCTGTTCCCATGAACACTGAATCCGATAATCTGCTTTACGATAAGCCCGGCCATCTCCGGAACGTAATCCCTGTTTCCAATTCCCCACATAAATCCTGCTCGTAGTTTTTACATTCTTTCCATAAAAACATATTCCAAAACCACTTCGCATTCCGTTCTCGTCATATCCGCCTATATAGACTTCACTGTCTTCATCAATACTCGGCAGATTCTCTCCGTTATCGTAGTAATTCTCCAAATACTCGATAACTCCATCTTCCCCTTTTTCGCCATAAACCTGCAGCAAGGATAACACAAGGGAAATACCAGCGCCAACATCATTTTCTGTTAAAATTTCTGCCACTTGGCCCATCGAATCATAATCATGGTTTTCGTAGAAAACCTGAAGCATTTCCTGCAGATATCTTTCCTTCATTCCGTTTACCATGCTTACTTCCTGAACCAGTCTTCTTATTCCCTCGAAATCCTTTTTCTCCCCTTTTATTTTAAATAGAAATGAGACAAACCTTTCATCACAGGTTTTTGCATAAGCCATCTGCGCCAAAACCGCGCCTTGCTGCTTGTCTGCTAAACTATCCAGCAATTCCGTTAAACTCTGAATATCTTCTTCTGTATATTCTGATAACAAAACAACATTTAACATGGCTTCTGCTGCTTCATCCGGCTGATTCATCTTTTGGTATGCATCAGCTATCATACGATTGGCTTCCACATTTTTTGCGTCTACTTGAATCACTTTTGTGAATGCTACAATGGCCTTTTCATAATCACCCGCAACGAGGTATTTGTTTCCCAAAGACAGTTGCTCTTCAAGATCAACAGAGCCAAATGAGCATGCGGTAACCAGCAACATAATGCTGCATATCAAGACCAGCAGTTTACATTTCTTTCTCATTTCAGAAATCCTCCCTCTTATTGGATCCACCCTTGTTTTCTTGCATCCTCTATCAGCCGCTCCAACTGTATCATATTCTGATCCTCATTGACTCCGGAGACATCGTATAAGCGTTTCGCCTGGTTATAGTAATCAAGCATCGGCTGATAATCACGGCTCTGATTTTCTATTCCCTGCTGAACCAATGCTTCCAAAAATGCCAGGTACATATATCCGGAATAATCCTCTGGATATCGCTGTACATATTCTGAAAAAACGCTGACAGCATTTTCATAATCATCTGCCGAGATATAAGTAATGCCCAGGTTCAGCAACGTTTCGGAGGTTCCATATCCCGCATCATAAATGGATCGAAAAATGTCAGCCGCTTTTGTATAAAACTCCGATTCGGAACCGGATTCGACAGCCTTACGCAAATAGGCCAATGCAAGCAGTTCTCTCATATGCGTTGTCGCAGCGCTGCCCAGCGAAGAAATAGCATTTTCCAGGAAACGGATATGTTCATCGATCCCTTCGGTTCCCTTTGCCTGGTAGGCCTTATCACAGAGAGATACGATCCTCAGCTTTTCTGATGTATCATTGCTGACACGAAAGGTGTCTTCAAACAGCTTGATTGCGCTGTCATACTCCCCTTTCGAAAACAGAATCTCAGCATTTGCCATACTGACAGAATCATTGGAAAGGTTCATGGATATGGCCTTTTCCAGTTGATTTTCCGCCTCGACCGTATTGCCGCCTTTTGCCAGAGATATGGCATAATCACGATAAAAAATGCTGTTATTTTCCGGATTATAAAGGAGCGCCTGCTTAAAGCAGGTATTCGCGTTATCATACTGGTCGCTTTCAAAATACGCATTCGCGAGAATATAATATAAATCCCCGGTCTTTTGCTTTTCATGTTCTGATGAAACATCGCCTGCCTGGTTCAGATAGTTCAAAGCGTCTTCTATTGTTGCGGAATAGTCCCCAGACAGGTAATCTGCCAGCACTTGCTCCACATGCGCGTCAATCTGCCCCGGATAAAGATCAAACGCCTTTTTTAATTCCGTTTTTCCTTCTTCAACCTGATTATTTTGTATCATTTCATGAGCGTTTTGCACTGCGTAAGAGTAGGCCTTTTGCATTTTGCGTATTTTCAGCATCTGGCCTCCGACTATAAGGCAGAACCCGCCGGCCAATAATGCCAAAGACAGCAAGACCCGGACTCTTTCCTCGCGTTTATAACGGATCCATTCCTGATCCAAGTTCCGGATATTCTTTATGGCGTCCAATAGTTCCCGGCCGGAAGCATAACGGTCTTCCGGCCTTAGTTCCATACATTTTTCCACAACGACAAATAAGCCCTCTCCCAATCCCAGGCAAAAGCTTCGAATAGGTTTGATTAACGAAAAATCCCGAGGTGGGCAAACCCCCGTAAGCATATGGTACAAGGTCGCTCCAACACTATAAATATCAGAACGAGTGTCTACCCGAACACCCACACGGTTTCCACGGCTTCCGGCAGAAGAAACTGGTTCATCTGGAGAGATATCCTCCTGCAGTAGCATAGTGTGATCTTCAAAATCCAAAAGCTCTGTTTTTGCCGTGTCCTCAGATTCACCCAGTAATTCCGTTTTTCCATGGCCATCGGCTTGGCTATCCTGCCCGAATTCATCTGGATCCAAATGATAGCTTACCACGTTATATTGCTCTGGCGGAGAATATCCGGGACTATTCCCGATGGTCAGTCCCTCTCCCTTATCAATGGCAAGAGAGATGTTAAAATCAATCAGACATAAATCTCCTGTTTCCGTATTGATAATAATGTTGTCCGGCTTGATATCACTGTGAATAATAGGAGGCTTTTGACTATGTAAGTAGGCAACCACATCTGCCAGCTGCTCAGCCCATCTCAATGCCTGTGCTTTCTCAATCCGGCCCTGCTCATCAATGATCTCACTCAAATTCCGGCCCTTGATAAACTCGATCACTGTATATAACTCGCCATGCTCATCTTCAAAAAAATCTGAGACCTGAGGCAAGTGCGGGTGCTTGAGGTTTTTTAAAATATCTGCTTCGCCGCGTGAAGCATCCAGGGATTTGATATTGTCCTTAATCTGCTTCACGACCACAATTTTCTGCAAATTTTCATCGTATGCACGGTAAACGATCCCGCCGCCTCCGGATCCTATTTCTTCATCAATCACGTAACGATTGTTTAGTCGTAGTCCTTTGATGATCTTGTTTTTACTCATGAAAATCTGTACCTCTTAATCTGCTTTTTCTTCCTCCTCCAGCAGCTTCTCCATATTCTGTTCAATGCGATTGATGAAATCTTCCCGTTCTGGATTCTCATATCCGCGAAAAACGACATCCGTGATCTGGTCATGATTAAAAACGAAGCTCGCCTCAATGCTTAAAAGTCCCTCCGGATAGAGCACACCCGTGTAATCAAAGGACTTCTGTTCTCCGTTTTTGTCTTTGATGATCGGCATAATGCCAATGATCATTGCTTTTTTCACCCCATTTCGTAACAATACTACGCTGCCTATTGGTAAATACTCGTTTGCTAAAAGCATATGATTACTTCCTCTCTAGTTTTATTTTTTAATAACGCTCCCGCATAAGCTGCTCTATTTTCTCTCTCCGTTTTTTTCCGGTTGTCAGGAAAAATATTCCTGTGATCACTCCGATTCCGGCCAGAATAGCTCCCATGCAGGTAATTACATCTCCCAGATACATATCAAACGCCATCCTTTCCTTTTTATGGCTTATTTAAACCAGGATCCCACCCAACTCACTAAATTAGCTGCCTTTTCTACAGTATCCTCCAGCGTATCGATGACAACCTCTGCTGCGCTTACTAAAGCCCCTGCCGGCGCCGTGACAACCCCCAGCGCGACCTGAGCGCTCAAAGGCAATCCCGTATCGCTGATCCACTGACTCATATTTTTTGAATTAGACTGAAAGGTATCAATCGCAGCATCCGCATCAATATCAATCACTCCATAAGTCAGGCCTGAAATCAGCGAATCTGCTCCGGCAAAACTGACATCCCAGGCAGTATCCACAAACTCATCCCAGGTATAATCACCATCCTTGGTGAAAGACATGACATCCCCTACTGCCATCGATGCCATTGTAAAAAGGGAACACACCGCCGAAACATTACCCACTTTTTCCAGATATACGCCTGTTTTTCCTTTGGACGCTTCCAGCGTCTTGAAATATTCAGGATAAATTAAACTGTAAAGTCCTGTCGTAAAATCACCTGCGGAATCAATCAATCCTCCTGCATTTTTTAATGCCTCATCCGGACTTTTTTGGATTCCCTCTATCCATTCCTTTACAATTCCAAGGAATGATGATCCGGTCCCGATTCTTCCACCTGCTTTATCATAGTCAAATAGCTTTAATAGTTTCGAAGAAAATCCTGCTGCATCCTTGACAGTTCCTATATAATCTTCCAGGAATTCAAGATAAGTTGTATAATCCGTACCCAAAACAGTTAATACTCCGCTGAATAACGCTAAACCGCTGCCGATAGTTCCAAAAGAATCACCGTCAGTGATCTTTCCTGCCGCTTTTAGAAGCTTAGACCACCACTTCATGCTGTCTGAAAGATCTTGGGTATCAGAATCATCTGAGTCAAAACTGCTGCCGCCTCCGCCAAGGTTCTGAACATCCTCTGTAATCAAGCTTTTCCCCTTGATCGCGTCAAATAACTGGTTCTCAGCATTCCGGTACAATGTTTCGATTTTCTCTGCTCCCGTCCTCAGATTTCCGACTTTTGTCCTGCAATTCTCAACCGACTGTTTCGTATTGTCAATAGAACGGCAAATACTGGTATAGGATTTCATTAACATACCAGAACGCAGATTTTTTCTGACGGAATAGATTTCCCCCGCAATGGATCGCAATTCTTTCTCCGCGCTGTTCATCATCGTTTCATAATTATCAAATTTGCTGAATCCGTTCACACTAATCTGCGCCATATCTCTGACCATCCTTCCAATCTCTTTTATATGACTTTCACGTTTTCACCATTATTGCGGAATAGTTATCCCTTGTATCATGCAATACTGCGCTGCGCACGATCTCATCCAGATAAGTTTTTCTGTAAGAGAGCGAAAAACGGGCGCTTATCATCATCGCGGCAAGAATACCAGGTTCCGCATAACGATATATCCCATCGCTGCATAACAGAAAAACCGTCCCCTTTTTATATTTATCTGTCATACATGCATATTCCAGATGCCGATATCCTCCCACAGCGCTGACAAGTTTGCCCCTATGCTCCCCATACGGACGTCTGCCTGCCAGATTCTCCCAGACATCGTCCCTGGTAACGCATTCAGATTTAAGAAATCTACATCTGTAAATCCTGCTATCTCCGACTGACAGGCAACCGTAGATTGACTGATGGATAAACAGCAAGGCTAAGGTTGAAGCGCTTTTCCCCTCTCCGTATGTATTGCAGATGCTTTCATTGATCTCCTCCGCAATGGTTTTGATTTCCTCAAACAGTTCCGTAAACGTGCTCTTCTGCATGGATTCTGCCTGTAACATCCACCAACAATGGTATCTTTCCGTAATATACCGACTGACTTCCGCTCCCGCCTTGGCCCCGCCAACTCCATCTGCCACTATCATCAATCCGGAACCGTCGCAATGTTCCATTAAAATAGAATCCTGATTATCCTTCCTGTACTTTCCCTTTTCGGATATCCCAAAAACATTCATCTGAAATTGACCTTAAAACTCACTCTTCCAAGCTTCAGCACCGCGCCTGGACGCAGCTGCAGTTCTGGCGTTGCTTTTTTCCCGTCCACATAGGTCCCGTTTGTTGACGCAATTCCATTTGTTCCCACATCTCGTACGAAATATTGAACCCCTCTTTTGAAAATCTCACAATGGACGCCTGACACAGTAGCGTCATAATCCACCACAATCTGACATTTTTTTCGGTCCTTCCCTATAACCACTTTGTCACGGAGGGGATATTCAAAGCTTTTTTCCACTTGCTTTGTGTCCTGCAGAATCAGTTTCACAGAATTGTCTTGCAGTAACATTTCCGTTGATTCTTGATGATCCTCAGACTCTATATCCATTATCTCCGTGCCTGTCTCAGATTTAGCTCCTGAAGGAGACTGCGCAACTACCTTTTTTCTGGTCATTTTTTCCCCATGCTTATTTTTGCCTACGATCACCCAGATCAAGCCGGCGACAAGCACAACCCCAACCACTGTCCCAACGATTACAAGCAATTTATTACCTGGAAAACCCTGCATATTCCCCCGAGCCAAAGCTTCTGTTTTATCAAAGCCCGTTTCCTGGATAGCAGTTGTTTCCGGCAATGCCATCGCAGGTTCCTGGAATTCCTTCACTCGTTCCATAAAAGGCATCAGAACGTCCACCTGGCAAAAATCCTCCCCGAAACTTATGCGGACATTTTTTTTGCTTCCGTCGCATACATTTTCCTGGGGGTAAATCTGCAGCTTCAGAACCTTACTGTCGTCCTGAATGCTTTGAAGTATTTCTTCTGTAGAATAATTGTCCAACAAATAGCTTTTTCCGTTCGATAACCTGGACAGCGCAAACATCTGCTTCAGGTTTTCTTCATTGCCTTTTGAGGAACAACCCAATGTATAAATCGGAACTTTCACATCCGTAATCTTTTTGTGCAGTTCCTCCTGCGTATATCCGAGTTTCTCGTTTTCCATCCCATCAGCAATGATAATAATTCTTGTATATTTGATCTCTTCATCCTCAAGATCACTCAAAAGTTCATACAAGGTCTTATTAAAATAAGTGTCCTGATTGATATATTCCAGAGCTTCAATCTGTTTTTTCGCCTCCAGATAATCACTGCTGTCTCTCATCAGATAACGAATTTCCTCTGAAAAGGTCGCTATGGTAAACAGATCTCCATCTCCTCTTATCGCGATCAGATCTGTCAGAAAAGTTTTGATGCTATCCCTGTAACCTGATGAGATCGACAAAGAATTATCCAACAGGACGATGGTTCTCACAGATCCTGCCTGCTCTGCCTGAAAGCGTTTAACAGCTTCATTTCCAACAAATACGTTTTCAATTTCCTGTCCTTCATCCTTAATATAAAGGACTACAGAATCTTCCTGCGTATACCCGTTCATAACCGAAGTTTTTTCAGCTGCCTGCGCCGTACCTCCCAGCAAAGCTATACAGCATATTGTCATAAACAAGTGACAGATTTTTTTCTTGATTTTCATCTCGCTTTTCATTATCCGCTACCCTTCATCCTGCATTTCAACAGGTTCCTGTCAGACGACAGGAACCTGCCCTATCCTCTATTCCAGTTCTAAACAATTGGATCCGTTTTCAGGCTTGCGGCCACTTCTTGCGCAGTTCTCTCGCTTTCCTGATAAAATGATGCCATGGTCTGTAAATCCGTAGAATGCTCCTGAATCATACGAACCATCTTATTGATGCTTTCCTGCAAGCTTTTTGCCTTTGTATAATACGCGGTCGCCGCTTCTCCCGACCAGGTGGTGTTCAATTCCTGGACTGTTTCCAGCATATTGGATGTAATTCCTTGTACGCTGCTCGCTGACTGAGAAAACTGCTGGGCGGTTGAAATAAGTTTTTCCGGTGTTACTCTCAATACTCCTGTCATGATATTTACTCCTTCTCTTATTTTAGTTTTTAACTTCTTTGACAATCTCACATTTTGCCGATTACTTATAAGACCTGTTTGACGCCGTGGTCAGGTTCTTTTTCTCCACCTCATCGTACTTTGCAGCGTTATTTTCCAATGCGACACAATACTGTTCGATCACCTGATAAAACGTATCCATCTGTCCCCGGTCACTGTTATACGCCTTATGGAAAGCCTCTTTCGTCTCACCATCCCACATACCGATCAGGCTCTGTTCATTCTGGGTCATCTCCTCAACTTCCTTTTTGAACGTATTGTTCAACTGACGGAGCGCCGCCGCTTTGTTTCTGAGTTCTCCGGACGTAACTTTAATCTCTGCCATGTTTTTTGTTCCTCCTCATAATTTTATAATAATTGCCGCTGAGACATCTCAACCAATGATTTTAATAAGAACGCTTCCTTGCTACCTCCAATGCTCTCAATTCCGCGTCCCGTACAGCTTTGGCAACCCTTCGAATGCTGGCCGCAATTGTATTCAGGTTTGCCGCGCTTTTATTGATATTGTCCTTTGCAATACCTGCCTTACTGTAATACTGCTCTGAATGGTCGCTTCGCCAGGCTGATCTCAAGGTCGCGATCGCCGGCTCCATACTTCGATCTGCCACAGAATTCAGCCTTTTTGAAAGCTGTTCCAATTTTTCTGCCTGCTTAATCGCCTGTCTGTAATTAAATAAGATTTCCGTTCTTGTCATATGACCACCTCGTCAAACAATGAAATTGGTCTTCAGTGTCTCATTGTTTTGCTTTACTTGCTGTTCACCCGATTCATAAATGCCTGCCATCTTAAGCAAATCATCCGGATGTTCCCGGAACCGTTTCAAAACCAGATTCATATTTTCCTGTTGGCCAAGAAATTCCTTTCTGGCTTTATCACCGGATACCCCTGTCCAATAGCTCGTCGTCTTGCTGACAATATCCTGAATCTGATTGAAATGCTTTTCCAATTTCTGGATCTCCGCATCTACTTCTCTGGCTTTTGTCCTCAAAGCCTCCGTGCTGACCTTTAAATTGATCCCCATGATATCTCCTTATACTTTCATTGCCTGAATAATCGAACCAACATTATTTTCACAGTTGTTATAGCGGTCTTTAGCAGTTTCCAAATCGTTGATTAAATCCTCCAGCACTTCTTCCATGTTTTTCAGCGTTTGATAATCCGACTGAAACTGAACCACAAAGGCGTCTTTCGCTTCTCCCTCCCACATAGAACTAAGCTGATTGATCTGCGACATCATATTGTCTCCGCTGGTTCGCATTCCAGCCAGGTGGACTTTCAAATTATTGATGTCTGATGACAGTCTTTTTGTCTCAATTTCAAGTTCTGTGATTGCTCCCATATGCTCCCTCCCTCGTTTTTTAAATCAAGAATTCTTTCTCGGATTCACTGCACAAATGACGAATCCGTTCCGTCAATTTCCGCGTATTTGCGACCGAAACCTCAAAAATGCCAAAGCACCTGACATCCTCTTCCATCATCTGATCAATCGACTGTTCTGTCTGACAATATACGGCTGTGATCCGTTCCAAAGTGGCACTCAGTTTCATCGTTTTGTATCTTTTTTCAAGAAGGATATCCTCTTCCTTTTTCAACTGATATAATATTCCTTCCATCTGCGTCATCCTCCGAAGAGCCTGACCGATTTCTTCCAATTCTCTCTCTATTCTTCCGATTTGAACTGATATCCCATATAGATCCTGATACACGGCCTTCATTTGCTTTGCATTAATTTCGATCATTTCTTTATCTCCTTGCCACGATTACATTATAGCCGTTCCCCTTCAAAAAACCTTGAAATCCTGACAAAACGACAGCTTCATCGGACAAAATGCATTTTTACAATAAAATCAATCGTTCCCCATTCCTGACACTCAATTCTTTAAGGGTATATTGGGGCTGAAAATTGACCTGGCGATCTATGGATCCCATAATAAACCGTTCCAATTCTCCATCCAATACAGAATGCTCCTTTTTGCAGATCAACTCCGAAATTTCCTCAATCAACACGGAAACCTTTGAATTCTCATCGAGATTAAAATCATAGTCCCTGTCCATAGATGGGACATAAATACTTGTCAAAATCATATTCTTTTCTCCAATCCCCATCAGCTTCTAAACTCCTCCACAAGCAGGTCGAAAAGCTCCTCTTTTGAGTAGATATGATGCAGCAACATTTTCCCATTTTCTTCTATATCAATCCATCGATACAGCAAATCCTCATAGATAGTTATGATCCTCAGCCTCTCCCCGTCACTGCTTCGCAATCTCTCAATCCGTAAAATTGCCGCGTCTGCACTGTCTTTCACCTTCTTTTCTGACAAGGCGACCGACTCCAGCGTCAAAGCATCGTCTCTGGTTGCCAATACAGTATCTGTCAGCGATTCCTCCTCTATCAGTTCCTGAATTAAATCATCGTAATGGGCGCACCACACTTTGACCATATCGCCGGTTTCAAGTTCTTCCTTTTCAAGGATGACCAGTCTCCTCCAATCCCCTGTATAAACCAATTTTTCCGACTGATCATGACGGCCATAGAAAAACCTCAAAACACGGCCAGACAGCTTCATGCCATCTGCAATCCATTTCATTTCTGGGGCGATCTGAACGCTTCCCTGGTCTACAGCCAGCCTTCCCTGACGAATCATTTTTGAAAGCTCGTAGACGAGTTCCCGCTCCCCCGGCTCTTCTTTAAAAGAAAAACAGATGATTTTATCCATTTCAGCAACCGCCATAAAAATCTGAAACTGGGTTTCCGTAAATAAGTATTTCATTTTAACAGCTCTTTCAATTTCTGTTTATAGGTTCTGGAGACCGGTACTACCACACCCTGTTCCAATTCAATCATACCTTCTGTCAACCTTGCCCGCCGTATTTTCTTAGAATTAACCAGGTAGCTTCTGTGGATCCTGACAAAATATTGCGGTACCGTCCCCTGAATGTTCTCAATGCTGTCATAGATTTCATACTCCTCACTTTCCACGCGCACCGTGATCTTTTTATTGTTAGCCTCAAAATACAGAATCTTTGAGCAGGGAATCCGGCAGTTTTCTTCCCTGGTACGAATCATAAAAAAGGTATTTTTCTGTTCCGCATCCAATTTCTCCATGTAGGAATCAAACAGTTCCTCGTTTACCTGATCAAATTCTTTTTGCCCAAATGGACGCAACAACAATGCGTCAGGAGAAAGCCCCGGCTTAAGGTAGTTCATTGGGGAAACTGAAGAAGATGTCAGCAACATAAGAAACGCGCTGTCATCCGCCTTTCGCAGTCCCCTCAAAGCGTTGATATCCCTGTTATCTCTGATTTCATAATATATAAAATGAATCAGCCTGCCCTCTTTTATGATCTCGTCCAATTCTTCATGCTTTGTTATGCCCATAAAAAGCATTTTATCTTCGGTTTTTTTCCCCACCTGGCTGCGGCATCCCTGTTCAATGATATATTGCTCCTTTTGGCTCCGATTATAAGATAATATCGCAATCATATTACTCTCTGTTCATGGGAATCACGATCTGTTCCAGACGCGCCTCCCTGTCATCGCTGGATACGGTTCCGATTCCAGCCTTCATTACTGAATCTTTCACTTTATAGGATACGTTTTCAAAATCTAATAATTTCTGTGACAAATAGCGCCCACCAAACCGAATACCTGCACCGTGATCTTTAAAGTTATGGAAACTCTTGTAACCTAACAGCTCCGATATTTCCTCGTCATGGACTTCGATAAAGAAATAAAAATTATAATGGTATCCTTTGTCAGAAGTCAACATTTCCACAACATCCTTGGCCAGGAATGCTTTTGAATCCCGGTTATAAAGCTCATTTACAAACCCGGTCGCATTTGGAATAAAGATGTTGATCTTTGTAAATGCATTCATCTCCACAAAAAAAGCGTCGTCTGCCAGATGCTTATCCAAGCATTGCTTTTTTTTGACTGCCCGCACCTTAACTTCTTCCAGCAATACCTCAGCTACAAACTGATACAAGGCTTCGCCGGTATTGATATAGACGGCAGACATTTTCTCAGCAAATTTTTCAAAATCAGTTGTCCCGAATTCAAGGATGTAATTTCTGCACTGTTTATCACGGCTTGCCATCAGCAGATTCTTCATATAAGTTGATTTTCCGCTCTTTTTCGTCCCCGTAATCACATAGCTGAGCAAATTAGTCAAATTTAGAGCTGAATATGCGGCGGTTTCCGCGTCATAACCATTTGGCAAAAGCTCGGGCGAAGCGAGCAGTTCTTTATAATCGTTTTCCAGAATATATTTCTCCCACAACGGTTTCTCCGGAATAACCGGGATCTTCTTTGCCCCCTTTCCCGGATCCAATTGGTTGATCATGGCAAGTTTAAGCCGAATCTGATCATTCCGCTCAAAATTATTCTCGCCCTTACAGGCAAGAGCCGTCTGGAATTCTATGATCCGATCCTCATAATATACTAATCCTCGCCCCTTCACATTACTCTCCGGATAAACCGGGACACGCACCGTCCTCATGACATCTCCATAAGCATAAACATCCTGCATCTCCAGACAAATAGAAGTCCGGAAATTTTCCGCAAGACGGGGAGGCATCTCGGATATACTGAATCCTCCGGCCGTCACCAAAAGATAGATGCCATAGGTTAATCCCTCTTTTGCGATCTGTCTGATGGCTCCTTCATAACGCTCCGCCGTTTTTTCCCTGAATCCGCCGAAATTGTCAATAACTATCACGATTGCGGGCAGCGATTCATTCCCATGCTCCACATAGTCTTTGAAATTAGCCGACGCAAGAATTTTCTTCCGATCCTCTGTGATTCTGGATATCATCGTGAAGAACTTTGATATTTTCTCCGTGTCCTCCTCCGCATCTGTCATAATCCCGCCGACCTGCTGTGCATCCTCAAAAACAGTAAGCAGCTTTGAACTGAAATCAATCAAATACAAATGGAGTTCGTCAGAGGAATACTTACTGATAAACGAGAAAACGGCTGTCTGCAAAAGGGTGGATTTTCCGGTGGAAACGGTTCCGCAAATCACATGATGACCATTGTTCGCGAAATCAATACTGATCGGCATCTGATTCTGATTTTCCGGATCGTCTCCTTGCCCTATCATTGCATCCAAAGACCATTTTCTGTTTTGCTTCCCCCCGTGCTCTGAAATGAGTAGTTCACGATAGCCTTTCATCTCGGAAAGCGCCATTGTCTCGGGAAGCAGAGGCATCCACAATTGAAAGTTGTATGTATACCCGTTTTCCACCGCTGCCTCGGCAAGGTACTCATTGATTGCCTCAAGCTGCGATTTTGATTTTTGTTCCGGAAGGCGGATCCTTTTCTGATATGACCTGCGGATAATCTCCTTCGCCCTTGCTGTTGGATCTGTGAAGGAAACACTTTGATAGAGCTGAAGAAATTCCCTCAGCCGGACATCATTGTAGTGACTCCGCTTATATTCAATCGCTTCCTTTTCAAAATAAACATAGATTTCATTTATGACCTGAGTCTCCTCTGCCAGATCCGTTTCGTTTTCCGTATGTCTGGCATACGCGACTGTATCTGCCGCTTCGCAGATCGTGGTTATCCATCTCAGCTTTGCCTCTTCCTGGTACTTGATTTTAAAATGATTCCCTGCCAAATCCACCTTTCCCGTGGCATCGATTATCTGCGCAACCACCAGATTTTTGCTGCCCAGAACTTCGTCATATATAGCCCCCGAATATCCGGACTGGAATAATTCAAACAGTTCATCATTTCCGACTTGGAGAAAACCCCTTCCCGCCTGAGTCAGATAAGCAGCATCCGGACGATGCAGCATATCCATGGAATCCTGCTTATCCTGAACCCTCAGACACAAGCGGAATTTTGAATTTGACCAGATATTATCATCCACAGTTCCAGCAGGTTTCTGTGTGGCAAGAATCAGATGGACTCCAAGGCTTCGCCCTACCTGCGCTACAGACACCAGCTCCTTCATGAAATCCGGTTCTTCTCTCTTCAGTTCCGCAAATTCATCAATGATAATGAACATATGAGGGATCGGCTCCTTAGCGTCCCCGTTCTTATAAAGGGAAGTGTAGGCATTGATATTGTTCACTCCATAATCGGAAAACACTCTCTGCCTTCTCTTGTTTTCCGACTTGATCGACACCATGGCACGTTTTACCTGATTGCCCGACAGGTTGGAAATTGCTCCTATCATATGTGGCAAATTGTGAAAAAGATTTGCCATTCCTCCACCTTTATAATCAATAATAAAGAACCCGACATCATCCGGGCTATAATTGATGGCGAGGGACAGCATATAAGTCTGCAGCGTTTCCGATTTTCCAGAACCGGTCGTGCCAGCCACAAGCCCATGAGGGCCATGATACCGCTCGTGAATATCCAAATAGCAAGGAACGCCCCCATTTTTTAATCCGATTAAAGCCTTCATGGATTCCGACGTTTTCGCCTTTCTCCACCGTTCCCCTACATCCAGTTCCTGCGGTTTTGAAATCCCATACATTTCAAAAAATGAAATGGAATTTGGTATCTCTCCACCGTTTTCTGTCTCGTTTATTTCAATATCCGCCAGACATTTCGCAAAACACATGAGTTTTTCATCACTGATCTGGTCAAACGCCACATTTGTCCTGACGGCTTTCTCATCCGTTGTGCAATAATATCCGGAAAATTCCAGATTATTTTCAATGATGAATTCGCATTCGTTTGGGAGTTCCTCATAATGTTCCGCCGCTATCACCGTAGACAGCCCGATACTGCTGCTTTCACCGATATATTTTGAAATCAGTTCTCCTTCCAAAAGCTCCTTATTTAAAATAATCAGAATATAGTATGGCCGGATACTGCTCTGCTCCCCATCCTTTCTGGCACGCAAGCTTTGATTAAGCGCATAAAAAACTGTCCTCGCTTCGTTTTTATCAGTTGCAAAATAACGCACTTTTCTGTCTCCCGACCACACATGCGGAAGCCATCGCACAAAATCCCAGCTTTTCGCGTTCGACAATCTGCTGCTGTCATACATAAACGCAATTTTCACATCGGTGTAGCTGTTATTTCCTGCGATCTGCACCAACAGATTTTTAATCACCTGACCCCATGAATTCACATCACCAATCACACCGACCAAGGGATGTTCTTTCAAATCCACACTGGCCGGTACCTGACGCATAATACGGTACCTTTCTTTAATCTCCCGCGGTTTATCAGCCATAGTGTCCTTGATCATCGTGAACTTTTCTCTTGGCACCTCGATCTCCACGGGGAATTCAATATCACCGATGCCAAGACGATAAGTCAATACATCGCTATGCCTGAAATTTCGATTCCAAAGGTTTTGATTCTCGCTGTCATATTCCGCTATTTGCTCTGGCGATACATATTTCATCCGTGCAGCGGCGGAATTTTCCCGATAGATTTCCTCAATCAGGTTCTGTTTTTCTCTGAGATAACGGCCATACTTTTCAAAGCGGTCTTTTTCATCCTGAATGATTCGCTTTTTATTGTAATTCATATTCGTAATGGCCCAGAAAGTCCCTATTGCCGCAGATGCGACTGCTGTGATCATACCTGTATACATAAACAAACTTCCATTGCTGCCCCCGCGAGACGCGACCACCATCATGCCGCTTCCCAAAAGCATTGGAAGGGCCATCGTCAGTGCCGGTCCGATCTGCATCAGCAATGGCATACTGGGAATCTCCTTTGGATTCGGCGGCGGATCAATGGTTATTTTGTCCGTGTGAATTCCAGGAATACTTCTGGGCGCCCGGAAAAAGCTTTTTTTGCAGGACGTTCCCTCCTTTGTTCCCTCCATCCCCATTCGCGCCAATTCAGTAAAGATTGCTTCTGAAAGATGATTCACACAATGATCCGTTCTGTTAACCGCAAGCACATTCCCTAAATATACTATACTAAGTCCAAAAATCCGGATATTATCACCGTATTGAAGTCGGGTTCTTCCCTCCACTCTGCAGTTGTTTACATAAGTTCCATTCGAAGAAGTGTCCTCCAGAATGGCTTCCGCTCCGTCATAACTGATATTGCAATGCTTCCGTGAAACAAAGCTGCTTTTCTGATCTGCCGGATACCTATATTGGATATGGTTTTCCGACTCAGTCCCGATCGATATTATCTTGCCTGGAATCAAAATAAATTTTTGATATACGCGCAGTGGATTTTCAGTTTCTTTAACCAGAATAGTTAATTGTTCCCCACATTCTGTTTTCAGATTGAACCTTCCCTTTTCAGGCAATCGATTGTCACTGGTACCGTTTCCTTCATTCACGGACTGAATTTGCGCCTGCATGGCTTTAACGTTGAAATACCAATCATCATGAATACATTCCAGAAAAAATCGATAATTCTTTTCCAAATGGAATTGTCCCGCATCCAGCAAAAATGAATATTCTATGTTAGATGAAAATGGCAATACCGTCTCAAAAAAAGCCCAATCATTGTATATAGATAAGATCCTACTCATATTTCCTCCGTTATTCGCGATATATCCGCATCCATCGAGCATAGATACCCGTCTTTTATTATTATAGACAGCAATCGTCCGAATGTCAATTTTAACTATCATTATGATAGTTATTTTTTCCTTCCAATAATGTGAATACAAAATACCAACATAATGAAAAAGGGCCAGCCGGAAGCTTCTTTCGCGCTTCCGACTGACCCTGGTTTGGCATTCAGGCCCTTATTTCGGGATTATCTTTCGTTCCAAACACCATTTTCATCCACCTGATATCCATCCGGCGTCTGCTCATTGCGATACAGCGCGCCCCAAGGCTTGGTTTTGCTTGCCACATTGTAAAACCAGGTCTTGGTCTCCGGATTGAATATCCAGGTCGGAGCCGCAGATACCTCATTGAGATAATACCACTTGCCGTCAATCTGCTTCCAGCCGTGTGCCAGCGCTCCGTCAGCCGGATTCAGATAGTAGGTACAGCCATCCTGCGTTTCATAATACCAGCCGGTCCACATTCCGCTGTTCTCGGAAATGCAGTACCACTCATTCAGCATATAGTCATATACCCAGCCGGTGCTCAGATAACCGTCAGCCCCAAATGCATAGTAGGAACCATTGACCTTCTCCCAGAGCACCTGCTCCTTCGACGTGCCGTCTGCCTGCACAATCACCGAGCCGGCCGCCGTGGTGCCATCCGCATAGATCAGCTTCCAGCCGTTCTCATCCTGCTGCCAATGAGAATAGCCGCTGCCATCCCCGGTAATAATGCCAGCCTGGCTGCTCAGATAGCCTTTCTTTGCATCATAATTCTGGTTGCTGCTTGTGCTGCTTGATGAGCTGTCATCATCATTGCTGCTTCCCGTATTCGTGGAAGCACTCTTTTTGGTCACATGGTAGTTCTGAGCCGCGCGCTTCATCACCTGCTCATCCGAGGTACGGAACTCCGCGCTGAGGGTATGTGTTCCCTCCGTATTGTCTGCCTTCAAGGTCTGGCTTCTGATGGTCAGTCGGGTGCTTCCGGACTCCGCATCGTAATCCTCGCCTTCTACCAACATCTCGCCATCCAGATACAGGTTTACCCACTCGTCAAACACGCCCACAGAGGCCATGGTATAATCGCGAGTATTGCTCAGGGTAATATCCGGCACACGCTCAAACAGTTCATAGTTTTCATCTGTGGCATTGTCCACATTCTCATCTGTATTTTCAATGACGGTCAACGTCAGCTCCGCCTCACTGCTTGTAAACTCACTGTAACTGTTATTCATCATCACCGAAAAGGTAAATTCGCCGGTTTCCGTCGGCACGCCGTACAGCTCGCCGTTTTTCTTCAATACCATGCCGTCCGGCAGGCTACCATCTGTCAGCTTATAGCTCACGGTATTGAAATCATATTTATTGTTGTTCTGAATCGCCGTACCGTAATGCACATATTTGACCGCGTCCGGAAGGTCCGCGGTAACGATGCCCGGATCGCCGGCGATACCGGTAAGCGTTAATACCATCAATGTCTCGCCGCCAGCTTTGATCGTCAGCGTGCCAGAGATCTCGCTGCCGCTGGTAACGCTTTCCTTCTTTATCAGACGAAGCTTCGCCTGATTCCAGGTTTCAGAATTTTCGGTCCATGTAACACCCTCAAAATCATTTTCACCGGTCAGCGTCCAATACTCATCCAATTCCACCTGATCGGATTCCAGTTCCACCGAAAGCTCCGCCAAAGGCTGCGCACCGATGTTGATCAAAAGGATATCATGCTTGTTTCCATAACGCGAATCCACAAACATCTCCCGTTTGGAATATGTGACTCCATTCTCCACATAAGTTTCCGCATCCGGATCCGCCAGACTGTTAATATAGAGAACTCCTTCGCCCTCGGATGCTTCTACCACCTGCAGCCAGTAGTTCTTCTGATACTCTTCGCTCTCAGAGGATGCCGTATACTGAACCGGCCCGTTGGAAAAATCATGCACGCTTTCGCCGCTGACCTCCGGCGTTTTGCTGCCTGTAGCATATAGATCGATTCCAGGAATGCAACTAAACTCAGGGCTCAACGCAGTCAAATCGGTGCCTGCTTCCACCAGAATCGTGATAAAACAGTGATCAGCGTAATCATCATCCTTATTACTGTTCGGTATCTGGCAGCTCACCGAATTTCCTTCTGCATCCACCAGCCCTTCAAAAGTAACATAGGTAGAATCACTGGGCTCATATTCCTCCTCAGCCGTCATAATGCACGCGGTAAACGTCAGCTTTTCTGGCTCCTCGGCTGTACCGGCAATCACGGTTACATAGACCCCACCGCTGAAATCAGCCAGATAGCCCTGATCTTCATCAAACAATGCCTCCTTGATATCTTCGGCTCCCGATGACTTCAGAGCTTCCAGGGATTCGTACTTCCCGATATAGGCTCCAGTCACCTGGTTTTCTCCTTCCGGATTCACTTTTTTATATTCAAGTACCAAGCGGTAAGTTTCATTTGTCTTATATCCATCTTTCAACTTCAAGGTTCTCGTTCGATATTTCATTCCTAGTCTTAAATCATAACCAGATTTTGTCACTTCTGAATCATCAGACGTCGAATACAGGCGTGCCACCACTTCATCACTGTCACGCCAAACATAAATCCACAGCGGCAGACAGCCAACCGCTTGACCATCTGAATCATAGGCTACCAGCGTGACCCAGGAATCATCCTCATTAAGCGGTACCAGATAACCTTCTCCTTCTCCATCCAGCAACTGTTTAGTAATATTCTTTGATGCCTCGGCTTCTTCCACAGAAGCATGCTCTCCTTCATATGCCCGGATCTCACTGTAGGAAATATTTTCAAAAGACTCCTCCATGAAATCCAGCTTTACATACATATCATCGCCGCTATTTTCCTCATCCAGCTCCACACCAACCCACAGTTCGCGATCATCCAGATAATAATCTTCATAATCACTGCTCAGGACTGTCAGCTCACTAAAACTGCCATCTTCCTCCGGTTTATACACCTTTGACTGTATCCAATCATATGAGTTTGTTGTATTCATTCGAACTGTATAGTGGACATTTGAGGCCTCCAGCTGATCCGCTGCACCGACAATCATGTCCCAGGAAGTACCGCCATAATACGTTCGATAACTCAAATCGATTACATCGCTGCCGGAGTTGATTTTATAATCATCGCCATCCTGGCACCACATAATCCGGTCCGTATCCTCAAGCTCCCTATTTCCCGCAAAAACCGATTCGATTTTCACCATCGTCAGCTCCAACGGTGTAAAGCCCGTGAAATCTGCAGTAAAAGAGTCTGTTTCCAGCGGCATCAGAGAGAACATGGAGATCCCCCCGTTGTTCTTGAACTCCTTTTCCTCAGGATAGACTACCACGACCTTGCCGCCTGCCTCAAGGTTGATCTGCGTCACCGTCTCGCCGTCAAAATATCCGGATACTCCGAAGGTATGCCCTCCGATCTCTACCGTGTCATCCGGATCCATGAACCACTCGTTGGTGGTTTCCTCGTCATAGGTAAATTGTACCTCGTAGGGGAAGAAAGGATTTTCCTCCGGTATTGGGATGATAAAGCTTCCATCCTCCTCGAAATACGCATCCCCCAGCTCACGCTCCACGAAATCCTCGTAGCTGACCACCTGGATTTCTGTGTTTCCGGTGTTGTAAATCACCAGTTCCTCAGGCTCGGCGAGTTCGGCATCGCTGGGTGTTGCATCCAGGATCAGCTCCTCCTCCAGGTCGCCGTCTTCGGCATTCTCCTCAGATTCCTCCTCAGAGTCATTATCATAGTCCTCCTCAGAGTCATCCTCTGACTCATTCTCAGATTTCTCTTCTGATTTCTCTTCCAATTCCTTCTCGGATTCTTCCTCAGATCCTTCTTCAGATTCCTCTCCCGAGTTCTCCTCAGATCCTTCTTCCGATTTTTCTTCCGAATCCTCCTCGGATCCCTCTTCTGATTTTTCTTCCGAGTCCTCCGTCGATTCCTCTTCCGAGCCCTCCGACGATTCCTCCTTCAAGTCTTCCGACGATTCCTCTTCCGAGTCTTCCTCGGATTCCTCTTCCACCGCGTCAACGTCTGCCTCATCGGCCTCGTCATCGGATGCGTTTTCCTTCTCTGCATCCTCATCTTTCGTTTCTTCGGCGGATTCCTGCTGCTCCTCCTCGTCAGCTAAAGCATCCGATTTCTCTTCGGAAGCAGCCTCCTCTTCGGAAGCAGTCTCCTTTTCGGAAGCTGTCTCGGATTCCTGCTGCTCCTCCTGCACAGCGGCATTTTCACCTGCCGCGACCACTGGCTGAGTCGGCAGCAGCAACAGCACAGCTAACAATACTGCCAGCTTTCTTTTGATGGATTTCATTTTCATCTCATCTCCCCTTTCGGTTTTTATTGTTTGTATGCTTCCCCAAGAGCCACCAGCTCCTGGAGGGAATATAAGCGGCATTGCCGCAAATCCCCAGTTTCATAATCAAAAACTGCCTGACCATCCACAATATCGCAAAGCTGCGGAAGTTTTGCCAGCGTCTGAAGCTCTTTATCTAAAAGCAACCCATACCGTTCTCCTGCAGCGCTCATATATTCCGTAACGATATATTCTCCTACCTCGGTTACGTAGGTTAAGTAAGCATCCTTTTCCAACTCCGCCACCAGCATTCCCGTCTCCCGGTCATATACCTGTGGTGTCCCGTGAAGCTCCGACGCGAATCGATAATGCTCTGTAAAGAACTCTTCATATAAATCTTTCGATGGCGCGTCCCGTTTTTCCTCTGAAAACAGGGTTCCATCCTCGGCACGGTAGCATCGCACCGTCCCATCATACCAGATCACCTCCAACCATGAGCTTCCATTCTCCCGACGATATTGCTGATCGTAAATCTGATCGGCATCCGGAAAGCTTCCTTCCGCTAAAAGTGTTCCGTCTTCCTTGTAGATCCGAAAACCTTCGTAATTAAACAACATAGCAGAACCACCGTCATCCAGAAGCCGCGCCTCATCGTGCTCATAGCGGGCGTCATAGGACAAAATCTGGGTTTCCTCATGGCTTTCCAGTCTCAAAAGCCGCAGAGACGGCTGATCCCGGTTTGCCAAAACCGCGTAATCCGCTGCCAATGCCATAAAATCGCAGGCTTCCTCCGTCTCCTCATGGGCCATCTCATTGGCTCCGCTGTCATAAAAGGAAAAACCCGGATCATCGGTCGCCACCAGAAGATATTCCTTGCTGGTCCCAAAACCCACGATATTCCTTTGATCGGTAAAAGCCATCTCCGTATCCTCCAGAGTCTCCGGATCAAAACAGACCAACAGATTCCCCTCGGACAGCCAAATACCCTTCTCGTCCGTTTTCATTCGCATAAGCTTGCGGGATTCCAGCTTCCCCGCATAGACAGCTTCCTCTGTATCGATCACTCCGAACAGGGATTGGTCGCTTTTCCTCGCCACGAACGCAAAATACTTTCCGCAGAAACCTCCCTCAAAGGACGGATATTCCGAAGTCTCATAAACGATCAAATCGTCATCCGGATTTTTCAGATCAAAAATTGTCAGGCCGCCATCGGAAAAACTGACCGCCAGCATGGTTCCATCCTGATTCAGGGCAAAGACGCGATTGTCCGGATTGGCAAAAATATCATTGTAAGCTGTTTCCATCTGTTTCCCATGAAAACCGCACTCTGCCAAAAGCGAACCGTCCTCCGCGTCATATAGGAACGCCTGCCCCTCATTCCGGTTGACAGCAGCCACTCGCATCCGATCCCCGGAAAGAGCCAGGGTTGTCGCCTCCGCTCCGGTCCAAAGCGTTCGTTCCTTTTCCAAATCATAAATTGTCACACCCTCGACTCCGGCATACAGAATCCGGTTTTCATCCACAAATATAGCATCTGCCAGTGCAGAATTGGTGATCGGCAAGGCCGCCTGCTGCCTCCGGCTTTCTGTGTGAAACACCTGCAATCCTCCCTGACATACCGCCGCCAGGGATGCGCCGTCCGCGGACAGCTTTACCTGATAGGGGGCTGATGGAAGTTCCACTGTATCCCAGGGTTGAAAATTATCCGACAGATCATAGACTCCCAGAGCGTCGGTCAGGGCTTTCCTGGCTTCGGCCGTCACCGGCGCCTCCAAAAGATCTGTCCCCGTTGGAATCGCCTGAAGCGCCAGCTTCACCGCGCCGGAAACATTGCCCTTTGCCAGTTCATCTGCCGAGTACTCCGCCAGCGTCAGCGCCTCCTGTCTCCGTTCCAAACGCTTCAATCCTACAAAAGTGCAGGCCCCTCCAGCCAAAAACATCAAAATCAGGATGCCTGCCACCAATCGAATCCGGCGTTTTCTGCGCAGCACCCGCTTATCCCGCAAGGGAAGCTGGCGAAAGGCCGTCAGCATTTCCTCTGCCGTCTGGTATCGCCGTTCCGGCTCCCTGGCCATAGCCTTCTGAATAATCGCCGCCACGGATGGACTGCAGCACTCTGGCCCCAAAGGCTCCAGCTGCGCGGGATCCTTAGGCGGACGCCGACCGGATATCAGATGATAAAGAGTCGCTCCCAGACTATAGATGTCGGAACGGACATCCAGCATTACCGATTTGCGGCTTTTTGTGCTTCCCGTGCTGCTGCCGGTGCCTGTGCCACTCTCTGGCAATACTCCCGGAATTTGCGAGGCGCCTTCCACACCATAATGCTCCGGAGAGGCATATCCCTGGCTATAGCCAACCTTGACCGCTCCATTCTCTCCCAAAGCCAGCGCGATATTATAATCAATCAGGCAAATATCCCCATTGGGCCGCAGCATTATATTGGCCGGTTTGATATCTGCATGGAGAATTCCATGAGGTGGTTGGCTGTGAAGGTAGCAAAGGGCCTCCAGCAGCTGGCACGCCCACTGAATCAATTGTGACTGCGGCGGGAGGGCTCCGCGTTTCAGCACCTGATCCAGGCTTTCACCGTCAATATAATCCATGACCGTATAGACAATGCCGTCCTCCTGCACAAAGTCATAGACCTGAGGAATGTAGGTATGGCTCAATTTCTTGAGCATGTCCACCTCACGCCGCAAAATCTCCGGCTTCGTATTCAGCGATCGTTTATCTGCCTTGAGTACCACCAGCTTATTCAAGCGCAGATGACGTCCCAGATAAACCACGCCTCCGCCGCCTGAACCGATCTGCTGCTGAATCTCATATATCCCTGCGACCACCCGGTTCATCCTTTTCCTCCATTCCTGCTTTGGAAATCATTTGCGGATCTTTCCATACTCCTCTTCCAACTGCTTTTTCAGTTTCCGCCCGCTTACAAAAAATATCGCGGAACTAATAAGCATCAGAATGACTGTCGCTGCCATGAGCGTGATTCCCCCTTGAAACAGCATCTCACTGCTGATCGGAATGTTCATGATCCATCCTCACTTTCATCCTTTAACATCATTTATTATAGACAACAATTCTCATGATGTCAATTTTAATTGATCATTTTGATGATTGTATTTTCTTTTCACAGATTTGTATACAAAATATTCTATAGTCATGTTATGTAATCTTTTTGATAATGAAATATCATTTTGAACATATTAACATGACATGTATGATAGAAAGGAGTTTTTTTATGATTGCTGACCGAATTAAAGCGCTTCGTGAGCAGAGCGGCATGACGCAGGCTGCTCTGGCCAAAAAACTGAACGTCACCCGAAGCGCTGTCAATTCTTGGGAAATGGGAATTTCGATTCCTTCCACTGCCCTACTGGTAGATGTCGCCCGATTCTTCCATGTCTCCACGGATTTCTTGCTCGGGGTAAAAGGCAGCGCAACCCTGGATATTTCCGCCTTAAATGATACAGAAGTATTGCTGTTACAACGCCTGATCGCTTACTTTTTGTCCATAAAGCACGAAAACCTTTAAAACCCTTCGCTTTTTTTAAAATGATAAAACCACGTAAATGATAAAATCATGCAAAAGGAGCCTGGCTCAGATGCGATATCTCTGAACCAGGCTCCTTCTATGTTTGTTTCCGCTATCCCAATTTTCTAATTCTGCTTCTTCTCCCACCCCTTCATCTCCACCTTCCCATCCGCAATCATCTCCTCCATCTCTTTCACATATTTCCCATCAGGGTCCATTCGCTGCCACAGCTTGTATCCCTTGGTGGGAAGCACCGAATTCCAGCTCATGGCGTTCCCCGCACAGTAATCATAATAAAGCTCCGCATAAAGCTGCGCCATCTCAAAACTTAAATCCTCCGGAATACAGGTGATCGTCGCCTTCACCTGTTCCCGGATCAGTCCCTTCATGTACTCCGGCCCCTGCCGGTCAAATTCCAGCAGAAGCTCATCCTCACTTCCCTGCTCCGCGGCCATTCCCGCTACATCTGCCTGCCGGGTCTCAAAGCTCATGCCGCCTTGCTCATCCCATGCCAGATACCCATACTGGCAGGGAGGAATCGAGTAAGAACTCAACACGATCTCCGTGATTCCGTAGGCGTCCTCCGGCACTCCGGGAGCATCCTTGTGTTTTTTGATCCGCTGGGCATGGAGATGGCCGCTGATAAACAGAGGCAGTTCATACTCCTCCAGCAGCCGGATCACCTCCAGATGATTCTCCATGGTACATTCCGTGGTGTACAGGCGGCTTTCCGACAGCAGATTGTGGTGTGCCAGCGGCAGCACCACCGCCCCGGCCTCCCGGGCCAGAGAAAGCTGCTCCCGCATCCAGGCCAGGGTCTCCGGCTTGATCCGTCCGTTCACATGGTTGCGGCCCTCGTACTGGCAGGAATCCAGCATCATCATCCAATGACCCTCGTCCAGAGGATATACATAGCTGAGGGAAGCGCTGTCCCGGCTGGATGCCTGATCATAGCCAAATTCATGGTAAATCTCCAGGAAATCCTCCGCTCCCGTCAGGTACTCTGCCGCCTGCCGCTCCTCCCCGAAGTAAGTGGCGGCATTCTGATTTTGAATGTCATGATTGCCGGGAATGACCAGCACCGGGACCCCCGCTTCCTGCGCCCGGCGCAGCTTCCCGGCCAGATCCTGGTGATTGATTTTCTCTCCGTTTAGGGTAATGTCCCCGGCCAGCACCAGCGCCGCCGGGCGGGTGCGGATGGCCTCCTCCACCAGGGCGTCCACGATCTCCTCACTGTAGCCGCTGATCTTGCCGTCGTCCTGCGCCGCCATGCTCTGGAACGCAGTTCCCCCATCGTGGGTGGCACGGCTGATAAAATGCAGATCGGAGGCCAGCATAAGAGCCGGGGGCTCCTGCGGTTCCTCCTGCGCAGAAATCTCCGGCTCCATTTGTGATGCCTCCGCAGCCGCCGGGTGTCTGCCGTAAGCCCTGTCAGCTTTTTCGTCACAGGCCTGAGCCTCCCCTTGGCTGTTTTCGTTCTGCTCCTGGAAAGCCGGGCTCCACCCCGACGGCGTGGCCGGCAAAGCATCAAAAACCGAAGCTTCCTCACGGACCGGTTCGGATGGCTCTGCGGCAGGCTTTTTGCCGCCAGATACATATTCCACCAGAAATACCATTGCCAGGCATCCCAAAAGCATCATTATGTAAAGTAATATCAGTAATCCTTTTTTAAATCTCATCCAATCTGCCTTTCCTTCTGTTCGAACGCCATCATAGCACATTTTCCGGCAGAAGAAAAGAGCAACATTAGAACTCTCCCATCAGGTCATTGACGCAAACCGCTCCGTAGGGACGGATGCTCATGCGGTATGCGCTTCCCTCGCCCAGGGCCTTCTCCATATAGGCGATATACTCCTCCACCAGGTCATCCGGCAGCATGGCCATGATTACTCCGGCAAAGCCGCCCCCATGGACTCTGCAGGCGCCCCGCTGTTTTTTGGCGAGGAAAAGCTCCGTCAAAGCAAGCGCCACGGTGATACCCTGCTCCTGATAATTGCTGTTGGTGTAGCAATTCTGCAGCCACTTCCAGGAAGAATTGCCGGAGGCGGTAATATTGTTCAAGAAATCCGCAAAGCGTCCTTCCTTCAGCGCCAAAACCTCTGCCTCCACCCGCTTATTTTCCTCAAAGAAATGCAGCGCGCGCAGCACGGAACGGTCCCCGGCGTAAGCCCGCACCTCTTTTAAATTGTCCAGAATCTGCTGCTCCGTCACCTGGGCGCAGACCTCCTTGCCGAAGAACTCTGCCACCTTCTTCATCTCCAAGGGCACGGAGGAATAATCCGCGCTCAGATCCGCATGTCCTCTTCCGGTCTGGACGATGATCAGCTTATGGTTCCGGGAGGCGAAATCAAAATCAATCTTTTCCACCGCCGGAGCCGCCGGATCTGCGAAATCGATGGTGATCAGGCCGCCCACGGCGCAGGCCATCTGATCCAACAGGCCGGATGCCTTGTTCCAGTACACATTCTCCGCATATTTTCCGATATGGGCATAAGCCACCGTATCCATCCGGTTTTCATTGAAAAACTTATTAATCATGGAGCACAAAAGCATCTCAAAGGCGGCGGAGGAGCTGACACCTGCCGAACTGATGACATTGCTGGTAATGTAGGCGTCAAAACCGCCGATGTCATAGCCGCTTTCCACAAAGCCCTTCAAAAGCCCCTTCACCAGATCCACCGTGCCCGCCTTCTTCTCGCTGGGCTCCAGCTGGTTCAAATCGATGGTGAACTGCTGGTTGAAGGTCTCGCTGATAATATTGACCTTGGAGGAATGGTTTGCCGCCGCGATCCCCACACAGTCCAGATTAATGCTTCCCGCCAGAACCTTTCCATGATTGTGGTCCGTATGATTGCCGCTGATCTCCGTCCGCCCCGGAGAGCTGAACATGAACATGTCCTCCTCCGAAAAATTTTCCTGGAATTTTTTGATTAACTGCTGATAGCGCGCCACTGCCGCCTCAGCCCCATCCGCTCCGTACATGTCGGTGAAAAGTGCCTTCGCCTGACTGCTCTCCAACACCCGCAATGCTTCTGCTGCTTTCATAGTCCCCTGTCTCCTTAGTTCATAAACGAAACATACATTTTAGAAAGTATAACATAGCTCCTTCCCACTGTACAATACATTATTTTTTCGACTTATTCCAACTTTTTTCAACTGTTCTTTTTTTGTTTCTGCCTTATGGAGCGCCAACAAGCGGCTGGTGCTGAATTCCCTGATGAAACGCTTCCGGGAGCGGAGCATCACTCAGGGCTGCGCCCGGGGTTCTATCACACCGTCCTCATCGATCTGAACCTCAAAGGAAATCTGCTCCAGATATTCATAAGCTTCCTCCCTGGCCTGCGGCTCCGTATACATCCGGGTATAGCCGGCCGAGGAGATTCCCGGATAAATCCGAAGCCGCAGGCTCTGCCCGCCGCCGTTTTCTTCCCCGGCTGCCGCCTGCGCCTTTTCCCCCTGACTTTGGGGCTCTCCGTCCAGCTCCACCTCCAAAAGCATGGTCCTGGGAATGGAGCTGCCGAACACAAAATTTCCCAGACTGTATACAATGGGCCTGCCCTGGTAATACTCGATCCCCTGGAGCACATGGGGATGAGCGCCGATCACCAGGTCCGCCCCCGCATCAATATATTGCTTTCCCAGAGTCCTCTGATACTCCTGAGGCAGCTCGTCCCGCTCAATTCCCCAATGCACGTAAACAATCACATAATCATATTGGCTGTGCAGCTTCCGGATCTGCTCCAGCAAAAGAGACGGGTCATAGGTAGCCAGCATGCCCGGATGGTTGGCGCCCGCCGCCCAGTCGCTGACCGGGATGACCCGGGTCGCCCCGATCACCGCGATGGATTTGCCGGAAGCCTCCAGAATCATGGCCTGGCAGGCCTCCTCCAGATCCTTCCCGGCTCCGGTGCGGAGAATGCCTGCCTCATCCAATACCTGACAGGTATCCAAAAGCGCCTCCTGGCCGTAGTCCAGCGCATGATTATTGGCCAGGGTCACACCGTCAATGCCCATCTGATGAAACAGCTCCACCTTTTCCGGCGGCAGGCGGAAGGTGTACTGCTTATCCTCCGCCTTGCTTCCCCGGCTGCTGAAAGGAAACTCCTCATTGACCACAAAATAATCGGCCTCCCCGATCAATCCCCGGTAATGCTCATCCAGCACGCCGCTGATGCCTCCTGCCTGCTGCCAGGCATTCAGCACATGATCCGAAAGCAGCACGTCCCCTCCAAACAGCAGGCGGATCGTATCTGCCGGCGCTTCCTCCGTTTCTTCCTCCCCCGCAGCTTCCCTCGTTCCGTCCAAAACAGGCTG
>CAZICB010000020.1:0-32038 GCA_964537765.1 uncultured Lachnospiraceae bacterium
TTTAATCTTTATCCCCATCTGACGGTCTTGGAGAATCTGACCCTGGCGCCCATTCGGCTCCAGCATGTTTCAAAGGACAAGGCGGAGGAAAATGCCTTTCAATGTCTGGAGCGGGTGGGGCTAAAGGAAAAGGCCGGAAATTATCCAGTACAGCTTTCCGGAGGGCAGCAGCAGCGGGTAGCCATCGCCCGGGCGCTGTGCACGAAGCAGCCGCTGATTCTTTTTGATGAGCCCACCTCAGCGCTGGATCCGGAGATGGTTCAGGAGGTTTTGAATGTCATGGTGGAGCTGGCCCATGAAAATATCACGATGATTTGCGTTACCCATGAGATGGGCTTTGCAAGACAGGTGGCGGACCGGGTGATCTTCATGGACGGAGGCTATATTCTGGAGGAAGGGACGGCGGAGCATTTCTTTGAGGCGCCGGAGCATGAACGTACCAAGGCGTTTTTAAGCAAGATCCTGCATTAGGCGGGCGGCATGCCGGTGAAAAGGCGGCAGCGGGAAGGGTTCCTTCGCAGGCCCCGGCAGCTCCGGATAAGGGATTCGGATAGCCGTCTGCCTGCTTTGGATACATAGATGGATTTTCAAAATGAGGAGGAAAACAATTATGAAGAAAAAAGGATTATCACTGATGACGGCGGCGGTGCTGGCGGCAGCATTGACCGCATGCAGCTCCGGTTCAGCACAGACCACGGAGGCGTCGAAGACGGAAGCAGCCGCAGAGTCAGCTTCCGCCGGGGAGACTACGGAAGCATCCGGGACGGAGGTGTCTGCCGACGTACAGAAAATCATGGATCGGGGTGTTTTAAAGGTCGGATGCAAATCCGATATCCCCAATTTCAGTCTTCAGAACACGGCCACCGGGGAGTATGAAGGCTTTGAGGATGACCTGGCCTATGCTATTGCCGGGGAGATCTTCGGCTGTTCCATGGAAGAAGCAAAGGAAAACAAGCTGGTGGAATTCCAGGGAGTGACGGCAAAGACCAGAGGCCCGCTTCTGGAGAATGGTGAGATCGACCTGGTGATCGCCACCTTCACCATCACCGACGAGCGGAAGGAAACCTATAATTTCACCACTCCGTATTATACCGACGCCGTGGGTCTGCTGGTGAATAAGGATTCCGGCATCACTTCCATCGAGGATCTGGATGGGAAGATCGTCGGCGTGGCACAATCCTCCACCACCAAGGACGGCTTTGAGGCTTATGTGGCGGAAAACGGCATTGATGTAAAACCGGAATTCCAGGAGTTTGACGGTTATCCGGCATTGGCACAGGCGCTGGCTACCAATCAGATCGACTGCTTTTCCGTGGATCGCGCGATCCTGTCCGGCTATGTGAATGATTCCAATATGCTGTTGGAGGATCGTTTTGCAGAGCAGGATTACGGCGTCGCTTCCGCAAAGGAGAATACCGGACTGGCGGAGCTGGTAGAAAATAAAGTGACCTCCATGCTTTCTGACGGCTCCATGAAGGAGCTTCAGGATCAGTGGAATCTGCAGTAAGGGAATGAGATTATGATAAAAGGCCTATTTGATGAAAAACGATGGCTGGCGCTTTGGGAGGCGATTCCGGAATATTATATTCCCGGCTTCCTTATGACTTTGAAGATTGCCGTGGTGGGACTGATGGTGGCCCTGGTTCTGGGGGTGCTGTTTGGGACCATGTCCACCACCCGGATAAAACCAGTAAAATGGTTGTCCCGCATCTATGTGGAATTTATCCAGAATACGCCGCTGGCGCTGCAGGTATTGTTTTATTATTCCGTGCTGCCGATGCTGTTTTCCAGTTCCGGTTTCCGGATTCCCAAATTTGTGCTGGGAGTGATCGGCGTGGGCGTTTATCATGGGGCCTATATTTCAGAAGTAATCCGGACCGGAATCGAGGCAATTCCAAGGGGGCAGTCGGAGGCGGCTGCCTCCCAGGGATTTTCCTACGTGCAGACCATGTATTATATTATTTTGCCGCAGACAATCAGGATCATTATGCCGCCTCTGGCCAACCAGGCCTTGAATCTGGTGAAAAACACTTCGATTCTTGCCATGGTGGCAGGGATGGATCTGATGTATTACACGGATTCCTGGGGAGCCAAGCGGGGCTTTTTCGCTCAGGCATATTTCACCAGTGCGCTTTTGTATTTTGTGATCTGTTTTCCGTTGGCAAGACTGGCAAGATATCTGGAAATCCGCTCCATGCAGCTGCCTGCGCCGAAACGGGCGGTCAGGAAGGAGGTTAAGGAGGCATGTTAGAATTATTTCATCAGATCTTTACCTCCGCCAATGTGACCTTTATGCTGAAGGGACTTGGAATGACGGTGACGATTGCCTGCCTGGCAACCCTGATCAGCCTGTTTTTCGGAACCCTGCTGGCGCTGGTGCGCACCTATGGCACGGGGAAGCTAAAGTGGGCGGGCACTCTGGTGGCAGCCTATACGGAGTTCTTCCGCTGTACGCCGAATCTTTTGTGGATTCTCTGGATTTATTTTACCGTGCGGGGAAATAAAATCGCCGTTTCCGTATTTGCCATCAGCCTGTTCACTTCGGCAGTGATGGCGGAGATCCTGCGGGGCGGTTTAAACTCCATTCCCAAAGGTCAGTTCGAGGCGGCCCGGTCCCAGGGCTTTCATTTTTTTCAGACCCTGTGGTATATTGTTCTGCCTCAGACCTACAAGAAGGTAATCCCGGCGCTGCTTAGTCAGGTAATTACCGTGATTAAGGATACTTCTTTTTTGAAAATGGTGGATGTCACGGAATTTATGCGCAACTGCGCGGTGGTTATGGGGAGCATTTATGATGTGCGCGGCATGCTGCTGCTGTTTGCGTTTGAGGCGCTTTGCTATTTTGCGGTTTGCTTTACGTTAAGCTGTATTGTCCGGGGCTATCAGAAAACGCTGGTGACGGCATAGCCGGCAGTGGTTATAAGGAGGAGGAGGCTCATGGAAAAGTATACAATTACCATTACCAGGGAGTTTGGAAGCCTTGGGCGGCCCATTGCACGGTCCCTTTCGGAGAAGCTTGGCATTGAATTTTATGACCGCGATATTGTGGAGCAGGTGTCCAGGCAGCTGAATATGCCGGTTTCAAAAATCAGCGAATCGGAGGAAAAATCCCACCATTGGCTCTTTTCCTCCATGTTTCCCCTGGGTACCGATGAGGAGTACATCCAGGACATGATCTTTGATGTGCAGAAGGGAATCATTCTGGATCTGGCTGAGAAATCCAGCTGTATCATTGTAGGTCGGTGTTCCGATTATCTTCTGCAGAATGAGAAAAATACCATCAATATTTTCATCTATGCGCCCTACGCCAGACGTTTGGAGAATTGCATTAAAATTCTTGATATGACAGAGGATCAGGCAAAGAAAATGATTATGCGGGTGGATCGTGCCAGGAATATTTACCACAAACGGTATGCCGGTTATCTGCCAAGCGACTCCAAACACAAGCATCTGATGATCGATTCGTCCCTGCTGGGAGTGGAAGGAACCGCGGAAATGATTGCACAGGTGGTAAGAATGAAATTTGGAGAATCTGCTGGGTGAGGGCGGCAGGAGATGAATTTTTTGAGAGAGGCGGAGCTTCCTTTGGGACAGAAGGGGGTTCCGCCTTTTGGCCGGAACTTCAAAATCATATGATGTTGAAATTCCTGTCGAAGTATGATAATATTTCTTTGGGACTACCAGGATGGTAGGCGGTTAGCCCTTTACGGAGGGACTGTGACCCTCTGTGTACATAGAAACCTGAAAGGGAATCTAGGAAAGGAGGGCTGAGCCATATGGATATTTTGGGACTTATTGCGGTGTTGAGCTTCGGCTTGACCTGCTTTGGAATCGGATACACCGTTGGTAAAGATAGTAATAAAACACAAAAATAGCCGCCCCAGCGTCGCAAGCTAAGCGGCTATTTTGCGTTTAGATGAACGGGCTAACCGTCTATCGGCGGCTCCCGTTGGGCACCTGTTACCAGCAGGTGCTCTTCCTTATATTCAATATACCATAATCCGCAGTGGGTTTCAAGTTCTTTTTCTGAAATGGCATATCGCCAATATTCCGGAAGAATTTACTTTTTGCAGTGGATGCCGCCTGCGTATATTGAATTCCGTGTATACTAAACCTTCATGCGCCCGGCGGCCGTGCGCGGGCAACCCCGCACAGCCCTGCGCAAAACGGGCAATGGCCGCATACATTAACAGTATTAGTACTGATTAATGGAGGTTATGCTATGGAGCGACGGGAGCTTGTGCCATCCATGGCTCAGCAGCAATATATGGAAAAAGAACATTTGCATAAGAGAAAGGTGACAGTGGTCCGGAGCATGCTTCTGGTGCTGTTGCTTGCGGTATGGGAACTCTGTGCCGAGCTGGAAATGATCGATGATTTTATATTCAGCTCGCCATCCAGGGTTCTCTTTTGTTTCTGGAGGATGGCGGGGGACGGCAGCATTTGGCCGCATATCGGCATTACCCTGTTTGAAACCTTTGTAAGCTTTGGCCTGGTGACCGCCATCGGTCTTTTGATGGCGATGCTTTTGTGGTCTAGCCGCAGCATTTCGGAGATTCTGGAGCCGTATTTGGTGATGCTGAACAGCCTGCCCAAATCAGCTCTGGCGCCAATGCTGATCGTATGGCTGGGCAATCATGTGCATACCATTGTGGCGGCGGCGGTGTCGGTGGCTGTCTTTGGCTCGATCCTGACCCTGCACAATGGCTTCCGGTCCATGGATCCGGAGAAAATCAAGCTGATCTATTCTCTGGGCGGAAACCGTCGGGATGTGCTGGCAAAGGTGCTTTTGCCCGGCTCAGTGCCGCTTATCATCAGCAACATGAAGGTGAATATCGGACTGTGCCTGGTGGGCGTGATTATCGGGGAATTTTTGGCGGCCCAGCGTGGACTGGGGTATTTGATTATTTACGGCAGTCAGGTGTTTCAGCTGGATCTGGTTGTCATGTCCATCGGAATTCTTTGCGTGCTGTCCATGGGGCTGTACCAGGGGATCAGCTGGGCGGAGAGGAAGGTCGGATAGGAGTATTTGCGAGGAGTATTTGCGGATAGGAGTATTTTTTGCCTTGGATTGTATTTATAGGATAAATCGTTTATAATAATGCTAATTGCGGTCAAACAGGACCGTACAAAAGAGAAACCAGGAAGGAGGGCATGCAGGGATGCCTCGTAAAGAAAAGGATCGGAAGATTGACCTGACGGAAGGAAACATTGCGGTACAGATGATTTTATTTTCCATGCCGATTTTGGTTGGGTACATTTTTCAGACGGTGTATAACAATGTGGATTCCCTGGTGGTGGGGAATTTTGTCGGCAAGGAGGCGCTGGCGGCAGTAAATACCTGCACGCCGGTGTATAATCTGCTGGTTGGTTTTTTTGTTGGAATGTCTACGGGGGCGTCGGTGATTTTTTCCAGATGTCTGGGCGGGCAGGATTATAAGAAGCTGAAGGATGCCATTCACACTACGGTGTTTTTCGCCCTTGTTTTGGGGATCGTGCTGGGCGTTGGCGGAGTGTTGGCGGTGGATCTCACTTTGAATATCTTAAATTGTCCGGCGGATATTTACCAATATGCAGGGGATTATCTCCGGATCTACATCGCGGGAATATTGTTTACCGCTTTTTATAACGTAGGCGCGGCGGTGCTTCGCTCCGTGGGAGATTCCCAAAGCCCCTTTTATGCGCTGGTGATTTCCTGCGCGCTGAATATTATCCTGGATCTTGTTTTTGTGGTGGTGATCCCCTGGGGTGTAGCGGGAGTCGCGCTGGCGACCGTTATCGCGCAGGGTTTATCGGTGGTGCTGGTGTTTGGCCGCATGATGCTTCTGGATTCCCGCTATGCCTTTTCCTTCCGGGAGATGAAGATGGATAAAAGCCTGATCAGTGAGATCATTTCCTACGGTCTGCCGGCCGGCGTCCAGTCCAGCCTGGTGGCCTTTTCCAATTTGTTCGTGAACCGCTATACCAATGGATTTGGATCCAGCCTGATGGCAGGGGTCGGCGTGGCGCAGAAGCTGGACCGATTTGTGAATATGCCTGCTACGGCGCTGGGGCTGGCCGTCACCACCTTTGTGTCCCAGAATATTGGGGCTAAGAAGCTCGATCGTGTGGAGAAAGGGATCCGGGTCACCACGCTGCTGAGTATCCTGATCGTGGTGGTGATCGGCGCTGCCATGTTCCCTTTTGCGGAGGCGATGATGCGGCTGTTTAACCGGGACGCGGATGTGGTGCGCTACGGCGCTGCCATGATGCATGTCTTGCTTCCCCTATATACGTTGGTATCCATCGGCCAGGTGCTCTCCGGCACCCTGCGGGGATATGGACATTCCAGGGAGGTAATGATCCTTTCCCTGATCGGTATGGTGGTGGTCCGGCAGATTTATCTGGCGATCTTTCTGCGGCTGTTCCGATCGGAGACAGTGATCTTTGTCGGCTATCCGGTGGGTTGGTTCTTCTCGGCCCTGAACCAGGGCGTTTATTATCTTTATCTGAAAAAGAAAGGAAAGTTGGAGAGATAAGATTTTTCGGGAGTGGGTCATGAAAAAAGGCAAAGGATTTTGCAGAGGGAAGGATTTTGCTGCCCTTAGTTATAGCAAACGACAAAAATATTTGCCGTTTGCTATAATCTCTCCGGACCGTGAAGATGGCGCAAGAGATCGAGATTATTAAGGCCTATGCGAACCGGGAAAATTGATTTGTGACAACGCTGTTGTCACAAATAAGTTGGTCTAATCATTTGTCGATTACGCCAGTGATTCGGATATGCGTCCGATTGCTGGATGGCTGCCACATCGGGCAGCCGACCAGCTTCATCGGTCTGCTTAACAGCAAAGGAAAGCAGACAGCGTGAGGATCAGGAGGCCGGAGAGCCAATATTATGGATACTCCAGTAGTCTTTCATTTTCCGGACATAATCCTGGGAAAGCTTGATCAGGTATTTATCGGCGATGCTGAGAATGCGGGATTTGGAAAAAATGATATACCATTCCCATTTAGGGTCCTGATCCAAGTAAAACCAGGCGGAGTTTTTGCTGCTTTGGGCGTAGGACTGGGGCATGATGGTACAGCATAGTCCTTTGCAGACCAGGCGGTACAGCACATTATTCATCATGCTTTCATAATGGATATTTGGGGCAAAGCCGGCATCCTCAAATAGGGGATCGATGACCTGGCGCATGGTGGATCCGGAAAACATGAAGGCAAAGCTATCATTTTTCAATCGTTTCAGTTCTATAGTGCGCAGAGGCTTACCCGGCGGTGCGGCATATTGGGCCAGGGGATGATTTTTCGGAACGCCCAGGATCAGCTTTTCTGTACATAGATGGACAAAGTCAAAATCTTGAGGCGAAGGCTTTCCCTGAATCATGATGAAGGCCATGTCCAGCTGATCGGTACGAACCTTCTCCTGCATTTGCTTCACAATCTGCTCCTGTAGTGTAATGGACACATTCGGAAATTTTTGGCTGAATTTCTCCGATATATCGATAAACAGATCGGCGCCATGCTCAAAGGGAAGACCAAAGGAGATGGTGCCCTGCGGGTTTTCCGACAGATCATGAATCTGAGTGACGCAGTTCTGCGCCATCTTCAGGATTCTTCTGGCATTGTCAATGTAAATTTTTCCGCTCTGTGTAGGCTGCATTCCCATCTTGGAACGATAAAACAAGGTGGTTCCCAGGGCTTTTTCTTCCTTGATCAGCTGTTGATTCAGCCCGGACTGGGAGATGAACAGCGTTTCAGCGGCCTTCGTGACGCTTCCTGTGTCTGCGATGGCAAGGACATATTTTAATATCTTAAAATCCATACAGTCTTCCTCCTATGCAAATATGAATCAAAGGAATTCTAATTCATCAGAATGCGATGAGACGTGCCGGTGACGCGTCTCATCGCATTTATAAGAATCAGGAAAATTTCCATATCAACCGCAAAACCTAGAAGTAAAACTTCTAGATATTCTAATTTATAACTGTTTTACTTATTTTAACGCAAAGGGTATACTATTGTCAAGCGCAAGACATAAGTTCCAGAGTTCAATTTTTTAGGCTGATGTAAAAGGAGGAAAGAGGTATGGAAATTTTAAAATGGCTCGACAAAAACTTTGAGATCTGCTGCATGGCCATCCTGCTGGTGGTTATGACGGTTCTCTCTTTTGCCAACGTTGTTATGCGCTATTGTTTTAGCAACGCATTGAGCTGGTCTGATGAGGTCTGTTGTTATTGTCTGGCACTGAGCGCATTTTTCTCATTGCCGGCGACCATTCGCAACCGGACCATGATCCGGGTGGACACCTTCACTACGATGTTCAGCAAACCGGTACAGAAGGCAATCACAATGGTATGTACGGTGATTGTAATTCTGTTTATGATTATGCTGATTAAAGGTGGGTTGGATCTGATCGCTGTTACCGTGAAAACCGGGCAGCGTAGCCCCGCACTGCAGATTCCGGTCGCCAGATTCTATTGGGTGATGACATTCTGCTTCATTTTGGCGATGCTTAGAGGAATCCAGGTGGTATTCCTCGATATTACCGGAAAGGAGAGCCAGTCATGACAATTGGATTATTTTTCATTTTGCTTGCCGTTTTCCTGATCATCAGCCTTCCGGTCGGCGTTGTGTTTGGTCTTATGGCAGTGCTTCCGGGCATGATGGGAACCCTGAACTATGGCGCGATTGATGTGGCGAGGGCCATGTTCTCCGGTATGAACAGTTTCACGCTGCTGGCAGTTCCGTTGTTTATGGTATCCGGAATGATCATGGCGGAGGGCGGTATTTCCAAAAAGCTTTTTGAGTTTTTCGGTTATTTTATCGGCAATAAAACCGCCGGATTTCCTTGCGCGGTGATCGTCACCTGTATGTTTTACGCGGCGATTTCCGGATCCTCCCCGGCAACCGTATCTGCCGTGGGCGCCATGACGATTCCGTTTTTGGTGAACATGGGCTATGATATCGTATTTTCCACAGCTATCGTGACGGTTGCGGGAGCCCTGGGGGTGATCATTCCTCCGTCTATCTCTTATATAGTATATTCGGCAGCGGCAAACGCGTCACCTTCGGCGCTGTTTATCGCAGGTGTCATTCCGGGGTGCCTGATCGGTCTGTTTCTGATGGTGTATTGTTGGTACTATTGTAAAAAATACGGGGAAGACAAGGAAAAACTTACGGAAAATTACAAAAATATCCGCCAGAAGGGTTTCTTTCCCCTTCTGAAAGAAAGCTTCTTTGCATTGATGACACCAGTGATTATCCTGGGATGCATTTATTCCGGTATTTGTTCCCCGACGGAGGCGGCAGTGATCTCTGTGATTTACGGTTTCCTGGTATGTATCTTTGTTTATCGGACAGTGGAGATCAAGGATATTCCGCATATTTTTATGGAAGGAGCCAAGACCTACGTCAATATCCTGTTTGTGATTGCTGCTGCAGCTGCTTTTGCAAGGACCATGACCCTGCTGAAATATCCGCAGACCATCTCTAAAATGGTCCTGTCTGTCACAGACAATAAGTTCCTGATCCTGCTGCTGATGAATCTGATTATGATCGTATGCGGTATGATTGTGGACAATATTCCCAACCTGATGATCCTGACTCCGATCATGCTGCCCATCGCCACGGCATTGGGTGTTGATCCGGTCCATCTGGGTATTTTTATGACTTGTAACCTGGGCATGGGTATGGTTACGCCGCCTATGGGAATCAACCTGTTTGTGGCCTCCGGCATGACTAAAATTCCGCTTTTAAAGCTGGCAAAGGCGACAATTCCGTTTTTGATTGCGTTTTTGATTGGACTGGCATTAATTGTTTATGTTCCGGGGCTGAGCCTGTGGCTTCCTTCGCTGCTTGCGAAATAATAGAGAGTTAAAAAATTACCATAAAGGAGAGAAAACATTATGAAGAAAACATTAGCACTGTTACTGGCAGGAACCATGGTGATGGGTCTGACCGCATGTTCATCCGGTTCTTCGGCACCGGCAACCACGGCAGCGCCGGCGGCTGAAAAGTCTGCGGAAACCGAAACATCTGCGGCCGGAGAGGCAGAGGCTCCTGCAGAGGATTATGGAGAGTATAGCTGGAATTTGGCCATGACGGTGGCAGAGACCACAACCAACTATAAGATGACAAAGTATTTTGCCGACTTGGTTAATGAACGATCTGGTGGCAGCATCAGCATTGAATTATATCCCGGCGGACAGTTGGCAAATACCACGGAGCAGGACGAGGCCTGTGTGTCAGGTTCCATTGAGATGGTGACCGGGATGACCTCTGACCTTACGGATTTCGTTAAGGAAATGGCCTTGTTTGATATGCCGAATGTTTTTGATGATATTGACCACATGAGAAACTTCCTGGAGAGCGATTACGCCAAGAACAAAATCAATGAGTATTGCGAGGCATCCGGTATCCATATGTTGGCTTTCTCAGACGCGGGCTTCCGTGAGCTGACTACCAATATTCCGACGGCATCCGTGGCGGATCTGAAGGGTCAGAAAATCCGTGTCATGACCAATAAGTATCACATCGGATACTGGAACGCAATTGGCGCGTCCGCAGTTCCTATGCAGTTTAATGAGTTGTTCATGGGTCTGCAGCAGGGTACTGTCGATGGACAGGAAAACCCCTATATGAACATTGTCGGCAACAACCTGCAGGAGGTTCAGAAGTATGTGGTCGAGACAAACCATGTGGGCCACATTATCGTGTTCTTTATGAACAATGACTTATACCAGAGTCTGCCGGAGAATACCAAGGCATTGATTGATGAGTGCGCTGCAGAGGCCGCAGAGTATGCGAAGGGCGTGGCCAACGAGTCGATCGAAAAGGATAAGCAGACGGTTCTGGATGCGGGGTGTGAGATCGTTCAGTTCAGTGAGGAGGATCTGGCTTTTCTGAGAGAAAAGGCACAGGTTGTCTATGATATGGTTGAGGAGGATCTGGGCGAAGAGGTTGTAAAGGGCTTCCAGGAAGCGGTTGAAGCTGCAAGAAAGTAAGATAATGATGATCAAGAGAAGAGGCAGAAATGCCTCTTCTCTTCGAACAAGATAATATATGGCTGAAATCAAGTCAGTCCCCGGAGGATAGAGTATGGATTTTTTGATTAAAAACGGAACTGTTTATGACCCTGCACAGCATCAGGTGCGGAAGGGGGATATCGCCCTGATCGAAGGGAAAATCGCTGAGCCCCTGGAAGGGCACAGTTATAGGCAGGTGATTGATGCGGAAGGCTGTATTGTGACTACCGGCCTGATTGATTATCATGTACATTATATGAGAGGCGCGTCCGAGGGAGGCGTGCAGGCAGACACGGTTTCCTTCTGCAGCGGTGTGACGACGGCTGTGGACGGCGGAACCGCAGGCACCGGCATGTATGAACATATCTACCGCACCCTTGTGGCCGGCTCCCAGGTCCGTTTCTTAAATTACCTGTTAGTGGCCTCCGGAGGCCAATCCAACAACCAATATCCGGAAAATCTGGATCCGACGCTGATGAATGAAAAAGGGATTGCGGCGCTGTTTCAAAAATATCCGGAGAATCTGGTGGGCTTAAAAACCAGGATTTCCCACGGAATCATCGAGGGCAGCCAGGCAGTCGCTTCTGTGAAACGCACGGTCGAGATCTCCCAGAAGGTGGGGACGAGAGTCATTGTCCATGTGACGGACTGTTCGATCCCTCTGGATATCCTGGCGGAGCTTTTGCGACCGGGAGATGTGATCTGCCATATTTACCAGGGAAGGGATCATACCTGCATCGGACCGGATGGGAAGGTGCTTCCAGGGCTGCTTGAGGCGCGAAAGAGAGGAGTGCTCTTTGACGCTTCCAATGGCAGGAATAATTACGATCTTGAGGTCTGCCGGGCAGCCGTTAGTCAGGGATTTGTGCCGGATGTGATCAGCAGCGATATCAATTCTTCCAGCTGTTTTTTGCAGCCGTTGCACTCCCTTCCGCGTATCCTGTCTAAATATATTGATTTCGGCATGGATTGGAAGGATGTTTTAGATTGCGCAACCATCAGTCCGGCCAGGCTGATCGGCATGCCGGAGCTTGGCTCCATGGCGGAGGGAACCACGGGGGATGTGGTTATTCTTAAGTTGAAGGAAAAGGCCGTATATCATACGGACCTTGCGGGACATTGCCTGATGGGGCATCAGGTGTTTGTGCCGCAGATGACCTTTAAGGATGGCGAATGCGTCTATTGCCAAGCGGACTTTACATAAAAAACAAATATGGAGCCGGGCATGAGTGATTCAGATTATAAGAAAATGATCGAAAAGGAATATGGCCAGAATCGGAAGAATATTTTTACCTGCTATTTTTTTCTGGCCATATCGGTTGCGTTTTTTTGGATATTCTTTTTTCAGGTCCGTGAGCTTGCGGTGGTGGGAGCCGCCTTTCTGCTGGACCTTGCGGCGGCGGTGTACGCGCTGCGGGCTTTTCACGGGATCCACCCCTACTGGGAGATGCAGCTTGCCTTGAAGGCAAAGAAGGATCCATGTGAGGTGACCGTCCGCCGTTTTGCCGCAGGCGTGGAATATGCGCTGGAGCGTCAACTTCCCGCCTTTCGCGGAAGGGCTTTGGAGATTTTTGAGGAGACGTTCCGGACTTTGGAGAATAGCGACGCGGTTTCTTTGGCGGATCTGGCACGTCTGGAGGATGTGCTGAAGCGTATAGGATAATAGAGACTATTGCAAGGGTTTGTGCATGCCTTTGCAATAGCCTCTTTTTTTGCCTTTTAGCAAGAATCCTATTGACAAAACACGAAATGTATCGCAAACTATAATAAGTAGTAACGAAAACTATATAATAGGGTAAGGGGAGACTTATTATGGTTCAGGTGATTACGGATTCTTCTGTATTGTATACGGAGGAGGAGGCTAAAAAAGCGGGATTTGAGGCAGTGCCCTTGTGTATCCGCATCGGGGACATGGAGGGAAAGGATTTGCAGATTGATATGGAGGATTTTTACCGGAGAATCCGGGAGGGGCAGACGCCCATGTCCTCCCAGCCGCCGGTGGGCGCTGTGGTGGATGCCTATGAAGCTCACTCAGACAAGGAAATTATCAATATTTCCATGGCGGATGGGTTGTCGGGGACCTATCAGGGGGCCTGCTGTGCCAGGGAAATGGTAGGGAATAAGGACCGTATTACGGTGTTTAACAGCCGGACTCTTTGCGGTCCCCACCGCTATCTTGTGGAGTGCGCCCAGCGGATGAAGGAGGAAGGAAAAAGCGCCGGGGAAATTTTGGAATGGCTGAGGGAGGCTGCCCAGAAGACGGAATCCTTCCTGATTCCGCAGGATTTTTCTTTTTTGAAGCGGGGCGGCAGGCTGACCCCGGTGGCGGCGGCCATCGGCTCGGCGCTGAAGCTGAAGCCGGTGATGAAGCTGACGGAGGATGGCTGCAAGCTGGACAAATTCCTAGTGAAGCGCACGATGACCTCTGCGGTCAGGGGCGTGATGGAGTATATGAAGGAAAAAGGCGTGGGAAAGAACCACATCCTTTATATTACTCACGCGGCGGCAAAGGAGGATGCGGAAGCCATCCGGGAGATGTTTGAAAAGATGTTTCAGGACCTGGAGATCCGGATATTGGAGCTAAGCCCGGTATTTGTGGCACAGGGAGGGCCCCGCTGTGTGGCCATCCAATATATTGAAAAGGCGCGCCTGTAGCATGGCGCGCCTTTTCCATGTGGCGGCATGATCTGCCTGATCGCCCCGGCAATCCAAAAATCGGTCAAGCAAGGAAAGGTTAATATCCAATTGTTAATTTTTACTTGCTTGACGGAGAAAACGATTGGTGCTAAAAAAATAAAAGTTTGTATGCTATGGCGTGGCACTGTCCGCCGATGATTAGCAATAAAGAAGAATACAGCATGCATTTGATTATTTTTAGGAGGTTTTTTGATATGAAAAGACACAAAATGTTTGTTATTTGTCTGGCGGCTATGATTTGTTTAGCAGGCTGCGGAGGAAATTCGAAAGGGGATACCGCAGAGGCCGGGACGAAAAAAACAGTACGGATATGAGTGCTGCGGCTGTGGCTGAGAACAGTGAGACGGAGGAAACGGTCGAAGAGAAAGCTGCCGCTGTTTTGTCTGAAGAGCCTTATGTGAAGGTAAAAGAGGAAAACTATAAAGACGGAAAAATCATAAGCACATTAACTTATGACTATAATGAGAACGGAGAAATGATCCGGGAAAACTATACCTTTACGAATGATCCGGAAAGTGCGTATTATCAGGATATCGTCACGACTCAGACGGAAGACGGCGGAAAACGCGTGGTATATGAAGATGGCATTCTGGCGGCAAATGGCCAGCCGTGTAAATTTGCCATTAGAAATGGGTGGGAGTATCAGTACGACGCAGAGGGGCGTGAGGTTTTCTTTACGGATGATATTTGGGAGGTTACAAGCGAGTATGATGAAAACGGGAACCTTGTAAAAGAAATTTCTAAGAAAGATGAGATTGTGAAAACCTCGGAATATGAATATGACGGAAACGGATATCTGATAAAAGAGTCTTCCTACAATTCATCCGGGGAATTGACCGAATATAAAACCTTTGAAAATGACAAGGATGGCCGGGAGATCCACCAGAGGGTCTTTGAGGCGGACGGAACAGAGCCAAATGAATATCCAACCTTTGAATGGAAATATGAATATGATGAGAGCGGTCGGGTGATCGAAGAGTATCGCACCGATGTGGAGCGTGGAGGAAAAAGCTATCAAAAGAAGTTCTCCTATGATGATAACGGGGGAATCGCGAAAGAATATGATGGGTATGGCAATGAATGGATTACATATATGCCATTATCACTCTATCTTGAGCAGGCGGGGAATTAGAGAAAGAGATAAGCGGGCCGCTGCGCCCTTCAGGCCGTTCCCTGGAGGGTCGCCGTGAGCGGGGCGCAAAAACCAAGACACCTATAGCAAACGGCAAATATTTTTGTCGTTTGCTTTAGGAAGGATCCAGGCGGACCAGCTCCATCTGTCCGCTTAGCTGCAGGGGATAGCTTTCCAGGACCATGCCGTCATAGGTGACCATCACCCGGTCGCCGGGAACGAGGTTCAGGCTATTCTGCTCCAGGGAGACGCTTACCTGCCCGCCAGAGCTTCGGATGGCGCAGCCCTCATCCACCTCCACAAGGGCGCTTTGACCGGTGATAGTTAGGACGGTGCCGGTGAACTGCTCCCCCTCAAATACCAGGCTGGGAAGCCCATCTTCCCGGAACCGCAGGGTAAAGGTATCCGCCAAGCAGTCGATCCGCCGGTAGCTCCGTCCGTTTTCCCAGTAACCCAGGCTGATGGAGTAGCCCAGGCTTTCCGGGTATCCGCAAAGAGTGAAGACCTGGCTGTCGTTTTTGACGAAAATCAGCTGAATCATGTTTTCGCTGACGGTTTCCTCCAGGCCAGGCCCCTCAAAGCCAAGCACATTTGCCATTTCCTCTCTGGAGGTGTAAGGGTCAAAGGAATATACGTAATCCCACTCAAAGGGCGTCAGATCGCCAAGCTGCACCTTTGTGCCTTCTTCGAGGGAAGCAAGCTCCTTTACGTGGCTGGAGAAATCCCGGCGCATGCGCCAGGAAGCGGTCAGGCCGGAAATGGCCGTTCCAAGGAGGATCAGGATCAGGGCAAGGAGGACCCAGCGCTTCCATTTTTTTTGTTTCATTCACTCACCGTCCCATCTGCAAATATTCAGCAATTCTTATTCATCACTATAACAGATTTCCCCATGTTATTCTTTAACCTTTGCTTACGGTATTCTGTCGTTTTTTCTGGAAATTCTGACCATAAAGATTCTGTTCAGATGCGGCCATCAGGTGTAAAAAATATTTGACTTTTCTAAATAAGGAACATATAATGAAATTAAAGAAGCACCAGACATCGGGTTAAAACCGATGTGGCTGCTCCTTAAAACAGACGGTTATTTAGCTGCGCCTGCGCAGCCGCCCATCTTGCTTTGCCGAGCTGGATGGGCTTTCTACTTTGTATCTTTTTCTCATTGCTATGTAGGAGTACCGCAACAGGCGGAGAAGCCTGTCTGCAGTATCAATCACAGCGATGGTCCAAAGCAGATCCATTTTCCATACGGCGCTGATGGTCAGAGCCAGTATGAGGAGAAATAAATCCTTTTCCATAGCATCTCTCCTTTCCCCGGCCGGGTTTGGTTTTGACCGGCGTGAGCCGGAACATCGGAAGATATTCCGGGGAAGATCGAGCAGCCACATCCATTTTCCACATTGTCTGGTGCTTCTTAAGCTTTACAGCTCAATTATATTATATTGATGTGTAAATAAAAACGCAAGATCAGTAAGGAAAATGTAAGATATAATGCTGCTGCCGCAAAGGCGGATGCGGCCGGGCACGCTTGACGGAACGTCTGGATTATGGCATAATGGGGATATTACAGAGGGAGTAGCTGGCATGGGAAGCCATGTGCACATCGCCGTCAGTACGGTTTTCAGGAATCCGGTTATGTGAGTAATCAGCGAGACTTTGCTATGACGAACGGTTATGGCATTGTCTCGCTTTTTTGTATCATAGGAAGCTCCGTTTCCTATGAAAAAGATCAGGAGGACAAGAGATGGAAATGATGAAAGAAATGATGCTTTTGGCGCTGGGTTTTGTGCTTCTGATGAAAGGAGCGGACTGGTTTGTGGACGGAACGTCCGGGATCGCCTCCCGGTTTGGGATTCCCCAGCTGGTGATCGGTCTTACCATCGTGGCCATGGGAACCAGTGCGCCGGAAGCTGCCGTCAGCATTACGGCGGCCATAAAGGGCAATGCGGGAATTACCATCGGCAATGTGGTGGGCAGCAATATCCTGAATATCTGGATTATTTTGGGACTTTCTTCCCTGCTGTCAGTCCTGGCAGTGGCAAAATCCACGATCCGGGTGGAGATTCCTTTTATGCTGTTGGTGACGGCGGTGCTGCTGGCGGAAGGATGGGATGGAATCATCAGTTTTTGGGATGGCATAGGGCTGTGGTTTTTGTTTCTTATCTATTTGGGATACCTGCTTGTGCTGGCAAAAAAGAACCGGGAGGAGCAGAAAGAAGGCGGCAGACCGCTTTCTCTGCCCAAAGCTCTGGGATTTACGGTATTGGGCCTGGCAATGATTATCCTGGGCAGTGATTTTACGGTGGATGGAGCCAGCGCCATCGCCAGACTGCTGGGCCTCAGCGAGCGGTTTATCGGGCTGACTATCGTGGCGCTTGGCACCTCCCTTCCGGAGCTTTTCACTTCGGTCAATGCAGCCCGCAAGCACAATGCGGACATTGCCATCGGCAATATTGTGGGAAGCAATATTTTCAATATTCTGTTTGTGGTGGGCACCTGTGCTCTGATCCTTCCGGTGCCCATGGCTGCCGTGTTTCGGACCGATATTCTGGTGGCCTTTGCGGCGGCGGCCATGCTTCTGGTCTGCTGCCTGCCCCGGGGAAAGCTGAGCTGGCGGTCAGGGATTTTGATGCTGTTTGCCTATTGCTGTTATTTTTGGGTTCTGTGAATGAGGCGTGGAGGGCTGTGAATTGTAACGACATTTTTATAAAAGCATAAATAGCGCTTGACATTCCTATGTCAGGTGCTATAATTAAACCAATATATGAATGAATGTTCATATGAAAGAACGAAAAATAAATTTAAGGATGAAGAAAGGGCCCCTGATTATGAAGAAAACCTACAAAATCGATGTGGATTGTGCCAACTGTGCAAATAAGATGGAGGACGCCGCGAAGAGAACCGCCGGAGTTAAGAATGCGGTTGTGAACTTTATGGCGCTGAAGATGAGTGTAGAGTTTGAGGACGGTGCGGACCCCAAGGCAGTGATGCAGGAGGTGCTGGCAAACTGCAAAAAGGTCGAGGATGACTGCGAGATTTTCCTGTAAGAAGGAACGGGGAGTGCTGCCGGATGCCGGGCACTCCCTTCTTTATCCCATACTTTATTATCCTGTACTTCATTTATGCAAGGCTCAATCATCCGACTGCTGCAGGTAACCTGCAAACAGATTATACGAGGAGATATTATTATGAACAAAAAGCAGAAAAAAGTGTTGAGACGGATTATCCTGGCGGCGGTCTGCATCGTGATTTTGGAGCTGCTTCCGGTGGAGGGGTATCTGAAATTTGCATTGTATATGGTCCCCTATCTGACCATCGGATACGATATTCTTCTGAAGGCCGGCAAGGGAATCCGCAACCGGCAGGTGTTTGACGAGAATTTCCTGATGGCCGTGGCGACAGTGGGGGCCATCGCACTGGGCGAATACCAGGAGGGCGTCGCCGTTATGCTGTTTTACCAGATCGGCGAGCTGTTTCAGAGCTACGCGGTAGGCAAGAGCCGCCGCAATATCAGCCAGCTGATGGACATTCGTCCGGATTATGCCAATATTGAGAACGGGCATGGAGCGTTGGAGCAGGTGGACCCGGATGAGGTAGAGATCGGCTCCGTGATTGTGGTGCAGCCTGGTGAGAAGATCCCCATCGACGGCGTGGTGACGGAAGGGCGGACCACCCTCAACACCAGTGCGCTGACCGGCGAAAGCGTTCCTCGCACGGTGGATGTGGGAGACGAGGTGATCAGCGGCTGTATCAATCTGACCGGTCTTTTAAAGATCCGCACCACCAAGGAGTTTGGGGAGTCCACCGTTTCGAAGATCCTGGAGTTGGTGGAAAATGCCAGCTCCCGGAAATCCAGGTCGGAAAATTTCATCTCAAAATTTGCACGCTATTATACGCCGGCGGTTTGCTATGGAGCTGTGGCCCTGGCCTTTTTGCCGCCGCTTTTCCGCTTGCTGGTACTGGGACTTGCGCCGGAATGGGGCGGCTGGATTATGCGGGCGTTGACCTTCCTGGTGATCAGCTGCCCCTGCGCGCTGGTGATCAGCATTCCCTTAAGCTTTTTTGCGGGAATCGGCGGAGCCAGCAATGCCGGCGTGCTGGTGAAGGGCTCCAATTATCTGGAAACCTTGTCCCAGGTAAAATATGTGGTCTTTGACAAGACCGGCACCATGACCGAGGGTGTTTTTGAGGTGGCAAAGGTCTGCCCGGTGTCCATGAAGGAGGAGCAGCTTTTAGAGTATGCGGCTCTGGTGGAAAGCTATTCCACCCATCCCATCAGCAAAAGCCTGCAGAAGGCCTACGGCAGGGAGATTGACAAGGACCGCCTGTCCGAAGTGGAGGAAATCAGCGGCAACGGCGTGAAGGCGCTGGTGGACGGCGTTTTGGTGGCGGCAGGCAATGAAAAGCTGATGAGCCGCCTGGGAATTTTTTGTGAGTCTTGCAAAGAAGCGGGAACTGTGGTATATCTGTCTGTAGGCGGAGCTTATGCCGGGTATATTCTGATTTCCGACCGGATGAAGCCGACCGCAAAGAAAGCGGTGGAGGAGCTGAAAAAAGCCGGCATCCGCAAAAATATCATGCTGACCGGAGATCGGAAGGAAGCGGCCGAGCAGGTCGCGAAGGAGCTGGGCATCGACGAGGTGTACAGCGAGCTTTTGCCGGCGGACAAAGTGACCAAGGTGGAGCAGCTTTTGGCCTCCCGCAGTGAGAAGGAAAAGGTCGCCTTTGTGGGGGACGGCATCAATGACGCTCCGGTGCTTTCCCGGGCAGATATTGGGATCGCCATGGGCGCCATGGGCTCCGACGCGGCCATCGAGGCGGCGGATATTGTGCTGATGGACGACGATCCGGTGAAGATCGCCAAGGCCATTAAGATTTCCAGGAAATGTATCCGGATTGTATATGAAAATATTTATTTTGCCATCGGCATCAAGGTGCTTTGCCTGATTTTAGGTGCCGTGGGTATTGCAAATATGTGGGTCGCGATTTTTGCGGATGTGGGTGTCATGGTCCTGGCAGTGCTGAATGCGATCCGGGCGTTGAATGTGAAGCATTTATAGAAAGGCAGGGGCATATGGCAGAGTACGAACTGGAATGCTGTGAAACTACGGAGGTCCACGAGGAGCTGCTGAAGATTGTGAACGACAAGCTGCCGGCGGAGGAGGAGCTTTATGACCTGGCGGAGCTTTTCAAGGTCTTTGGCGATTCCACCCGCATCCGTATTTTGTTTGTGTTGTTCGAGGCGGAGGTGTGCGTCTGTGACCTGGCCCAGGCGCTGAATATGACCCAGTCGGCGATTTCCCACCAGCTGAAGATTTTAAAGCAGAACAAGCTGGTCAAGAGCCGCCGGGAGGGAAAATCCATTTTCTACTCGTTGGCGGACGCCCATGTGCGCACCATCATCGACCAGGGGCTGGAGCACATCGAAGAAGATTGATAGAAAAGGATGTAGAAACAGAATGCGATGAGACGCGCCAAAGACGCGTCTCATCGCGTTTTACCGTGTGCCCTGTCAGGCGGGCCGTTGAATTTTTTAATAAAGAAAATGCTAAAATATTTATAAAAAATCGCTTAAGTGGTTACTGAAATCCTGGATTTATGGTATACTATTTTCTTAATGTGGCGACATGTGTCCACATGAGAAAAGTTAGGAGTGTGTACACTTGAAGATTGGATTGGATGTAGGTTCTACAACCATAAAAAGCATTGTGCTGGATGGGCTGGGCACCATCGTCTATTCGGCTTATGAGCGGCATTTTTCTCAGATCACCGCAAAGACCGTGGAGGCGCTTGTGAAGATCCGGGAAAGGTTCCCGAAAGAAAAGGATACCGCGCTGGTGATTTCCGGCTCCGCGGGTATGGGAATGGCGGAAAACTGTTCCATCGATTTCGTGCAGGAGGTTTACGCCACCAAGGTGGCGGCGGAACAGAAATCCCCCGGCACTGATGTGATCATCGAGCTGGGCGGCGAGGACGCGAAGATTATCTACCTGCGGGGCGCCATGGAAGCGCGGATGAACGGCTCCTGCGCAGGCGGCACTGGCGCCTTCATCGATCAGATGGCGACCCTTCTTAATATCACGCCGGATGACATGAATGAGTATGCCAAGGAGAGCACCAAGCAATATACCATCGCTTCCCGCTGCGGCGTTTTCGCGAAAAGTGATATTCAGCCCCTGATCAACCAGGGAGCGGACAAGCGGGATATTTCCGCCAGCATTTTCAGCGCGGTGGTGAATCAGACCATCGGCGGACTGGCCCAGGGCCGCGCCATCGAGGGCAATGTGCTGTACTTAGGCGGTCCCTTAACCTTTATGTCGGAGCTTCGGAAAAGCTTTGACAGGGCCTTGCATTTAAAAGGAGTTTGTCCGGAAAATTCCCTTTACTATGTGGCGCTGGGAGCGGCGCTGTGCGCCAAAACCCCGGTGGATTTGGATCAGGTGATTAAAAAACTGTCGGATTATGAGGCGGTCCGCGAATTCGAGACCCTGCCGCCTTTATTTGAAAGCCAGGAGGAGTACGAGGAATTTTGCGCCCGTCATGCAAAGGCGGACGTATCCTATGGAAGCCTGGAGGGCTATCAGGGGAAGGCCTACTTAGGGATTGATGCCGGCTCCACCACGGTGAAGGCGGTGGTCATCGGAGAGCATAAGGAGATCCTGGACAGCACCTATCTTTCCAACAGCGGAAATCCGGTGCCCATTGTGAAGGATTACCTGATCCGCATGTACGAGAAAAATCCGCGGATTCGTCTGTGCGCTTCGTGTGCCACCGGATACGGCGAGGACATTATCAAAAATGCTTTTTCCGTCGATTATGGTCTGGTAGAGACGATGGCGCATTTAAAGGCGGCCCGGCAGTTTATGCCGGATGTGGAATTTATCATCGACATCGGCGGCCAGGACATGAAGTGCTTCAAAATCCATAATTCGGCAATCGACAATATATACTTAAACGAGGCCTGTTCCTCCGGCTGCGGTTCCTTTTTGCAGACCTTCGCGGCCGCGCTTCATTACTCGGCGGAGGATTTTTCCAGGCTGGGGCTTTTTTCCAAAAATGCGGTGGATCTGGGCTCCCGGTGCACGGTGTTTATGAATTCCTCTGTGAAACAGGCTCAGAAGGACGGGGTCAGCACCGAGGATATTTCGGCTGGTCTGTCCATCAGTGTAGTGAAAAATGCCATCTACAAGGTGATCCGTCCTGCCAGCGTGGAGGAGCTGGGAAAAAAGATCGTGGTCCAGGGCGGCACCTTCTTAAATGACGCGGTTCTGCGCGCCTTTGAGCGGGAGCTGGGAATTTCAGTGGTGCGCCCGGTGATCGCAGGTCTGATGGGAGCCTACGGCTGCGCCCTTCATGCCATGAGCCAGAAGCGGGAGCAGAGCGGCATCGTGACTTTGGAGGAATTGAAAAATTTTGAGCATCAGGTGAAAAATACCAACTGCGGCCTGTGCAATAACCATTGCCTTTTAAGCATCAATACCTTTTCGGGCGGCCGCAAATACATCGCGGGGAATAAGTGCGAGCGGCCGGTGACCAGGCGGACCTCCGATTCCCGGCACAATATTTACAAATATAAGCAGGAGCTTTTGGCCCGCTATCAGCCGGTCAAGGGAAAACGCCCGGAGACCATCGGCATTCCCATGGGCTTAAATATGTATGAGCTGGCGCCGTTCTGGCATAAATTTTTCTCGGAGCTGGGTTTTGGAGTTTTATTATCCCCCTTTTCCAACCGGGAATTGTATTTGCGGGGACAGTATTCCATCCCCAGCGACACGGTGTGCTTCCCGGCAAAGATGCTTCACGGTCATGTGGAATATTTGAAAAACGCCCAGGTGGACGCGGTATTTTATCCCTGCATGAGCTTCAATTTTGACGAGGGTCTGGGGGACAATAATTATAACTGTCCGGTGGTTGCCTATTATCCGGAGGTCATTGCGGCCAACATGAAATTCCCGGGAAAAACCAAGCTGATCTCCGACTATGTGGGACCTCACAAACGAAAATTTTTCCCGGAGAAGATGACGGAGCTTTTGAGTCGTTATTTCGACGGCATCCAGCTAAAGGATGTGAAGCGGGCCAGCGACCTGGCGTTTCGGGAGCGGGATCTGTTTTTGGAACAGGTGCGCGCCCGGGCAGGGGAAATCGTCGATCTGGCCAGGGCGGAGGGCCGGCGGATCATTGTTCTGGCCGGAAGACCCTACCATGTGGATCCGGAGATCAACCACGGCATCGATATGCTGATCAATGCCTTCGGCGTCAGCGTGATCTCGGAGGATTCGGTCAGCCAGAAGGTGTCCAAATTCCCGGTGAAGGTATTAAACCAGTGGATGTATCATTCCCGGCTGTACGCGGCGGCAAAATATGTCTGCACCCAGAAGGATATGGACATTGTACAGCTGGTCAGCTTCGGCTGCGGTCTGGACGCCATCACCACCGATGAGGTTCGCCGGATCGTGGAGGGCGCCGGCAAGATCTATACGCAGATCAAGATCGATGAGATCACTAATCTGGGAGCGGTGAGAGTGAGGCTGCGCAGCCTGCTGGCGGCGATTGAGCAACAGGAGATGAAATAACATGGCAAAGATTAAACGGGCAAAAAACGGAAGAATCATTTTTACCAGAGAGATGAAAAAGGATTACACCATCCTGGTTCCGGATATGCTTCCCATTCATTTCGAGATATTAAAAAGTGTATTTATCAATGAAGGCTATAAGATCGAGCTTTTAAGGACCGCCGGTCCGGAAATCAAGCAGCTGGGACTGCGTTACGTCCACAACGATACCTGCTATCCGGCGATTCTGGTGATCGGGCAGCTTCTGGACGCGCTGCAAAGCGGCAAGTATGACGTGGATAAAACGGCGCTGATCATCATGCAGTCCGGCGGCGGCTGCCGGGCCTCCAACTACATCCATCTGCTGCGCAAGGCTCTGGAAAAAGCCGGCTATCCTCAGGTTCCGGTGATCTCCTTCAATCTGTCCGGCATGGAGTACAACAGCGGCTTTGTGATGACCCTTCCGGTGATCCGCAGGTCTGCGGCAGCCGTCATTTACGGGGATTTGCTGATGCTTTTAAGCAACCAGACCAAGGCCTATGAAATCCAAAAAGGCGATACCGCCCGGATGATCACCCGCTGGGTCCATGAGATTACGGATCAGTTTAAGCAGGGCAAAGGCTTTGGCTTTAAGGAAATGACGGAGAATTTTGACAGGATCCTGGCTTCCTTTGCCGCCATTCCCATGAATCGGGTGGCGAAGGTGAAGGTGGGAATCGTGGGAGAAATCTATGTGAAATATGCCAGCTTTGCCAATAACAATCTGGAGGAGTTCCTGGCGGAGCAAGGCTGCGAGGTGATGGTTCCGGGACTTTTGGGCTTTTTGATGTTTAAGGTGGATGCCCGGATCCAGGATGTGCGGATTTATGGCGGCAGCAAGGTCAAAAAATTTGTGGCCACCACGCTTCTTAATTATTTTAAAAAGGTAGAAAAGGCCTTCATGGACAGTGTGAACCGGTATCCGGTGTTCACCCAGCTTTCTGCCTACGAGGACACCAAGCCTCTGGTGAAGGGACTGATCAACGTGGGAAACCGCATGGGCGAGGGTTGGTTTTTGCCGGCGGAGATGATCGAGCTGGTAAAGCATGGCTATTCCAATATTGTCTGTACCCAGCCCTTCGGCTGTCTGCCCACCCATGTATGCGGCAAGGGCATGGTACATAAGATAAAGGAAATGTACCCCAAGGCCAATATTGTCCCCATCGATTATGATCCGGGAGCCACCCGGGTCAATCAGGAAAACCGCATTAAGCTGATGCTTTCGGTGGCGCGGGAAAGCATGGAAGCGCAGGAGGGAATGGCATGAATTCAGAAGACCGGGAGCAAGCAGAAAGAGAGGTCCGGCAGCGGTTGTTTGCCATGCAGGATCCGTCCTACCGGGACTTTCACAGCAAACTGATTCCCACGGTGGCAAAGGAGCGGGTGATCGGCGTGCGCACGCCCCGGCTGCGGCAGTTTGCGAAAGAATTCGCGAAAAGTCCCCAGGCGGCAGAATTTTTAAAGCTTTTGCCCCATACCTATTATGAGGAGAATAATCTTCACGGCTTTCTGATTGCCGGCATGAAGGATTACGGTAAGTGTCTGGCGGCGCTGGAGGAATTTTTGCCCTATATCGATAACTGGGCAACCTGCGATCTGATTTCGCCGAAATGTTTGAAAAAACATTTGCCGGAGCTTTTGGTCTCCGTCAAAGGCTGGCTTGGGTCGGAGCATCCCTACACCGTCCGCTTTGCCATCGGAATGCTGATGAGCTTTTATCTGGACGAGGCCTTTGATCCGGAGTATCCTAAGCTGGTGGCAAAGGTGCGGTCAGAGGAGTATTACGTGAATATGATGGTTGCCTGGTATTTTGCCACGGCCCTTGCCAAGCAATATGAAACGGTCCTCTCCTATATCGAGGAGCGGCGGCTGAGTCCGTGGTGCCATAACAAGGCAATCCAAAAATCGGTGGAAAGCTACCGGATTACGGAGGAGCAGAAGGCTTATTTGAAATCATTAAAATGGAAGAAGGAAGAAACCCATGGGAGTAGAAAACCGCAATGATCCCTGCTGGTGCGGCAGCGGATTGAAATACAAAAAGTGCCATTATGAGTTTGACCGGAGGATGATGATGTATAAGCTGCGGGGCTGCAAGATCCCGCCTCATAAAATCATCAAGACCCCGGCGCAGATGGAAAAGATCCGGGAAAGCGCCAAGATCAATATTGCGGTGCTGGATTATGTGGCGGAGCGGATCCAGGCGGGGGTCACCACCGGGGAGATCGACCGCTGGGTGTATGAGCAGACCACAAAAATGCACGGCATCCCGGCCCCGCTGAATTTTGAGGGCTATCCAAAGAGCGTCTGCACCTCCATCGATGAGGTGGTGTGCCACGGCATTCCGTCGGAGGATGTGGTGCTGCAGGACGGGGATATTGTCAATGTGGATGTGTCCACGATTCTGGACGGCTATTTTTCCGATTCCTCCCGCATGTTCTGCATCGGCAATGTTTCGCCGGAAAAGAGAAAACTGGTGGACGTGACCAAGGAGTGCATGGAGCTGGGTCTTTCCCAGGTGAAGCCCTGGGGCTTTTTGGGAGATGTGGCCCAGGTGATCAATGACCATGCCCGGGCCAACGGCTATAAGGTGGTGCGGGATATCGGCGGCCATGGCATCGGCCTGGAATTCCATGAGGATCCTTATGTCAGCTACGTGGCCCGGAAGGGCACCGGCATGGTCATGGCGCCGGGCATGTGCTTTACCATTGAGCCGATGATTAACATGGGCACCGATGAGGTCTATGTGGACGAGGATGACGACTGGACCGTTTACACCGATGACGGCCTGCCCTCCGCCCAGTGGGAGATCCAGGTGTTGGTGACGGAGGACGGCCATGAGGTCATTGCCTGGTAGGAGGAGCTATGGAACGTTGGGACATTTATGATAAAAACAAGCAGCGGACCGGACGCACCATGGCGCGTAACGACTGGTGCTTAAAGGACGATGAATATCATCTGACCGTGCTGGGCGTGGTGGCGCGCCCGGACGGCAGATTTCTGATCACCAGGCGGGTGATGACCAAGCATTGGGCACCCGGCTGGTGGGAGGTTTCCGGCGGCGCGGCGCTGGCCGGCGAGGACTCCAGGGATGCAGTGCTCCGGGAGGTGAAGGAGGAAACCGGTCTGGATGTGTCCAAAGCGGAGGGCGGCTACCTGTTCACCTACCACCGGGAAAATCCCGGCAAAGGGGACAATTACTTTGTGGACGTGTACCGCTTCATCCTGGACTTCCAGGAATCGGACATCACCGCCCAGGAGACGGAGACCGACGGCTTTTTGCTGGCCACAGCAGAGCAGATCCGTCAGCTCGCTAAGCAGGGGATCTTTCTGCATTATGACAGTATTAAGCGGGTGTTTGAGATGGATTGATTCTTGTCCGGCGAGGCCGGGCAGGAATATGCAGCCGGGCTGAATCGTAACATATGGCAGGAAGGAGCGCAGGTTCCTTCTTGCTTTTTTGATAAAAGGAACTATAATAAAAGAAAAAGTATCTTCCCCGTTGATCTGGAGGGGAGTATCTTCCGCCAAAGTCTATGGGCGGTCTGGAATGCCAAAGCATTCCGCTGCGGCCAGTTCGGCCGATGATTTCAATATGTTTGCATATTGCAGGAAAAAATTATATAATAATAAGGAGGATGTATGCAGAAAAAAAGAATACAGAGGCAGTATAAGGACAGGCTGTTCCGCATGGCTTTCCGGGAGAAACGGCATCTTCTCGAATTGTATAATGCCGTCAACGGCAGCCATTATACGGATCCGGAGCTGTTGGAGATCCGCACCCTGGAGGATGTGATTTATATGGGAATGAAAAATGACGCGGCTTTTATGCTGGATCATATTTTAAACCTTTGGGAGCATCAGAGTTCCTTTAATCCCAACATGCCCCTCCGTTCCCTGAGCTATTTTGCCCGGCTGTACCAAAACTATATTGATGAAAATGAGATTAACGTGTATAGCAGCAAATTGCAGAGGGTTCCGTTTCCGCAGTATATAGTTTTCTATAATGGAAAACGGGATGAGCCGGACCGTATGGAATTAAGGCTAAGCGATGCATTTTGGCGCAGCGATAAAATTCCGGCAGAGATGATGCCATGTTTGGAAATTCGGGCAATTATGCTAAATATCAATTGGGGGCATAACCGGGAAATCATGGATCAATGTAAACGGCTGGGAGAATACGCCAGATGCATTGCTTTGATCCGTCAATATGAAGAAGAAAGCAGGGACCGGGAGGAAGCGGTCATGCGTGCGGTGGACCAGTGCATAGCGGAAGGGTTACTGTCTGATATTCTGAAGAAAAATCGGGCGGAGGTGATGGCATTGTTTTTGACAGAGTATGATGAGCAGAAGCATTTGAAGCTGGAGCGGGCGGAAGCGCGTGAAGAAGGGCGCAGTGAAGGAAGGTATATTTCTCTTATTGGTCTGGTTCGGAAGAAAACGAAAAGGGGAATGAATGAGCAGGAAATAGCGGATTTTCTGGAGGAAAGCCCTCAGCTGATCCGGAGGATCTGTGATGCGGTTCGGGAGCACCCGGACTGGACAGACGTGAAGCTTTATGAGGAGGGCGGAATCTCTTTTTGAGGAAGTTCCTTTTAAATGGCAAACAGGTATAGATCCCCCAGTCCCGAGGCATACTAGGGAAAAACAAAGATGAAAGGGACTGCGATGGATGATTTAGAGATTGAAAAGGTAACCGGAAGGGAGATTCTCGACTCCAGGGGAAATCCGACGGTGGAGGCGGAGGTATATTTGGCGGACGGCACCGTGGGGCGGGGAGCCGTTCCCAGCGGGGCGTCCACCGGAGAGTTTGAGGCCCTGGAACTGCGGGACCAGGATAAAAGCCGCTACGGCGGCAAGGGCGTCAAAAAGGCGGTGGAGCATATCAACACCGTGATCAATGACACCATCACCGGCATGGACGCATCGGATATTTATGGGGTGGACCGGGCGATGATGGACGCGGACGGCACCGCGGACAAGTCCGGCCTGGGCGCCAATGCGGTGCTGGCGGTTTCCATCGCCTGCGCCCGGGCGGCAGCCCTGTCCCTTGGGCAGCCTCTGTACCGTTTCCTGGGCGGGGTAAGCGGCCACCGGCTTCCGGTGCCCATGATGAACATTTTAAACGGAGGCGCCCACGCGGCGAACACGGTGGATGTGCAGGAGTTTATGATTATGCCGGTGGGGGCGCCTGGTTTTTCCGAGGGACTGCGCTGGTGCGCGGAGGTCTTCCATGCATTGGCGTTTCTTTTGAAGGAAAAGGGGCTTGCCACCTCCGTGGGCGATGAGGGCGGCTTTGCGCCGGACCTTTCCGGCGACGAGGAGGCCATCAGCTATATTTTACAGGCAGTACGGCTGGCCGGCTATGAGCCGGGCAGGGATTTTGTGCTGGCCCTGGACGCGGCCGCCAGCGAGTGGAAGGGTGAGCGGAAAGGGGGATACGTGCTTCCCAAAAGCGGAAAGCAATATACCTCCGGCGAGCTGATCGCCCATTGGAAGGAGCTGTGTGAGAAATACCCCATCCGTTCCATTGAGGACGGACTGGATGAGGAGGACTGGGACGGCTGGCAGCAGATGACCAGGGAACTGGGACAAAAGATCCAGCTGGTGGGCGATGATTTGTTCGTCACCAACACGCAGCGGCTGGCCAAGGGCATTGCCCTGGGCTGCGGCAATTCCATTCTGATCAAGCTAAACCAGATCGGCTCGGTTTCGGAAACCCTGGAGGCCATCGGGCTGGCCCACCGGGCGGGCTACACGGCGGTGGTTTCCCACCGTTCCGGGGAGACCGAGGATACCACCATCGCCGACCTGGCGGTGGCCCTGGGCACCGGGCAGATCAAGACCGGGGCGCCCAGCCGCAGTGAACGCACTGCCAAATATAATCAGCTTTTGCGGATTGAGGAGGAGCTGGGCGAAAGCGCGGTTTATCCGGGAATGGACGCCTTCCGGCTGCCATAAAGCAAAATAACAGCAAAAAAACCGATATGAAAAATGGGATTGCTGCAATTACTGCGGCGATTCCATTTTTTGGTTGCAATGAATGGAAAAAAAGTGCATAATAATCGTTAGCGTAACAATGATGTCGAATGAAGGAGGCAAAGCCATGATTGACCTGCATGGGGATATTTCCATTCCCTTTTTGAAGAAAAGCCGTTTCACGGGAAGCTATCGGGGGATGCGCTACCAGCTGGACAGGCAGGAGCAGGTGATCACGGAGGCGAAGGACGGGGCGGAGGCACAGACCGAAACCGTGATTCGCGCAGTCATCTGGCCGGAGCCGCTGAACTATGAAAAGACACCGGAGGAGAAAAAGCACAGCCGGAGCTTTCCTTTTACCACAGAGGGAATCTGGCAGGCGGTGGATTGGCTGAATGAAGAACATGAGGCCGGGCATTTTTAGGGCAGGACCAGATACCAGGAGGATGAAGAAATGAATACGAAACAGATAACAGGGATATATTTTAGCCCAACCGGAAATTCCAAAAGAGCGGTGGAGGCAGTGCTTTCCCGCATGGGTGGTCAGGAATGTCTGGATATGACCGATCCGGGAAAACGCCCGGATTATCATTTCCATGAGAATGAGGCAGTGGTGGTGGGAGCGCCGGTTTACGGCGGCAGGATTCCCCAGACGGCCATAGAACGTTTCCGCAGACTTCACGGAAACCAGACCCCGGCGGTTCTGGTGGTGACCTATGGCAACCGGGATTATGAGGATGCCCTTTTGGAGCTTGAGGAGGTGTTGGCCTGTCAGGGTTTCCGCGCGTTTGCGGCTGCCGCGGTGGCGGCGGAGCACAACCTTGTCCGGAGCGTTGGAGCCGGACGGCCGGATGCGGCGGATTTAAAGAAAATAGACCAGTTTGCGGATCAGGCGGCGGAAAAGCTTGCCGAGGTTTCCTGCAATTTTGCCATTGGAGATTTGAAGGTAAAGGGGAACTACCCTTATCGCCCCTATCCGGGAGTCCATGTCAAGATCCGGGTCAATAACAGCTGCAATGGCTGCGGCACCTGTATCCGCAGCTGCCCGGTGCAGGCCATTTCCCGGACGGATCCCAAGGTAATGGATGAGGAACGGTGTATTTCCTGCATGCGTTGCGTTCAGGTATGTCCGGTGCAGGGCAGGAGCATCAGCCGCCTGATGCATTTGGCGATCCGCCATAAGCTGAAAAAGGCCTGCAGCAGCAGGAAGGAGCCGGAGTTTTTCCTATGAAACTGGAGAATAATCTGGACACCGACCAGGTAGGGCAGCTGGTGCTGCGTCTGGCCATTCCTTCGATGCTGGCCCAGTTTGTCAGTGTTTTTTACAGCATTGTGGACCGGATGTATATTGGAAACATTCCCCAGGTGGGGGAAATGGCATTGGCGGGGGTGGGCGTCTGCGGCCCCATTGTGACCCTGGTTTCTTCCTTTGCTTATCTGGTGGGGATCGGCGGCGCGCCGCTTATGAGCATCCGCCTTGGACAAAAAAATGAAGCGGGGGCCAGACAGATTCTGGCAAACTGCTTTCTCATGCTGTCAGCGCTGTCCCTGATTTTGACGGTGGTATCTCTGGCCTTGCGGGGCCGCCTTTTGTGGTGGTTTGGCGCAGGGGCGCAGACCTATGCTTATGCGTATTCGTATATTACGATTTATCTGGCCGGAACCGTATTTGCCCTGATGACCTTGGGCATGAATCAATTTATTATCTGCCAGGGCTTTGCAAAGGTGGCCATGGCGGCGGTGCTGACCGGAGCGGTCAGCAATATTGTGCTGGATCCGCTGTTTATATTCGGGCTGCATATGGGCGTGCAGGGAGCGGCCTTGGCCACGGTTTTGTCACAGATTTTTTCCTGCGTCTTTGTGCTGTGCTTCCTTTTCGGAAAGCAGGTTCCCATCCGCATCACCTTCCGGGGCTATGACTGGCATATTATGGAGCGGGTGCTTTTGGTGGGCGTGACGCCATTTGTGATTATCGCCATGGACAATGTGCTGGTGATTTCCCTGAATACGGTGATTCAAAGGTATGGCGGAGCCCTCCAGGGGGACAAACTTTTGGCCTGTGCCACCATTGCCCAGAGCTTTATGCTGATAGTGACCATGCCCCTGGGCGGGATCACCGGAGGCACCCAGACCATTCTGGGCTACAATTACGGCGCCAAACGGCCGGACCGGATCTTTCGGGCTCAGAAAGCCATCATGGGATTATGCGTTGCCTTTACGGCGGCCATGTTTTTAGCGGCCCAGTGCCTGCCGGAGCTGTTTGTGCGGATTTTTACACAGAATGAGGAATATGTGCGGCTGTCAGTTTGGGCGATCCGGGCATACACCCTGGGGATCATTCCTTTGGCGGTACAATATACCATTGTGGACGGATTCACAGGCATGGGCATTTCCGGTGTGGCGATCAGTCTGTCCATGTGGCGGAAGCTGATATTTTTGGCGGGAGTGTTTCTGATCCCGCGGTATTTTGAGGTGGCCTGCGTATTTTATACGGAGGTGTGGTCGGATTATCTGGGAACGGCAGTTTCCGTGTTGACCTACCTGCTTTTATTCCGAAGGCTGGTGGGGGATCCGCGGCAATGTCCGGCCCGGGGTTAGGAGGAGCCAATGATTGTCAGAAAGCATTTTTATTTTTCCGG
>CAZICB010000021.1:0-31402 GCA_964537765.1 uncultured Lachnospiraceae bacterium
GACCACCCGATCCTGTGGAGCGGCGGGGAGCAGGCGTCCTATTATTTGAAGTTTTTCATTTTTCAGGTATGTGAAGAGAAATAAGTTTCATTTTATCCCGCTCCCTTGGAAAACAGCGCGACTTTAAAAATTCCTCGTACTCCTGAAATGTGGGTTTTTCAACCTTACCAAAGGCCCGGTACAGAAGATCCCTGGTGTAATTATAGATTCGCCCCCGCCCAATCCCAATTGATAAAATACTCATCTTTACAGCCTCCCATTCTTCAGACTGCTTCACTTCATTTGAAATTTCAGGTAAAATCTGCTTGACATTATCTGGAATACTCTATATGATGAATCTGACAATTTTATATTTGATTGGCAATAGAGGCGCGAATCTTATGAGTAGCTGCCCGGAGGGAACGGTATCCCCGGGAAGGGCAGGGAAAGGAAGCTTCGCCGAAACCGCCGGCCTGCCGTGGGTCAGCGAGTTGGGGTACAGTCGAACAGGCTGTGCACTCTCACCAAAAGGTGGAGGAGCTATTGTTTCATAGACAGACGATGAAGCAGTGGTAAATTTACTACTGCTTTTTTCTGTGGCACAACTATTGCTGATCCAAAAGACAAGGAGGAAAAGAACATGATTGATTTTCTGAACTGGCTCGACGGTATCCTGTGGGGCCTGCCACTGATTGTATTGATGGTTGTTACCGGACTGTATTTTACGATCCGCTCCGGTTTCTTCCAGTTCCGCCGCTTCGGCTGGATTATGAACCATACCATCGGACGCATGTTCCAGAAGGAAATGAAAAATAACAGCGCCGAAGGCAAGGGTATGTTAAGCCCCTTTGAGGCGATCTCCACTGCTGTGGGCGGCACCGTAGGCTTCGGTAATATTGCCGGCGTAGCCACCGCGGTCGCAGCCGGCGGCCCCGGCGCGGTTCTCTGGATGTGGCTGACCGCATGCCTGGGCATGATCCTGAAGCAGGTGGAGGTTACCTTAGGCTGCTATTACCGCCGCACCAATGAGAAGGGCGAGTATTACGGCGGTCCCACCTATTACATGGAGCGCGGCCTTGGCAAGGAACGGGGCTGGGGCAAGCTGTGGCTGATTCCGGCGATTATCTTCGGCGCAGGGATCTTTTCCACCTTCTTCGTAACCTCCTCCAACCTGACCGCGGCGCAGGTGGTGTCCGGTGCTTTTCATATGGGCAGCTGCCAGATCGGCGGGCTGCAGGTAGAAGGCGTAATTATCATCGGCGTTTTCTTAAGCATCCTGACCTATATTATCACCTACGGCGGCACCAAAAAGATCGCCCAGCTGTTCAGTAAGCTGGTTCCCTTTATGAGCCTGCTCTATATTCTGATGGGTATAGGCATGATCCTGTTTAATCTCGCGCGGGTTCCGGAAGCCATCATCAGCATTTTCACCAACGCCTTCACCGGAACTGCTGCCATCGGCGGCTTCGCAGGCTGCACGGTCAGCCAGATGGTACGTGTAGGCATGGCTCGTTCCGTATATTCCAACGAGGCCGGCTGGGGTACTTCTCCGATGATCCACTCCTCAGCGATCACTCCCCATCCGGTTGAGCAGGGCCTGTGGGGTTCCTTCGAGGTCTTCTTCGATACCTTTGTCGTCTGCTCCATCACCGCCCTGTCCGTGATTTTAAGCGGAAACTGGACCGACGGCACCAACGGCGGCACCCTCGCCCTCAGTGCCTTTGCCGGAAGCTTTGGCTCCATCGGAAGCATCCTGCTTGCCATCATCATGGTAATCTTTACAGTAACGACCTCCGGCGGCTGGTTCACCTACTATCTGGCAGTGCTGGAACACCTTTATAAAAAAGAAGGCATTGTGAAGGATATTGTCATGAAGGTATTCTATCTCATCCGCGCACTGCCGGGCCTTTTGTGGACTATCTACCTGGTAAAGACCGACAACCAGGGCTTTATCTGGACGGTGGTGGATATCACCTCAGCCATCCCCACCTTCATCAACGTGGCAGTCATCCTTTTGCTCTCCAACCAGTACTTTAAGCTGCTGAAGGATTACAAGGCACGTTACCTGGGAGAAGGTACCGTGGAGAAAAATGCCTGCCTTTTCTATGAGGATCAGTATCAGGATTAAAGGAGAATACTATGAAAACCATTTATTACAACGGACAGGTTTACACCGGAACCCTGCCTCTGACCGAAGCCTTCGTTGTGGAGGACGGAAAATTTATCTTTGCGGGAAGCGATGAAAAAGCGAAGGCGCTTGCGGCTGACGGGGACAGGCTTTGTGACCTGGAGGGGCATTTCGTCTGCAGCTCCTTCAACGACAGCCACATGCACCTGTTAAACTACGGCAGCACCCTGGGCACCGCGCAGCTGGCAAAGCACACCACCAGCCTGGCGGAACTGATCCGGTATTTGAAGGATTTTGAAGCGGAGCACCCCCATACCGGCGGCGCCTGGCTTATGGGGCGCGGCTGGAACCATGACTATTTCACCGACGTACACCGGATGCCAAACCGCTGGGATTTAGACCAGATCTCCACGGAAATCCCCATCTGCATTGTGCGCTGCTGCGGCCACAGCCTGGTGGTCAATTCCAGGGCCTTGGAGCTTCTGGGAGTCACTGTGGATACGCCCCAGCCGGACGGCGGCCAGATCGGCATCGAGGACGGGGAACTGGACGGACGTTTCTTCGACAATGCCATGCATCCCGTATATGACGCTATGCCCGTCCCCGGCAAGGAGGATCTGAAAAATATGATCCGCACCGCCTGCAAGGCATTAAACGCCTACGGCGTCACCAGCAGCCAGACCGACGACTATTGCGTATTCCGCCGGGTTCCCTGGCAGCTGATCAATGAAGCCTACAAGGAGCTGGAAGCAGCCGGTGAACTGACGGTGCGTGTCTATGAGCAAAGCAATTTCACTTCCCTGCCGGAGCTGAAGGAATTTGTGGAGGCAGGCAATGTCACCGGCGTGGGAACAGAGCTTTTTAAGATTGGACCCTTAAAAATGTTAGGGGACGGCTCCCTTGGAGCCCGCACCGCTTTCATGACCAGGCCTTATGCGGACGATCCTTCCACCTGCGGCCTTCCGGTATTCACCCAGGAGGTCATGGATGAGATGGTTTCCTATGCCAATGCCCACAATATGCAGGTGGCCATCCATTCCATCGGCGACGGCTGCTTAGACCGGGTGCTCCATGCCTGCGAAAAGGCATTGTCCGAGCATCCCCGCAAGGACCATCGCCACGGCGTGGTTCACTGCCAGATCAGCCGCCCGGATCAGCTCCAGAAGATCATTGATTTAAATCTGCACGTATATGCCCAGAGCATTTTCTTAGACTATGACAACCACATCGTAAAAGCCCGGGTGGGCAAGGAGCTGGCGTCTACCAGCTACAGCTGGAAAACCTTGATGAAAGGCGGCGTCTCCGTCAGCAATGGGACCGATTGCCCGGTAGAGCTGCCGGACGCGCTGGCCTGCATGCAGTGCGCCGTTACCCGCACTACTCTCCATGACCATGTGGGACCCTACCTGCCGGAGCAGGCCTTTACGGTCCAGGAAGCCCTTGACAGCTACACCATCCGCAGCGCTGAAGCAAGCTTCGAGGAGAATGTAAAAGGGCAGATCAAGGCCGGCATGCTTGCTGACTTCGTGGTGCTGGGTGAAAATCCCTTCACCGCAGCCCCGGATACCATCAAGGATATTCCGGTGGTTGCCACCTATTTAGGAGGCAATCAGGTATTTGGCTGATAAAAACAAAAGATCCGGGATCAAGGCCATCCGCCCCGTTCCCGGATCTTTTGTTTTATTATTCCAGAACTCCGCCCTTATCTGCCGACTGGGCAAGCTTGGCGTAGCGTTTTAAGTATCCGGTCACCGGCTTAGGCTCGTACGTCCATGCTGCCCGCCGCCTGGCCAGCTCCTCCGGACTGACATGAAGAGTCAGTTCTTTCTTGTAAACATCGATGGTAATCCGATCGCCGTCCTGTACCAGGGCGATGGGACCGCCTGCCGCCGCCTCCGGCGACACATGCCCCACAAAGCAGCCGTTGTTGGTGCCGGAGAAACGTCCGTCGGTCACCACCGCGGTGGTCTTATTCAGGCCCTGGCCGTAAAGCATTTTCAAGGGCTGGTACATTTCCCGCATACCCGGGCCGCCCTTGGGCCCTTCATAACGGATAATCACCACATTTCCTGCCTTGATCTTTTGCTGGCGAATCGCCTCCGTGCAATCCTCCTCGGAATCAAAGCAGATCGCAGTTCCGGTAAAGCGTCTTGCCTCCTCGGCAATGGCCGCCGGCTTGGCCACACCCGTATCCGGCGCCAGGTTGCCCCGCATGATCGCCAAACCGCCCAGCGTGCTGTGGGGATTGTCCAGGGGACGAATCACCTCCGGATTGGGCGCGTAAAGACTTCGGAAGCCGTCCAGATTTTCGCCCAGAGTCTTTCCTGTCACCGTCATCACATCCAGATTCAGGCTGTCCCGGATCACCTTCATCACCTCCGGGATTCCCCCTGCCTTGTACAGATCCTCGCTGTCGTAAACCACGCTGGCCGGGCTGATCTTGGCGATATGGGGAATCTGGTCGCTGATAATCTCAAACTCATCCATGATCCTGGACGGATCCATGCCCAGCTCATAGGCGAGAGCACAGGTATGGATCACCGCATTGGTGGAGCCGCCTACTGCCATCAGCACGCGGATTGCATTGCGGATGGATTCCAGATTCATGATCTGTCTCGCGGTGATGCCACGTTTCACCAGTTCCACGATCTTTTCCCCGCTCTTAAAGGCGCTGCGCAGCCGCTCATTATAAAAGGCAGGAATCAATGCCGATCCCGTCAGACTCATGCCCAAAGCCTCCGCCTCACAGCACATGGTATTTGCGGTTCCCATAAACTGGCAGGAACCGCAGGTGGGACAGCACACGCTGGCCAGATCCTGCAGCTGCTCATAGCTGGCCTTGCCCGCCTGATACATGCCGATGGCCTCGGTGATGGTAGTAGAATCCGAACGGGTTTTATTGGCAAAGGGCGCGCCCCCGGCCATGCAGCCGCCCGCCACAAAAATCGCCGGAATATCCAGCCTGGCAGCCGCCATCAGCATGCCCGGCACAATCTTGTCGCAGGAGCCTAAAAGCACCAGCCCGTCCAGCTTATGGGCCCGCGCCTGGATTTCAATGCTATCGGCGATATTATCCCGGGAGGGCAACGCATAATTATTGCCGATATGGCCGGTGGCCACGCCGTCGCAGCAGGCAATCACGCCAAACTCTGCCGGGGTGCCCCCTGCCCGGTAAATGCCGTTTTTCACATGCTCTGCCAGCTGGCGCAGGTTCGTGTGCCCCGGCACCATGTCATTGAAGGAATTGGCGATGCCGATGATCGGCCGGTCCAGATCATCGTCCGAATAGCCGCAGCCCTTCCACAGCACCTTGTTGGTCAGCATGCTGTCATCATTAAAATGTCCATAAGTTTTCTCACCCATGGCGATCCCCCCTTGCGAATATTTTTTATATTTTTTTCAAAATCCCTCTTGAATTTTCGAGGAAAATATACTACAATACCTAAGATGCGTCTGTAGCTCAGTGGATAGAGCAGTGGCCTCCGGAGCCGCGTGCGGAGGTTCGATTCCTCTCAGACGCATTATTTTTTTGCCTGTTGGAAATAAAAACCCGGCGGTCCTGTTAGAGAACCTGTTCGGTATGGTGGGGTCCTCCCGGAAGGATTGCAAACAGCCGCCAGCCGGCATTTACCGTGTTCTGCATTGAAAGCATCGATGCCAGTCTCGATGTGAAAGAAGGGGCGTGACTGAAGTCGCGCCCTTTTTAAATAGCCTTATTATCATGCTTCTTTCCTATTTCCGCTGTCTGCGGATCTCCTCCACCCGCAAAGCCGCTTGGGCCTTTAATTCACCCAGAAGGATCTTGCTGCTGGCATTCATGGGCAGTTCCTCAAATATCAATACATATTCCGGCATCTTGTAATAAGCAAGCTTGCCTTTTAAGAAATCCAGAAGCGCCTGCCGCTCCAGCTTTGTGCCTGCCTTCACCGTGATGCATGCGGCAATCTGTTCCTGCAGTACCTCCGCCGGTACGCCTACTACCTTGACATTTTCCACCGCCGGAAATTGCTTGATGGCATTTTCAATCTCGCTGGGGGAAATATTTTCACCTCCGCGAATAATAATTTCCTTCAGCCGTCCGGTTACATAAAGAAAATTCCGTTCATCCAGCCAGCCCAGATCTCCCGTGTGCAGCCAGCCGTCCGGCTGAATGGCCGCCGCGGTGGCCTCCGGCATCTTATAATAGCCCTGCATCACATTGTAGCCGCGGACCTGGATTTCTCCCGCGCCGCCGACCGGAAGAACCTGCCCGCTCTGAATATCCACAATACGGACATGACAATTTTCCACCACCCGTCCGGCAGCCCTTGCATTTTCTTCATCCGTGTCCTCAATATCGCCAATGCTGACACAGGGAGAGGTCTCCGTCTGCCCGTAGGAGGAATGAAGCTTCAGGCCGGGAATCTCGCGGCGGATCTGCATATACTCCTCCTGGCTGATGGAGGAGCCTGCAATAATTCCCCGCCGCAGGGAGCTTAAATCATATTTCGCAAAATCCCGGTTGCGAATCATCGCCAGAAACATGGACGGCACACCGTTCAGCAGCGTACAGCGGTATTTCTCCACTGTGCTCATCACCATGATGGACTTATAATATTCAATCAGATGCATCACAAAGCCCCGATGGATGCTGGACAGCAGGCTGGAGGTAATGCCAAAACAATGGAACATGGGAACTGCAATCAGCATTTTATCTCTGGCTCCCACCTCCGGGTCCGGATCTCCCTCGCCCCATTTCATGTGCTCGCAGGTCTCCAGGGAGCTGTTCACCAGATTATAATGGCTGAGCATGACGCCCTTTGGGCTGGCTGTGGTCCCGGAGGTAAACAGCATGGCTGCCGTATCTGAAGGCTTCACTGCGGCCTTCCAGCCGGCCAGCTGCTCCATGGCCGCCTCCGATTTTTCCTCCCCGGTAAAGGTCTCGGCTGTCATCCAGCCGCCCTCCTCACTTTCCGGCTTCATGACAATCCACGCACGTACCCGGCCTTCCATTGCCGGCCGCAGATTTGCCACAATATCCTCATAAACGACCTTTTTGTATCCCTTTCCATAATAAACGTACTGAACATCCGCGTATTCGATTATATTTTTCAGCTCTTCTTCGCAATAACAGGTATTCAAAAGCACCGCAACGGCTCCCAGCTTCTGCAGGGCCAGGAAGGTGAGCACCCAGTTGGTGGTATTCGTACTCCAGATGCCTACATGGGTTCCCTGTCCGATTCCCAGGTTATGCATCCGCACGGCCATATAGTCTGAAACCTCGTCCAGTTCCCTCCAGGAATAATTTCTTCTCTCCGTCTCCAACGCAATCCGCCCGGGAGTCTTTTTTACCCGGTCCGCCAGGCACATTCCTATGGTCTTATTGATTAACTCCATATCAGCGACCTCTCTTCTCCTTTATTCAAATTTATCCAAAATGAATCTCTAATACGCCGTACCTTTCCTTCTAAGTTATCGTTATCTTAGCATTCCCGGTATAAGAAATATAGAGTTATTCAGCCTAATTCCTTTAAAACCCTTTGTGCACACTGCACAGTACCGTTCTGCCTCTCACGGCTCCGGCCATTCCGTTTCCACCAGACTTCCGTCCTCGTGGAACCTCATCTGAACCGGGCCGCTCACATAGCTGATGCCCGGCAGTTCTTTTATATCCTCATATAAGGCTTTGGACACCTCAATGGTGCTCATTGCCAGAGTATTCTTGATATGTACCACCCGCACTTTGCTGTAATCTACATTGTGCAGGCTCTTAATGCACATACGGATCGCCTGCTCATCATTATTTGCGTAAACCGGGATCTGGCCTGCGGTCATAATGCCGGTGGTCAGCCCGTTGGTCCAGGTAACATCCCAATCCACGTCATTTAAAACGGCGCGGGTCGTCACGTCACAGTTTGACAGGCCACAGCCATTATGGTGGGCCTCCGGGGTCAGGCTGCGCACGAACAACTTGTCCAGATTCAAAAGTCCTTTAAAGGTTCCGCCTAAGTTTCTCCCTGTCACATTGGGATCGTGACCGTTTCCGCTGATATTTTTGCCGATTTCATCGATGATCAGCAAATCAATATCATTAAACAGGAATTTGGCGATCCTCTCCTTGGAGATCTCCAGAAGCCGCGCGTCGGTCTCAATCAAGGTATCCTTAGTGCAGACATCGATATTGCAAATATCATCATAGGCATTCTGCACCACACCCACGCCGAAAGCCACCGGGCATTTCTCCAAAAAGATCTCCGCCACCTGGGGAATCAGCTCCGCGAAGCGCTCAAAGCCAAAGCTGTGGAACATGGCCGCTCCCTTGTGCTTTGCAATGCCGATAGCAATCATTTTCAGAAGCCCGCTCTCATGAGGGCCTCTGAAATCCGTATGTGGTTTTACTTTATTAAAAATGACAATGCCGTCAGACTCGTAAGCATACTTGTCGCAATACAGCGGGATTCCGTTCAAATCCCCATACTGCACCACTTCCATGCTCGCCTTGATCGGCACGCCCATAGTTTCCTCCGTAATATGATAACCGGCGATCATTTCCAACTGCCCTGCGGCATTGCCTCCGCCGTGGCTGCCCATGGCCGGTATGATAAAGGGCCTCGCGCCCCATTCCTTTAACACATCACACATGGTGCGGACCATGGTGTCCAGCTGCGGGATGCCGCGGCTTCCCACGGTGATGCAGATGCTTTTTCCCCGATAATTTTCATGGTCCGGCAATTTTTCAAGCTGTGCCCGCATATGCTCCCGCACATTCTCAATCTTCTGCGGATCATAAGCCTGATGAATCGTAACCATCTCCGGAATCGGCACGTTCTCCATCCCCTGTACAATCGCGTGCATTTCCGGGAAATCAATAAACATACTCATAGGGTTTCCCTCCTACTATGTTGATAGAGGCTGCTGCAAAAGTCTGCGTAAGGATTTGCAACAGCCTCACCTCATTTCAACAGGATCTGATCCAACGGCTTTTTTACGCTACTGCCTTGCCATCTGCATCAGGGTCCACTTACATTCTGTAATGATCTTGCCATTCTGGTTGACCAGATTGGCGTCCAGCTTTAAAATTCCCCGTCCCGGCTTGCTAGTATGGCGCGCCTCCGTGGGCGTCATCTCCAGATGCACTGTGTCGCCGATCTCCAGAGGAGCCGGATACTTGATGGAAAGCTCCAAAAACGCGATGGTCGTCCCCTCGAACATTCCCGTCTGGTTGCTCATGCCGGTCATCAGCACCGGCCCTAACATGCCATGGGCAACCCGCTTCTTAAAAATGCTGACATTTCTGCCATATTCCTCATCCATGTGAAGGGGATTGAAATCTCCGGACAATCCAGCAAAATTTACCACATCACACTCGGTAATCGTTCTCGCGATGCTTTTATAGGTGGTCCCGATCTCAAAATCCTCCAAATACCATCCTGCCATGGCCTGTTCCTCCTTTTATCCTTTCTGGCGGAATACCGCCTTGCGTTTCTCCTTGAAGGAATTAAAGCCTTCGATCTGATCCGGCGTGCCGAAGCAGGCGGTCATATAGCCCAGCTCAATATCCTTACCCACATCCACGCTCACATCCTCCCCGGCCGTCATCGCCGCCTTTACCAGGGCGATGGCGCTGGCGGAATTATCCGCGATCTGATTGGCGAGTGCCATCACCTCGTCCCAGAAGCCATCCAGGGAAGTCACCTTATTCAGGATCCCCAGCTCCTTCGCCTCGGCGGCGAAAATCCGCCGCCCGGTAAAGATCAGCTCCTTCGCCTGAGGCATGCCGATGCATTTGGGCAGCCGCTGGGTGCCATTAAAGCCCGGCACGATGCCCAAGGTCACCTCCGGCAGCCGGAAGGACGCCTTCTCATGGGCGATGCGGATGTCCGTGCAAAGCACAAACTCGAAGCCGCCGCCGAAGGCATAGCCATTGACTGCCGCGATCGTGGGCTTGGTCATCGTCTCGATCTTGCGGAACAATGCCGCTCCCTTGCGGGAATAATCGATGATGCCAAGGCCGGTTTTGGAATCCATTTCATGGATATCCGCGCCGGAGATGAAGGACTTGCCCTCGCCGGTAAAGATCACCACCCGCACGGACTCATCCGCCGCCACATCATCTACCGCCGTCTCGATGTCGGCAAGCACCTCGCTGTTTAAGGCATTCAGAGCCTCCGGGCGATGAAATGTGATGATGGCAATGCCATCCTTCTTTTCCAATAAGACATATTTCAATGCCATCTTATTCCTCATCCTTCCAAACATACAGAGCGCCGCTCTCCAGCATTTCGTTGATCTTCTCGTCGCTGTAGCCCAGCTCCTTCATGATCTCCACGCCCTGCTCACCGATCAGCGGAGCTACCCGTCCGTCAATTTCACCCTCGCTGGTGATGCGCACCGGAGTATGGGTAATCTTGCGCACCTCTCCATTGGGGCAGGTCACATCATAGAACGCGCCCACAGCATTTGCCTGGGGATCGTCCAGAATCTCGGTCCATTTGTAAGCGACGCTGAAGGGAATGTCGCCGTCCCGAAGGATCTGCTTCCACTCCTCACAGGTCTTGGAGGCGAAGGTCGCGCTGAACTCATCGATGCACTCCGTCAGATTGCCCTTCTCCACCATATCCGCCTGCGGCCAGTATTTGCCGGAATCTACCATATCGCGGCGGCCGATGACCTCGCAGAAGTGTTCAAAGCGCGGATTGTAATCCGGCATCGCGCACTGGATGATGCGGTCGTCACTGGAGAGATAGGCACCGTTCAGCGGATTCTTGTTGTCATAGATGGAGATCGGATACTCTCTCGCCGCGCCGTCGTACTGTGCGGCCAGCAGCATGATGGAGTGGTTGAAAATCGCGGTCTCGTAAAGGCTTGCGCTCACGAAATCGCCTTCTCCGGTCTCTTTGCGCTTCACCAGAGCGGTCACAATACCCAGAGCCAGCATCAGACCTACGTTATTGTCGCCCAGACCCGGCAGCATGGTGATCGGCTGCCCGCCGCGGCGGCGCAGGTTCTCGGTGTAGCCGCCTCTGCCAAAGAACGCGGTGAAATCATAGCCCGGCAGATCCCGGTCCGGACCGGTCGCGCCATAGCCCAGAATCATGGCATAAACCAGCTTCGGATACTTCTCCTTCAAAGTCTCATAGTCCAGCCCCGCTCTCTGCAGAGCGCCCAGCCTCCAGTTGGTGATCAGCACGTCCGCGTCATCCAGAAGCTTCATCAAAGCCTCTTTTCCTTCCGGGGTCTTGGTGTTCAGGGAAATGCAGCGCTTGTTGCCGTTCAGATACTCCCAGGTGGTATTCTCCTTCATATCCTGGGGACGGCCCTCCTGCACGCCAGTGTAACGCAGCGGATCGCCCTTTGCGGCTTCCACGATGATGACGTCAGCGCCGTGGTCAGCCAGGTATCTTCCGGTGGCCGCGGCCGCCACAAAGTTCGCCAGCTGTACAACCTTGATTCCTTCCAATGCTTTCTCCATTTTCAATCCCTCCATTTATTTCATTTATTTATCTTGTCTCATTGATCTTTTCGTTTTTTATTCGCGGATTTTATCTGCGGATTTTGTCATACCCGGCGGCCGCCGCGCCCAGGGCGCCCATAAACTGGGCATCCTCGGTGTAATGGACGGTGACGCCCAGCTCCCGCTCCAGAGCTTTGCGGACGCCGATATTTTTCGCCACGCCGCCGCTCATATAGACTGCCTCCTGCACGCCGGCCCGCTTTGCCAAAGCCGCTACCCGGCTGGCCACCGAATTGCAGATTCCGGCGATCAAGTCCGGCAGATCCACACCCTTGGATAACTGCGAAATCACCTCGGATTCCGCGAATACGGTGCACGTGCTGGAAATTTTCACAGCCTGCTCCGCCTTCAGCGCATAAGCGCCCAGCTCATCCACATCCAGCTGCAGGATTCCTGCCATCACATCCAAAAACCGCCCGGTCCCTGCAGCGCATTTGTCGTTCATGAGGAAATTCTGGATTTTGCCGGTACTGCTTACCCGGATGACCTTGGCATCCTGGCCGCCGATATCGATGATGGTGCGCACCTCCGGCGCCACGCTGTAGACGCCCTTGCAGTGGCAGCTCAATTCGCTCAGCTCTCCGTCCATCCCTTCAAAGGTTGTCCTGCCATAGCCGGTAGCCATCACATAGGCAAGATCCTCCCGTTTCAGGCCGGACTGATCCAGGATCGACTGGAATGCCCGCGCCGGGCCGTCTGTCCCGGTGCCAGCTTGAACCAAGGATTTGCAGCGGATGGTTTTTCCGTCCTCCAGCAGCACGCATTTTGATGTAGTGGATCCGATGTCAATTCCCAGTGTAAACATCGTAAGCCTCCTCCTGTTTCCTAAAAAGCCAGTGCCCTGGCATTCTCTATTTTACAGAAGCTCCTTAAAGGTCTCCACCATGGTTCTCGCCTGCTCGAAGTTCTCCATCTGGCGGTCTACCTCGATCAACAGCACCGGAACCTCCTTCTCATCGCAGGCCTTCTTGATCAGCGGATAATCAAACTCCTCCGGATCGCAGAACTTGGTCAGCACAACCACCACGCCTGCGCCTGCCTCTGCAGCAGTGTCCGCAATCATATGTACCCGCTTCTTTTCCACGTCGTAGAGCACGGAGCAATGATCCATAGCGGCAAATTTCTCTGCCAGGTTCTGCAAAGCATCGCCCTCCTCCCTGGCGTCGGTGCGGTACTGACGGCTTTCTGCCGCCACATCGTCACAGACGATCTGCAAATCATTGTCATCAAAAATCTTTAAAAGCCCCGGTGCATCCGCCAGAATACCGGAGGTCATGATTTTCTTCTTGGGAGTCCCTGCTTCCTCGTTGCCCAGGGCAGCGATCAGTTCCTTCACCAGTGCCGTGTGCTCTTCCTTTGTCATGAAGAACGCGCTCTTATAGACGGCGCTTCTCTCGGCCGCGCTTACCTCCGGATGAGCTGCCAGCACGCCGTTTAACTGGCGCATGACGGCATTGTGCTCATTATAAACCTTGATGGAAGCTGCCAGCTTTTCCTGATCAAAGGCTGCGCCGGTCGCCTTCTCCAGGTCCCGGATGACGTTCTCGTAACCGGCCTTCGTGAAGGCTACGCCATAGTCCGGCTTCCGGTTCTGGGGATAGGTCATGGGGATAAAGGGGATGGACGGAACTGCATATTTCCAGTTCTGGCCAATGACCTTTAAGCTGTCGCAAAGGCTTGGGATCACGATGGCGCTGGCGCCGTCATAAACGCCCTTCATGCCCAGTTCCACAATACTCTGCATGATGGAGCAGATAAATGCCGGAAAATAACGTTTCGCTTCATTCAGCTCGATGTCCGCGCCCCATGCTCCCATGGGAACCAGCCCCATGGAATGAATGATTTCTTCCGGGGTGTAAACCGGAGCTGTCAGGATGACCTTTTTGCCTGCTGCCAGGTACGCATCCAACTGCTTTTTAGGATTGGAAGCAATCTCGTGAAATTGATTCAATAATTCTTTGCTGTTCACTTAATTTCCCTCCTTATTCTGTTCCATGATCTCCATCAGGCCCTGTACACGGGTATCATACTGAGCCTCAGAGAAGTTTCTCGGGTCTGCCTGGTCGCCGTCGAAGCTGACAACCGGGATATCGCACTCCTCGCCAATCTGGCGGCTCATCTCATACATGAAGCCGCTCCACAGCTTGCAGGAACGGTTGGTATGTACCAACAGGCCTTCCACGTGATTGTCCTTACAAAGCTTCACGCGCTTATCCCTCGCGTACTCCAGGTTGATGGCATTTGGAACCTTCGCATAGGCACGGCACATATCGTCAAAATCCTTATAGATGAAGCCAAAGGCATCCGCGTAGATAGTGGTAACCATATTGATGCCGCGGCTCTTCAATCCGGTGGAGGTCACGCGCAGCCACGGCCAGCATGCGATACCCTCGAACATAATCCGGTATTTCTCCTCCGCACGGAAGGTAGACTTGCCGGTTGCGTGATTCTCCTCGTATTCCTTCAGCAGGGTTTCCATCGCCTCGGCAGCTTCCTTTTTGCCGCGGGCGGTAACCATAACTGCCATATGGTTCAACAGGTCAAAGCCATTGAACGGGGAGGGAGTATATTTTGCGCAGGCGGTAGCTGCCAGCCATGCGCGGCTGGTACGTCCGGAATACTCCATAACCTCTTTATACTTCTCATCGGACCATTTCTTGCCGGTGATCTCCTCCAGCTGATGGATGGCGTCCCAGAACTGCGCCCGCAGGTAAGCGAGCTCCGCATCGGAAACCTCATAATCCGGGTTAAAAGGAACGTCGATCATAATCATCGGGATATGAAGCTCCTTCGCCAGGTTCTCATACCACTTAATCATACAGTTGCAAATGTTATTGCAGCAAAGCAGGAAATCCGGCTGAGGCATATTCTGCTCCGGCGCGTCCTTGACCTTCGCATATGCCAGGCTGATGCGCGCGTATGCGCAGATATCATTGGAATAGCCGTCGCCCTCGCTGATTTCACACATCCTCTCGCCGCCTCCGCGGGCCGCGATGCCGGCCGCCTGGTTTTCCGGATAACATACATAAAGCCCCAGGGTCTCCGGAATCTCTACCGGGAAGTTGCTGGAGCACCATCCGACCAGTTCCCCTCGCTCTTTTGCCTCAATCGCATCCGTGTAAGCCTTCGCGGCAATCTGACCCAGTTTAAATTTTGCCGAATTAGGATCCGGTGGCAAGCGTTTCGGTTTTGTCTCTTCTGCCATTTCGATACACTCCTTTTTTATTTTTTGTCAAATCTTGTGAACTTGGCGACAAGTTCTTGTGTTATAATTTTAACACGGCGGGTTTTTCTTGTAAATAGGTTTTTTTGGAAAAAATCACATTTTTTTGTTGAAAACGCGATGCGACGCGTCACCGGCGCGTCTCGCTGCATTCTGATGAATAGGCAACCGTTCAGCCGCAAGGCTGAACGGTTGCGAAAGCATCATACAATAAAATACTCCGGGCTGATAATCGTGAACAAATCCCTATGACGTTCCACGGTATTCAGATGATAATGAAGGATATCGTATACCCCCATCCAGTCCTTCTGTTCGATCAGATCCGTCAGCTTTGTATGCTCCGTATACAGATCCCTCAGATGTTCCACCTTGCGGATCTCAAAATTCCGCCAGCGCTTTACGTGGACAAAGTGTTCGCTGATCAGGTTGGTCGCATCCCCCTGCCCGACAGCATACATAAACAGCTTGTGAAAATCCACATCAATCGCGTAAAAGGGCTCCATCTCAATCCCGTTCTCAATCGCCTGGGCCTGGCGGACCAGATTCTCCCGCATATCCTGTACCAACCGGGCCAGACGCTCATCGCTCAGAAACCGCAGCCGGCCGGCCGCCTCATGCTCGACCGCCTCCCGCACAAAAAGCACCGTCTTGATGTATTTCATATCCAGAAGGCTGACAAAGGTCCCCCTCTGGGGATAGACATCCACCAAATTCCGATCCTTCAAGCGAGTGATCGCGGAACGGATCACATGTCTGGAAACGCCGTACTGGGCGCTTAATTCATTTTCACTGATTTTTTCCCCAGGCATATATTTTAAATGTACAATTCGGTCACAGAGATCCTCATAAATCTCATCACTGCTCAAAATCTTTTTCATATCGTTTGTTGCCCTTCTTTCTGCTATGTCTCCTGCTTCTATTGGTCTCAAATACCAGTATAGCAAAATTTCATCAGGAAGGGGAAAAAATTTAAATATGCAGGTATTTTTTTACATACATACCCGTATAAGAAGCGGGATTTTCCGCCACCTGCTCCGGTGTCCCCTGGGCGATCACCGTGCCGCCCCGGTCGCCGCCCTCCGGCCCGATATCGATGATATAATCGGCGGTTTTGATCACGTCCAGATTATGCTCGATGACGATCACCGTGTTTCCACCCTCGGACAGCCGCCGCAATATCTCCACCAGCTTATGCACGTCCGCGAAATGCAGGCCGGTGGTCGGCTCATCCAAAATATAGACCGTCTTTCCAGTGCCCCGGCGGCTCAGTTCCGTGGCCAGCTTGATCCGCTGGGCTTCGCCTCCGGAAAGCTGGGTAGATGGCTGCCCCAAACGGATGTAGGAAAGCCCCACATCGTTCAAGGTGGCGATTTTCCGGTAGATGGAAGGAACATTCTCAAAAAACTTCAGCGCCTCCTCCACGGTCATATCCAGCACATCGTAGATACTTTTTCCTTTGTATTTTACCTCCAAAGTCTCCCGGTTATAGCGCTTGCCGCCGCAGACCTCACAGGGTACATAGACATCCGGCAGAAAATGCATCTCGATTTTGATAATACCGTCGCCGCTGCAGGCTTCGCAGCGGCCGCCCTTTACATTGAAGCTGAACCGGCCCTTATGATAGCCCCTTGCCTTTGCCTCGCTGGTGGAGGCAAACAGATCCCGAATCATATCAAAAACTCCCGTGTAGGTGGCCGGATTGGAACGGGGGGTCCTGCCGATGGGGGACTGGTCAATATTAATCACCTTATCCAGCTGCTCCAGGCCCTCCAGCTCTTTATATTTTCCCGGAATGGTCCTGGCCCGATTCAGCTTCCGGGCCAGGGACTTGTACAGGATTTCATTGACCAGGGAGCTTTTCCCCGAGCCGGACACTCCTGTCACGCAGGTCATAATCCCCAGCGGGAAAGAAACATCAATATTTTTCAGATTATTTTCCGCGGCCCCGCGGACAGTCAGCCATCCCGAAGGCTGACGCCGCTCCTTCGGCACCGGAATCCGCATGCGTCCGCTTAAATATGCGCCGGTAATGGACCGCTCGCACCGCATAATATCCTCCACCGTGCCTGCGGCAACCACCTCGCCGCCATGCTCTCCGGCGCCTGGGCCGATATCCACAATATAATCCGCGGCCCGCATGGTATCCTCATCATGCTCCACCACAATCACCGTATTGCCCAGGTCCCGCAGATGGTTCAGGGTTCCCAGAAGCTTGTCATTGTCCCGCTGATGCAGTCCGATGCTGGGTTCATCCAGAATATAGGCCACACCCACCAGGCCGGAACCGATCTGGGTCGCCAGCCGGATCCGCTGGGCTTCTCCGCCGGATAAGGACCCGGCGGCGCGGGACAGGGACAAATACTCCAGACCCACATTCAGCAGGAAATCCAGCCGGGCCTTGATCTCCTTTAAAATCCGGGCGCCGATGGTTTCCTGGACAGGCGTCAGCCGCAGCTCGTCCAGAAAGCGGCGAAAGTCCAGGATAGATAACTCGGTGGCCTCAAAAATATTTTTCCCGCCCACGGTCACCGCCAGGGAGCTTTTCTTCAGGCGCTGGCCCCGGCAGGTTTTGCAGGGGGTGATCCGCATAAAGGTCTCATATTCCGCTTTGGATACTTCCGAAAAGGTTTCCCGGTAACGGTGCTCCACATTGCGGATCAGGCCCTCGAAGGCCACATCATAGACGCCCACGCCGCGCTGCCCCTTATAATGGACCTTCAGAACCTTGCCTTCGGTTCCATAGATCAGCACATCGTGGATCTTCTTCGGATAGGCTTCAAAGGGGGTATCCAGACAAAAGCCGTACTCCTCCGTCAACGCCTTTAAAATCGCGTAGGTAAAGCTGCTTTTATCGGTGCAGGACTGCCAGCCCATGACCGTGATGGCGCCCTGGGAAATGCTCAGGGATTTGTCCGGGATCATCAGGTCCTCGTCAAATTCCATCTTATATCCCAGCCCGAAGCAATCCGGACAAGCTCCAAAGGGATTATTGAAGGAAAAGCTTCTGGGCTCCACCTCCTCGATGCTGATACCGCAGTCTGGGCAGGAAAAGCTCATGCTGAAATTGATCGGCTCCCCATCTGTCACATCCACGATCATCAGTCCGCCGGAAAGCTTCATCACCGTCTCGATGGAGTCTGTCAAACGCCGTTCCATGCCCGGCTTCACAATCAGCCGGTCCACCACGATCTCGATATTATGCTTGATATTTTTCTCCAGCTTAATCTCCTCGGACAATTCGTAAAGATTGCCGTCAATCCGCACCCGGACATATCCGCTTTTCTTCGCCTGTTCTAAAAGCTTCACATGCTCGCCCTTACGTCCCCGGACTACCGGGGCCAGCAGCTGAATCCGGCTGCGTTCCGGCATGGCCATAATCTGGTCCGCCATCTGGTCGATGGTCTGCTTGCGGATCTCCCTGCCGCATTTGGGACAATGGGGAATGCCGATCCGGGCGTAAAGCAGGCGCATGTAATCGTAAATCTCCGTCACCGTGCCGACGGTGGAACGGGGATTGCGATTGGTGGATTTCTGGTCAATGGAGATGGCCGGGGGCAGCCCCTCGATGCTCTCCACATCCGGCTTTTCCATCTGCCCCAAAAACTGGCGGGCATAGGAGGATAAGGACTCCATATAGCGGCGCTGTCCCTCCGCGTAAATGGTATCAAAGGCAAGGGAAGATTTGCCGGAACCGGAAAGCCCCGTCAGAACTACCAGCCGGTCCCGGGGAATATCCAGGGAAATATTCTTTAAATTGTGCTCATTGGCGCCCCGGATTTTGATATACTGCTTTGCCATAGTCAAAACCTTTCTTCTTAGCTATCTATTACCGGAACATTGATCATGAACTTCGTTCATGATCAACATTCGCCGTTCGCCGTGAGTGAGCAAGCTCCCTCAGGCTCTCTTGCGCTCATTCTATCATATTATCCGCAGTTTTGCAAACATTTGTTCGGGCAAATGCTGACTTCCCTTGCCGCCTATGCCCCGTTCCTGCGATGGAACGGAAGCATGATCTTATCATGAATAATCAAAATAGCCTTGTCGCCCTGGCGGAAGCGCTTTAAATCCTCCGCAGTCCGCAAAGACCATAAAACCAGACCTCCTGCATCCACAAAGTAAACCATGGAGTTGGATCGCTTTTCCGTGCCCATATCCGGAGTATACCCCTGCTCCCTGCGAACCGTCACATCCACTGCCTCCAGATGTTCGGTATTCTGCATGTAGCTTAAATGACTGTGAAACTCCCTTTTCTGAGAATACAGCGCAAACACAGCGCAGACCATCATCATCCAGCACAGGATCGTCATGCTCCGCGACGCGAGAAACAGGAACAGAAAACCGCCCGCCAAAAACAAGGCTGCGCCTGCACGATACTTTTTCCCATAGTTTCCGTTCCACTCTTCCATATGCTTTTGATATTGCCGGATATAATATTCCCGCTCATCCGCGTCCAGGCTTCGAAGGCGACGCGGATTCAAACGTTCAAACTGCTGCAGCGCTCCGATTTTTTGATCCATAACCTTTTCCGTAAAATGGACAGGCGCCGCAATCACCTGCTTTGCCTTCGGGCTGTCCGCCATCATCAGACAGACCCTCGCTCCCTCGCCAACCTGCTCATACAGCTCCTTCATAATCCGCACATCGTCCAGGTACAGATCCTTGGCAAAACGCACCCGCAGCCGATAAATCTTTTCCGTCTCCAAAAAGCGGCGGCAGGGAACCGCCTCCTTCTTCGCGCAGACGCCATATCCAATCAGGAAATGATCCCCCATCTCCTTACTCAGATGACGCATGCCAGAATTGGCCCTCCGCTGCTTCCACTGCTGCACATAGGGTGGAATCATCATAATTGCCGCGGCTCCAGGCATCAAAATCAACATAGGCGCGGCTTTGGCCGCCAAAATTCCGGCCAATACCGCGGCAAGCAAAATAAATAAGATAAGCGGCATGAAATAATCGAGAAAAAGGAAAAAGCGGCTTTTAAAAAGTCCCTGCGCCGCATGATAAAGTCCCAGAACCATTTGATCCTCCCGGCTGCTGCATTCCTGAAAGCCGTAGGTCTCCCGCGCCTGCTGTGGTGTAATCATAAATATTCTCCTCGTATCATATGTTTGTAAGTTACCGGCAGCGGTCGGATGATACGACACCCTTCCAATCGGCAGTCTCAGCTGCCATTCAGAAGGGTGTCCGTTTCATTCCTCAGAATGCAATAAGACGCGCCGGTGACGCGTCTCACTGCATTTGACCAGTTTTTATTTTTCTACAAATCCATCAGATGCAAAACCATCCCGCTACAGATATGCCTGTCCGGTCATGACGACGAAAATCAACATCAGGATCGCCGTGATCGACGGCGCCACAACGTTCACCGCTGCCGTCTGCAGATAAGAATTCTTGTGCGTATTCCCGGTGTAGCTGATAACCGTCACAACCAGTCCGCAGTGCGGCAGGGAGTCCAAAGTCAGAGCCGCGATTGACGTACAGCGGGACAGCACTTCAAGATTGATATGGTTCGGATTAGTCGCCAGGTCACCGATAAAGTTCTCGATCACCACAGGCATCGCCAGGCCGATACCGCCGGTACCGGATCCGGTCACACCGGCCAGACCAGCTACAGTAACCACGGATGCTACAACCGGGTTACTGAACGCATGTACCAGCATTCCGCACAGGGTCGCGTAAGCCGGAACCATCTTCACCACAGAGCCGAAGCCCACGATCGCCGCGGTATTGAACAGGGAAGACACACCGCCCATCGCGCCGTCGCTCATCATCTTCCAGAAGTTAGGCAGATCAAAGCTGGTGAAGAAGCACGCCACCGCTGCCAAAATACCGATCAGCAAAGACAAAGCAACCGGAGCCTTTACCACATTCAGTACCAGAATCAGAATCACCATCGGGATCAACGCGACTACGAAGGACGGACGCTTGGAAATATCCTTCGCGGCCTTTTCCGCCATGACCTTCTGATCGGCCTCCGTCAGCTCGAAATGCTCGCCGTTTCTCTTAGCGCGGTTTGTATACCAGAATACAAACGCCACTACCATCGCGGACTGGATGATCACGAAAACGATACCGGGAACCAGCCAAGCGGTGGGAGAAACGCCCAGCGCCTGCGCCGGCAGCAGGTTGTGCGCCTGTGGAGATCCGGGAACCCATCCTGAGGTGGTGCCTGCGCCCGCGAAATAGAACATGGGCAGCATGCGTCTCGGAATATCCGCTTCCTTGAACAGCGCCAGCATCAGCGGATACATGGCAAAGAACGCGACGAATACGGATACGCCGCCGAAGGTCAGGACCCAGCCCACCAGCAGAATCGCCGGGATAACGGCCTTTGCTCCCAGCTTGGCAATGATGGTTTCCGCAATCACATCCGCCGCGCCGGAATTGTCGAACAGCTTGCCAAAGATCGCTCCCAATACGAAAATACAGAAGTTACTGGTAAAGTAGCTGCCCAGTCCCTGTATATAAGATGTATTGGCAGCATCAGTCATGCTGCTCAATATGTAATTTCCCACGCCGACATCAACACCCGCGCCTGTAAACAATGCTGCCGTCAGCAGACATACCAGCGAGGCGATGATCGCAGAGTAGAAAACCGGTACACCCTTAAATACCAGAAGAATCACGACTGCGATACTTAACAGGATTAAGAAAATGCCCATTTGAATTTCCCCCTTGTTTTTATTTGTCTTATACTTCCAAAGCTCCTCTCCAGAAACCATCTGCAAATCCGTACTGGTCAAACGGTCCGCACAGCTTCGAAGAGACATTACTTTATCATTATATGGGGAATGCTTTTTTCGGTCAATGGAACAAATTGCTAAAAAACTTGTCGACTAGTTGATCAATTTTGATAAATTTTTGGCAAATATGAGGAATCATGCCGCGCAGACTCCCCGGAAGCACCATCCGGGGCCTACCGCTCCAGAATCTCCATAAATTCCTCTCCAGTGATGGTCTCCTTTTCCAGAAGATAGGCGGAGATCTCATTGAGCTTTCCCGCATGCTCCTTCAAAATCCGAAAGGCCTTGTCATACTGCTCCTTGACGATACGGATGACCTCTTCATCCACCAGCCGCGCAGTCTTCGGCGAACAAACCATGGAGGTATCGCCGCCCAGGTACTGATTATTGACGGTCTCCAACGCCACCATGCCGAACTGATTGCTCATCCCGTAGCGGGTAACCATGGCACGGGCAATGCGGGTCGCCTGCTCGATATCATTGGCCGCTCCGGTGGTGATGGAGCCGAACATGAATTCTTCCGCTGCCCGTCCGCCGGTGAAGGTGGCGATTTTATCGAGAGCCTCCTCCTTGCTCATCAGGAAGCGCTCCCCTTCCTCCACCTGCATGGTGTAGCCCAGGGCGCCGGAGGTGCGGGGAATGATGGTGATCTTGTGAACCGGGGCGCTGTGACTCTGGCAGGCAGCCACCAGGGCATGTCCTACCTCATGGTAGGCCACGATCCGTTTCTCATTTTCCGAGACAGCGGCATCCTTTCTCTGGTATCCGGCAATGACCACCTCCACGCTTTCTTCCAGATCCTCCTGGCTGACGGTGGTTCGCCCCTGGCGCACAGCCCGCAAAGCAGCCTCGTTGATAATATTGGCCAGCTCCGCGCCGCTCGCCCCGGAGGTGGCGCGGCCGATGGCGTCAAAATTCACATTGTCGGAAAGCTTTACATCCTTCCCGTGTACCTTCAGGATCGCGATCCTTCCCTTCAGATCCGGAAGCTCCACCGGGATCCGGCGGTCAAAGCGTCCGGGGCGCAGAAGCGCCTTATCCAGGGATTCGGGACGGTTGGTGGCCGCCAGGATCACCACGCCCTTTTTGCCGTCAAAGCCGTCCATCTCCGACAAAAGCTGGTTTAAGGTCTGCTCCCGCTCATCATTGCCGGAGAACCCGCTGCCGTCACGCTTTTTCCCGATGGTATCGATCTCGTCGATAAAAACGATACAGGGCGCTTTTTCATTCGCCTGCTTAAACAGATCCCGCACCTTGGCCGCGCCCATACCCACGAACATCTCCACAAACTCCGAGCCGGAAATGGAGAAAAAGGGCACATGCGCCTCTCCGGCCACCGCCCTGGCCAGCAAGGTCTTGCCCGTGCCGGGAGGTCCCACCAGCAGCGCGCCCTTGGGCAGGGAAGCGCCGATGTCGGCATATTTTTTCGGGTTATGCAGGAAATCCACGATTTCCTTTAAGGCTTCCTTGGCTTCCTCCTGGCCTGCCACGTCGGCGAAGGTCTTTCCGGTCTCCGTCTCCGCGTAGATCTTTGCGTTGGACTTTCCGAAGGTCATGGCATTGCCCATGCCGCCCATCTTTTTCATCATAGCCCGGCTGAGCACCTGCCCGATCACCACAAACATCAGCATCGGAAGGATCCAGTTGAAAATGAAGGTCTGGAGGGGGGATGCCTCCACCGGGATCTCCTTGCCGAATGGCACGCCGGCCGCCAAAAGCCGCGCGGTCAGATCATCGTCCTCCCAGACACCTGTCTTATAGTATTGAATATTGCTGCCTTTTACCCAATTGTCCGATTCCGGAACCTCGCCGGTCCAGAAGGTCAGCTGGTCGTCATTTTTGCTGACGCCGCTGACCTCCCCCTTCTCAATCATCTCCAGGAACGTATCGTAGCTCACCTGAGTCACGGACCGTTCATTGAGCGCGGGAACCACCAGCGCGTTAATCAGCATGGTAATCACCAGTACAATCACGTAATAATAGAGCCAGCTTTTCTTGCTTGGCTTTTTCGGGTCATCTTCTCTTATTCCCATGTAATAATCTCCTCATATAATATGTTTGTAAGTTACAAACGCTTTCTATCCCATAGTATACAACAAAAGCGAAGGCAATAAAACCCTCGCTTTCCTAAAATCTTTTTAAATATTTTCTAAATTGGTATTGTTAACTAATACTCCGGCACCACCGGATATGCGTCCGGCGGAATGGGACACACGTAGCCGGATGCCGTGCGCTTCTCAAACTCCGCCCGCGCAGCCTGCAAAAGCTCCGGTCTGGTGAACAGATCGATAGCTCCGGCAGCCAACACCTTTCCGGCGTGAAGCGCTGCCTTATGTCCAATCTCCGTGCGGTCGCAGGACACGTTCTGCCAGCTGTGCCCCGGACAGCCGTTTGGCCACGCCGCCACATGTATCTGGGCGGTGGGGGTCAGCCAGCTGACATCGCCCACATCCGTGGAGCCCGCCTGAAACGCTTCCCCCTGGTAAAGGGGCGCTAAAAACGCGTTCATGGCATGCCTATTTTCCCGGCGCAGCTGTTCTGTCCGCTCTCTGAGAGCCAGGTCATACTTTGCCGCCACCCCCGGCACGCTGTCACTGCCCGGATAAGTCTTTGCCAGGGCATCGGCAAAGGCATGCTCCTCCTCCGTATAAGAGGGAACCCCCAGCTCTTTAAAATTCTCATACAACATCTGCTCCAGCACATGGTTGCTGACGGTATCCGCCAGCCCGTCGATAAACTGCCGCTCATAGGAAACGTCAGTCATCAAGGCCGCTCCCTGGGCAATCCGATCCACCCGCTCCTGCAGCTTCATGGCCTCCGCCACGTGGTTGGAGCGGACCATGTAAAGCACACTGGCACGGGGCTGCACCACATTGGGACTGCATCCGCCTGCATCGGTGATCGCGTAATGAATCCGCGCCTTGTCGCTCATATGCTCCCGCAAAAACTGCACGCCGATGTTCATCAGCTCCACCGCGTCCAGGGCGCTGCGGCCTTTTTCCGGCGCGCCGGCCGCGTGGGAGGCAACTCCCTGGAATTTATATTGTACCTGGATACAGGAATTGCTAGAACCGGTGGCCACCTCGTTCACATCCTCCGGATGCCAGGTCAGCGCCGCGTCCAGACTCTTCCACAGCCCGTCCCGGGCCATAAATGCCTTGGCTGCTCCGCCTTCCTCGCCGGGACAGCCGTACAGCACCACCGTGCCCGGGCGGCCGCTCTCTTCCAAAAAGGCCTTCACGCCCAATGCCGCCGCGAAGGCGCCTGCCCCCAGAAGATTATGCCCACAGCCATGTCCGCTGCCTCCCGGAACGATTTCCTTGCGCTCCAGGCTGCCTGCCTCCTGGGACAGACCGGACAGAGCATCATACTCCGCCAGAATCCCGATCACCGGACGGCCGCTGCCGTAGGAGGCGGAAAAGGCAGTGGGAATATTGCAAATGCCCGTTTCCACTAAAAAGCCCTCCTGCTCCAGCACCTGACAATACAATGCCGCGGACTTTTCCTCCTGCAAGGACAGCTCCGCATACTCCCAGATCCGGTCTGCCACCCAGGCAATCCGCTCCGCCTTTTTATCGATGGCGGCCGCCGCCAGCTGTTTTTCCTTTGTCATAGTTATAACCTTCGCTCCTTACAATACCTTTGCCAGAAAATCCTTTAACCGGGGATGCTGCGGATTCTCAAAAATATCCATGGGGCTGCCCTGCTCCAAAAGCTTGCCGTCCGCCATGAAGAGGACGCGGTTGCCCACCTCGCGGGCAAAGCCCATCTCATGGGTCACGCAGACCATGGTCATGCCCTCCTTCGCCAGCTCCTTCATAACATCCAGAACCTCTCCGACCATCTCCGGATCCAGTGCTGAGGTAGGCTCGTCAAACAGCATTACCTCCGGCTCCATGGCCAGCGCCCGCACAATCGCCACACGCTGCTTCTGTCCGCCGGACAGCTGGATCGGGTAGGCATCGGCACGATCCTTTAAGCCAACCCGGTCCAGAAGCGCCAGAGCCTTCTGCTCAGCCTCCTGGCGGTTCATGCCCTTCACCTTCACCGGAGCCAGAACCATATTCTCCAGAATCGTCATATGGGGGAAAAGGTTGAAATGCTGGAATACCATGCCCATCTTTTGACGCAGCTGATCGACGTTCAGCTTCACGGTCTTTCCGTTTTCATCCTTATATTTTTTCTTCGTAATGTCCACGCCGTCAAACACGATGGCGCCGTCGGTGGGCTCCTCCAGAAGATTTAAGCTGCGCAGGAACGTGGATTTGCCGGAGCCGGAGGGCCCGATCACCACCATCACGTCGCCCTTATGAATATCCACCGTCACTCCGTCCAGGGCTTTGATGACGCCCATTTTATAATGTTTCTTCAGATCGGTAACCTGAATCAGACTATCTCTTGTCGCCACGGCTCATTCTCCTTTCAAAATAGGCAATAATCTTGGATGTGGGGAAGCACAGGCAAAAGTAAATCGCCGTCGCCACCAGAAGCGGCTCGATGATCACAAAGGTCGCGCCCTTCACCGCGTTGACCGCGGACATAATATCCTGCACGCCGATGGTGTAGGTGATGGCGGACTCCTTGATGATCACCACGAACTCGTTGGCAATGGCCGGGAGAATATTTTTCAGCGCCTGCGGCAAAATGATGTAACGCAGATTCTGTGCCTGGGAAAGTCCCAGGGACCGGGCCGCCTCGGTCTGCCCGCCGTCGATGGACTGGATGCCGGAACGGATGATCTCGCACAGATAAGCGCCGGAATTCATGCCCAGCGCCACCACACCCGGGAAGAAGCGCTCAAATTTGATGAACCCGAACATCTGAAAGCTCGGAAGCTTCACCAGGCTGAACACCCCGTAATAGATGATGAAAATCTGCACGATCACCGGGGTGGAACGCAGGATCTCCACATACGCGGTCGCCAGAAAATCCAGCGGGTTGAACCGGGAAATCCAGGCAAGAGTTCCTGTCTCCCGCAGATGGCCGCTGCCATCGATGCCCAGGAAACGCAGAGGGCGGACATTGGACATCCGCATCAGCGCCAGAACCAACGCGATGCAAAAGCCAATCACCACCGTAAATATCGAAAGCAATACCGTGACCAGCAAGCCTTGCTCAAACAGCTTTGCATATGGCACGATTTTCGCGAAGTTGCCTAATTGGATGAATGTACCCATGTGGGGCGCTCCTTTCCTGAAAACGGTTTTTTTCACATAGATCAATTCCTCCCCGGATACCCGGGGAGGAATCAACCCTGATTCTATCTTTGCCTTCCTGAATCTGATTATTGCTGAACATTGCCTTCCGCGTCGAGCAGGCCCTCGTACTTCTCACCGGAAGCCAGCTCGTTCGCCTCGGCGACAAACTGTTCCATGGAACCGTCCTCCAGGGCATCCGCGATAGCCGCGTTCACCGCCTCCAAAAGGGGCGCGTTGCCCTTGCAGACTCCGATCGCGGAGCCCTCAACATCGTAGGGAACGTCCATCACGATCTCCAGTTCCGGATAGTTTTTCTGGTAACTTTTCGCCACATCAGTCTCGATGTAGGCCGCGTCCATCTTGCCCGCCAGCAGCTCGGAAATCAGGTCGGTCACCTTCGGAAGCGCGATGATATCCGCGTCCGGGGAATTCGTGTTGGCCAGATCCATCTGGATGGAACCGATCTGCGCGCCCACGGAAACCTCCGGCTTGTTGATGGCCTCGAAGGAATTATAGGTCTCGGCGTTTGCCTTCAAGGTGACCAGAGACTGCCCGCCCTTATAATACAGGTCGGAAAAGTCCATGATCGCTTCCCGCTTCTCATCCGGGGACAGACCCGCCATGCCCAGATCCACGGATTTGGTCTGCAGTTCGCTCAAAACACCGTCGAAATCCACAGTAACGATCTCCAGCTCCAGCCCCATCTTGTCCGCGATATACTGCGCCAGCGCGATGTCAAAGCCGGCAAGCGTCGGGGTCCCGTCCGCGCCGATGGCGTAAAACTCATAGGGCGCGAAGTCCGGGCTGGTCGCCACAGTAAGCTTGCCGTTTGCGACGGTCGTCACCTCAGCCGCCCCGCCGGACGCCTCCTGGCCAGCAGCCTCAGCGGCTGTCTCACCTGCTGCCTCCGTGACAGCCTCTGTCGCCGCTGCGGCGGCGGTGGTCTCCGCTTCCTTGCTGCCGCCGCACGCAGCCAGGGAAACCGACATAAAAGCAGTCAATGTCAATGCCAATACTCTTTTCTTCATAAATATCCTCCTCACCAACGATACACGATTTTATAAATTTGCATTTTTCATGCATAAATATAAATCGTTGGTTTTCTCCATTATAACCGTTTTCACAGATTTATCAAGCGGAAATTCACGATCCTTAAGTTTTTTTCGGGAAACAAAAAAGAATGTGAAGGAATCCCTGCCTCTTTTATAAAATTATTCCATAATCAGGCGAAACGCCTCCGACGGATGACTGATGACGCAGTGAGGATGGAAACTTTCCAGCTCCTCCCGGTCCCGGAAGCCCCAGGTCACGCCCACGGTGATAAGCCCGGCGCCCAGACCGGTTTTCATGTCCGTATTGGTATCCCCGAAATACAGGCACTCCTGTGCAGCCGCGCCAAATTGCTCCAGAATCCGGTTCACACCGGCAGGATCCGGCTTTTTCGGCACCCCGGGCTGCTCCCCTGCCACCGAATCAAAGTAGCCCTTCCCGAAAATAGTTTCAATATTCTCCACCGTCCGCTCATGGGGCTTGTTGGAAAGCACAGCGATCCGGATACCCCGGGCCTTCAACCCTTCCAGAAGCTCAAAAATCCCGTCGTAGGGCTTTACCTGGTACATACAGTACTTCGCGAATGTCTCCATATAGACAGTCAGGCTTTCCTCATAGTGCTCCAGGCCGCTGTCCCCGCTGTAAAGGAGGGCGCGTTCCATCAGCTTTTTATAGCCGTCCCCAACAAACTGCTTGATGTGGGCCTCATCCACCGGGCCGAAGCCGAAATGAGCCAGCACCAGGTTGGTGGTATAAGTTAACGCCTTCAGTGTATTTAACAAGGTTCCGTCCAGGTCAAAGATACAACAGCGAATCATGAAAATCCTCCTTCTTATCCCGTTTTTCTTAACGATTCTATCACACTTTTTCTTTCTTTTCCATCCTTTCTATTGCTTTCTATTTTAAGTCTTTATATTTTAAGTCTTTCTATTTTAATCGTCCCCGCCTTTTTCATTTATCTTTACTTTTTCGCGTCAATGGGGTATTCTTTATTTTAAGGTATTCCTTATTTTAAGGATTTTTTTCAATTACGAAAACGAAGGAGAATCCCTATGCTGCAAATCGGCTGTCACCTTTCCTCCTCCAAAGGCTACCTGGCCATGGGGAAGGATGCCGTGAAAATCGGCGCCAATACCTTTCAGTTTTTCACCCGAAACCCCCGGGGCGGCAATGCTAAGGCCATCGTCCCCTCCGATGTGGAGGCCTACCTGTCCTTTGCCAAAGAACACGGGATTTCCCGGATCCTGGCCCACGCCCCCTACACCTTAAATGCCTGCTCCGCCGATGAAGGTCTGCGGGATTTTGCCCGGCGGACTATAGCGGATGACCTGACGCGGATGGAATATACTCCGGGAAACTGCTACAATTTCCACCCCGGCAGCCATGTCAGGCAGGGCACAAAGACAGGCATCGCCTACATTGCCGAAATGCTGAACCGGATCTTAAAGCCCGAACAGCATACCACCGTTCTTCTGGAGACCATGGCCGGCAAGGGCAGCGAGATCGGCGGCCGCTTTGAGGAACTACGGGAGATCCTGGACCAGGTAGAGTTGACAAACCATATGGGTGTCTGCCTGGATACCTGCCACGTCTGGGACGGCGGCTATGATATTGTCCGACACCTGGATGAGGTGATCGCGGAGTTTGATCAGGTTGTGGGGCTGTCCCACCTGAAAGCGATCCACATAAACGACAGCCGGAATCCCTGCGGCTCCCGCAAGGACCGCCACGCCAAAATCGGGGAGGGCTGCATCGGCGCCGAAGCTCTGGTACGTGTCATCAATCATCCGGCCCTGAAGGACCTGCCCTTCTACCTGGAAACGCCCAATGAGCTGCCGGGATATGCGGCGGAAATATCATTTTTGCGGGAACATTATCAGGAATAAATACTCAGGAACGTGATGAAACGCGTCACTGGGAACTTACAAACATATTATACGAGGAGGTATTCACATGAACGAACGTACAAAGCCTATGGAGAAACGTTATGACAAGCTGGGAGCAAAGGTGACGGAAGCGCTGAAACGCCGCCATTTCGATGCCTGGTATTGTCCTACTGCCCAGGAAGCCGCTGCCCAGGTGCTGGCGCTGATCCCGGAGGGGGACGTGGTCGCCTGGGGCGGTTCTGAAACCATCGCCCAGCTGGGCATTCTGCCAAAGGTGAAAGAGACCAACCCGGTCATCGACCGGGATACGGCAAAATCACCCAAGGAGCGCATGGATCTGATGCGCAAAGCCCTGCTCTGCGACACCTATCTGATGAGCAGCAATGCCATCAGCGAGGACGGCCAGCTGTTCAATATTGACGGCAATGGCAACCGGGTGGCTGCCCTGGTTTTCGGACCGAAAAGCGTGATCGTGGTGGCCGGCATGAATAAGGTGGCGCCGGACGTGGAAGCCGCCCGGGCCCGCGCCCGCTATATAGCCGCCCCGACCAATGCCCAGCGCTTCCAGGTGGAAACCGCCTGCATGACCACCGGCACCTGCGGCGACTGCTTAAGCCAATCCAGCGTCTGCGCCTCCATGCTTCGCACCCGCATCTGCCGGCCGGCAGGACGGATTAAGGTGGTATTGGTGGGGGAGGATCTGGGCTTTTAACCGGCCCCTTATGTCCCGCTTCCCTGGCAAACGGCTTTGACGCCACGGATATACAGCTTTGACACCCTGGATATACGGCTTTGACACACTATTGACAAATGAGAACAGCAGTGATATTGTATAATTCGCAAGCGATGGTTCGCTTGCGAATTATACGTTGTTTCATCACGATACAGTGAGACGCGTCTCATCGCTATGGAGGTTTCTCAATGATAGAAGTTTCTCAATTCAAAACAGCGACCACATTAGTACAGCTTGGAAATGCCGTCACTTATTTCAGGAACATCAAGGAAAAGGAAATCGGTCTGACATCCGTCCAGAGTGACGCGATGCGCGCGATTTTAGAAAATCCGGGAATCACCGCCGTTATGTTGAAAGAAAAAATGAGGTTATCACAGTCTACTATGGCTGGCATTTTATTCCGTCTGGAGCGCAAAGGAATCATTATGAAATCAGCGGATGAAAAAGACGGGAGAAAAGCCACTCTTTTTGCTACAAAGCGTGGGGAAGAATTGGCTGAGGCTTTAAAGATTACCGCGTTCGAAACTCAGCAGGAGCTTACGGCAGGCATGAATGATGAAGAAAAAGGAGAATTTGACAGACTTCTGCAGATAGCTCTTGACAATATGCACGCAATCCGTGCAGGAAAGGAATGAACGATTATGGACAATAATACGGAAATCTTTGAAAGCATGCCGGTAAACAAGGCTCTCGCAAAGCTGGCAATACCAACGATTATCAGCCAGCTGATCACCATGATTTACAATCTGGCCGATACCTTTTTTGTTGGGCAGACGAACAATCCGCTCAAGGTTGCCGCCGTATCAGTGGCAAGCGTTCTGTTCTTTTTGCTGACCGCATGGGCGAATCTGTTCGGGATTGGCGGAGGAAGCCTTATGTCTCAATTGTTGGGGCTGAAAGACGAACAGGGCGCGAAGGAAGCCTGCGCAGTCAGTATGTACGGTACCATTGTCATCTCAGGAA
>CAZICB010000022.1:0-29628 GCA_964537765.1 uncultured Lachnospiraceae bacterium
TCGAAAAAGGCATCGAAAAGGGTCGCATCGAGGGCTTTGAAAAAGGCATCGAAAAAGGCATCGAAAAAGGCCGCACGGAGGGAATCGAGAAGGGTCGCACGGAGGGTCATGACGAAGCCCAGGCGCAGCTTTTCCGCCTGATGAAACTTATGCAGGATGCCGGGGAAGGAGATCAGATCATCCGGCTGGTTGATGACCCGGAGTTTTTTGCCAGGATGCTGGAAAAGTATCTTTGAAGATGCTTGCAATCACCGGAACTTTCTTTTATACTGAGAATGCCAAAAAGTAAAGGAGCGGTTGATATGGATAAAAAATATATTGGGGTGGATGTTGGAGGCACCACCGTAAAGCTTGGAATATTTGAGACGGATGGTAGCCTGGTCTGCAAATGGGAAGTTCCCACGAGAAAGGAAGACGGCGGCAAATACATCCTGCCGGATGTGGCGGCATCCATCAAGGAGGTTCTGGCAGAGCGCCGGATTCCGATGGAGGACGTGGCAGGCGCAGGCATGGGTGTGCCTGGCCCGGTGATGCCGGACGGCTATGTGGAGGTTTGCGTAAACCTGGGATGGCGGGATGTAAACCCGCAGCGAGAGCTGAGCGCTCTGCTTGACGGACTCCCGGTGAAAAGCGGAAACGATGCCAATGTGGCGGCCCTGGGCGAGATGTGGCAGGGCGGCGGCAAGGGCTATACGGATATTGTGATGGTGACTTTGGGCACCGGCGTAGGCGGCGGCGTGATCATCGATGAAAAGATCATCGCCGGCAAGCATGGCCTGGGCGGTGAGATCGGCCATATCCATGTGCGGGATGAGGAGTGGGAGCACTGCAACTGCGGCGGCGTAGGCTGCGTGGAGCAGATCGCCAGCGCCACCGGCATTGCCCGCGAGGCCAGAAGAAAGATGGCGGCCAGCGATGCCCCGTCCGCACTGCGTAAATACGGCGATGCAGTCACAGCCAAGGATGTGCTTGACGAGGCAAAGGCAGGCGACGATATGGCGCTGGAGGTTGTGGAGCTGGTGGGTAAGTATCTGGGCGTGATGCTGGCCCAGGTGGCCATGACCGTAGATCCGGAGATCTTTGTCATCGGCGGCGGCGTGTCCAAGGCAGGCCAGTTTTTGATCGATGTGATCTGGAAATATTACGATTATTATTCACCGATTTCCAAGGACAAAGGAAAGCTTGGCCTTGCCAAGCTGGGGAATGACGCCGGAATCTACGGCGCGGCCCGGTTGATGCTGGACTCAATCGGATAAGGGAGAGTATTCGACCCTACTCGCCTGCGCCGGGGCGTGTGCTTTAAGCAGCAAAATTCCACACGCGCCTCGTGTGCATAAAAAATGGGAAGCCGGAGGGGATCCGGCTTCCCAGACTCTTAAAAATGAGGAGACCCCGGAGGACTTTCGTCCTGCCGGGGCAATTATGAAAAATCTATGTGCAAATTGACTATTAAATCAACCTGTAACCCATTTCTTTTATGAATTTAGTATAAAAAATGGATGTGAACAAAATATGAACGCCATATGAACAAGATGTAAATCTTGTCTGTTTTGAATAATAAAAAAAGATTTTCAATAAAAAAATTGTGGAAAATTTGTATAGCTTTTTGAAATAGAGAATCAAAAAAGTAGGAGGAAACCATGGCAATCGAACAGGATCGCAAAATCATTGTTATCGGGCATAAGAATCCCGACACGGACTCCATCTGTTCCGCTATCTGCTATGCAAAGCTGAAATGTGCGGTCACAGGCAAGGAATATATTCCGGCACGGGCCGGTCATGTGAATTCTGAAACCCGATTTGTGCTGGATTTTTTTCAAATCGAGGAACCGAGGCTGGTGGAGAATGTGAAGACCCAGGTCAGGGACATTGAAATCCGCGCCACCAGGGGCGTGGATCGCGGTATTTCCCTGAAGAAGGCCTGGAATCTGATGCAGGAAGCCAATGTGGTGACCCTTCCGGCAGTCAGCACGGGGGATGTCCTGGAGGGGCTGATCACGGTCGGCGACATTACCTATTCCTACATGAATGTGCTGGACAGCAGTATTCTTTCAAAGGCGCATACCAGCTATATCAATATTATCGAAACCCTGGAGGGGAATCTGGTGGTAGGCGATGACAAAGCTTATTTTGATCGGGGCAAGGTGCTGATCGCGGCGGCGAATCCGGATCTGATGGAGAATTATATTTCCCCTCACGACCTGGTGATTCTTGGCAATCGTTATGAGTCCCAGCTTTGCGCCATCGAGATGGACGCGGATTGCATCATTGTCTGCGAGGGGGCGGCGGTTTCCATGACCATCCGCAAGCTGGCCCAGGAGCATGGCTGTACTGTGATCACCACGCCTTACGACACCTATACGGCGGCGCGTTTGATCAACCAGAGCATGCCCATCAGCTACTTTATGAAGACGGAAAAGCTGATCACCTTTGAGGATACGGATTTTATCGATGAGATCAAGGACGTGATGGCCAGCAAACGCCATCGGGATTTTCCGATTCTCGACAAAAACGGCAAGTATAAGGGCATGATTTCCCGCCGGAATCTGCTGGGCGCCCGGGGCAAGCAGATCGTGCTGGTGGACCACAATGAGAAAAACCAGGCGGTGGCCGGCATCGAAAACGCGGATATCCTGGAGATCATCGATCACCACAAGCTGGGCACGGTGGAGACGATTTCCCCGGTATTTTTCCGCAACCAGCCTTTGGGCTGTACGGCCACCATCATTTATCAGATGTACAATGAAAACGGCATCGAGATCGACCGGCAGACGGCGGGGCTTCTCTGCAGCGCGATTATTTCGGATACGCTTTTATTCCGGTCCCCCACCTGTACGGACGTGGACCGCCAGGCTGCCATGGCGCTGGCGGATATGGCCGGGATCCAATTGGAAAAGTACGCGTCGCAGATGTTCGCCGCGGGAAGCAACCTGAAGGGGAAAAATGACGAGGAGATTTTCTATCAGGATTTCAAGCGGTTCAGCGCGGGAAAGGTTTCCTTCGGAGTGTCCCAGATCAGCTCTCTCAACGCGGATGAGCTGGAGGAGCTGAAAGGAAGGATGCTTCCCTATATGGAAAAGGCTCTGAAAACCCACAATGTGGATATGCTGTTCTTTATGCTGACCAATATCCTGACCCAGTCCACGGAGCTTTTGTGCGTGGGCGCCGGGGCGCAGAATCTGATTTTTAATGCGTTCCATATGGCCGGAGACAGCGAGCATGAACAGGAAGCAAAGAAGGACAGCACGGTGGAGCTGCCGGGCGTGGTTTCCCGGAAAAAGCAGCTGATTCCGGAGATTATGATGGCTTGTGAGGCATGAGGATGAAGCAGGAGGTTCAGGATGAGTAAGCAGAATTGGAAAGCAGGAAATATGTTGTACCCGGTTCCGGCAGTGATGATAAGCTGCGGGCGGGAGGGCGAGAAGCCCAATATTATCACGGTGGCCTGGGCGGGCACCATCTGTTCCGACCCGGCGATGCTGTCGATCTCTGTGCGCAAGGAGCGCTATTCCTATGACATCATCAAGGAGACCGGCAATTTTGTGGTGAACCTGGTGACCAGGGATCTGGTATTTGCCACCGATTATTGCGGTGTGAAATCCGGGCGGGATGTGGATAAGTTTCTTGATCTGCATTTGACTCCGCTGCCTTCCCGGCATATTTCGGCGCCGGGGATTGCGGAGAGTCCGCTGAATATCGAATGTCAGGTGACCCAGGTGATTCCGCTGGGCTCCCACGATATGTTTCTCGCCAGGATCGCAGGGGTGACGGTCGATGAGAAATATATGGATGAGAATGGTAAGTTTTGTTTAAATGATACGGGGCTGGTTGCATATTCTCACGGAGAGTATTTTGAGCTGGGCGAAAAGCTGGGCAGCTTTGGCTATTCCGTGAAGAAGGAGCGCAAATAATTGAAGCCCAATATTACATTGATTGGAATGCCGGCGTCAGGCAAAAGCACCGTGGGCGTGCTGCTGGCGAAACGGCTGGGGTATTCCTTTGTGGATGTGGATATTGTGATTCAGGAAAAAACCGGGAAGCTTTTAAAGGAGATTATCGCGGAGTCCGGGACGGAAGGGTTTCTGGAAGTGGAGAACCGGATCAACAGCGAACTTCATGTAAAGCGGTCGGTGATCGCTCCGGGCGGCAGCGTGATTTATGGGCAGCAGGCCATGGAGCATTTAAAAGAGATCAGCACGATTGTATATCTGAAATTAAGCTATCGGGCCGTAAAGCGGCGCCTGGGAGATTTGACGGACCGGGGGGTCGCTTTAAAGAATAACATGACCCTGCGGGATCTTTATAAGGAGCGGGTTCCGCTGTACGAAAAATACGCAGAAATCACGGTGGATGAGTCGGGCAAGACGCCCGGCGAGACTGTGGATGAACTGCGGGCAATTTTTGAGAGAATGGGAGAGAATAAGCGATGAAATACATTGTAATGTTAGGCGATGGCATGGCAGATTATCCGATCGAGGCGCTGGGCGAAAAAACTCCGCTGCAGGTGGCCAAAAAGCCCAATATCGACCGGCTGGCCAAATATGGCCAGATGGGCATGGTAAAAACCGTTCCGGATGGCATGAAGCCGGGCAGCGATGTGGCAAATCTGGCGGCAATGGGCTACAATCCGCGGGACTGCTATACGGGGCGTTCCCCTCTTGAGGCAGTCAGCATCGGTATTCAGATGAATGACACGGATGTGGCCTTCCGCTGCAATCTGGTAACCTTGTCCGATGAACCGGAATATGCAGATAAAACCATGGTGGATTACAGCTCCGGCGAGATCACCACGGCGGAGGCGGCCCAGTTGATCAAGGCAGTGGATGAGGCGTTTCGCACCGAGGAGATCCTTTTCTATCCGGGAATCAGCTATCGTCACTGCATGATCTGGCATCACGGTCCGGTGGGGCTTGAGCTGACCCCGCCTCATGATATTTCCGACCGCAAGGTGACGGAGTATCTGCCAAAGAATCCGGTGATTCTGGATCTGATGCGCCGCAGCTACGAGGTATTGAAGGATCATCCGGTCAATAAGGACCGCGTTGCCCGGGGCTTAAATCCGGCCAATTCCATCTGGTTGTGGGGGGAAGGCACCAGACCCGGCGTATCCCGCTTTGAGGATACCTACGGAGTCAAGGGCTCTGTCATTTCCGCAGTGGATCTGATCAAGGGTATCGGTATTTGTGCCGGGATGAAGGTCATTGAGGTGGAAGGCGCCACCGGAAACATTGACACCAATTTTAAGGGCAAGGGCGAGGCAGCTCTGCAGACCCTTCTGGACGGACAGGATCTGGTTTACATCCATGTGGAGGCGCCGGACGAGTGCGGTCACCATGGAGATATAGAGGGCAAGATCCGCTCTATCGAGCTGATCGATGAGCAGATTGTGGGACCGCTGCTGGCTGGTCTGGAAAAGGCCGGCGAGGAATATGCGATTCTGGTGATGCCCGATCATCCCACACCTATTGCCATCAAGACCCATATCTCCGATCCCATCCCTTATCTGCTGTATCGCAGCAATGAGAAGACGGAGTCCGGATTCGACACCTACGATGAAGTCACCGCGGCCAGCACTGGCCGCTATGTGCCGGAGGGCTTCCGCCTGATGGATCAGCTTCTGGGAAGAAGCCGGAAAAATTGTTGATTTTCCGGAAGGAAGATGTTATACTGGCTTTGCCCGGATTCAGGCGTTGTCATAGCGCTGGATCCGATCGAGTGTTCGAGACCTTCCACTCGTAAAACAAAACTAAAGGAGAAAACAGAATATGAAAAGAAAAAGCTTGAAAAACGTGTACTTTCTGACGTACGGGGCAGCCATCGCGGCCATCTATGTGGTGCTGACGATGATGTGTGAACCGATTGCATTTGGGCCGGTACAGTTTCGGATTTCCGAAGCGCTGTGCATCCTCCCCTACTTTACCCCGGCAGCGATTCCGGGATTGTTTGCAGGATGCTTTTTGTCCAACCTGATATGCACGGCGGCGCCGCTGGACGTGGTGTTTGGCAGTCTGGCGACCTTGATCGGAGCGGCAGGCTCCTATCTGCTGCGGGACCACAAGCGTCTGGTCTGCGTTCCGCCCATCGTGTCCAATACGGTGATTGTCCCGTGGGTGCTGCGCTATGCTTACGGCTCCCCGGACCTGATTCCGGTGGCCATGGTGACCGTGGGCATCGGCGAGATCCTGGCGATTGGAGTGCTGGGGAATCTGCTGCTGGCGGCGCTGGAGCGCTATAAAGAATACGTTTTCAGAGAAAGCCTGGTATAATAAATTATGAACGCAAAAAGCAGGAGCATGATCCGCGAATAATTGGATCTGCCCCTGCTTTTGTATCATAGGAAACTCCGTTTCCTATGATACAAAAACGCTCCGCGGGGATCGCACTGCGGCGGCATGGAAGATGGCTGCTTTGCAGCCCCGCCGCAGGCGGAGAATCCTGCGGAGCAGGATTCTTTTTTACAACATCTCCATATACGCCAGCAGCTGATCCAGAAGATCCAGCCCGATGTACACCAGAATGCCGACGATCAGGGCGCTTGCCAGCAAAAATACCAGTTTGTAGAACAGGTAGGCGCGGGCAAAATTTTTTCGGTCGGTCCGCTTTTTGCTGAAGGCAAGGCCGAGCAGATAGAACCAGCCGATGATCGGCAGATTCATACACATAAAGGTGAAAAACCAGCTGTGCACCGATGCCTTTGCCGCCGGAGAGGCGCCGGGCGCAGGCGGCACAGTGTTTGGCGCCGGGGCGGAAACGGGTGTTTCCGGAGCCGGGTTCTCTCCGGCAGCCTGCACGACCGAGGAAGAAATCAGCTCGGAGAGATTGGCGGTTTCGTCGTCGGCAATCTTTTCAATGGCTTTTTGGATGCTGGCGGTTTCCTCCATACGTTCAAGGTCTTTTTCGGAATCCATCTTATTCTCCCTCCTGTCTGTGTTCCATGTCCGGGGCTTCGATGACCGAGGAGGTTTCCCCAGGCCCTGCAGAGTAGCTGGCTGTCGTCTCGGTTTCCCATTTGTGCTCTTCAGAGTTCAATTCGCCCTCCAGCCGGCGCTGCTCCTCGGCGATCTGCGCCTGCTGGTCCTGACGTTCTGCTTCTTCCTGAGCCTGGCGCTGGGCCTGCAGCTGTTCCCATTCCTCGACGGTGGGCAAAGTGGAGATCCGCGCGATGGCGGTATCCAGCCGCTGAGCGTAGGAGGCGGCTTCCCCATAGGTTTCCACCAAAGATAGCTTGCTGATGGCGTTTTGCACCAGCGCGGCGGCGTCCGGTGCCTGGTATTCCAGAGCTTCCACATCCCGCAGGGCGGACAAAAAGACATTCTTCCGGGTTTCCACCTCCAGGGCAGCCCGCTGTTTTACGGCCTCCTCCTCGGCACGTTTCTGCGCTTCTGCAGCTTCCTTCGCTTTCTGCTGCTCATAGAGGGCGATGGTATTTTGCATTTTCGCGATGATCTGGGAAAATTCCTGGTAGCGGGCATCTATCCGGGACAAAAGCTCGCCCCTCACCTCGCCTTCGTCCATCAGGTTCAGCTGGGTGATCATGGACTGGTACTGCTTCTTAACCCAGTAGGTATCTTCCACGGTTTCAATGGTTTTTTGCTCAAATTCCGCGACGGAGGCGGTCAGCTCCTCCTCCAGGCGCCGCTGCTCTTTGTCATGAAGGCTTTGCTCCGCCCGCAGCCGGCCGGTGATGCTGACCAGATCCGTGATGCCGGTTTCCTCATCTGTCTGCTCCTCCACGGTGACTGGGCATTCCCAATCCAGGATTTCTTTTCCCTCATGGATCTGGTCCATGACATTTTTCCAGATCCGGCCCGCATAGGTGCTGCCGTAGATACCGGGCATGGCCCGCGGAATATCATAGCCCACCCAGATAGCCCCTGTGTAATAGCGGGTGTAACCGCAAAACCAGGTATCCTTGCTGCTGTTGGTGGTGCCGGTCTTACCCGCGGAAATGACGCCGTTTGCCAGTCCCAGGCCCCGGCCGGTGCCGTAGTCCTCCTCCATGGTTCCCTTTAAAACGTCGGTCAGTATGTAGGCGCTATCCTCCTGATAGACCTGGCTGGCATGGGGCTTCCTATCCTTTGTCAGGTCGCCCTGCTGTTCGTGCTCGATTTTGACGATGCAGGTGCGGTCATTGTAGATGCCGCCGTTTGCCAAGGTGGAATAGCCCTTTGCCATGTCCACCACCCGCACGCCGTTGGTGAAGCCGCCGATGCTTAAGGACGGCACATCATTGTCCACATATGTAAGCTTCTGAAATTCCATTTCTCCCAGATAGCTCAGGCCGAAATTCACGCCGATATCCTCAAGGACCTGCCAGGCCACGGTATTTAAACTGCGGTTTAGGGCCTCCCGGACAGTCACATTGCCATAATAGGAACCGCCGCTGTTTTTCGGGCCGCCTTCCCATTGATGGTCGTTGACGATGCGGCCCGGCCAGTATTCGCCGGTATCAAAGGCGGGGCCGTAGTCCAGCAGGGGCTTGATGGTGCTGCCCGGCTGCCGGGCGCTTAAATAAGCCCGGTTAAAAACGTCGTCGCTGCCCCGTCCGCCGACGATTGCCACCACATAGTTGGTTTGGTTGTCCACAAGGACTCCGGCGCCCTGCAGCGCGTATTTGCCGTTGTCCTGAAGCTCCGTGAAGGAGGCCAGGTTGGAATCGATATTTTCCTGCAGAATGTTCTGCAGGGAGGAATCCAGGGCGGTGTAGATTTTATAGCCGCCCGCGCGGATATCGTCGTTTTTCTGATTGTACAGGGCCTGATAGCGCTCCATGTAGGCGGTGTAATCGTCCTTGTCGGCGAAGGTATACTGGAACTGGAAATCCTCCGCCTTCATCAGCTCCAGGGCAGCACAATGGATGGCATAACTGCTTTGGTAATTTTCATTGGTGCCCTCGGCCTCCTCCTGGACAATGTGCAGAGGCTCCGCCGCGAACGCATCGTACTCTTCCCGGGTTAAATAGCCCACCTCATACATACTATACATTACATCATTTCGTTTTTCCCTGGAGGCCTCCGGATTGCGCACCGGATCATAGGCGGAAGGGCTGTTGCTTAAGCCTGCCAGAACGGCGGCCTCCGGGATCGTCAGATCCGCCGCATCCTTGCCGAAATAATAGCGGCTGGCCGCGGCAACGCCGTAGCAATGGTTGCCGTAGAAATTGGTATTGCAGTAGAACTCCATAATGTCGGCCTTGGAGTATTTTTTCTCCACCTCAGGCGCCAGAAGAATCTCCACAATCTTCCGGGTGAAGCTTTTTTCCTGGGTCAGGTAGGTGTTTTTGACCACCTGTTGGGTGATGGTGCTGCCGCCCTGGGTGATGGCGCCCTTGTTCTTGATGAGGGCAAGGCCGGCCCGGGCCGTGGCGATCCAGTCCACGCCGGTATGGCTTTTAAACCGGCGGTCCTCCTGGGCAATGTATGCGTTCTGGATATTCATACTGATCTGGCTGATCGGTACATATTCATAGTGCCCCGCGCTGATCAGTCCGATCAGCTGGTTATCTTTGTCGTAGATTTCCGTGTCGGAAAGCATCCGGAAGTCCTGGCGGTCCATCTGAGCCAGCTTGTCATAAGCGACCTCCCGGCAGTGGTCCAGCTCCGGCTTTACCTTGGCGAAGATCAAAAGTCCGGCAATCCCGCACAGGATCAGCATACAGGTCAGGGTCTGCAGGATCCCCTGCAAAAGCCAGCCCAGGATGCCGAACAGGCTCACCAGGAAGGTGGCGATGCCCTTAAGGACGGAGCGGATAATAGATAAAATCTTCATGTCAGATACCTCATTTTTTGGTGTTCCCTGCGGCGCGTCAGAACCCTTCGCGGCCGTTGAAAATTGCTATATCCGATTATAATACAATTCACCGGAAAATACTATAAAAATAAGGTGAAATCATTGACTTTCCAGGGAAAAAGAAGTAAAAGTAGAATGAGTTCTAAGACGAAAAAATCATAAAGGTGGGTAATTATGTATCAGATAGATTTTAAGAAACCGCTGGCAGTTCATTTTATCGGGATCGGCGGGATCAGTATGAGCGGATTGGCGGAGATTTTGCTGCGGGAGGGGTTTGCGGTCAGTGGCTCCGACATTCATGAAAGCGATTTGACCAGACGGCTGGCGGCGGACGGCGCAGGGATTTTTTACGGTCAGCGGGCAGACAATATTCAGGATTCTGTGGACGTGGTAGTGTACACGGCGGCGATTCACCCGGATAATCCGGAATACGCCGAGGCCGTGCGCCGCGGCCTTCCCATGCTGAGCCGCGCGGAGCTTTTGGGACAGATGATGAAAAATTACCGCCATGCGGTGGCCATCTCCGGGACCCACGGAAAGACGACAACCACGTCCATGGTGACGGAGATTCTTTTGGCGGCGGACGCGAATCCGACCATCTCCGTGGGCGGAATCCTTCCTTCCATCGGCGGAAATATCCGGGTAGGCGGACCGGAGCTTTTCGTGACGGAGGCATGCGAGTATACCAATAGTTTTTTGTCCTTTTTCCCCACCATGGAGGTAATCCTTAATGTGGAGGAGGACCATCTGGACTTTTTCAAGGATTTGGAGGATATTCGCCATTCCTTCCGGCTGTTTGCCGAAAAGCTGCCGGAGGACGGAACCTTGATTATCAGCAGCGACATTCCTGATTATCAGGAGCTTTGCGGCGGCCTTTCCTGTCGGATCGTGACGGTGGGCCGGTCCGCGAAGAGCGATTACAGCGCGGCGGATATTTCCTATGACGATTATGCCTGCCCCTCCTTCACCCTTTTAAAGGCGGAAAAGCCGGCGGGGACCATCACCCTGAGCGTGCCGGGAGAGCACAATGTATATAATGCCTTGGCCGCAATCGCAGCCTGCGAGGGGATGGATATTTCCCTGGAGGTGATCCGCAAAGGACTGTCCGGCTTTACGGGGACGGAGCGCCGTTTTGAGAAAAAGGGCGAGATTGCCGGAGTGACGGTGATTGACGATTACGCCCATCATCCCCAGGAAATCCGGGCGACCTTGAAGACGGCGGCCAATTATCCCCATAAGAAGGTGTGGTGTGTGTTCCAGCCCCATACCTACACCCGCACCAAAGCCTTTTTGGATGAGTTTGCCCAGGCCCTGTCCCTGGCGGACGAGGTGGTGCTGGCGGACATTTACGCGGCGCGGGAGACGGACACTTTGGGGATCAGCTCCCGGGATATTGCCCTGCGGCTCGAGGCGCTGGGGACGCCGGCCCATTATTTTCCGACCTTCGACGAAATCGAAACATTTCTTTTGGAAAAATGTTCCACAGGTGATTTGTTGATAACTATGGGGGCCGGAGACATTGTAAAAGTTGGGGAAAGGCTCCTTGGAAAATAAGTTATCCACATTATCCACAGTCCGAACAACTGTTTTTGTGGATAAACCCTGTCCTTTTCTTTTCTTTTCGGATGTGTTAGAATAGAAGCCAGTCAGAGAGGGTGTGGATGATATGGAGATACGATGCAAATACCAGGTGAAATGTACGCTGGTGGACAATGATTTTATAGACCGGATGATGCCGGAGGCGAACGGCGAGTATGTGAAGGTGTATCTGTACCTGCTGCGGCATCAGGGTACCCCGGTGGAGATAAGCGGCATTGCGGAGGCGCTGCGCCACACGGAGGCGGATGTGCGCCGGGCTATTGCCTACTGGGAGCGCGTGGGCGCGCTTTCTGTGGAGGAGGACCCGGCGAAGGCCAAATGCGATGAGACGCGTCACCGGCGCGTCTTGCTGCATTCTGATGAAAAAGAGACGGCGGCGGCCGGGCAGGCCTCCGGCTCCCGGCGTCCCTTATACAGCCAGGAGCAGGTGAACCGTCTGGCGGGAAATGAGGATTTCAGCCAGCTTTTGTATATCGCGCAGAAGTACATGAATAAGGTTTTTACACCCCGGGAGTGCGAAGTCTTCGCCTATTTGTATGACGGACTGCAGCTGTCTGCGGAACTTTTGGAGTATCTGGTGGAGTATTGCGTCCAGGGCGGACACACCAGCATTCGTTACATAGAAACCGTGGGGCTTAACTGGCATGAAAAGGGGATCCGCACGGTGGAGGAGGCAAAGACCTATACCAGCGGCTTCCGGAAGGATTCCTTCGCGGTGATGAAGGCCTTTGGCCTGACGGACCGCAGGCCCGGCTCCTCAGAGCTGGACATGATGAACCGCTGGTTTGAGCAGTATGGTTTTACCACGGAGCTGGTGCTGGAGGCTTGCAGCCGGACTCTGGAGGCGACCCATTCTCCCAGCTTCCGTTATGCGGACAAGATCCTGTCGGAGTGGAAGAAGGCCGGAGTGCGGACCCTTTCCGATGTGGGAAATCTGGATGAGAAGCGCAAAAGCAAACGGCCCGCGCCCAAGGCCAAGACAAATCAGTTTCACAATTTTGAGCAGCGGGATACGGATTATGATTCCATGATGCTGGAGGATGTGAAGAGCTGGATCGGCAAGCAGGAGGAGAGAAAGGATGGCACTGAGTAATTCCCAGTACAATGCAGTGATGCGGGAGTATGAGCAGCAGCAGGTAAAAAACCGCCATGAGCGGGAGGAGCGGATCGCCCGTGTCTATGAGCGGGAGCCGAGGATCCGCCAGCTGGATCAGGAGCTGAGTGCCCGGGCTGCGGCACGGGCCCGCCAGGCTTTAAACGGCGACGAGACCGCCCACGGGCGTCTTAAGGAGGAACTGGCGGATTTGCGGGAGCAGAAGCAGACCCTGCTTTTGGCGGCGGGCTTTCCCGCGGATTATATGGAGATGCACTACCGCTGTCCGGACTGTAAGGACACGGGCTATGCGGGCGGGAAGCGCTGCCACTGTTTTGAACAGGCCCGGATCCGGATTTTATATGCCCAATCCAATGTGCGGGAGATTTTAAGCCGGGAGAATTTCCAGCTTCTTTCCTACGCATACTATGACCGGGAACGGCTGGTGCCGGGGCTGGGGATGACGGAGTATGATTATATGAAGCGGGTGGTGGCCCGCTGCCAGAACTTTGCGGAGGGCTTTCCTGAGCAGGGGAAAAACCTTCTTTTTACCGGGAGTACCGGGGTGGGGAAGACCTTTTTGACCAACTGCATCGCCAAACGGCTGATTGATCGGTATTTTTCCGTGATCTGCCTTTCCTCCCAGGACCTGTTCGAGTTGCTGTCCCGCTACAAGTTCAGCCGGGATGTGGAGGAGAATGTGGAGGAAAACTACCGCCATATTCTGGACTGCGACATGCTGGTGATCGATGATCTGGGCACGGAGGTGAACAATACGTTCGTGTCTTCTCAGCTATTTTACTGTGTCAATGAGCGGATCAGCCGGGGAAAGGGAACCATCATTTCCACCAACCTTTCCATGGGCATGCTGCGGGATACCTACTCGGACCGGGTAACCTCCAGATTGATGAGCCATTACACCACGATTCCGCTGTATGGAGCGGATATTCGCATGAAAATCAAGGGTTCCGCTTGACGAAAAAGAAACCGGGTGTTATAAAAGAATCGTGTCAATGTTACTATGAAACTTAGCGAAGCCAAGCCCATCAGGGCGCGGCCGAGCTTAGCATAGCCGTTTACTATGAAACTTAGCATAGCCGTTTATTGTGAACCGTTATAACAAAGGAATATTTGGAGGATGACCATGATTTACGAAGAGAAGACCATCGAGACGATCCCGGTAGGACCGCTGGGGCTGATTCCCTTAAAGAGCTGCGCTGACCTGGGCGCGAAAGTGAATAATTGGCTGGTGGAGTGGAGAAAAGAGCGGGAGAGCGAGCACAAATCCACCATCGCGTTTGCCGGGTATCAGAGGGATTCCTATATTGTGGATGCGAAGACCCCGCGTTTCGGGTCCGGTGAAGGAAAGGGAACCATCGAAGAGTCTGTCCGCGGCGACGATCTGTATTTCATGGTCGATGTTTGCAACTACAATCTGACCTATTCCCTGTGCGGCATGACCAACCATATGTCGCCGGATGATCATTTCCAGGATTTGAAGCGTGTGATCGCCGCGGCGGCAGGCAAGGCGCGCCGGATCAATGTGATCATGCCGTTTCTGTATGAAAGCCGCCAGCATAAGCGCTCCGGCAGAGAGTCCCTGGACTGTGCGCTGGCCTTGCAGGAGCTGACCGACATGGGCGTAGAGAATATCATTACCTTTGATGCTCACGATTCCCGGGTGCAGAATGCGATCCCGCTGAAGGGCTTTGAGACGGTTCAGTGTACCTATCAGTTTATCAAATACCTTTTGAAGGCAGAGGCCGAGCTGCAGATCGACGCGAATCACATGATGGTGATCAGTCCGGATGAGGGCGGCATGGGACGCGCCGTTTACTTTGCCAATGTGCTTGGCCTGGATATGGGTATGTTTTACAAGCGCCGCGACTATACGAAGATTGTAAACGGACGGAATCCGATCGTAGCGCATGAGTTTCTGGGCAGCAGCGTGGAGGGCAAGGATGTGTTGATCGTGGACGACATGATCTCCTCCGGCGAGAGCATGCTGGATGTGGCAAAGGAGTTGAAGCGCAGAAAGGCGAGAAAGGTCTTCATCTGCGCCACCTTTGGTCTGTTCACCAACGGGCTGGCGAAATTTGATGAATATTATGAGAACGGTCTCATTGACCGGATTTTGACCACCAATCTGGTATATCAGACTCCGGGGCTGCTTTCCAGACCGTACTACATCGACGTGGATATGAGCAAATATATTGCATTGATCATTGACAATCTGAATCATGATGCTTCGTTGAGCGAGCTGCTGAATCCGACCAATCGGATCAATAAGCTGCTGAACAAATACCGGAACCGTTAGGCTTCCGGTTCAGACGATAAGGGATGACAGAATGGATAAGAATCAGGAAAAAGAGCCCGCTCCCTACAATGAGGGCGGCTGGCAGGTGCCCAAACAGGAGAAGTCCGGCTGGAAGCAGGAGCTTTGGGAGTGGGTGAAGATCATCGTCTCCGCGGCGCTGATCGCCCTTGTGCTGAACACCTGCATCATTGCGAACAGTAAGGTGCCCAGCGCCTCCATGGAAAATACCATCATGACCGGTGACCGGGTGATCGGCTCGCGGCTTTCCTATCGGTTCGGGGATCCGCAGCGGGGAGATGTGGTGATTTTCCGTTTCCCGGACAATGAAAAGATCTACTATGTAAAGCGGATCATCGGCATGCCGGGAGACACGGTGGACATTGTGGACGGTCAGCTTTATTTAAACGGTTCCCAGGAACCTTTACAGGAGGACTATATCCGGGAGCCCATGGTGCCGGAGGCGCCGATGCATTTTGAGGTGCCGGAGGATTGTTATCTGATGCTGGGGGATAACCGGAATTATTCCGCGGATGCCCGGCGGTGGGAAAATACCTACGTAAAGCGGGAAAAGATCATCGCGAAGGTGCTGTTTCGCTATTTCCCGAATCCGGGAAAAATCGAATAAAGCAAATCAAATAAATCGAATAAAAATGCAAAAGAAAGGCCGGCTCCTGTTTTTGGCTGGTCTTTCTTTTGCGTTTCGCTTTTATTTTAAAAGATTGTATGATATATTGGAGTTAGATGTGTGGTGAAAATAATAATAGAAAGAGGGCGAAAGCATATGAGAGATACGACATTGGTGATTATGGCGGCAGGCATTGGCAGCCGTTTCGGCGGCGGCATTAAGCAGCTGGAGCCGGTAGGGCCTGGGGGCGAGATTATCATGGATTATTCCATCCATGATGCGTTGGAGGCCGGCTTTAATAAAGTGATATTTATTATCCGCAAGGATTTGGAAAAGGATTTTAAGGAGATTATCGGCAACCGGATCGAGAAGGTGGCAAAGGTGGAATATGCGTTCCAGGAGGTGGATAAGCTTCCGGAGGGCTATGCTGTGCCGGCCGGGCGCACCAAGCCCTGGGGAACCGGCCAGGCCGTGCTGATGGTGAAGGGGCTGGTGCAGGAACCATTCTTGGTGATCAATGCCGATGATTATTACGGCAAAGAGGGCTTCCGCCTGATCCATGATTACATGGTCAGCCAGATGGATACGGAATCGGAGGTATATGATATGTGCATGGGCGGCTTTATTCTCGCCAACACCCTGAGCGAGAATGGCACAGTCACCCGCGGCGCCTGCCACGTGCATGCAGACGGCACTCTGAAGGATGTGCGGGAGACCTTCGGCATCCAGATGGTGGACGGCGTTTTGCACGCAAAGGACGAAAAGGGCAATCCGGTGAGCCTGACCCCGGATCAGCCGGTATCCATGAATATGTGGGGACTGCCGCCCAGATTCCTGGATGAGCTGGAAAAGGGCTTCCCCAAATTCCTGGACCAGATTGCCGAGGGGGATTTAAAAGCGGAGTATCTGCTCCCCAATATTATCGGCGAGCTGGTAAAGAGCAAAAAGGCGCGGGTGCAGGTATTAGAGACCCGGGACAAATGGTTCGGCGTCACCTACAAGGAGGATAAGGAAGCGGTGGTGGCTTCCATCCGCAAGCTGATCGCAGATGGCGTTTACGAGGGAAAATTATATGAGTAAGCTGATTTCCTGGAATGTGAACGGACTGCGGGCGATTATGGGCAAGGGCTTTTTGGATATTTTTAAGCAAATGGACGCGGATATTTTCTGCCTGCAGGAAACCAAGCTTCAGGCAGGGCAGATTGAGCTGGAGCTGCCGGGGTATCGCCAGTATTGGAATTATGCGGAGAAAAAGGGCTATTCCGGCACCGCCATGTTTACGAAGGAGGAGCCGCTGGCGGTGACCTACGGTATCGGGATCCCGGAGCATGATAAGGAAGGCCGGGTGATTACCGCCGAATTTCCGGAGTATTATGTGATCACCTGCTATACGCCCAATTCCCAGAATGAGCTCGTGCGGCTGCCCTACCGGATGACCTGGGAGGACGCCTGGCGGACTTATTTAAAGGAGCTGGAAAAAAAGAAGCCGGTGATTTTCTGCGGGGATCTGAATGTGGCTCACAAGGAAATTGATTTGAAGAATCCAAAAACAAACCGGATGAATGCCGGATTTACCGATGAGGAGCGGGGGAAATTTACGGAGCTTTTGGCGGCGGGCTTTATCGATACCTTCCGGTATTTTTATCCGGACCAGGAGGGGATTTATTCCTGGTGGTCCTACCGTTTCCGGGCGCGGGAGAAGAACGCGGGATGGCGTATTGACTATTTTTGCGTATCCGAAGCGCTGAAGGACCGGCTGGCAGGCGCCTCCATCCATACGGATGTGATGGGATCGGATCACTGCCCGGTGGAGTTGGACATTTTGGACATGGAATAAAAAATAAGGTATAGAAAAACAGAATAAGGCACAGATTAGAGAGGCGGGTAAGAGATGAGGCAGTACAGGATTGACAGCAGTGATAAAAGAGCTTTTCCATTGGGGCTTACGCACGTAGAAGGCGGGATCCATGTGGCGGTAGCGGCCGCAGCCGAGACGTGCAGCCTGCTTTTGTACCTTTCAAAGAAAAATCAAGACCAGGAGGAACCGATCCGGATTCCATTTCCGGAGGAAGGACGCATGGGAAACGTCTGGGAGATGACCGTCCTAGGCAAGGATTTGGATCGATATGAATATAGATTTGAGGCAGACGGGAAGCCGTTTGCCGATCCCTGCGGAAGAGGATTTACCGGCAGGGAAGAATGGGGCAGGATCGAAGCGGCAAAGCAGATCCTGCGAACCCCGGTGAAGGAGGATGATTTTGATTGGGAGGGAGACCGCCCGCTGCGGATTCCTTATGAGGACAGTGTGGTATATCGGCTGCATGTGCGGGGCTTCACCAAGCATGCCTCTTCCGGCGTCAAGGGCAAGGGAACCTATCAGGGGATTGTGGAAAAAATCCCGTATTTTCAGGAATTGGGCGTTACCACGCTGGAGCTGCTTCCGGTGGCGGAGTTTGCGGAGGTGATTGTGCCGGAGCATGTACAGGGCAGTCCCTACGGCGAGGAGGAACCAACCGGCAGACTCAATTACTGGGGGTACGCGCCCTCCTATGCCCGGGCGCCCAAGGCATCCTATGCCGGCAAGGGGAAGGATCCCCGGCTGGAATTCAAAAAGCTGGTGAAGGCGCTTCATAAGGCGGGGCTTGAGCTTGTCATTGAGTTGTATTTTGACGGCAAGGAGCCGGAGGACTATGTGGTGGAGACCGTGCGCTATTGGGTGCGGGAATATCATGTGGACGGCGTGCATCTGACTGGGCAGGCTCCGGCATGGCTTCTGGCCCGGGATCCGTATCTGGCAGACACCAAGCTGTGGGCGGTAAGCTGGGACGAGTCTCTGGCCATACCGGGAGGCAGAAGAATCCTGGGAGAGCATAATGACGGTTTTATGATGGACATGCGCCGGGCGCTGAAGGGGGACGAGGGGCAGATGAATGCCCTGGTGTACCGCAGCCGCCGCAATCCGGCCGGATACGGCGTGCTCAATTACATAGCCGGGACCAATGGCTTTACCCTGGCGGACCTGGTGACCTACGACCAGAAGCACAATGAGGCCAACGGAGAGAACAATCAGGACGGAAGTGAGTACAATTACTCCTGGAACTGCGGCGTGGAAGGACCGACCCGCAAAAAGAAAATTGCCGCTTTGCGCCGGCAGCAGCAGCGAAATGCCATTTTGATGGTCTTTTTAAGTCAGGGCACGCCGCTTCTTTTGGCCGGGGATGAGTTTGGCAACACCCAGAACGGCAACAACAATGCTTACTGTCAGGATAACGAGATTTCCTGGCTGAACTGGCGCCAGATCAAGACCAATCAGGAGCTGCTGGATTTTGTCAAATACGTGATTGCCTTCCGCAAGGCTCATCCGGTATTCCACGGAAGCCAGGAGCCCAAGCTGATGGATTACAAATCCTGCGGGATGCCGGACGTATCCTATCATGGTGTCAATGCCTGGTGCCCGGAATTTGACAGCTTCCGGCGGCAGATGGGGATTATGTATAGCGGCGCTTACGGGAAGCGTGCAGACGGCACGGAGGACGACTATTTTTATGTCGCCTACAACCTGCATTGGGAGCCCCATGAATTCGCGTTGCCCAATCTTCCGAAGGACCTGAAATGGCATGTGGCTTTTGACACCGGAAGTCAGGAAAATAACGGCTATTTCCTGCCGGGAAAAGAGCCTCTTTCCAAGGGCCAAAAACACATTATGGTGCCATCCAGAACAGTTCTGGTGCTGATTGGCAGGGAAACCTCAGAGGATGAGGATATAAAACCGATGAAAACGCCAAAAAACCTTGACAAAGCTTAGTAAAACAGCTATAAAAAGTAGAGTATGATTAATCGTTAACACCAAGTATAACCATTCTAGGAGGAAATGATAATGAACAAGACAGAATTAGTTGCAGCGGTAGCTGAGCGTGCAGGTCTGACAAAAAAGGATGCGGAAGCGGCAGTAAAGGCATTTACTGATGTAGTTTGTGATGAATTAAAGAAAGGTGAGAAGGTTCAGCTGGTAGGCTTCGGTACTTTCGAGGTATCCGAGCGTGCAGCCAGAGAGGGCAGAAATCCGAAGACCGGAGAGTCCATGCCGATCGCAGCATGCAAGACTCCCAAGTTCAAAGCGGGCAAAGCCTTAAAGGACATGGTAAACGCATAGGTTTATGAGATTAGACAAATATTTAAAGGTATCCCGCCTGATTAAGCGCAGGACCGTGGCAAATGAAGCCTGCGATGCAGGACGCGTGCTGGTCAATGATAAGCCGGCGAAGGCGTCCGTGAATGTAAAGGCGGGGGATATTATTGAGATCCAGTTCGGCACCAGCTCGGTAAAGGTAGAGGTGCTGGACGTACAGGAAACCGTCCGCAAGGACGATGCAAAGGAATTGTATCGGTATTTGTAAGCATAAAAGACAGGGCCTCCCCATATATTGGACCATGATGGTTCCTATAGCGGGGAGGTCTTTTGCGTGGAAGAAAAGATGGGAAACCGTCCGCACGGCTGCCTGATGCAGAACCGTTCCGTGGCTAATCTGACCGGGGTGCGGGAGGTGGTCTCCTTTGACGATAAGCAGGTGGTGATGGATACGGATTTGGGGCTTTTGACCCTGAAGGGCAAGGAGCTGCGGGTCAGTCGGCTGACGGTGGAGAAGGGGGAAGTGGACGTGTGCGGAAGCATTGACAGTCTTGCCTACAGCTCCAACGAAGGCTACCGCAAGGAGGGACAGTCGCTTTTTACCCGGCTGTTCAAATAAAGGATGGTGGCACATGAGTCCGAATATACAGATGGAAGCCCGTCTGCTGCTTCTTGGCATGGCGGCCGGTGCAGGGCTGATGGCATTGTACGACGTGCTCCGTCTGCTGCGGCTGATGCTGCGCCACAGCTGGCTTCTGGTAGGCCTGGAGGATCTGTTTTACTGGATTTTTGCCGGATTTGCGGTTTTTTATTTGCTGTACCGGGAGAATGACGGGGGCCTGCGGTTTTATGTGATCGGCGCTGTATTTTTGACCATGGTGGCCTACGACCGGATTTGCAGTTCATTTTTTTTAAAACTATTGAAAAAGGCCGGCAGATGTTTTAGAATAAAAACAGGTAAATGCAGGAAGCAAAAAAAAGAAGCTGGTGAGTAAATCGATGAGTCAAAAAAATACCGTGCCGGGAAGGACCCGCAGGAAGCCAAAGGGTCGTTGGAGCAACCGTCTGGCGATCATAGGCATCACCTTGGTGGTGTTCTGTCTGGGCGTTGTAGTAAATGTTAAGAGCGATTCCATGCGGAAGAAGGATCTGGAATATCAGGTGAAGGAGGAAAGCCTGATGGAGCAGGTGCAGCGTGAGAAAAAGCGTTCCAACGAGCTGGAGGAATACCGGGTCTACGTGCAGACAAAGCAGTATATCGAAGAGGTGGCGAAGCAGAAGCTGGGGCTGGTAAAGCCCGATGAGATCCTCCTGAAGCCGAACACGAAAAAATAAGGAGAAGTCATAGAATCCCTTCCTGCCGCATATAATGTGGCTTAGGAGGGGATTTTTGTGTGGAGACGGATCAAACGCCGGGATATGGCGGATGTGAATGTATATGCGGCAAAGCGCCTGAGTGATATGGCCCAGTCTCTGGGATTGCTGGCAAAGTCCTGCCAGGATGAGATGGAGGGAAGCCGCGGGCTGACCAGGGAGGATGCCCTGGCGGCCATGCAGATGTCGGCGGCGATGGTGTGCGGCGGCTGCAGCAAATGTAATCTGTACCGCGACAGTGAAAAGCAGGACAGCTATTATCTGTATTATCTGCTGCGGGCCTTTGAACAGAAGGGGCAGATCGCCTATGAGGATATGCCCCGGTTTTTTATGGAAACCTGCCGGAAGCGGGAGGAATATGTCGCTCAGCTAAACCGCCATCTGGGCCGGGCGACCATGAATCTGGAGTGGAAAAACCGCTTTTTGGAGAGCCGGGATACGGTGATGGTGCAGTTTCGGGAGCTGGCGGTAATTCTGGAGGAATTTTCCCGCCAGATGCAGGAGGCGCGGGATATTACCGCGGCGAAGGAGGAGGCGGTCCGTCGGGCCTTTCGCCTCCATCAGGTGGCGGTGGACAAGCTTTTGCTTCTGCAATATGAAAACCGGCAGCGGGAAGCCTATCTGACCGTACATACCACCAACGGGAAATGCATGACGGCCCGGGAGGCGGCGGGGATCCTGGGACATGTTCTGGGAGGAAACGGCTGGTATGCGCCCAGGGATACCCGGGCGCTGGTGACACGGCAGACGGCAACCATCCGTTTTACCGAATGCGGCGCTTATCGAATGCTGTACGGAGTGGCCCGGCTTGCCGGGGAAAATGGAACGGTATCCGGGGACAGCTATAGCTATTCGGCCAATACGCCGGGGCAGGTGATGTTCAGCCTGTCGGACGGCATGGGCTCCGGGGAGCAGGCCCAGCGGGAAAGCCGCCGGGTGGTGGAGCTGGTTCAGCAGCTTCTGGAGACGGGATTTTCGGCGCGGGCGGCATTAAAAATGGTCAATACCATTTTGCTGCTGTCCGGGGCGGAGCCTCATCCCGCGACCCTGGATCTGTGCTGTGTGGACCTGCACACAGGCGTGCTGGAGGCCATGAAGCTGGGTGCGGAGACCACCTTTATTCTGGGCCGGGAAGGGGTGGAGCGGTTGGAGGCCGGCGAGGTGCCGGCAGGCGTTTTAAGTCCGGTGGAGCCTCTTTTGCTGTCCCGGAAGCTGTGGGATGGCGACCGGATTATCATGGTGACGGATGGCGTTTTGGACGCCTGTCCGGGAGAGGATAAGGCTGCCGCCCTGGCGGAATATCTGGAGGGGCAGGAAAAGAAAAACGTTCAGGATCTGGCGGACGGTATTTTGCATTTCGCCTGTCGGGAAAAGCCTGTCCGGGATGATATGACGGTTCTGGCGGCAGGAATCTGGAAAACCCCTTGCATCCTGCGGGGAATGCCTGTATAGTAAGGATAACAGGCAGTTTGGGAAGGATATTTTACGGCATGGATCTGCTAAAAAAAGTACAAATCAATATCGAGGAGAATGAGCTGCTAAAGCCGGGGGACCGGGTGCTGGCAGCCGTGTCAGGCGGGGCGGATTCGGTGTGCCTTCTGTTGGTGCTCTATATATTGGGAAAAGAGCAGCCGCTTTCTCTGCGGGCCATGCATGTCCATCATGGGCTGCGGGGAGCGGAGGCGGACCGGGACGAAGCGTTTGTAAAGGAACTGTGCGGCAGGCTGGGCGTGCCGCTTTTTGCCGTGCGCCGGGATGTGGCCGGGTATGCCGGAAATCAGGGTCTGTCCATCGAGGAGGCCGGCCGGCTTTTGCGGTATGAAGCTCTGGAGGCCTGCGCCAAAGACTGGGAGAGGGAGCAGCCAAAGGGCAGCCCGGTAAAGATCGCCACCGCCCATCATAAAGACGATAATGCGGAAACGATTTTGTATCATTTGCTGCGGGGAAGCGGGCTGAAGGGTCTTGCCGGGATTTCGCCGGTCCAGGGCAGGCGGATCCGCCCGCTGCTGTGTGTGGGCCGGGAGGAGATCCGCGGCTTTCTTAAGAGCCATGGGATGGCCTGGTGTGAGGATTCCACCAACGCCTCCGTGGAATATACCCGGAACCGGATCCGCAGAGAGCTTTTGCCCTATATGACGGAGCACATCCACGGGGGAGCTGTGGAAAATATTCTGCGTGCCGGTCGGCTGTTTGCCCAGACGGACAAGTATCTGGAACGTCAGGCGGCACAGATTTTTGAACAGGCCGGATTTTATGAGGAGGCGGACGGCAGGCGGCGGGCAGGCATTGAGGTGGAGGCTTTTGCCGGGGCGGATCCGGTCATCGGCTCCTATCTGGTGCGGATGCTGCTGGAGCGCACTGCGCCGGGAAAGAAGGATCTGAGCGCGAAGCATGTGGAGATGATCGGGCAGCTGGCCAGAAAGCCCAGCGGAAGCCGGTGTGATCTGCCGGGAGGCATATGCGCCCGCAGGGATTATGGCCGGCTGGTGGTGGAAAGCGGGGAAAATCCTGCAAAGGAGGCGGGCTGGATCCGGTGTGAGTATTTGCAGCTCCCGGCTCCCGAAGCAGGGGAAAAAGTGGAGGGAAACCTGAAAATTCAGGTATTTTCCCGCAGAAAACAGCAAGAAATTCCCAAAAAACAGTATACGAAATGGTTTGATTATGATAAAATCAAAGGTGCGCTATCGGTTCGAACCGGCCAGGAGGGGGACTTTCTGACCATAAAGGGCGGTGGCCGCAAGATGCTGAACCGTTTTATGATCGATGAGAAAATCTCCAGGGAGGAGCGGGAGCGGATTCCGCTGCTTGCGGAGGGAAGCCACGTGCTTTGGATTGTCGGACACCGGATCAGCGAATATTATAAGATTTCAGAAGAGACGCAGACCATATTGCAGGTTGAATGGAACGGAGGAGAAGAAGATGGCAGATAAGATTCGGGTCTTATTGACGGAGGAAGCGGTTAACAAGCGTATCAGCGAGGTCGCCGGTGATATCAGCAGGGATTATGCGGGGAAAGAGATACACCTGATTTGTGTGTTAAAGGGCGGCGTATTTTTCACCTGCGAGCTGGCGAAGCGGCTGACGATTCCGGTCAGCCTGGATTTTATGTCTGTATCCAGCTACGGCGACGATACCAAATCCAGCGGCGTAGTCCGCATTGTCAAGGACCTGGATGAATCCATTCAGGATAAGGAGGTTCTGATCGTGGAGGATATTATCGATTCCGGCCGGACCCTGGCTTACCTGATCGAGGTATTGAAGCAGAGAGGACCCAGGAGCATCCATCTTTGTACCCTTTTGGATAAACCGGAACGCCGTGTGAAAAAGCAGGTGACGGTGGATTATACATGCTTTACCATTCCGGATGAGTTTGTGGTGGGATATGGTCTGGATTATGCGCAGAAATACCGCAACCTCCCGTATATCGGCGTCGTAGAAGTGGAACAGTAAGGAGGCAGCATTTGTGAGACAACAGGCAATACGAAATACAGGGCTGCTGGTGCTGATGTTTTTGCTGGCAGTGATCCTCTGGCTGGTGCCCAGAAGCAATCGTGAGCAGCTGACGAACCAGCAGTTTCAGGAGGCGCTGGATAGCCCCGGGCTTGAACAAATTGTGATCGAGCAGAACCAGCAGCCGCCGACCGGAGCCGTGTGGCTACGCATAGACGGCGAGGAATATGTCACCTATGTGGCGGATGTGCAGGAGGCGAAACAGCTTCTGGATGAGAAGGGGCTGGATTATTGCATGAACAATGTGCCGCAGAACAATTACTGGATGAATGTGATTTTCCCGATCATATTGTCGGTGGGCATGGTGCTGGCGGTGATCTTTGCGATGAATATGCGCGCCGGAGGTCAGGGCGGCGCCAATGCCAGGATGATGAACTTTGGCAAGAGCCGCGCCCGTGTGACCCGTTCCAGCGGCGTGACCTTTGAAAGCGTGGCAGGCCTTCAGGAGGAAAAAGAGGATCTGGAGGAGATGGTGGATTTTCTCCGGAATCCGAAAAAATATACGGCGGTGGGGGCCCGGATTCCTAAGGGTGTGATCCTGGTCGGCCCTCCCGGCACCGGAAAAACCCTGCTGGCAAAGGCAGTGGCCGGAGAGGCGGGAGTGCCGTTTTTCAGCATTTCCGGTTCGGATTTCGTGGAGATGTTCGTGGGCGTGGGCGCGTCCCGCGTCCGCGACCTGTTTGAGGACGCCAAGCGCAGCGCGCCCTGTATTGTGTTTATCGATGAGATCGATGCCGTGGCCAGACGCCGGGGTACCGGCATGGGCGGCGGCCATGATGAACGCGAGCAGACCTTAAACCAGCTTCTGGTGGAGATGGATGGCTTCGGTGTCAATGAAGGCATCATCGTGATGGCGGCCACCAACCGTGTGGATATTCTGGATCCGGCGATCCTGCGTCCCGGCCGTTTTGACCGGAAGGTAGCTGTGGGACGGCCGGATGTGAAGGGCCGCGAGGAGATTTTGAAGGTTCATTCCAGAAAAAAGCCGCTGTCCGAGGACGTGGATCTCGCCCGGGTGGCGCGGACCACCTCCGGCTTTACTGGGGCGGACCTGGAAAACCTGATGAATGAGGCGGCGATTCTGGCCGCGAAGGAAAACCGTTCCTATATCCGTCAGTCGGATATTGACCGTTCCTTTGTGAAGGTGGGTATCGGCGCGGAAAAGAAAAGCCGGATCATCTCAGAAAAAGAGAAAAAGATCACCGCTTACCACGAGGCCGGACATGCGATCCTGTTTCATGTGCTGCCGGATGTGGGACCGGTGCATACCGTATCCATCATTCCCACGGGAGTCGGCGCGGCCGGATATACCATGCCGCTTCCGGGGGAGGATGAAATGTTCAATACAAAAGGCCGGATGATGCAGGATATTATGGTATCCTTAGGCGGTCGGATTGCGGAGGAGATCATTTTTGAAGATGTGACCACCGGCGCTTCCCAGGACATCAAGCAAGCCAGCAAAATTGCCCGTGCCATGGTGACCCGCTATGGCATGTCAGAAAGGGTAGGCATGATCGACTACGGCAGCGATGAGGATGAGGTTTTCATCGGCCGTGATCTGGCACACACCCGCAGCTACGGCGAGAGCGTGGCAAGCGCCATCGACGCGGAGGTAAAACGCATTATTGATGAGTGTTACCAGAAGGCCAAGGACATTATTCTGGCTCATCGTTATGTGCTGGAGTCCTGCTGCGAGCTGCTGATTGAGAAGGAAAAGATCGGCCAGGAGGAGTTTGAAGCGCTGTTCACACAGGGATGATAAGGTAAAAATACACAAAAAATTTTTTGAAAATTGTGCAAGTTTGTGCACACTTATTTTGGAACCTATGCTATTATAATTGGCGTAACCCCCCAATACATTATATAGTTTTTGCTACACCCCATAAGAAACGAAATACCTTCTCCTGAAAGAGCCAGCTACCCCGCTGGCTCTTTCACTTTCTAAACGGACATGTCTGCTGAAGCAGACATCACCAGACATGAAAGCCCCACGGATGGCTCCGCGCTGTCGCGCTCCCGCCATCCTACCCGTATTCGCAAATCGACCCGGTCGCTTTGCTCCCGTGTCTGTTTTGCTCATACGGGTTAGCGTCGCTAAAGCAAGGCCACACTGGTCTGCAAGCAGCCCGTGTGCCCTTGCTTTGCGACTGGGCTTTCATAGTAAATCAAAAAAACCATAGATTTCTGGTTGTATCTTTCCCGATAATCAGATAAAATAGAAGCGATGCATACAGGAAGGACATTATTGTCATGGAAGGACAGATAAAAACATTAAATGAGCGGGCACTGTTCGCGGATGAGACGAGGGATTACCGGATTCCGGAGGAGCCGGATCTGGGAGATTGGATGTGTCTGCGGTTTCGAACTGCCCGGGATAATGCGGATCATGTTTATTATGTAGATGCTTCGACCGGAGCTGAGATGGAGATGGCAAGGGCCATTTCCGATCATTTGTTTGATTATTATGAGTATTATCTGGTTGCGGGGGCAACTTCACAGTATTATTATTTTAAGGTTGTGACAGGTGAGGAAACGGTTTGTTTTAACCGGCTGGGCGCGACTGCGGAAATCGCCCGGGAATATGCGTTTCGGATCACACCGGGGTTCCATACGCCGGAATGGGCGAAGGGCGCGGTGATGTACCAGATCTTTGTGGACCGTTTCTGCTGCGGGGATGAGACCAATACGGTTGAGGATTGTGAATATGTTTATATTGGCAGACCGGTACATCGTGTGAAGGAATGGAATCAGAATCCATCTACCATGGATGTGGGATGCTTTTACGGCGGCGATTTGCAGGGCGTATGGAATAAATTGGATTATTTACAGTATCTGGGGATCGAAGTGATCTATTTCAATCCTCTTTTCGTGTCGCCCTCCAATCATAAATATGATACCCAGGATTATGACCATATCGATCCCCACTATGGAGTGATTGTACGGGACGAGGGGGAGCCGGTGAAGTACAATGCCCGTTCCAATGCGCACGCCACCAAGTATCAGGTCCGGAGCGCGGACCTGGAAAATCTGCAGGCCAGCGACCATTTTTTTGCCCGGTTTATGGAGGAGGTTCACAGGCGGGGCATGAAAGTGATTATGGACGGTGTTTTTAATCACTGCGGCTCCTTCAATAAGTGGCTGGACCGGGAAAAAATTTATTATAATCAGGGAGACTATGAGCCGGGAGCCTATGTGGCGAAAAACAGCCCTTATCATACCTTCTTCCGGTTTGAGCCCAAGGGGAAATGGCCGGATAATAAATTCTACGACAGCTGGTGGGGACATGATACCCTGCCGAAGCTGAACTATGAGGATTCGCCCAAGCTATACGAATATGTGATGCGGATAGCCCGCAAATGGGTGTCTGCGCCCTATAAGGTGGATGGCTGGCGTCTGGATGTGGCGGCGGATCTGGGCTACACGGATGAGTTCAATCACCGTTTCTGGAAGGATTTCCGGAAAAATGTCAAAGCGGTGAATCCGGAAGCTTTGATTTTGGCGGAGCATTACGGGGACCCCGCCAGCTGGCTGCAGGGAGATGAATGGGATACCATCATGAATTACGATGCTTTCATGGAGCCGGTCTCCTGGTTTTTGACCGGCATGGAGAAGCACAGTGATGAGTACAATGACAGTCTTTTTGGCGATGGCGTCGGCTTTTTCCGCTCCATGCTTTATCATATGAGCCGGATGCAGACCACGTCGATGCTGACCTCTATGAACCAGCTCTCCAATCATGACCACAGCCGTTTCCTGACCCGGACGAACCGGAAGGTGGGGCGGATCGGGACCGCGGGGCCGGAGATGGCAAATACCGATGTAAATTATGGCATGTACCGGGAGGCCGTGCTGATCCAGATGACCTGGCCGGGCGCCCCGACCCTTTATTATGGCGACGAGACGGGGGTATGCGGGTGGACCGACCCGGATAACCGCCGCACCTATCCCTGGGGGAAGGAAGATTATGAGCTGATCGAGTTCCATCGCTATATGATCGGCTTTCACAAGAAGCTGCCGGCGTTGCGGCGCGGTTCCATCAAGCCATTGCTGGCGCGGCGGCAGCTGATTGTCTATGGACGCATGCGAGGAAAGAACCGCTGCGTGATCATGGTCAATAATGATGCCGCCTCCCAGCATGCGGAAATTCCCGTGTGGGAGCTTGGCATCACCGACGGATCCACCTTGCAGCGGATCATGCTGACCACCGCGGACGGCTATGACGCCGGGCATGTCTTTTATCAGGTTCAGGGCGGCTGTGTGCATGTGGAGCTGCCGGCCTACGCGGGAATTCTGCTGAATATTGGCGCGGATGTGTGATTTTAAATGAACAAGGGCGGTGCGGCATGATCGTGCTTTGCATCGCCCTTTGAGCGCCTGATGATTTGGATTATTTGCGGATGTATTTCGCCAGCATTTCCTCCAAAAACTCCGGGTCATCCGCCAGACGGAGAATCTGGTCGCCTTCTCCGGCATCCCGCATGAGCTTCATCAGGCGGAAAAGCTGCTCCTGCGCTTCAGCATGTCCTTCCAAACGCCCCTCCTCCCGGGCGTCCCGCATATCCATCTTCCGCTGTTTCTTCGCATCATACTCTGTCAGCAGCACCTTTGTCACCTCGCTTCTGTGTTTGGACAGGAATTCCTTCAGGATGTCGTGCTCAATGCAGTACACGCAGGCGGCATCCACCGCCTCCGGCAAGGATTTCCCCTCATGCTGAAACTCCCGGATCTTGCCGATCAGGGCGGAATAGTCCGCCAGGGTTTTGCATTGTTTCATGATTTCCTGGTTGTGTCCATGATTGATATTAAGTACCGTCGCCGTCACCTCAAGACAGGCGCCTGCCGTCTCAAAGGCGCTGGAAAGCCGCAGCTTCTCCCGTTCCGGGCGGGGATCGGTTCCATTGTAAAATACCACATACCGGGGTACAGGGAGCGTCAAAAGCTTTGTGCCATAGAGATTCATCCCGTGCTCCGCAATATACCCCTGGTAAATGCTGGAGAAGTACATCAGCCCCCGGATGGGCATATTGGGACAGAAAGTGGACTGCTGCTCGTACAGGTTTAAGTAGCTGCCTACTATAAAGGAGCAGTCGTTTTTCGCCTCAGCGTGCCTGAAGAGTGCCAGTGACACTCTTCAGGCCATGCCCATGTACACCACGTCGTCCAGAGTTGTGATGGTCAGATCCTGCTCATTC
>CAZICB010000023.1:0-12427 GCA_964537765.1 uncultured Lachnospiraceae bacterium
CCTCTTTCGTCTGGTACCCAAATCGCTCAAACACCTTCAGATCCCTCGCCAGGGTATCGGGTCCGCAGGACACATAGACCACCTTCTTTGCCTTCACCTGGTTCACCGCCCGGATAAAGACCTCGGTGCTTCCGCTCCGGGGTGGGTCCATGAATACCACGTCCAGGGTCTCGCCGTCCTCCGCCATCTGCATCATAAACTCGGTGGCATCTGCGCAGTAGAAGCGGATGTTCTTGCACTGATTTACCTTGGCGTTGCGGATGGCATCGCCGACCGCGTCGCTGTTTAATTCCACGCCCAAAACCTGCTTTGTCCTGCCGCTGGCGATGATGCCGATGGTGCCAATGCCGCAGTAGGCGTCCAGCACGGTCTCCTGGCCGGTCAGGCCCGCCAGAGAGATGGCCTTGGCGTATAGTTTTTCCGTCTGTACCGGATTCACCTGGTAGAAGGACTGCGCGGAAATGCGGAACCGGCAGCCGCACAGGATGTCCTCGATATAGCCCTTGCCGTACAGCACCTTTTCCTGTTTCCCCAGCACCATGCTGGTGCCACGTCCATTGATATTCTGGACAATGGTGGTGATCTCCGGGTGCTTTTCCAGGAGTACCCGGACGAAATGATTGCGGGAGGGAAAGACCGGCGACGCCGTCACCAGTACCACCATGATCTCTCCGGTGGCGAAGCCCCGGCGGACCAGCACATGGCGCAGGAGGCCATATCCGGTGTCCTCGTCATAGGTGCGTATTTTAAAGGATTTCAGCATGCCGCGGATGGTGCCAATAATCTCATCTGCATTTTCATCCTCGATCATGCAGCGCTCTACAGGAACCAGCTTGTGGGTTCCCTCCTGATAAACGCCGGAAACCACCTCTCCTTTCCGGTATCCAAATACCGCATGGACCTTGTTCCGGTAATGGAAGGGATTCTCCATACCGATTACCGGATGGACTTGAATATTTTTGCCGAACAGCTTCCTTAATCCGGCTGTTTTTCTCTTTAGCTGCTCCTCATAGGACATATCTAAATGCTGGCAGCCTCCGCACTTGCCATATACCGGACACAGACTTGATTTTTTTCGTTTCTCACTCATTTTGATAGACCTTACCTTTACAAATCTTACAGTTTGAAGACCCGCGCCGGCAGGAATTCCTATCGATTTACCGGTCTCGTAGCCTCATACAGCCACTGTGCCTCCTCTCCCTCCAAATAGGGGGAAAGCTTCTCATAAACCTGCTGATGATACTCATTGAGCCAGCAAATATCCTGATCCTCCATCAGGGAAAGCTCCAGCGGCGCCGTATCAATGGGCACATAGGTCAAATATTCAAAACACAAGAACTGTCCGTATTCCGTTTTCTCCGCTTCCTTGCAGAAAATCAGATTCTCCGTGCGGATGCCGTGACTGCCCTCGATGTACAGCCCCGGTTCATCGGAGCAGACCATGCCCGGCTCAAAGGGATAAGAATCCATCCGCTCCGGCACCACCTTATAGCGGATCCCCGTCGGCCGCTCGTGGACGTTCAGCAGATAACCCACGCCATGGCCGGTTCCATGATTGAAATCCAGGCCCCGCTTCCAGAAAATCTCCCGCGTCACATAATCCAGGCTCAGTCCGCTGCAGCCCTTCATAAACTTCACATGTCCCAGCCGCTGCATGCTCATCAGCACCAAAGTATAATGCTCCCGCTCCTTTTCCGTCACCGGTCCCAGAGCGATGGTCCGTGTAATATCCGTGGTTCCCTCCAGATACTGACCGCCGGAATCTACCAGATAAAGTCCCTTGGGTTCCAATTTGGCACAGGTTTCCGGCTCCGCATGGTAATGACACATGGCGGCATTGGCGCCGTAAGCGGAGATAGTGGTAAAGCTCAAATCTAATGCTCCCTGCTCTTTCCGCAATCCGTCCAGATACTCCGCCGCGCTGCACTCATCTATGGGTGCCTTGCCCACATTCTTTTGCAGCCAGCAGAGGAATTTCACCATGGCGACGCCGTCCTTGATATGGGCCGCCTTCATATTGGCGATCTCCACCGGATTTTTACAGGCCTTCTTCACCACGGTGGGATTCATCCGGTCGATGATTTTGTTGGTATCATCCAGATAACAGAGAATCGCATAATTGACCTTCCCCTTCTCCAAAAGCACCGTCTCCCCGTGCAGCATCTGGACGTAAGTATAAATCTCCTGATAAGGACGGATGGTAATGCCAAGGCTTGCCAGATACGCTCCTGCCTGCTCAGAAACCACCTTCGGATTGATAAACAAATAGATCTGCTCCTTGAGCACCACCAGATAAGACAATACCACCGGGTTGCAGGGAATGTCCGATCCGCGGATATTTAAAAGCCATGCAATGTCATCCAGGGTCGTCAGGATATGCACGCTGGCGTGAACCTTTTCCATGGTCCGGCGAAGGTCAGAAATCTTTTCCGAAGCGGACTGTCCCGTATATTTCTCCTCCAAAATCCAGATGGGATTGGCGGGAAGCGGCGGGCGGTTCTCCCAGATCTCCCCGACCAGCGCTTCCGTATAGGCAAATGATACCTGTTTGTATTCCAGCTGCTCTGCCAGCTGCTCTCCAAGCCTGGCACTGATCACCCGTCCGTCAAAACCCAAGGTGCCGAACCTCGGCATGTCCTCTTCAATAAACTCTTCCAGGGTCGGCACACCCGGCACGCCCATCTTCATCAGGGTCACGCCGCTGTCCTTTAGCTGGGCGGCCGCCTGGACAAAATACCGGCCATCGGTCCATAGGCCTGCCCAGTCCTTGGTAATCAATGCCGTACCGGCGGATCCGGTAAATCCGGTAATGTATTCCCGGCAGGCAAAATGTTCTCCCACATATTCGGATTCGTGGTAATCGGAGGTGGGCACCAGATACGCGTCGATCCGGCGCTCCTCCATCAATTCCCTCAGGCGGCGGATTCGCTCCTTTATCTCATTCATTCCGTAATCTCCTTTTTCATTGCGTCCTCAATCGCCACCGCAATTCCCTCACTGTAGGTGGGGTGCGCCCGCATTGCCCAGGACAGCTGCTCCGCAGTCAGGCCATTGGCGATGGCAGTGGCCATCTCCCCGATCATATCCGTGGCGCGGGGACAAACAATCTGCGCCCCCACGATGGTATTGGAATAGGCTTCAAAAATCAGGCGGATAAAGCCATCCTCCTCCCGGGAAATGATGGACTTGCCGTTTCCATCCATGGTGCAGACCCCGCAGCGCACCTTCATGCCCAGCTGATTTGCCTCCTGCTCCGTGATGCCCACGGTGGCAATCTCCGGATGGGTGTAAATACAGTTGGGAACAATAGGCAGGGACACGAACATGCCGTTGGGCACTGCCTCCAGCCGGATGCTGTGGGTTTTTCCTGCGATCTTTTCCACCACGTAGGTTCCCTGGGCCATGGCCACATGGGCCAGCTGGGTCTTTGCCGCCACGTCGCCGATGGCGTAAATGTCCGGCTCGCTGGTCATAAAGTCCGCGTCCACGGCGATCCGCCCATGATTCATCTTCAAAGTCACATCGCTGCCAAGCAGATGGTCCGTGTAAGGTTTCCGGCCGATGGCCACGATTACCTGGGTGGCCTTGATCCTGCTTATCTCGCCGTTCTCCATGCGCACGATACAGTTCAGGCCATCCTCATTGACAATCTCCTGCAGATCGATGTTGCAGTGTATGACAATGCCTTTTTTGCGGAGCTGATTTTCCAACGCTGTGCTCACTTCCATATCCATAGGGCCCAGAAGGTGGGGGCCTCTCTCCAAAATCATCACTTTGGAGCACAGAGCCTGGAAAATCGTCGCGAATTCCACGCCGATTACACCGCCTCCCAGGATCACCACCCGGTCAAAATTCCAGGTCTGGGAAGCCAGGAGACGGTCGCTGTTGACCACGCCGGGCAGGCGCAGTCCCGGAATATCAGGCATAAATGGTTTCGCTCCCGTGGCGATGATGATATGCTTTGCCCGCAAATACTCCTTGCCGCCTTCATTAACCACCTCCACGGTCTTTTCCCGGCGGATGGTCGCGGTTCCCTTGATATAATCCACGCCGTTTTCCGCGAACATTTTTTCGATTTCCTTGCGATAGCGTCTCACGGAACGTTTTTTATAATCCTGCATTTTCGCGTAATCAAAGGCAATAAAATCTGTGGAAACGCCGAACAGATCACTGCGCTGCATCATGGAAAAGATATTGGATGCATACAAGAGGGCCTTGGTGGGGATACAACCCTTATTGATGCAGGTGCCGCCAAGCTTGTCCTTGTCCACCACAGCCACGCTCATGCCAAAGCCGGCTGCCTTCAAAGCAGCCGTGTAGCCCCCCGGGCCCGCCCCAATGATTACCAGATCATAACTTAATGCCATAACAGCTCCCCCTCAACTTAAAATAGTTTTAAATTCACACAGGCATTCCAGACGCCGTCCTCCCCGATGGGATCCGTCACATAGTCCGCTGCCTGTTTTAACGTTTCCACCGCATTTCCCATGGCAACCCCGGTTCCTGCCGCCTGTATGATTTCATAATCATTCATGCTGTCTCCGAATGCCACTGTCTGTTCCACAGGAATCCCATAATACTCACATAGCCGAAAAAGTCCCTTCGCCTTGGATGCCTCCTGCTCAATGATGTCCGCCCCCTGCATCCCGGCAAACATCGGGAGCTTCAGCTGCGGAAATGCCGCCTCCACCTCCGGCACATGATCCTTATGGCCGATATAAGTCATCGTCCGAACCCCCATCTGCAAAAGCCTCCAGGGATCCTGAAAATTTCGTTCTGAAATTCCCCAGCGGGTTTCATCATGCCGGACCACATACTCCGGATTGATGAAATAATCCTCCATGCCCGTGGTAATCCCCACCGCAAAGGGCCTTCCCTCCGCGAAATGAAGAAGCCGCTCTAAAAGCTGCCGATCCATAAAGTGCTCATAGATCAACCGGTCCCCCACGGTGATCTTCGTCCCGTTCAGCTGGATCGTGGCATCCGGCCTGATAATCTCCCGGATCCCCGCGCTGAACCGGGTATCCAGATCTCGCCCGGTAGCCAGCACAATATAGTAATGGTCCCTCAATCGCTCCAGAGCCTGCATGGCGCTGTCCGGAACCTTATAATTTTCATGATCCAAAAGCGTCATGTCATAATCAAAACTGATAATTCCCTTCATGATGTCCTTCCCTTCATGATGTCCTTCCCTTTTTGCTGTCATTATCCTTTTTTCTTAACTCCTATGATAGCAAATTAAAATTCTGCTGTAAACCACTTTTCAAATCGAAAAAAGTGTGCTATACTAATCAAGCTGGAAAAAATTTCGGGGTATGGCGTAGCTTGGTAGCGCGCTCGGCTGGGGGCCGAGAGGTCGCAGGTTCAAATCCTGTTGCCCCGACTACAGCGAAAAAGGCAAAAACACGGGAAGCCCTTATAGAATTTAAGGTTTCCCGTGTTTTTTATTCATCATCTGTTCAACGCCTTCACCAGATTTTTAATATTTTCCCGCTCAATCTTGGAAAGGCGGTCCTCGCTGAAATTCTTCGGGTCAATAGTTCCCTGATACCAGCTCTTCCCGTCAAAATAGCTTTGAATCTCCGGATTTTGAAAACGTCGTCCGTTTCTGGCATAGATCTCATTGATCGCCATCTGAAGCTGTCCCTGGGGGATCCGGGCGATCTCGTCATCCGTCAGAAGTCTGCTGCTGCTTTCCGGGACAATATAATCGCCGCCGTTTTCCACCGCCGGCCTTCCCGCGTACAAAGGCGCCAGCTCCTGTGTCTCCGGGGCCGGCAAATGCAGGGCATCCTGCCCTTCCACCCGGTTGCGGATTTCCGTAAAACCATACTCCAAGGTCTCTCCTGGCTGAAAACGATGGATGCCGTACTGCTCGTAGGTCAGATTCACATGGCGTTCCACAGATGCCAGACAGATCGTCCGGCTGTCCTGCTCCACGATTCCGGGACAGCCCCTGCTCAGATCCAAAAGGGTGGTCACGTCAAGCCCCAGACCGCGCGCATCATCCACATAATGGAGCACTTCCTCCGGCTCCCAGGAACTTTCGGAAAAGCTCTTATCTGACAGCTCCCAGAAACGTCCGTCCGCATACTCGAGCGCCCGCAAATACCAGAAATGGCCGTCTGCCACAATAAACACCTCGCCGTCCAGCTCGCAGAACAGGCGGACTCCGTAGGTGGTATTTTTGACAAAGGCCTCCATCCGGAATTCATTCATTCCGATGTTCAGGCCTTCATACAACAGCTTCCGGTCAGCTAAGGCCACCTGCTCCCCTTCGATCTCATACATAGATGCCTCCAGGTCTGTCCGGATAAAGTCCTCCCTTTCCTTTGGTGGATTCTGAACCAGCCGCAGAATCAAAAGCTCCTGGTGGCCGTCCTGATCAAAATCATAAATGGACGTGGAGATTATGCCATCATAGCCAATATCCTCCAGCATTCCTGTGTCATTGAAGCACAGCGCCTTCCAGGCGTCCGGATCCCGATAAACCATATAATTTTTCTCATGATAATCATACAGACTCCGCTCCTGCTGCAGACACCGATCCGCATATTCCCTCAAAAACTGTTCTTCGGTCACGATCCGGCTGCCAGGGCTTTCCCCTTCGTTTTTTCCCTGGTCCGCGGCTTCCCCGCCGGAAGCCGATTGGCTGTTTTCCTCCCCGGCGTTTTGCCCGCTCCCGCTGCTCTCCGCCTCCCGGTCCTCAGCGTCCTTCGTTTTCTTTGTCTCCGCTTTTTTCCCTGTAATCTCCTGGAGTACCTGCCGGGCAATTTCCTGCGGATTCTCCGAAAGAACCCCCAGCGCGCTGCTGCAGCCGGCTGTGCCGGATACCAGCAGGAATGCCGCAGAGGCCGCCAGACAGACTCTCATTGATTTTTTCATAGATGATCTGCTCCTTACCGTTTCCTATGCAAGAACGCCGGGGTATAAATCACCCCGGCGCCTCTGTTATTTACACTCTAAAGAGAAAATATCCCCGCCTGCCCCGATCTGCAGATAGGTGCCCGGCTGCAGCGCCGTCGGCTGATTCTTTGGCAGCTTGCCGCCCTGCAGGTTATTGGTTCCGGCACTGGAATAATCCGTCACCACAAAAACATTGCCATTGAAGGTGACCTTCAAATGTACCGGGGACACGTCCGCGCCCTGGATCACCAGACTGCAGCGGCTGGCATCGGAGCCGATGAAAATTTCCTCTCCCACGCCAACCGGAACATTGGCTCCGGCAAAAGCGCCCTGGGTTCCCACAAGATAAGCCTTGCGTCCGGTTGACCCACTCAGCGCAGCCGGCGCGGCGACTGCGGGAATCTGGCCAGGTGTCTCCGGCCTGAATGTCGGAGCTGCAAAAGGAGCAGCGCCTAAATAAGCGCCGAACGCCCTTCCGTCCGGAGTCTTCAAATATTCGTCCATCAAATGGAAATACAATTCCGTCCGGCTGGCATTCATATACATCAATGCTACCGGAACCCCCAAAAAGCAGGGAAGGCAGCCCAAAAGGATCCAGCCGATATGGGACAGATCCAGCAGAAAGGCTTCCATCTTATGTCCATCCATGATCTGACGGCTGCGCTTGAACAATTCGCGCTCATCATAGTCCGGATATTCCGAAAGCCAGAAGGGCACCATGAAATACTCATAGGTCTTCATGATTCCAGGAATGCAAAATAACGCCGACCACATGCCGATCACCGAATACCACATAAACTGGGTTTCTGCCACATACCGATAGCGGTCCCCGCGAAACATGGAAAAGATCTCACCAATCCCCGCGCTGGAACGGGCTCTCTGGCTCAAAATCACATAGCGGCTATAGCCGGTCACCATGACGGTGGTAAAAAATGCCGTGGCGATAATCTCGATCGCGGACGCGATTTTTCCGATGATCGGAATCAGTCCCAGAAAACCCGAAATAACAAAAACGATTACATTTACAAAGCCCGTCAGCACGCCAAAGATAATCATAGCCAAAATTCCATACAGAAAATAGCCTTTCAAACCTTTTCTCGCCCGCGCTCTCAATTCTGCCCTTGTCACCATGTCCTTTTCCTCCTGCTTTTTTTTCATTTCCTTTTGTTTCACGTTTTTTCTTTAGTCGTCATCCTCTTCAACATAGTCTCAGTCATCATAGTCATCATCATAGTAGTCATCATAGTCATCGTCGTCATCGTCATACTCGTAGTCGGCATCGATCTCATCATATCCATAATCACTCAGATCGCCGTAGGACTGATATTGGTTATGCTCAACCGCATAGAGATAAGCGGTGATCTCCTCCTGGGGCACCTGAAGCTCCGTCAGAGCGCGGGTCGCGGACACCTCCCAGGCTGCCGTCCTGCTCGTGACCTTTTTAGCTGTGGTGGCGTCCACCATTTTCTTTTTGTACTTCACATACAGCTCATCCATCTTTTTGTTGACCACTTCCTCAGCCTGCGCGATCAACTCGTTCTTTCGCTCGTCAAAGAACTCCAGGGACAAAAAATCCTGGAAGGCGGACCCGCCGTCTTCACCTTTGCTGATGTTCCGGGTGGACTTGTTGGCAATCTTGATTCTGCCCAGGTCATCGTAGACGAAAATATTGCCATTGCCATCCTCGGTGCTGGTATTGCGGTAAATCACACCGCTGTCATTCGCGTGATAGGCGAGGCCGTCTACATCAAAATAACCGGTCTTCATGGCTCCGTTTTGATCCAGATAATACAGATTCGCGCCCTGCTTAAACCAGGAAGTCTTCATCGCGCCGTCTCCCGGGTTTAAGTAATACCAGGTGCCGTCAATCTGCTGCCAGCCGGTCAGCTGAGCGCCGCTTTCCGGGGCAAAGTAATACCAATTGCCGCCTATCTGCTGCCAGCCGGTCATCATGTAAGCCTCTCCATTGAAGCCGTAATTGACGCCATCGATATTCAAGATCTGATCTCTGGCGTAGCTGCCGCTTTCATTCTGATAATAATAGCCCTTTTCATCCTGCTCCCAGCCCGCGTAGGCGGCAAATACGCAGGAGATGCTCAAAAGGGATGCCACTGCCAATACTTTCACACTCTTTCTCATGATTTTATTCCTCCTCTTATTTTGTTTAGGCAAGCTTGACGCGGGTTTTCACCCACAATTTCCCGCCGCCTTGAACAGTCATTTAGAAATTAATATCCGGTACTCCTGGGTCCGTGGCCGGAGGCTGTGTCTCCGGCGGCGCGGTCTCCGGCGGCGCAGTCTCTGGCGGCGCAGTCTGCGGCGGCGCGGTCTCTGGCGGCGCCGTCTGCGGCGGCGCGGTCTGCGGCGGCGCCGTCTGCGGCGGCGCGGTCTCTGGCGGCGCGGTCTGTGCCGGCTGCTGTGCCGCCTGCGTCTGCTTCGCCGGATCCTTTCCCTTACTGATAACCAGATCCACGGCGGTGCCCTTTGCCACCTCTTCATCCTGGGCAACACTCTGGGAAATGACCTTTCCGGCGGCCACGGAATCGCTGTAGCTTTCGGTGACCTTGCCCACCTTCAGACCCAGGCCTTCGATGATCTGCCTTGCGCTTGCTTCGGATTCCAGCTTAACATTCTTCATGTAGATCTTTTCCGCGCCCTTGCTGATACGGATGGTCACATAGGAATCCTTGTTCGCCTCCGATCCGGCTTCCGGTTCCTGACCCAGGATCATGCCCTCCGGTTCCTCGGAGTATTCCTCGATCCAGTTGACCTTCAGCCCGGCATCGGCAAACAGAGTTTCCGCCTCCTGGCGGGTCTTTCCGGAAGCATCCGGTACCTCCACCAGCTCGCCGGTATCGCCCAATTCGCTTTCTTCGTTGACACAGATGGTAAGAACGATCTCCTCGTCCAGGATTACATTGTCCCCTTCCTTTTGGCTGATTTTCAAAACAGAATTGTAGACGCCAGGCTCCTGACTTTCTTCAATCCGGATATTGGTAAATCCGGCGTCCGCAAACAGCTTTTCCGCTTCCTCCCGCTGCCGTCCGATGACTGCCGGGACTACGCCTTTTTCTTCACCCATACTGATCCAGACCACCACCTCGGTGTTCTTTTCCACCTGGGTATTTTCCTTCAGCTCCTGATAGGAAACCATGTCCATGGGAATTTCCTTGGAATATACCATCTTATCCCGGGACATGCCCAGGCTTTCCGCTGACAAAATGGTTTCCGCCTCGTCCGCCTGGTGGTTGACGACATTGGGCACCCGGGTCATATTCCGCTCCATCTTGCTGTCCTGAGAACGCAGCATGGAGGGAATCTGAATCACCCCAGTCGCCATCAGCACAGCCGCCACGGCCACCGCCGCAAGCCCCGCTCCGGCGACACCCAAAAACCACTTGGGGACTGCCCCCAGATCGTTTTTATTTTTGGTGATCTTCCGCTCCTTGACCTCCGCCGCCATCAGCTCCTGAGAAAATATCTCCATAGTCTGAGTCCGGTCCTGAATCTTCACATTCAGGGCGTTCATCAGCGCCGTTTCCATGGGTTTGGAAATCTTAATTCCCATTTTGGAAGGACGCTTTACCTCATCCTTCACGCTCCGCTCCATGGCATCCTCCGGCGTGATTCCCGTAAGCATTTTATAGAGCGTTGCCGCCAGGGCGTATACATCCGTCCAGGTACCCTGATCCCCCCGGCTGCGGTATTGTTCCTCCGGCGCGTAGCCAGGCTTGATAATCACCGAAAGGCTCTTGCTGTGCCTGGTGGTCGCATAACGGGCGGCGCCAAAATCCAGAAGCTTTACGGTCAGATTATCCGGTTCATCCGGATTTAAAACGTAAATATTATCCGGCGCAATATCCCTGTGAAGGATCCCTGTCTTATGTACTGATTCCATGGCGGAAGTAATCTGCAAAATCACATGGACCGCCTGATCCACGGTCAGCTTTCCGTGGGTCGCCAGATATTCCTTTAAGGACATGCCCTCCAGAAATTCCATGACAATATAGGAGGTTCCGTTTGCCTCAAAACAATCATAAATCTGGACAATTCCCGGCACCGTGTCAAACTTGGCCAGCCGCTTTGCCTCGTCCAGGGTTTTCAAAAGGCCTTCTTTAAACTGCTCCTCCCGGTCCCCGGAATACACGGTTACCTGCTGCTGAGTAGGCATCCGGGTGGCGAATTCACTGGGCAGGTATTCCTTGATCGCCACCTTCCGTTCCATCACATAATCCCATCCCAGGTAGGTGACGCCAAAGCCGCCAAAGCCCAGCACCTTACCCACAATGTAGCGCTGCTGCAGCACGGAGCCCGGCGGAATATGGTAGGACTGCTTGGGAGGTGTGTTAAATGCATATCCGCAATGAGGACAAATGTCGAACCGATCATCGTACTCCCGCATGCATCCCATACATAATCTGTTCATACTATCCCTCTGTTACTTCTTTTCTTCTGCTTTCGGAGCTGCCAGATCCTCCCAGGCAAATTCCTTGGTGCAGCACGGAATCATCATCATGTTGACCTTGCCCACGGAAATCACGTCGTAAGGCTTCAAGACCACATTGTCCAGCACCACTTCGTCATTGATGTAAAACAGTTCCCTGGAATCTCCCGGCTGCGCGATAAAAATCCGTCCCACCGGTTCATAAATGATCACTGCGTGGCGGTCCCTGGATACGGAATTTTCTCCCTCCAGACACACATCCATCCTGGAACTGCGGCCCACAAAGTTTCTGCCGCTCTTTAAGCAAAAACTCTGTCCGAAATACTTTCCGGAGGTGCAGACCAGCCAGCCTACCACCGGTTCCTTGATCACCGGCTGAGTGATTTTCTGGCTGTAATAGCTGACGGTCACCCCCTCATCACTGGGGCCGGACTGTACCTCCTGTGCCTTATCCATCAGATCGGACAGGTTGGATACCGGCTCCGGCGCGGGGATGGCCTGGCTCTTCATGGTAACCGGATCACTGTAATCACTGCGGGCCACTGTCACGGATTCCTCCGGCGCACCGGGCGTCAAGGCCACCGTCACATCACTGGAGCCGCCGGACGGCAGAGAAATCGTCACAGAGTCCGTGGACGGCGCGGCGCTGCCGCAATGGGGGCAGGATGCAAACCGATCCCCGTCATAATAATGTCCTTTACTGCATTTAATCAAATTCACACTGATTCCCTCCTTCATAAATTTGCTATTTATCCATAACACAAACCATGCGGCCTGTGCTATCTGTCCTATTCACCTGCTGCCGGAGCCGGACCCAGACTGATCACCAGATTCACCACGGTGCCTGGTTTCAGGGAGTCCTTTGTGCTGACGCTCTGGGAAATGACATAGCCTTCTTTCACAGTATCACTGTATTCCTCGGTGACGGTTCCCAGCACCAGCTCCAGCTCATCAATCCGGTTAATGGCATAGTCATAGCTTTTCTTTCGCAGGTCCATCCGATGGGAGGAGGTGGTCTTTCCCGACGCCAAAACCGTATCGGAGCTTCCGGAATTCCGGGCGGCCTCCGCCGCTGCC
>CAZICB010000023.1:12527-14962 GCA_964537765.1 uncultured Lachnospiraceae bacterium
CTTCTTCTGATGGCTGCACCGCTCCCCGGGCCGCCTGGGACTCCCGGACGGCGGCTTCCTCCGCCGCCCGCCTTGCCTCCTCCTCGGCCGCCTTTGCCGGATCCTTGCCCTTGCTGATCACCAGAGACACGGCACTGCCCTTTTTCAGCATCTGCCCGGAAGCAATGCTTTGACTGGTGACCTTACCTGCGGCGATCGTATCATGATATTCACTGCGCACGGCGTCCACCGTCAGCCCCAGATCTTCGATTGTCTTTCTCGCTTCCCCTTCCTCCATCAGCAGCACACTGACCATGTAGACCATTTCTGTGCCTTTACTGACATATAAGGTCACATATACTCCCTGGTTTACCTCTTCTCCGGCCTCCGGCTCCTGACGAAGCACCGCTCCCTCCGGCTGCTCGCTGAACTCCTGCACCCAGTTGACGCGGAATTTCTGATCCTCCAAAAGCTTTTGGGCTTCTTCCATCTGCATGCCGGTCAGATCCGGAACTGTCTGCTGCCGGGAGCTGTCTCCCTGCTCCTGATTCATACAGACTGTCACCACAATATGCTGGCTGATGGAAAGATTCGACCCCGGCTCCTCACTGACCTCGAGAACCGAATTGTAGGCCCCTTTCTCCTGGCTTTCTTCGATTTCAATATTTGTAAAGCCTGCTTCCGTCAAAAGCTTCTCTGCTTCCTCCCTTGTCAGTCCTTTAATAAAGGGAAGCATGGCTTTTTGTTCTCCTTTGCTGATCCAAACCACCAGGGGCGTATATTTCTCCACCTGAGTATTTTCCTTGATTTCCTGGTAGCAGACCATATTTTCCGGTATCTCGCCGGAATAGACGGCCTTGTCCTGCACCATCTCCAGCCGGGAAGCCATCAGTCTGCGGTTCGCTTCCTCCACCGTATTATTAATTACATTGGGCACCCGGGTCATGGTCCGTTCGAGCTGACTGGACTCCGGCTCCATTTCCGGCTTCAGGACACCTGCGCCAAACAGAAAGGCAACCACTGCCGCTGCCGCCACACCGGTTCCTGCCAATGCAAGAAGCCACCGGGGTACCCGGGTGGGCTTTGGTCCTGTCACCGTCACCTTATTGCGCTCCACATCTGCATCCTGCAGCTGCCGGATAAACGCCTCCATAGTCTGGGTGCGATCCTGCGCCTTCACATTCATAGCGTTCATCAGCGCAATCTCCACGGATTTGGGGATCTCCACCCCCAGCCTGGAGGGCCGTTTCACCTCATCCTTCGCCGAACGCTCCATGGCATCCTCCGGCGTAACGCCGGTAAGCATCTTGTAAAAGGTCGCTGCCAGCGCATATACATCGGACCAGGGTCCCTGATTCCCGTGACTGCTGTACTGCTCCTCCGGCGCATATCCCTGTTTAATCACCACAGACAGGCTCTTGCTGTGCTTGCCGGAGGCATAACGTGCCGCGCCGAAATCAAGGAGCTTCACCCGCAGGGCATAAGGCTCATCGGGATTCAGCACATAGATATTGTCCGGCGCAATGTCCCGGTGAAGAATTCCGGTCCGGTGTACCTGCTCCATGGCGGAAGCGATCTGCAAAATTACCGGGAGGGCCTGCTCCACCGTCATATTACCGTTGGTCTCCAGATATTCCTTTAAGGTAACCCCTTCCAGATATTCCATCACTATATAAGAGGTGCCATTGGCTTCAAAGCAATCATAGATCTGGACAATGCCGTCCACCGACCCGAATTGCGCCAGACGTTTTGCCTCCTGAAGGGTCTTTGCCAGCCCCTCCCGAAAGCCCGCCTCCTTATCTCCGGAATAGACCGTCACCTGGGCCTGTGCCGGAATGCGGGTGGCAAATTCGCTGGGCAGATATTCCTTGATGGCCACCCGCCGGCCCATCACATAATCCCAGCCGATATAGGTCACGCCAAAGCCGCCAAAGCCCAGCACCCTTCCCACGATATAGCGGTTAGACAAAATACTGCCCGGGGCCATGTGATAGCTTTGCCTTGCCGGAGTATTATGAATATAACCGCAGTGAGGGCAGATGGTAAAACGGTCATCATATTCCCTCATACATCCCATACATAATCTGTTCATATTTTCCTCGTGTTCCTGGTATCCGGCTTTCGCCGGCGGCCGGTTTGCCGCTTAGTTTCCATTGTCCGCATTCGACGCCGGCGGCGCTGTCGGCGCATCCGCCGCTGCCGATTCAGAGCCGGAGCCATCCGGTCCTTCTTTGGAGCTATCGTTTCCGGATGAAGCATTTCCTCCTGCCTCGATAGCGTCTTTTTTACTGTCCGGTTCCGTCTGCGGTTCCGGGGCTGCCGTCTGCGGCGGTGCAGGCGTCTGTTCCTTTGTCGGCTCTATATACACCTCCTGCGGCGCGGAGGTTTCAATAATCAGAATTTCTTCGGACTGTCCGGTTCCAGAACCTTCCTCTGTACTTTGCTGAATTTCACTG
>CAZICB010000023.1:15062-20238 GCA_964537765.1 uncultured Lachnospiraceae bacterium
TGCGACCTCTTCGTCCTGGGCGATGCTCTGGGAAATCACCTTGCCTGCCGCCACGCTGTCGCTGTAGCTTTCTGTCACGGTTCCCACCTTCAGGCCCAGTTCCTCAATGATTTTCCTCGCGGACTCCTCCGATTCCAGCTTCACATTCTTCATATAAATCTTTCCGGAACCCTTGCTGATTCGGATATTGACATAGGAATCCTTATTAACCTCTTCTCCGGCCTTCGGATCCTGGCTCAGGATCGTTTCCTCCGGCTGATCGCTGAATTCCTCCACCCAATTAATCTTAAGCTCTGCCTCCCTGACCGCGCTTTCCGCCCCGGCCCGATCCATCCCGGACACATCCGGGACTGTCACTGTCTTGCTTTCATCTACCTGTTCGCTTTCCTCATTCATACAGACCGTCAGGATGATTTCCTTATCCAGGGGCACATTGGCCCCTTCCTGCTCGCTGATACGCAAAACCGCTTGAAAGACTCCGCTGTCCTGACTTTCCTCGGTCTCCACATGATAAAACTTTGCTTTTGCCAGAAGCTTTTTTGCTTCCTCCACAGACTTTCCGACCACATCCGGGATCTTGCCCATTTCTTCACCCTTGCTGATCCAGACCACCACCTTGGTGCCCTTTTCCACCTGGGTATTTTCCTTAATTTCCTGATAGGATACCACATCCGCAGGGATTTCCCTGGAATAAACCGCTTTTTCCTGGGACATTTCCAGCCGCTCGGCCTTCAGCATTTTTTCCGCCTCCGCCACCGTCCGATTAACCACATTGGGTACCCGCACCATATTATACTCCAGCTGGCTTTTTTCCGCGCCAAGCCGCAGATCAATGACCCCGGTAAAGATCAGCGCCGCCACAATCACCACCGCGGCCAGACCCGCGCCCGCCGCCGCGAATATCCATTTTGGCAATGCCAGGGTCTTTCTCGCATCCCGCCGTTTGGAACGGTTCTTGCTGTAAGAGCTGGCTGCCTCCTCCTTCAGATTTCCGCCCAGCTCCTCGCTGAAGCGGTACAAGCTTCCGGTTTCGTAGGACAGGGCATGCTTTAACGCCGTCACCACACGTTTGCTGAAATTGGTTTTCTGTTTCAGAAGATCCATTTCCAGGGTATCCCCGTCGGTGATCTCCGTTCCGGTCATCATCCGGCAAAACAGCCTGGCCAGGCCATAGACATCCGTTTTGGCGCCTGCATTGCCATAGCCCACAATCCCCGGCTCGCCGCTGACATAACGCCATGCGCCAAAATCCTTTAAAATCAGCCGTCCCTCCCGGGTCACCCAAAAGGTATCCGCTCCGATCATGCCATGATGCACGCCGATTTTATGGGCCTTCTCCACCGCCCGCATGGCCACCTGCAAAAGCTCTAAGCCTTCCTCCTCGCTGAGTCCGTGAGAATCAAGCCATTCCTCCAGGGTCTGCTCCTCCCGGTATTCCATCACCCCATAGGCGGTCTGGTTTTCCTGAAAGCAGGCGTGATACGTGATCACATCCGGTTCTTTGTAAAGGCGGATCAGTTCCCGGCTCTGGCTGCAAAAAAGCTCCAGCCCCTTTGCGAACAGCTCCCTTTTGGAATCATAGATGCTTAACTCCTCCTTGGAGGAACGGGTGGCACAATAGCGGGGAAAATATTCCTGGATCAGCACCTTCCGGTCAAACAAAGCATCCCAGCCGATATAAAACAAATCAATATCCCGGCTCTTTTTGACCGTTCCCACAATATACCGCCCCTGCAGAATGCTTCCCGGGCGCAGACATACATCGCCGTTTTGCGTCCCACCATGCACATAGCCGCAATGGGGACAGACGTCTTCAAATTTTTCCTGATACTCGCTCATGCAATTCAAACAACGTCTCATGATCCGGATTCCTCTCCATAATTCATTTCCAAATATCTGATGCTATCCGCCACCGGTTCAAACTCATCATTGCTCTTCACATAAGTCTCCAGCATCTTTTTGTTGATGGACAATCCATTGCCGCACTGCAGGTTTAATACATCCTGGGCGGTCTCGCTCATCAGATAATAAACCATACTATCCGCCGCGGTTTTCGCTTCTCCCTCCAGGCTGCCGTCAATGCTCCAAAGATGGGTGAAGGTGCCTTTGAGCTTTTTCTCTTTCCATAAGGCTTCCGGAACCACCATCTGATAGATGCCGCCCAGGCTTGCCCGGACTGCTTCGTAATCATCGGTGCTGCCAAGATAATAGGCCTTTTCCCGCTTCAAAAACGGCTCATAGCCTTTCTCCGATGGGTCTCCAGCCTGAAACTCCTCGGCTCCCGCCGCCGGCGCAAGGGCTGACCGGTACATTTCCCGGTAAGCGCTGCTGACACAATAGCTGGGCGCGCCGTCCTCCCCGGTAAGCTCCTCCAGGGAAGCCAGCTGGCGCAGATTGTCCAGCTTTTTCTCATCCGTGATCATATAGGTATTTACATACAATACCGGCGCAGAGAAGGACAGAGGAATCTGTTTTTTCTCCGCCGTGAAGAACCTCTTAAAAGCTTCCTGATCCATGAAATAATAGCTGTCCGGATCCAGGGTATCATAGGTGGTATCCAAAGTACCAAGCTTCTCCCAGATTTCCCTGTCCGCCGCCGTGAACCCGGTGCTTTCAAAGACATCCGGCAGATCGCCATTCTTTGCCTGCTGCATAAGTTCCTTTTTGTAATCCGCTACAGCGGTAATCTTTTTTTCCTGGATCTCAACCTTTTTAAACCGATCCCCATATTCATGAAGCATCCGATCCAGCATGGCAGACGAAGACTCCAGACTGATCTGCTTTGCCTCGCCGCTTTCCGAACCGATGACTCCCGCCGCGTCGATCTCCGCCATCTTCTGCTGATTCCAATCCGGCATCTGCACCGTAATGGAAGCCGTCACGTCATAAAGAGCATTCTGCTTATGGACATAAACCTGGCGGCAGCCCAGAGCCGCCCCCAAAAGCACCAGGCAAATGGCTGCCACACTGACGCCGCGGACCACCTTGCGCCGTTTCAGTTCGGAATCCACGCTCAGAACCTTGGCCTTTTGCTGAATGGCCTCCCGGAACTGGTCCACATTCTGGAAACGCAGCTCCTGGTTCAATGCCATTGCCCGCAGAATACTGTCGTTGAGATACTGGGGCAGATCCGGCACCAGGGCATTTGGCGGCTCCAAATGGTCCTCCACCATACGGTTTACCGACTCCTCCGGCATCTTTCCGGTGATGGAGCGGTAAAATACCGCGCCCACCGCGTAAATATCTGTCCAGGGCCCCTGTTTGCTGCGGCTGCGGTACTGCTCCGGCGGCGCATAGCCCGGTTTTAAAATAATGGACAGCGTCTTTTCCTCCTCGCCGCTGGAAAATCTGGCGGCGCCAAAGTCGATCAGCTTTACTTTATAATTATTGGATCCCGGCTCCACCGGAACCATGAAAATATTATCCGGACTCACATCCCGGTGAATGATCTTGACCTTGTGGATTTCCTTCAATGCGTCCAGCACCGAAAGCACCACGCTCACTGCTGTATTCACATCCACCTTGCCGCCGCATGCCTTGATATAATCCTTGTAAGACATACCCTCCAGAAATTCCATGGCAATGTAGGCGGTATTATTTTCCTCGAAAAATTCATAGACATTGACAATATTGGGGTGGGTATTAAACCGCGCCATATTCCGCGCCTCCGCCAGGAAACGCATTTTGCCGTTCTGAAACTCATCTGCCCGGCTGCCAGAATAAATAATCACGGCCTTCTGCCCCGGCACACGGTTTACAATGCCATTGGGGTAGAATTCCTTGATGGCAACCTTTTTATCCAGGGTCTTATCCCACGCCCGGTAGGTGATACCGAAACCGCCGAAGCCTACCGTGGTTCCCACAATATATCTGCCCCGCAGAATGGTTCCCGGGTGCAGATGATAAGCCTCCTTGGGAGGCGTCCCTGGTATGAAGCCGCAATGGGGGCAAACACCATAGACCTCATCAAATGTTTTCATACAATTCAAGCAAAGCATGTCTTATGTCCTCCCTATGTTCCGCCTTCGCTTATCCCAGATATTTCACCAAAACCACAGTCGTATTATCCTGTCCCCGCATGCCGTAACGCAAGGCCATGGCAGTGGTGCGGTCCGCGGCAATATTCATATCCAGATCATTGTCACGGACCATGGCGCAGACCTGGCTTTCATTGATGCTTTTATAGATGCCGTCACTGCACAGCATCACCATATCTCCCGGCTGCAGCGCAATGGGCGTCTGATTGCCGTCCACCAGCTTTAAATGCTCCATGCCAAGAAAGCTGATCAGGGCCTCCGCCTGGGGAGTTTTCTCCTCCCGGTCATATTCCTCCCGGGTGATGGCGCCGGACTCCAGCTGAGTCCGCAAAGTCAGACGGTAATTATGCTCCCGGTTTATGGAGCGGATCTGACTGCCGCGGATCAGGTAAATTTTGCTGTCCCCCACGGAAACCCAGTACATCTGGTTTTCTTTGAAATAAGCCGCCACCAGTGTGGTGCCTGCCTTTAAGGGCTGACCCTTTTTGTTTTTCAGGGAAGCAACCGCCTGATTCATCCGCCTCGCTTCCTGGGTCAAAAATTCCGGCACATTGCGCGGTTCCTTTATCCGATGATAATCCTGCACCAGCTGCTGGACAGCCGTCTTGCTGGCGCGCTCGCCGCCCTCCAGACCGCCCATGCCGTCGCAAACCACAGCCAGCACTTCCTTTTCTCCGGTATAAAAATAAGCGTAATCCTGCTGGTATTTGCGGGTTCCCATGATGCTGCTGGAGCCCACCTCATACCAGGGATTGGACGAGATTCGTTCTTCAACGATATTCATATCTTACTCCTAATTCTATGATACAGGATGAACTGGCCAGCATAAATCTTGCCGGGGGCCTGATCTGATACTCCACGCCCTTCTGCAGCCGCTGTCCTTTATAAAACGTGCCGTTTCCGGACATATCCTGAATGATAAATTTCTGATTTTTCGTCGAAAAAGTGATCCGGCAATGAATCCGGCTTACATTGTCCGGATACTGGATCCGCATATTGGCCTCCGCTGTGGACCGCCCGAAGGTCATGGGCTGATCAGGCGGAATCACCCAGTTTTTCCCGACCTCCGGTCCGGCCACCACCTTCACATAGGGAATGACCTGCCTGTTTCCGGATGGGGCAGGATTGGGTCTTGGCGC
>CAZICB010000023.1:20338-29186 GCA_964537765.1 uncultured Lachnospiraceae bacterium
TCTTGGCGCAGGCCGCGCCGGATTGGGCTTTGGCGCCGGTCCTGCCGCCGCGATGCCGCCGATAAACTCCTGCATGGTGCGGGTTCTCTGATTCACATTGAGATACAGCGCCCGGTCCACCGCATCGGACACACTGTCCGGCACTCCCAGATTCATTTGTTTTAAAGGCACATAGGCCATGCCTGCCAGCCGGTCCGGCGCAGGCGGCACATGGATGCCCGTCAATGCATAATAATAGGTGCTCGCCAGGGAATATACATCGGTGAAGCTTCCCTGAAGCATCTCCGAGGAGAACTGCTCCGGCGGAGCGAATTTGGGCTTCAATACCACCGACAGGCCCTTTTTCATGCCGGTTTCCGTCCGCTTTGCGCTGCCGAAATCAATCAGCTTCACCTTGCCGTCCCGGGTAATGTAAATATTTTCCGGGCTGATGTCCCGGTGAATGATTTTGGTCTTGGCGTGGATCACATCCATGGAGACCGCCACCTGCAAAATAATGTTGGTAACCTGGTCCACCGGCAGCCGGTGCTTCGCCGCCTTGACGATCTGGCGCAGGTCCGCGCCGTCCAAAAATTCCATCACGAAATACGCCGTATGGTTCTCCTGGAAGGTATCCGTAATATCCACCACCGACGGAATCTGCTCCAGGCGGCTTAGAATCTGCGCTTCCTCCTGGAAGCGTCGCAGTCCCGCCATATAAGGCGGCTCGCTCTCCGCCGAGGTCAGCTCCAGATTTTTCTGGTCCCCGCTTCTTCGGCATAAACCGTTGGGCGCATACTCCTTGACCGCGCAGACCATATTTTTTTCAAAATCATAAGCCTTGTAGGTAATGCCGAAACCGCCTTCACCTAAAAGCTTTCCGATGTAATACCGCTGCTTTAACAGGCTTCCCGGCAGCAGGCTTCTGGCACTCCGCTTTTTATCGAACTGGAGCTGATAGCCGCAGCGGCTGCAGACACCATTTTGATAACCTGGCTCAAAACAATTGGGACATAGGTCCATCCTCATCCGGTTCACCACCTGATTGTAATTTTTATGGATCCGGCTTCAATAACCGCGCCGGGATCCAGCCTCCGCTTCTTGCTGATCCGAATGCCGTTCACCGAGGTTCCGTTGGTGGATCCCAGATCCGACACGTAAATATTGCCATTTTCCGATTCCAGGCAAAAATGCTGGCGGGACATTTCCGGATCATCCACTTGAATATCACAGATGGAGGATCGTCCCACGATCAGGCTGCTGCCCAGCTCCCAGACTGTTTTCTGAGTGGCTTTGCCCTTTCTGGAAATCCAGATATCCAATTTCCGGTTGGAAGGCATGGCCACATGCTGCCTGAAGCTGTCATTTCCTGCCAAAACGGTCTCTTTAACCGGGGCCGGGGCATCTGCCGGCTCCTCCGGCTTTTCGGTCTTCTTTTTCTTACTTTTTACAATCAATACCACGATCAGCACGACCACCGCCGCAAAGATCAGAAACAACACTCCGGTATAATCCACCGCCTGCAAAATGGGCTTGGGTGGCTCCGGCTCTTTTACCGGCTCCGGCGCGTTGGTAATGGTCACATTCATAACGCCGGACAGGGGATTTTTCTCCATGGAATCATCGGTAATGCCGGAACAGGTCAGAGTGTAACCCCCATTCTTCACGGGCTCCGTCAGGGACAGATTCACCACAGAGGTCTCATTTTTATCATAGGAAACTCCGGTGACCCCCACAGGGTTCCCATCAAGCTCCAGCTGATAATTGGCCGACATTTCCACACCCCGCATGGGTTCGCTGAAAATCAGCCGGATCTGCTGATCTCCCACCGCCTCCGCGGACAAAAGCACCGGCGGCTGCGTATCCGGAATCCAGCGGTTATTGTAAACCGCCCGGCTTATCACCCTCTCATCGGAAAATTTCAGATTAAACAATTCTTCTTTATTGGTGACTACATTGGTGGCCGCCCGGTATTCCAAACGCAGATCATCTGCCAAATCCTCCGCCAGATCGCAGAGCATCTGCCCGCCTTCCTCCGGCCGGAAGGTCACGATCTTCCCGCCGGAGGTTCTGGCGAATTCACCGAAGGTATTGATATTGACCGTCGCCGTATCACGGATACAGAAGGCATAGACCGGAAGGCCCTTTTCCTTCAATGTGGCCTGGGCTTCCTGAGCCATTTTCTGACCCACCGCAATATCCTCACCATCGGAAATCACCGCCAGCACAGTCCGCAGATTTCCCTCCTGCTTTGCCTGCTCCGCCAGGGAAGCCACCCGGTCAATACCCTCAAACAGCAATGTTTTCTGATCCCGGTTGTCAAGACCTGCCAAAATCCCGGAAAGCTCCTCCGGGGTCTGACTGCCGTCCGCGGCCAGGATCACTTCTTCTCCGAAAGCGCACAAAACCAGCCGGTCCTTTTCTCCCAGCTGATCCTGCAAATTCTGAATGCCCTCTTTTATACGTTTAAAATAGGAATCCGGAATGGAACCGGAAATGTCCAGAAGAACATAATAGCAGATCCCCTCGCCGCTCTCCGAGAAGGGCTCCGCCTGCACCAGCTCCAGCTTTTCCTGAGACAGATAACCTTCTCCTGCCTGAACCTCCTCCGTAGAAAAGCCGGTGCCGTAGACATGAAGCTCCGGCAGATTGGCATATACCTGTTCAATGCGCCCTTCCTGGGCCTCAATAACGGTCGTCTGTATCTCCTGACTTCCGGCTGCCGCTGTCCCCGCGCTGCTCAATGCCAGGGCAAAGGCAAGTCCTATGATTCTTCCTCTCTTTGCCATACTCGTCCCTCCATACAAAACGGGATAAACACAAAGGTGCTGTTTCCCATTTTGATCTCATCTCCTGCCTGAATCGTCTCCGTTTTCGTCAGCAGATCGTTATGATAATACGTCAGGGTCCCGACTGAGGGCACCAACGAAAACCGGTTGCTTTTCTCATCGTAAACCACTGATGCGTGATTTTTCCTCGATATGGCTGGATCATCCAGCACCTGAACATCCATCCCCACATCTCTTCCAATGCGGTTAAAACCATGATGGAGCCTATAGTCTCTTCCTTTTTCCGGACCGGCCGTGCAGACCAGCCATCCGGTCACGTAATCATTGCCCCTGGCGCCGGAATAGAAGCCGACAGTTCTCTGGTCGTCGTCCTCCGCCGCCTGTGCCGCCTCCAGGGAAATGGTTTTGCTGTCGCCCCTTGCCTCCTCTTCCTGCTGAAAGTGAGACAAGGCCACAGTCTTGTCCCGGTCCAGCCAGCCAAAAAGCCCGCGGGACCTTTCTTTTTCCGGCTGCCGCTTTTGGGCGGGCGTGCTTTCCGCCCCGCCTCCCATCCCCACAGTGATTCCGCAATGGGGACAGCTGGAAAATTTCTGATCGTCATAATAATGTCCATGGGGACACCGAACTACCGGCATGGCCTATCCTCCTATTCCAGCCAAACGGCAACCGCAGAATAATTGTCCATATTTTTGCCCTGCCCGTTTTTGCGGACAATCTCCTCCATCCGCTCCAGCCACTCCTGGGGGGACTTGGATTTTTTCAGACAATGGACCATTTTTTTTTCCTCAATCAGCTCCCAGAAGCCATCCGTACACAAAAGGAACTGCTGTCTGGCCTTCCGGTCAATGGCCTCCTCGATCTGGTATTTTGGGCTGTCCCAATCCACCCCCAGCACCCGCAGCAAACGATTACGGTCCGGATGGTTGCGGATCTGGGAATCTCTCAGCTGTCCCGCTGCCACCAGCATCTGAGGGACGCTGTGGTCCAGAGTGCGCTGCAAAAGCTTACTGTTCTGGAAATAGTAAAGGCGGCTGTCGCCGATATGCCCCCACTGAAAAGAATTTTCCCTCACGTGAAGAATCACGAGAGTCGTCTTCATATCCTGTGCCTGTATATCTGTTTTCTGATTCTCCAAAATGGAATTCTGCGCTTCCTGAAAGGATTCGTCTATCACACCGTCCGATGCGCCCTTGACCGCAAAGGTTTTCACAGCCGCTTCCACTGCCAGACGGGAAGCTACCTCGCCCTTTCCATGTCCGCCAAGCCCATCCGCCAGCACGAAGCAATAATCCGTGCCATCCTGGTACATGCCCACATTGTCCTCATTATTTTCTCTGTCTCCCACATTGCTGAGCAAGTAATACGATACCATCCCTGTCCTTCCTTTCACGCATCCTGTTTCGCAAAATACACTAAAAATATACTATAGGAAACGGCCATATTTTTGCCGTTTACCAAACTCCGGCTGCCGCAGCCTGATGCTTTGACAGCCGGATCATCTCATTCATTTCTTAAACTAATTCAGACGGAAAGCGTTTTTCCTGGTGCTGCCCAGATAAATCACAGTGCCGCAGGAAACCTGCTTGGGCTGGCCATTTTCCAAGCGGGTGCCATTTTCCAGATAGGTCCCGGTGCTGGAATAATCAGTCACCACATACTGTCTGGCTCTGCCGTCATAGCGGACAGAGCAATGTTTTCTGCTGACATCCGTCGCCGTCTGGTCGAACACGATATTCGCATCCTGCGGAGAACGGCCAAAGATCAGTTCCGCGCCGTCCACCAGATCAAATTTGGCGTCGGTGTAAGCGCCGGCCACACCGACCACGATTCCCTTATTCTGCGGGATGGAGGTATCGCCTTTTCTCAAACCGCCGTTTTCTGCCTGAGGCTGATATTTGCCATAAACAATGGAGTTGGAAAACGCGATCAGCATCGTGAACGCCGTCGACACAAGTCCGAAGGACGGAATAATATTCAGCCACGCCGTATTCGGATTGAAGCCAAAGGACTCATAAAACTTCTGATAATACAAAAATGTAAATACCATGCAGGCAATCACGTAAATGAAAATCAAAATAAACATGATCGTCAGGCGCTCGGTCAGTTTATAGACCAAAAAGGACACCAGTCCGCCAAGACCTACCGTGATCGGCGTAAAGCCAAAGAAGAAAATATACCAGATCGGGCATCTGGCGATCTTCATCTGATAAATCTGACAGGCGATCGGGATAAAAGGCATAAAATCGCCGCTTACCTTTGCCTTGCGACCGGTACACATCAGCGCGTATCCATTGATAAAATAAGGCGCAACTCCAAACAACACACTCAGGCCGAAAATCAGCAGTCCCAGAACCGGGCCCGCATTGCTCAAATCATCCACTGCTTTTTGAACCGCATATAAATCACTCATATTCTTTTATCCTCCATTCCTTTGTAAATACCTGCCGCCTATTTATCCTCCGCATCCCACTGGAAGGCCTCGTCGCAGCAGGGAATCAGCATCAGCTGTACATCGCCGATCTGAATGACATCGTTCTTCTTCAAAACGATCGATGACAAAACCACATCCCCATTGACATAGAAAAGTTCTCTGGACTCTCCCGGCTGAGCGATAAAAATGTTCTTTCTCGGCTCATGGATCACCGTCGCGTGACGGTCGCGGGATACGGTATTCTCACCCGCCAGACACACATCCATATTGGCGCCTCTGCCGATGAAGTTTCTTCCGCTCTTTAAACGGAAATCCTGACCGTAAAACTTGCCCTTGGTGCACACCAGCCAGCCTACGATCGGAGACATCTGGGGACTCTCCATCTTTCCGCTCTGATAAATGCTGATGGTTTTGGAATCATCCGGATCCGCCCCGCCGCCTGAATCGCTGCCATTATCACTCATGTAAGTATCCAAATCCACAGTCGCCGCAACGCTCTGGCTCTGTCCGCTTTCATAGGCAACCGTGCTGTTTTCCGCCGCGGCGCCGCTATTGCAATGCGGGCAGGACGCATAGGTGTCGCTGTCATAAAAATGCCCATTACTACATTTCGTTAAGTTCATACTTGTCTCTCCTTTATGTATTTCGTCCCTGCCAGCCAGCAAACAAAAAGCTGTCCATCCCCAGCCGGACCGTTGGCAATATTATACCAAAAACCCCCTATGAAGGGGGTCTGTTTGCAAAATCGGGCCTTTTTTGCGCAAAAACAGACAGAACAGGTCTGTCTGTTTACTTTTTTGTCTATTCGCTTTTCGGCACCGGATTCCAGATCGTTCCGCCCATATAGCGGAAATATTTATCTCTGGTTTCGCTGTAGCGGGATTTGCTGATGGGCACCAGGCGTCCCTGTTCCATCAAAATCCAATTGCGGTCTATGCAGCGGATCGCCTTCATATTGACCAGATAGCTTTTGTGGCATTGGATAAAATACTCCGGCAGCTGCTCTAAAAATTTATCCAGCCGGCCATAGCAGCAGCTGTGACTGCCCTCCCGGGTCCAGATTTTCACCATATGTCCGGCGCTTTCCAGGAACAGGATATCCTCGTGGCGGATCGACTGAAGCGTCCCCTTATTGCGGACCAGAATACAGCCCCTTGGGGCGGCGTCGTCCTCCATAAGCTTTTTCGCGTACCGATTCAAAAGTTCCTCCTGCACCGGCTTGATCAAAAAGCCAAAAGGTGTCTTCTGGCGCAGGAACAAATGCTGGATATATTTTTCCGGCTCGGAGGACAGATAAATCACTTTCGCATCCGTCCCCACACCCTCTGCCTCCGTCTCCCAGGAGCAGTCCATAAACACGACATCATAAGCTCCCCGGTCCTCCCAGGGCTTTTGAAACCATTGCCGGGGATCCGAAAAGACATCGCAGGAGCCGATGCCCGGATGACGCAGCAAGCAGTCCCTCAGCTTCTCTGAAACGGCCGTATCTTTATCACATATCGCAATCTTTCTCATCTGACAAAGCATTCCTCATTTCTCATATAATTTCTCATATCATGGGAACTCCCCTGCTTCCATTACCGCGCTGCCTCGTACCAGATCACCGTTTCCTCCTCGTGCCGCAGGATCCGACCGGTCACCACCAGGTGGTCCAGATGGGCCAGGCATTCTCCCAGGGCAAACCACTTCTGTCCCGCCGGGAAATCCTCCCAGCTGGCGGCGCGGATTTTCCATTTCATGCGGGCTGCGATTTCATAAAGCTGCGCGTGGTCCATTCCCGCCACGATCCCATAGCACTCGTCCAGCCGCGCTGCATGATGCTCCTTTAAGAATGCGATCCGGGCATGGAAATCGCCGGGCTTGCGGTGCCCCGGAAGTGGAATCGTCACCTCGTACCGGTCAATCTTATCCAGGCTTGCCAGATAATCTCCCAGGGAATCCTCCACACCTTCCCAATCGGTAATATTTGGCGTAATGTCAAACAGCACATGGTCGCCCAGGATCATGGCCCCGGTTCCCACAATCTCAAAGCACATCTGTCCCGGCGTATGACCCGGCGTGTGGATGGCCTTCAAAACATATCCCCCCGCCAAAAGCTCCTCCCCTTCCTTCAAAGGGGTATACTTAATCACGCCTTCCCTTCCTGCCATGGTTCTGGAGGGCGCATGGTCAAACATTTCCCGCAGAATCGATTCCTCCACACCGTGGCGCGCGAACCGCTCCCGTTTCATCCAATGGTTATTTCTGGAATCCGACATCCGCTCGTGGCTTGACAGCTGAATCTGGTCAATCTCACCAATATACGCCTTTCTCCCCTCGCAGAGCAGATCAGCGGCATTGCCCGAATGATCCGCGTGCAGATGGGTCAGCAAAATATCCGTATCCTCCATGGAGATTCCCAGAAGCCGCAGCCCGTCCAGCACCGCCTTCCGGCAATCCTCCCGGCGAAAGCCTGTATCTATCAAAAGATTCCTATCCTGCTTTCCCCGGATCACATAGCTGTTTAATTCCTTCAGCGGATTCCCGGTAAGAGGCACCGGAATCCGGTAAATACCTGGCAAGACCTCCTGAATATCATCTATGTCCATACATTATTCCCTCGTAATTTCTTTGTAATCAGGTTCATTATACGCCAGGGCAGCAAAGAAAAGCAATCATATTTTTATCGAATATAAAGATTAACCGGTATCACCAGACAGGTCAAAGATCACATAGTGCGATGAGGCGCGTCACCGGCGCGCCGCACCGCATTCTGATGAGACAAAACAAAAAGCCCTGAAACCACGTATTCTTGAAAATACGTACCTTCAAGGCTTTTTGCAAGTGGAGACAACGGGATTCGAACCCGCGACCTTTGCGTTGCGAACGCAACGCTCTCCCAGCTGAGCTATGTCCCCATATATGAAATATCCTGTTACAAAACAGTTTGCCAGCGCCGGAATCTCCGGCCCTGACAAAGAAAGTGGAGACAACAGGGCTCGAACCTGCGACCCCATGCGTGTGATGCATGTGCTCTCCCAGCTGAGCTATGCCTCCACCGAATATTTTAGCACTTACCAGAAAAAAATCAATACTTTTTTTTAAATTTTTAAAATTTTTGAATTATTGGATACAATTCACGCCCTCACGTCTCATTCGCAAAACCCGCTGCTGATAAGTTTCCCAAATCGGCTGTGAATAGCAACTTATTGTTCAAAATAATCCTTATATTCCACCTCAATGGCATGCTTCATACGGGTCATGCTGATGTAAAGATGGGCCTTCAGATTTTCTTCCAGCGCCGCCTCATCCTTTTGTTCCAGGCATTCCAGAAGCTTCTTGTGTTCCCGGATGATCCGGGTGAAATCTGTTTCTGTCACGAAGTCCAGCATACGATACCGGGTATAATGAAGCTGCTGTTCCTGGATCACTTCCCATAAATGCTCCTTGTCCGTGGCCTTAAACCAGATGGAGTGCATCCGGGCATCCATACAGTAGAACTGCTCCGGCTCAAACCCCGGCTCCTGAATCAATAGTTCCTGCAGACGGATCTGATGGCGGATCTCCTCCATCAGAAGCGGGGTCTCGATCTCCATAAAATCCCGCATCACCATCAGCTCCACCGCCACCCGCATATAAATCATCTGCCGGATATTCTTCATATTTAGCC
>CAZICB010000024.1:0-28997 GCA_964537765.1 uncultured Lachnospiraceae bacterium
AGCCTTGATTTTACTGCATTTCTCAGTTCAACGACTTCATCGTCGGGAACAGCAAAACATCCCGGATCGCCTGTGAGTCCGTAAGCAGCATCACCAGACGGTCAATCCCGTACCCGATACCGCCTGTCGGAGGCATGCCGATCTCCAGGGCATTTAAAAAGTCCTCATCCGTATGGTTCGCTTCCTCATCGCCGGCCGCGAAAGCCTTCTCCTCCTCTGCAAACCGTTCTCTCTGATCGATGGGGTCATTCAGCTCGGAGTAAGCGTTGCACATCTCGCGGCCGTAAATAAACAGCTCAAACCGCTCCACCAGCCCGTTGCTGCCCGGTTTCTTCTTGGTCAGCGGAGAGATCTCAATCGGATGGTCCATCACGAAGGTGGGCTGAACCATATGCTCCTCGCAGAATTCCTCGAAGAACAGGTTGATGATGTTGCCTCTCTTGTGGCGCTCCTCAAATTCCACATGGTGCTCCCTGGCCAGGGCCTTGGCTTCCTCGTCGGTGGTTACTTCATGAAAGTCTACACCGGAATATTTCTTCACCGCATCAATCATGGTGATGCGCTCGAAGGGTTTGGACATGTCGATCACGGTGCCATTGTAGCTGATTACCGCGCTGCCGCAGACCTTCTCCGCCAGGTAGCGGAACATGCTCTCGGTCAGCTCCATCATGCCCTCATAATCGGTATATGCCTGATACAGCTCCATCAGGGTAAATTCCGGATTGTGGCGGGTATCTACACCCTCGTTGCGGAATACCCGTCCGATCTCATAGACGCGCTCCAGGCCGCCCACAATCAGACGCTTTAAGTACAACTCCAGGGAAATCCGCAGCTTCACGTCCTCATCCAGAGCATTGTAATGGGTTGCAAAAGGTCTGGCAGCAGCACCGCCGGCATTGGAAACCAGCATGGGAGTCTCCACCTCCATAAAGCCCCGGCCATCCAGGAAATTTCGGATCTCCTTGATGATCTGGGAACGCTTGATGAAGGTATCCTTCACCTCCGGATTCATGATCAGGTCCACATACCGCTGGCGATAACGCATATCGGTATTGGTCAGGCCGTGATATTTCTCCGGAAGAATCTGGAGGCTCTTAGACAGCAGGGTCAGGGATTTGGCGTGGACAGAAATTTCGCCCATCTTGGTGGTGAACACGATTCCCTTCACGCCCACAATATCGCCGATGTCCAGCTTTTTAAAGCCCTTGTAATCGTCTTCACCCAGATCATCCCGCGCCACATAGCACTGGATGCTGCCCTTCAAATCCTGGATATGGCAGAAGGAGGCCTTGCCCATAACGCGCTTGGACATCATACGCCCGGCGATGGACACTTCCTTTCCCTCCCACTCGCTGTAATTGTCCTTAACGTCCGTGCTGTGCGCGGTAACGTCATATTTGGTAATCTGAAACGGATCCCTGCCGGCCGCCTGAAGTTCTGCCAGCTTCTCCCGGCGGACCTTCAACAGCTGATTTAAGTCCGGCTCCTGATTCTGCTTCTTCTGGTTCTGCTGCTCTGCCATTGTCTTACTCCTTTATCCTATGATACTCTCTGGATTTCCAGCACCTTATACTGGATCACACCTGCCTGGGTCTCCACGTCCACCACATCGCCGACGCTCTTGCCGATCAGTGCCCGGCCGACCGGAGACTCGTTGGAAATTTTGTTCTGGAGGCTGTTTGCCTCGGTGGAGCCCACCAGGCGGAACTCCATCTCCTCGTCGAACTCCACATCATAAACCTTGACCTTACAGCCAACGCTGATCTTGTCTAAGTCAATCTCATCCTCGTCGATAACCTCCGCATTCTTTAAGAGCTTCTCCAGCTCCTCAATCCGAAGCTCGATGTCCCGCTGCTCATCCTTTGCCGCATCGTACTCTGCGTTCTCGGACAGATCGCCCTGCTCTCTCGCCTCTTTGATCTTCTGGGCAATCTCTCTTCTGCGATTTACCTTCAGATCCTGCAGCTCATCCTCATACTGCTTCAAACCCGCATAAGTTAAAATGTTTTTCTTCTCTGCCATGTTGCTTATTCCCTTCCTTTACTATGAAAGCCCAAAAATCAAGCCCGTAAGGGCGCAGATGATTGGCTGCTTTCATGCATGCGGCGGCGCTTAGCAAGGCAAGCCCGTAAGGGCGCGGCCGAGCTTAGCATAGCCGTTTACTATGAAACTTAGCGAAGCCGAGCCCGTCAGGGCGCAGCCAAGCTTAGCATAGCCGTTCACTGAATGGATGCCCGATTCCTTCCCCACAAACCGGCCGGACTCTTAAACAAAGAAACCTGCCCGGAGGGTTTCTTATTCTATAAGACGAATTTTCCTATAGAATAAAATAGTCCCTCTGGACATACGCGAAGGACCTGCTGTCCCACAGGTCCTCTTGCTTTTGTTCGAAGTATTATATCCTAAATCTCCGCGGTTGTCAAGAACTGTCAGCTTTTAAGCGCTTGATTCCCCTGTCAGCGCTTGATTCCCCTGTCAACGCTTGATTCCCTTGCAATCCACAAGCAATTTTTCATTCAGCAGGGTTTCCAGCTGCTTCAGGCTTTCCACCAGGTTGCTTTCCCTGCGGATCGCCGCTGAATGGGGCAGCCCCGCAGTGTACCAGGCAATATGCTTGCGCATTTCCTTCATGCCCAGGTTCTCGCCCTTTAAATCGATCTGCAGCCTTGCATGGCGCAGAATCATTCTGGCCACCTCCTGAGCATCCGGCTCCGGAAGCAATTCCCCGGTTTCCAGATAATGACTGATCCGCCGAAACAGCCAGGGATTTCCTCTGGCCCCCCGGGCGATCATCAGGCCGTCGCAGCCGGTCTCCCTAAGCATCCGCTTCGCGTCCTGGGGCGTGAAAATGTCCCCGTTTCCAATGACCGGAATCCGCACCGCCTCCTTCACCTGACGGATAATATCCCAATCGGCGTGTCCGGAATAATATTGGGCCCTGGTTCTCCCATGGACCGCCACTGCCGCCACGCCGCAGCTCTCCGCGATCCTTGCTATCTCCACCGCATTCACATGGTTTTCATCAAAGCCTTTGCGGAATTTGACGGTCACCGGCTTTTTCACTGCCTTCACCAAAGCGGTCAAAAGCGCCTCCACCCGTTTCGGATCCTTCATCAGAGCGGAACCCTCGCCGTTATTTACCACCTTGGGCACCGGGCAGCCCATGTTCAGATCAATGATGTCGTAAGGGCCATCCTCAATCTCATGAGCCATGCTGCTGACAATCTCCGGATCAGAGCCAAACAGCTGCACGGCGATGGGCCGCTCTGTCTCCTGCACCCGCAAAAGCTCTTTGGTGTTCCGGTTCTTGTAAAGAATCGCCTTGGCGCTGACCATCTCCGTATACAAAAGGCCGCAGCCCTGCTCCTTGCAGAGGGTGCGGAAGACCATATCGGTGACTCCCGCCATGGGCGCCAATAACAAATTGTTCTCCAATTCCACATTTCCTATGCACAGCTTCATGAATCGGTTTCCTCAAAGGTCTCGCCCAGGTACACGGCCCTGAAATAAAGCTCCAGCCCCTCCAGAAGCTTTTGCCGCTCCTGGCGGTACTGCTTGATCTTCAGATCCGCGCCGATCTCATCGTAAAATCCGTCATATTCCGAAGTGCGGTGACAAAACTCCAGAGTGCCCTCCTCCGTAAATTCCATGGTCAGAATGCCGCCGCACTCCTCCGTGAACCAGACGCACATCACCTGCAGCTCCTTTTTCACCGCCTCCGGCAGCCGGGCGAACTCTTCATTAAAATAATACTTTTTCTCGTATCCATTGGATCCGCACAATACAATATTCTCTTTCATACGATCTCCTGCAGCAATCCGAATGCGATGAAACGCGTCACCGGCGCGTCTCACTGCATTCGGATGAACAAACCCGGCAATCCATCGAAAGACTGCCGGGCATATATTCCTGAAATTCAAATACCGTCTTACTATGAAAGCCCAAGAATCAAGCCCCTCAGGGCGCAGATGATTGGCTGCTTTCATGCATGCGGCGGCGCTTAGCAAGGCAAGCCCGTCAGGGCGCAGCCGAGCTTAGCATAGCCGTTTACTATGAAAGCCCAAGAATCAAGCCCGTAAGGGCGAGGCCGAGCTTAGCATAGCCGTTTATCTGGAAAGCATCTGGCTGATCGAGAACTGATCGTCACTGATGTCCTTCTTCATCCGCAGCGCTTCCTGGATATCAAAGTCCACAAACTTGCCATCCCGGTGGGCAACCAGACGGTTGCTCTTTCCCTCGCTCAAAAGCTCCGCCGCCTTCGCTCCCATGACGGAAGCATAGACACGGTCCTTACAGGTGGGCACGCCGCCGCGCTGCATGTAGCCCAGAATCGTGGCACGGGTCTCGATGCCGGTAGCCGCCTCAATCCGTCTTGCCATGGAGGTGGAATGTCCGATACCCTCGGCATTGATAATGATATTATGCTTTTTGCCCCGTTTCCGGTTGGCGATAATCCGGTTGATCAGAACCTGCTCATTGCCGTCATACCGCTCCGGCAGCAGAATATCCTCCGCGCCGTTGGCAATCCCACACCACAAAGCGATGTATCCGGCGTTTCTTCCCATAACCTCAATGATACTGCAGCGCTCATGGGAGGTGGACGTATCACGTACCTTATCGATGGCTTCCATGGCCGTATTGACAGCCGTATCAAAACCGATGGTATAATCGGTGCAGGCAATGTCCAGGTCGATGGTTCCCGGCACACCGATGGTATTGATTCCCAAAGCAGCCAGCTTTCCGGCTCCGCGGAAGGAACCGTCTCCGCCGATGACTACCAGGCCGTCAATGCCATGCTTGTGGCAAATATCCGCACCCAGCTGCTGTCCCTCCGGCGTGGTGAATTCCATACATCTGGCCGTATACAGAATCGTACCGCCCCGATGAATAATATCTGACACGCTGGTCGACTGCATATCGATGATTTCCTCCTGCAAAAGGCCTGCGTATCCACGCATGATGCCCTTTACCTTTAAACCTTTATTGATAGCAGTCCGGACTACTGCACGGATCGCCGCGTTCATACCCGGCGCATCACCACCACTTGTCAATACACCTATCGTCTTCACTTGCTTTGCCATCCTCGTATCCTCCTGTCCGGACCTCTTGGTCTCCTTCTTTCCAGCTTTCCCAAATACGATTCCTCATACTGTATTCATCGATATTCTAAAGCATTTTCCTTATCTTTTCAATCCCTTTTCTACAACTTTGACATTTTTTTCACCAAGCAGCTGGTAAAGCTGTTTCAGCATTGTTCCTTTTGCACATACTTTCCAGTTTGCCGGCAGGATTTTTTTGGCATGTTCCTTCTTCAGATAGATGATCACCGTATCGCTGCCCTCTGCCATCCGCAAAATATCCATAACCTGGGAAATCTTCCCGTCGTATTCCGCCTTGTCGGCAAACTGCAGCCACAGATCCCTGGGCACATCGTCAAAGGGGATCACCTGCTCGCAGATCAGCTTGCCCACCGGTTCCTCGCCGATGGAGGCACGCCCGCGGACAAACACCTTGGCATCCTCATTCAACAGCCCCCGGTAGGTTTCAAAATCCTTGGGGAACACCAGTATCTCCACGGCGCCCACCATATCCTCAATGGTCACAAAGGCCATCATCTTGTTGGTTTTCGTGGTTTTTAACACCTTTCCGGCAATCATGCCTCCCACGGTCACCCGACTTTGGTCCTGGACAATCGCTCTGCCGCTTTCCTCATCCACAATAAAGTCTGTGGTTTTCGCAGTAATATTATTCTTCCAGGTCTCCAGATATTCCTCCATGGGATGGCCGCTGACATACACGCCGAGGGTTTCCTTTTCATAGGACAAAAGCTCCTCCTTGGGAAACTCCGGCACATCCGGCATGGTCACCTGATACTGATGCTTCTCATCCTCCGCCGCAAAATCAAAAAGCGTCATCTGGCCCTCCAGAGAGTTCTTCCGCTCCTTGTTTTTCTGTTCCAAAAGCTCCGCCGCTATCATGGACTTCTGCCTGCGGTTTCCTGGCAGGGTATCCAGAGCGCCGGATTTAATAAAGTTTTCCAGAGTCCGCCGGTTGACCTCCTTATTGCTCATGCGCTCCACGAAATCGTCCAGAGACAGATACAAACCGCCGCGTTCCCGCTCATGGATAATGGCATCCACCACGTTTCTGCCCACGCTTTTGATGGCGGACAAGCCATAGCGGATCCCCTCCCCGGACACGGAAAACCCGCTTTGCCCTTCATTAATATCCGGAGGCAGAATGGGAATTCCCATCTGGCGGCAGGACAAAATGTATTCGGACACCTTGGCGCTGTTGTCCATAACCGAAGTCATCAGAGCCGCCATGAATTCTTTAGGATAATAATATTTCAAAAAAGCCGTCTGCAAAGCCACCACCGCATAGCAGGCCGCATGGGACTTGTTGAAGGCATACTTGGCGAAATCGATCATCTCGTCATAGATATGGTTGGCGATTTTTTCCGGAATGCCGTTTGCCACACAGCCCTTGACATTCTCCTGTGGATTGCCGTAAACGAAATTCTGCCGCTCCTTTTCCATGACCGCGGTCTTTTTCTTGGACATGGCCCGGCGCACCAGATCGCTGCGGCCCATAGTATATCCGGCCAGCTCCCGCACGATCTGCATGACCTGCTCCTGGTACACGATGCAGCCGTAGGTGGGCGCCAGAATGGGCTCCAGCTGCGGACAGTCATACGTGATTTGCGCCTGGTCATTCTTTCCCTTTAAATACTTAGGAATAAAATCCATGGGACCCGGACGGTACAGGGAAATCCCAGCGATAATATCCTCCAGGTTCTGGGGCTTTAGCTCCTTCATAAAGCTTTTCATGCCCGTGCTTTCCAGCTGGAACACCCCGTCGCACTTGCCCGTCCCGATGGACGCCAGCACCTCCGGATCATTGTAATCGATCTTTTCCATGTCCAGATGGATCCCATAGTCCTGCTCCACCAGCTTCACCGCGTTCTGGATCACCGTCAGGGTGCGCAGTCCCAAAAAATCCATCTTTAAAAGTCCCAGCTCTTCCAGAGTGGTCATGGTAAACTGGGTGGTAATGGTTCCGTCCTGGGCACGGGATAAGGGCACAAACTCATCCATGGCCTTCTGACCGATCACTACGCCGGCCGCGTGCATGGATGTATGGCGCGGCAGTCCCTCCAGACGTTTTGCCATGTCGATCAGGTACTTGACCTCCTCATCCTCCTGATATGCCTTGCGCAGGTCGGGACTTTGCTTCAATGCCTTGTCCAGGGTCATTCCCAGATCTCCCGGAATCATCTTGGAGATGGCGTCACAGCGGGCATAGGGCATATCCAGCGCCCGACCCACATCCCGGACCACAGCCTTGGCCGCCATGGTTCCGAAGGTGACGATCTGCACCACCTGTTCCTTGCCGTATTTCTGTACCACATAATCGATGACCTCCTGCCTGCGCTCAAAGCAGAAGTCAATATCAATATCCGGCATGGAAACCCGCTCCGGATTCAGGAAACGTTCAAACAGCAGGTTATATCGGATAGGGTCAATATTGGTGATCTCCAGGCAGTAGGCCACAATACTTCCTGCCGCTGAGCCCCGCCCCGGCCCCACCATAATATCATGGGATCTGGCAAAATGGATAAAGTCCCAGACTATCAGGAAATAATCCACATAGCCCATATTGTGGATCACATCCAGCTCATACTTCAGGCGTTTCTGCAGGGTGCCGTCATCCTCCGGATAACGGCGCACCATGCCGTCCTGACACAATTTATTCAAATATCCCCAGGAATCATAGCCCTCGGGCACCTCAAATTTCGGCAGCTTGGTGACGCCGAACTCGATTTCCACATTGCAGCGCTGGGCGATCCTGTGGGTGTTTTCCAATGCCTCCGGCGCATAGCCGAAAAGCTGACGCATCTCCTCCTCGGACTTACAGTAATACTGTCCCCCCTCATAACGCATCCGATTTTCGTCGGACACCTTTTTGCCGGTCTGGATACACAGCAAAATATCGTGGGGCGCCGCGTCCTCCGCATAGGTATAATGAATATCATTGGTGACCACCAGGTCCATGCCCAGCTCCCGGCTCATGCGCATCAGCCCCTGATTCACGGTCTTCTGCGCCGGGATTCCATGGTCCTGCATCTCCAGGAAATAATTTCCCTTTCCAAAAATATCCTGGTATTTCAATGCAGCCTCCTTCGCCGCATCGTACATGCCCCGCTCCAGGTACCGCTGCACCTCTCCTGCCAGACAGGCGCTGAGGGCGATGATGCCCTCATGGTAGGTGCGCAGCACCTCGTCATCTACCCGGGGCTTATAGTAAAAGCCGTCCACGAAGCCCTTGGATACAATTTTCATCAGATTCTGGTAGCCTTGGTTATTCTCCGCCAAAAGTACCAGATGATAATAACGGTCCTCGCCGCTGACCGTCTCCCGGTCGAACCGGGACCCGGGCGCCACATAGACCTCACAGCCGATGATGGGCTTGATGCCCACCTCCCTGGCAGCCCGGTAAAAATCAATCACACCGTACATGACACCGTGGTCGGTGATTGCCATACTGTCCATGCCCAGCTCCTTGGCCCGGGCAGTCAGCTCCTTGATCTTGCAGGAGCCGTCCAGCAAGCTGTACTCTGTATGGACATGCAAATGGGTAAATGCCACTTTTTTATCTCCTCGTATTAATTAAATCCGAAAAACTTCTGGCTGATCTTATAACCTGCGATGGATACGGTCCTGCCGCCCTTGCCCGGCAGGTTCATGCTCTGCCCCAAAAAGCCCCAGCGCAGCCGCAGATATAAGGGCAGATCCAGCCTTCGCAAATACTCCCACAATTCCTTTTTCTTCTCCATATTTTCCTCGGTCCCGGACTTGATCGCCAGAATCGATGAGATGGTCATCATAATCTCCAGATACCGGACCATGTAATGACGCAGCTTTCCATTGGTAATCTTCGCATCATGATAATAGTGAAGCATCAGCTTGGTCACCAGAATCTGCTGGTCAATGCGCCCGATCATCACCTGCTCATTGACCGACTGGTCCTGCCGGCCGATAAAATAACGGTAAAAATTCACATCCAGGTAATACATGGTCTTCACGTGGGGCAGGGGCTGGAATACGAAAATATTGTCCACATAAAAGGTATGCCTGGGCAGCTCCAGACCGCACTCCTGCAGCATTTCCGTCCGGTAAATCACCGAATGCATCAGAATATACTGGCCCAGCATAAACATTTTCACATTTTTCCACCCAAACAGCTGTCTCCGGGGAAGGGCCGTCCGGTACTGCATGACCCGTTTATGCTTGGCGCCCTGCTTCTCATAAACAAAATTGGTGACCAGCATATCCAGGGTTTCCTCACCCATGACAAACCGGCGCAGGGTTTCCAGAACCTCCTGATAGGCCTCCGGATTTACCCAGTCGTCGCTGTCCACCACCTTAAAATATATTCCTGTCGCCGCCCGCAGTCCGGCATTGACCGCCGCGCCATGGCCGCCGTTCTCCTGATGGATCGCCCGGCAGATGCCCGGATACCGGGTCTCGTACTCATCAGCAATCTGAGCCGTCTGGTCCTTGGCAGAACCGTCGTCCACGATCAGAATTTCCACCTCGTCGCCGCCCGGGAGCAGGGATTCAATGCAGTTTCTCATATACCCCTCAGAATTATAGCAGGGGATTGCAATTGACAGTAGTTTCATCTTATTTTCCTCTCTTAAAGTGTAACCCCAAACGGTCACGTAAATGCATACATCAAAAGCACTGATGTGAGATTCACGACAGCATGAAACAGATAGGCGGCGTACAGGCCCCCAAACCATTCACAGCAAAAGGCAAGCTCCAGGCCAATGAAAAACGCGTAAATGCCCTGAGGCAGATTGCCGTGGAAAATTCCAAAATACAGAGCCGAACACAGGGCCGACGGCCAAAAGCTCCACACGCTGCGCAGCTTGCCGAAGGCAAAGCCGCGGAATATCAGTTCCTCCGTCAGCGGGATCACCAGCACCATGCAGACCAGCTGCATCTGCAGGGAGGGCATAAAAAGCAGCTCTTCCACCTGATCAAAAGCCTCCGACTGAATATTCATCAGCGTCACCAGAATATTCCCCGCCACACAGCTGACCACAGCCGCGGGAACGATCCAAAGATGGGAAGCCAGAAAAGGCCGTCTTTTCTTTCTCAGCCGCCGCCGATAATCCGGCCGGACCCACAGCCAGTAGCCGATTCCCAAAAACACGGCGGAGGCTGCCCCGGCAATCCCCGTCAGCAAAAGGGCATGCTCCGGCCTCACCGACCGGCATAGCCGCTGATATACAAAAAAAATTGCCGCTGTAAGTCCCTCATAAAACATGAGAGGAACCGCCAGAAAGGCCAGCACCGCCAGGGCTCGCAGCGAACGTCTTCCCATGCAGCCAACACCTCCTTTGCGGACGCAGTCCCTTCTCCCAGGCTTCTCCAGGTACAAAATCCCGGGTCAGACGGCTGCCTGCAAGTCGTTTCCCATAGAACTTAAGTATACCACAAACCAGTTGCTTTTTTCCAGTAGAAACGCTATACTTATACCATAAAAATCAGCCTTCATAAAGAGAAAGTGAGAATATATTATGTCCAAAAAACGAATCGTCCTTGCACTGGGCCATATGGCTCTTGGCACCAACCTTCCCGAACAGAAAAAAGCCGTGGTCGGCACCTCTAAAATCATCGCCGACTTTATCCAGTCTGGTTGGCAGGTGGCCGTGGTTCACAGCAACGCACCGCAAGTGGGCATGATTCATACTGCCATGAACGAGCTGCCCAAATACCATGAGGGCTACACTTCCGCGCCCATGTCCGTCTGCTCCGCCATGAGTCAGGGCTATATCGGCTATGACCTGCAAAACGGCATCCGTTCCGAGCTGATCCGACGGGGCATTTATAAGCCGGTGTCCACGATCCTGACTCAGGTCACCGTGGACCCTTATGACGAATCCTTCTACACCCCGATGAAAAAGGTAGGGCGTTATATGACCAGAGAAGAGGCCGCGGTTGAGGAGGCGAAGGACAATTACGTGACGGAAATTCCCGGCAAAGGCTGGCAGCGCGTGGTTTCCTCCCCCAAACCGGTTGCCATTGTGGAAATCGACGCCATCCGCGCTCTGCTTGACGCAGACCAGATCGTGATCTCCTGCGGCGGCGGCGGAATCCCGGTCCTGGAGCAGGGCAGTAAATTAAAGGGCGCCAGCGCCGTCATTGAAAAGGACTTGGTCAGCGGACTCCTGGCAAAGGAGATCGACGCCGACGTGCTGATGATCCTTACCAGCGTAGACCATGTATCCCTGCATTTCGGCACCGATGCCCAGACCCCCATCACCCATATGACCGCCGCGGAAGCCGAAAAATACTGTGACGAAGGACATTTTGAGGCCTCCTCCATGCTTCCTAAAATCGAGGCGTCCATCAACTTCATCAAGGCAGGCAAGGGCCGCAGCGCCATCATTACCTCCCTGGATCAGGCTCTGGAAAGTCTGGAAGGAAAGGCTGGCACCACCATCACGGAATAAAGGAAAATGCGATAAGAAACAGAAACGGGAGATGTTCTCACAGCATCTCCCGTTTTTATGATTCTGTTTTATGATTCCTATTTCATTATCCGAACTGTACCACTTCTTCAATCGGCTCCGCCGGAGTAATCTCCTCGGCATAAAGAACCGGTCCTTTTCCGTCGTAGTCCTTCCAGTACTCCAGGGCAATCTTCGCCCGCACCGTCACCCACTGCTTCGTCTCCAGATGCCTTGCCTCCCGGGCCTTGCAAATATAGCCCAAAAAGGTCATATCCTCGGCGCAGCAGGTCATCGCCATCCGTCCCGGCACAAAATAATTTTTCGGAAATTCCGGAGACTTTAAAACCATGGCCGTAAACTCCACGGTCTTGCCCACATAGCGGTCCGGCTTGTCCATACAGTCGATATACCAGATGCCGTAGGCCTCCGGGCTGATCTTTACCACATCTGCTTTCAGATCGTAGGGCAGATCCTCCTCAGACAGCTCATTGATCTCCCCGTTCTCATCCTCAAAGATAATGTCGCACTTGGTATTCATGGACTTGAGCATCCGCTTGTACCGCTCCAGATCCTCGATGCCGTCGCAGCGGTTGCAGATAATCATCTCCGAATTGCGCACCATGGCTGCCAGCAGAGATTTCATATTCTTCACATACAGTTCAAAGGTGGACATATCGATAATCGTAATCTGCTGGTAGATGGTCCAGTCCGCCGGCAGCTTCAGATCGTCCTGATTCCACATGCCGTTCCACTCGATCAGCACCCGCTCCGGGTTATTGAGAAGCTCCAGCTCCGTCAGCCGCTCCGGGCTAATTTCCGCCAGACTGTCCACATAGACGACGGAAGTATTGGTCTGCCGAAGAAGCGCATCGTCATACTCCGTATCGCCTTCCTCACACACAATCAGCAAGGTCTTCCCGGCAGTCTGGAAATAATCCTGATCCATGGTGAAGCTTAAAAACTCCGTCTTGCCAGCTTCCAGAAATCCATTGATGAGAAATACTGGCGTAATATTATCGTCTATCATCGGTCCCATATCTCTACGGCCTCTCTATCTTCCTTAGCTTCTCTTAAACGCCTTGTTCAGTTCCTCTTCCTTCAGGCCGGAACCAATCACGCATACCTTACCGGTATAATCCGGCGCTCCGGTGCGGATCTCGTACTCCTCCGGAACCAGATCGAAATAATACCACTCTCCCTGCTTTTCGCCGGGCAACATGCCCTTGGCACGAAGGATTTCTCCGTAGGTCTCGCCGTAAGCCAGCTCCTCCAGGATCTCCTTGAGCTCCTCCCGATTGCAGGGAACGATGGTCTCCATCCCCCAGCTGCTGAACACCTCATCTGCGTGATGATGATGGTGGTCGTGATCATGATCGTGCTCGTGATCATGGTGATGGTCATGCTCATGATCCTCATGGCCGTGCTCGTGATCATGTTCGTGCTCGTGCTCGTGATCATGGTGATGGTCATGCCCCTCATGGTCATGATCATGGTGATGATGATCGTGCTCATGCTCCTCCTTCACCTGGGCCAGCAGCTCCTCCATCATGGTATCCGGCTTCTCGATCAGCTCCAGAAGCTGTGCGCCGCTTAACTGGTCGATAGGGGTGGTGATGATGGTGGCAGCGGCATTGTGCTCCCGCAGCATATTGGCGGCTACCTGAACTTTCTTCGGCTCCGCCACGTCCGTGCGGCTCATGACGATGGTTCCGGCGTTCTCCACCTGGTTATTGAAAAACTCGCCGAAATTCTTCATATACATTCTGCATTTGCTGGCGTCCACGATGGTCACCGCACTGTTCAGCTTCACATCCAGATTCTTCGCCACATTACGCACCGCGTTCATCACGTCAGACAGCTTGCCCACGCCGGACGGCTCGATGATCACACGCTCCGGCTGGTACTTGGTCAGCACCTCCTCCAGGGATTTGCCGAAATCCCCCACCAGAGAACAGCAGATGCAGCCGGAATTCATCTCCCGGATCTCAATGCCGGAATCCTTCAAAAAACCGCCGTCAATGCCAATCTCACCAAATTCATTTTCAATCAGGACCACCTGTTCTCCGGAGATGGCCTCCTCCAGAAGCTTTTTAATAAAAGTTGTCTTTCCTGCTCCCAAAAAGCCGGAAATGATGTCAATCTTTGTCATGCTTTTTTGCCTTCCTTCTGCATTTGGCCGGGAATTTCATCCCGGCCATGTTTTTACCGTTCTATTTTGTCACAAATGCCGGGGAAAGTCAATATCCCCGGCATTATCCTATGTCTGCTCCGCCGCCTGCTCATCCTTGCGACGCTTCATGAAGTCGCTGATCCCATCCACGACCTCCTGATCCACGATGTGCTCCATCCGGCAGGCATTCTCTTCCGCCATCTCCGGTGTGACCCCTGCCACGTCCTGCAAAAAAGCAGTCAATAACTGATGGCGTCCGTAAATCTCCCCCGCTTTTTTCCATCCGCTATCCGTCAGCTGGATCTCGCCGGACGGCTCCATAACGATGAATCCGCTTTCCCGCAGGATTCCCATTGCACGGCTGACACTGGGCTTGCTGAAATTCAGCTCCCGCGCAATATCAATAGAACGCACCGTTCCTTTCCGCTCTTTCAGCATTAAGATGGTTTCCAGATAATTTTCGCCTGATTCGTGCATTCCATACCTCCTGACATCATTTGCTTTAAGTTACAATTCACATCCCTCCACGCCTCATTCGCAAAACCCGCTGCTGCGCAGCTTTTTGCACCCCGCTTTGCGGCGTGCGTTTTGCTCATGTGGGTGGAGTTCCTGCTTCGCAGTCAGATTTGGATCAGGCAGACAGCTTCTTATGTGCAAGCACAACGAAGCAGTCTGCCTGACCAAATCGGCTGTGAAAAGTAACTGCTTTAATCATATACGAATTTTGCGGTTCCGTCCAGCCCTTTTTCACAGGAAACGGAAAAGCCGTGGAAAAAGCTGTGGAAAAAAGAAACGGAACTCCTGCTTTGCGGGAATTCCGTTTCCTGGTTCATCAGAATACAGCCAAACGCGCCTGTGACGCGTCTCGCCACGTTTACTCCTCTTTTCCCGGTACCTCTACCCTTCAAGCAGTAGCGGCACCTTCACAATCAATATGATACATATTTTTGCGGTGAATCAGCCCCGCTTCCTCAAGCGTCTTCACCAGGCGGTAGACCGTTGCCATGCCGATGGTCGGATCCTTTTTGGAAGCGCGGTAGTATATTTCCTTGCAGCAGCTGCATTCATCCTGCAGGATAATGTCGATCAGCAGCTGTCTCTGATTCGTAATTCTGCATCCATTTTTCTTCAGTTCCTGGATGATATATCCTTTTTTGCTCTCAACGGACATGAGATCCCCTCCTTTTCTTTCATGCAGCAGGCCTGTTTAGAAAATAATACTGCCCACTACATTGATAAGAAGTGCTACGATATAAGCGGTCAGCATCTGGAAGCCTACTGCACGCAGGGTCCATTTCCAGGAACCCATTTCACGTTTGATAGCGCCGACTGCTGCGAAGCAAGGCATGCAGAGCAGGTTAAATGCCATATAAGAATATGCGGAAACTTTATTAAATACTTCGCTGATTGCCGGCAGCGCTTCCTCACCGGCAGAAATTGCCTCGATCGCCTCGTCGCTGACACCGCCGAACAGCTGTCCGAAGGTCGCCACGATGTTCTCCTTCGCGATCCATCCGGTAACTACGCCCACAGACGCTCTCCAGTCCGCCCATCCAAGGGGTGCGAAGATCCATTTGATCGCATTACCGAAGACTGCCAGGAAGCTCTCCTCCATATCGCACATACCGCTGAGATTGAAGCTGGACAAGAACCAGATCAATACGGTGGACGCGAAAATAATGGTACCAGCCTTTACCGCGAAGCCCTTCACCTTTTCCCATGCATGAATCAGAACGCTCTTGATGGTCGGAATCCGGTACTGAGGCAGCTCCATGATAAAGTTGGAAGCATCACTCTTAAATACAAACTTGTTCAGAATCAACGCGCCGATCACCGCCACGACAATACCAATCATATAGATGGAGAACACGATCAGGGTCTGGTTGCTCTCCGCAAACAGGGTAGCCGCGAACATGCAGTAAATCGGAAGCTTCGCGCCGCAGGACATAAACGGAGTGATCATCATGGTGATCTTACGGTCCTTATCGCTCTCCAGGGTTCTGGAAGCCATCAGAGCCGGCACAGAACAACCAAAGCCCATCAGCATCGGGATGAAAGAACGTCCGCTCAGTCCGAAATTGCGGAAGATACGGTCCATCACGAATGCCACACGGGCCATATATCCGCTGTCCTCCAGGAAGGACATCAGCAGGAACAGCACCAGAACCAGCGGCAGGAAGCCTGCTACCGCGCCGATACCATCCAGACAGCTGGACACCAGCTCCACGGCCCACTCAGAAGCGCCAATCCCTTCTACAACGCCGACGACACCATCCTGCAGCATTCCCCAAAGCTCTTCCACAATGCCGGCCAGCCATACGCCCGGGCTGGGAAGGCCTTCGATGAACAGAAAGTTCTCACTGAAGGTGCAGGCAAACAGCACATACATCACGGCCGCGAAAATCGGCAGAGCCAGGATCCGGTTGGTCAGAATCTTATCCAGCTTGTCGGATTTGGTCTCCACATGTCCCTTATGGGCCTTCTTTACGCAATCCTTTACCAGCTTGCTGATATACTGATAGCGATAGTCCGCGATAGCCGCCTCCGCGTCGCCGCCGGCATTTTTGTTTGCCGCCTCCACCAGAGGCTTCACAGCCGCTTTCTTGTCTTCGCTGATGGTCTTGCCGACCACATCATCGTTCTCCACCAGCTTAACAGCCTTCCAGTAGCTTTCCGCCGGATCATTTCCGCCCAGAATATCAGCGATGGACTCGATGGTGCTCTCCAGGCTGTCATCAAACAGCTGCACCTTTTCGGTCTTCTGCTTTTTCTTTGCTGCCTCAATCGCAGCGTCCATCAGCTCCTTTAAGCCCTTGCCGCTCCTGGCAACGATCGGAACCACCGGGACGCCAAGAACTGCTGAGAGCTTCTGGCAGTCGATCTTATCACCGCGGGCTTCCACCTCATCCATCATGTTCATGGCAACCACCATAGGGATCCGGGTTTCCATGACCTGAAGGGTCAGATACAGGTTTCGCTCAATGCTGGTGCCATCTACGATATTGATGACCGCATCCGGCTTATCCTTTACAATGTAGTCACGCGCCACGATTTCCTCGGCGGAATAGGGGGACAGGGAATAGGTTCCCGGAAGGTCCAGGATCACGACTTCCTTATTTTTTTTGTATGTACCATCCTTTTTTTCAACGGTTACGCCTGGCCAGTTACCAACATGCTGTCTGGATCCGGTCAGCTCGTTGAACAATGTTGTTTTACCGCAGTTTGGGTTGCCTGCGAGTGCAATTCTCATGCTCATCTTGCTTTCTCCTCTTGCCATGTTTTTGTTCGCTTCAGTTAGTTTCAGCTAACCTCGCTCCTGAAAAGGGAGGAAGGCAGCCAGATACCGTCTGAAACTACTTCATCACAATCTGCTGCGCTTCCTCTTTCCGAAGGCTCAGCTCATAACCTCTGACATTGACCTCAATCGGGTCTCCCAGGGGTGCTACCTTTACAACCTTGATCTCCACGCCGGGTGTGATCCCCATATCCATAATCCGGCGTTTCAATGGACCTGTGGTACCAATGGAAGCTACTGTCCCCTGCTGCCCTGGCTTTAACTCTCTCAGCGTCATTTTGCTCCTCCTTTTCGCCTGCCTAGTCCGCTACCATAATCCGGTTCGCCAAGGCGCGGTTCAAAGCAATCTTCACACCCTTCACCATGAGAATCATTCCACTGGGATTTTCACCTACCACCCGGACTTTCTCGCCCTTGATAAAACCAAGATCCTGCAAATGGCGCTTCATTTCCTCCTGACCATGGAAATCCGTAATTTCCCTGACATCGCCCTGTTCCATCATTGATAACGGCATATGACACGCTTCCTTTCTGCATCATTCTGCATTACTTGAAATTGATTATCATTTTCTTAGTTATCATACGCTAACAAAGCCTGTTTGTCAAGATTCTTAATGAGAATATTTCTCATTAAGAGTTGCTATTCACAGCCAATTTGGACGGACGTACCGCTTCGTTGTGCTTGCATATAAGAAGCGGTATGCCTGCACATAGAAGAAACGCCTTACCGGGGCATCGCCTTTAAAATCTTATCCACGTCCTTTTTCTGCCCAATCACCATCAAATGCTCCTCCCCGCGGATCACATGGCTGGCAGATGGCATCAGCCTGGCCGATTCCCCGTCCTTGGTCCCTAAAATGCTGATTTTGTATTTATTGCGGATGTCCAGCTCCCGCAGGGTCTTACCCACCCAGGCCGGAAGGGGCGGTATCTCATAAATAGAATATTCTTCTGTCAGCTCGATGTAATCAAACACATGGTTGGCGCTGTAGCGCATCGCCATTTTCTCCGCGATGTCCCGGTCCGGATAAATCACCTCGTCCGCGCCGTTGCGCAGCAGAAATTTGGCATGGATGTCGCGGTTTGCCTTGCTGACCACATAGCGGCCGCCCAGCTCCTTGACCAGGCTGGTGATCTCCAGGCTGCTTTGGAAATTGGTGCCGATGCAGACAAAGCACAGATCAAAATTGGCAATGCCCAGGCTTTTCAGCACCGCTTCATTGGTGCAGTCCCCGATCTTAGCGCTGACCACATAGGGGAGCATTTCTTCCAGGTTTTCCTCCTTCTCATCCACGATCATAATCTGATTTCCCAGCTTGGCTAAGTTCCTGCACAGATGGCGCCCGAAGCGCCCCATTCCGATGATTAAAATGGATTTCATCACTTTCCCTCCTATCCAATCGTAATCCGTTCCATTGGCTGCCGCACCTTGGCCGTGCGTTTATTCTGTGTAAATGACAACGCGAAGGACAGACTGCCCACCCTGCCGCAATACATCAAAAAGATAATCACCACCCGGGACGCGCTTGAGAGTTCCCGGGTAATGCCCGTGGACATGCCCACCGTTCCGATGGCAGAAAAGGTCTCAAAAAATACGTCCGTCATGCTAAGCCCCTGGGTGACCATCAAAAACAGGCTGGCCAAAAGCGCCAGGGTCAGGTTGATCATGAAAATCGCGCTGGCATGCTTGATGGCGTCATCCTCCAGCCTGCGGCCAAAGGCATTGACCCCGTAGGTCCGCTGGATGGTGGACCACAGGTAAAGATAAAGAATCAGAATGGTGGTGGTTTTCACGCCTCCCGCCGTGGAGCCGGGGCTGCCGCCAATGAACATGAGAATCACCGTCAGAAGCTTGCTGGCATCGGTCATGGCCGCCGTATCCACCGTGTTAAAACCCGCGGTCCTGGCCGTCACCGAGGCAAACAGGGAGGTCAAAAGCTTCCCGTCAGCGTCCATCCCCACCATCAGATTTTCCCTTTCAAACAAATAAAACAGCAAGGCGCCGCCAAACAGCAGCACCGCCGTGGACAACAGCACCAGCTTGGTGTGAAGCATGTATTTGCGGAAATGCAGCCGGTTGCGGCTCACATCATCCCATACAATAAAACCGATGCCGCCCAGAACGATCAGCGCCATCACCACCAGATTCACCACCCAGTCATGATCATATGCCACCAGGGAATTATAAGGCGCCTGCCAGCCCATTAAGTCAAAGCCTGCGTTGCAAAAGGCGGAAATAGCATGGAAAATGCCGTAGTAAATGCCCCGGCCAAGGCCGTATTCCGGGATAAAGCGTATGGACAAAAGCGCCGCCCCGGCGCCCTCCATCACCGCCGTGCCAAGAATGATTTTCTTTGCCAGCCTTACCACGCCGCCGATCTGCAGGGTGTTGACGCTTTCCTGCATCAGCCCCCGCTCCTTTAGCCCGATCCTTCTGCGCAGGATGATAGCCAGAAACACACCGATGGTGATAAAGCCCAGACCGCCGATCTGAATCATGACGAGAATCACCAGCTGCCCGAACAAAGACCAATGACACCATGTGTCATACACCACCAGCCCGGTCACGCAGGAGGCGCTGGTGGCAGTGAACAGACAATTTAAAAAATTGCTGTCCTCCCCGGTTTTGTTTGAAACCGGCAGCATCAAAAGCAAGGTGCCCAGGAGAATGATCACCATAAAGCCAAAGGCGATAAACTGCGTCTGGGACAGAGCATTCCGTTTCTTCAAAAAATGTTTCATATCTGTTTTCCTTATCTGGATTTTGCCTCCTCAGGACAGCTTCGCGCACAAAAGCTGCGCCAGGCTGCACACCATGTAGGCCGCCAGGTTTACTACCACCACGCTGGCGCCCGCCGGAATGGAAAGCCCGTAGGACAGCACCATCCCCAACACAAAACACACCACTGCCATCACGCCGGAGCAGATCGCCACCCCCAGAAAGCTTTTAAACAGCCGCATGGAAGTCAGCGCCGGAAAAATAATCAGGCTGGAGATCAGCATGGCGCCCATCATCCGCATGCCCAGCACAATGGTCACCGCCGTCAAAACCGCGATCAGCACATTGTAAAAGCCTACCCGCACTCCCGCCGCCCTGGCAAAATTTTCATCAAAGGTCACGGCAAAGATCTTATGATAGCAAAACACAAACATTCCAAGCACCACCAGGGATAAAATCACGCTTAAAACCACGTCCTCCCGGCTCATGGCCAGGATGCTGCCAAACATATAGCTGCTGACGTCGGTGGTCATACCGGTGGTCAGGGATGTCACGATAATGCCGATGGCCAAAGCGCTTGCGGAAATCATCGCGATGGCCGCATCGCTTTTGATCTTGCTGTTCTCCGTGATCCGCAGCAAAAGAAAGGCTGCCAGAATCACCACCGGAATGGACACCTTTAAGGGCGACCAGCCCACCGCAACCGCGATGGAAAGAGCGCCGAAGGACACGTGGGACAGCCCGTCTCCGATCATGGAATAGCGCTTTAACACCAGGCTGACGCCCAAAAGAGCCGCACACAAAGACACCATCATGCCCCCGGCCAAAGCCCGCAGCACAAAAGGGTAGGATAACATTTCCATAATCAGTCTCATGCTTCCCCGCCTCCTAAAAATGCCCGCGCCGCCGGGCTCTCCGGGTAATCGGCAGCGGAGCCATTGTACAGAACACGCTGCTGCAGATGCAGAACCTTATTTGCCTGGGTCAGCACGTTGCGAACATCATGGGAGACCATCACAATGGTGATCCCGTATTTGCTGTTCAGACGCTTCACCAAATGGTAAAAGTCCTGAATCGCCGCCGGGTCCAGCCCGGTGATGGGCTCATCCAGAATCAGCATCTGGCTGGTGGCACAAAGTGCCCGGGCAATCAATACCCGCTGCTGCTGCCCTCCGGACAACTCCCGGTAGCATTTCCGTTTCAGATCGGTAATCCCCAGCCGCTCCATATTTTTCCGGGCCAGCTGCTTCTCTGCCTGGGAGTAAAAGGGTCGGCTGCCCAGCCGTCCCAGGGTGCCGGATACCACCACCTCATACACGGTGGCGGGAAAATCCTTCTGGGCCGCTGTCTGCTGGGGCAGATAGCCGATGCCGCTGCCCTTTAGCTCCTCCGACATCGTAAGCTTTCCGCCTGTTGGCTTTAAAAGTCCCAAAAGCCCCTTGATCAGAGTGCTTTTTCCGGAACCGTTCTCTCCCACCACGCAAAGGTAGTCGCCTGGGTAAATCTCCAGGTTTAAATCAATGACCGCATCGTGATTTTCATATCCAAAATCCACATGCTCGCAAGTAATGAAAGGCTTCATTCGTCCAATCCTTTTCTCAAATTCTCAATATTCTGCTCCATCAGCTCCACATAGGTGATCCCGGCGTCAAACTGCGTCCGGGTCACATTGTGGCAGGAATGGAGAAGCAGCGGCTGGGCGCCCGTCTCCTCCCCGATAATCTCCGACACCCGGTGACTGCTCAGCTCCAGGTAATAAACCACCGGAATTTTTGTCTCCCGCACCTTGTCAATCAGATAGGCGATGGTGCGGGCGCTGGGCTCCGTGTCGGTGCTGCACCCGGAAAAGGCCGCCCGATAATCCAGCTGATATTCCTCCGCCAGATAGCGGAAGGGGAATTTGTCCCCCACAACAATCATATTCCGTTTCCGGTTTTCGCTGACCTGGCGCAGACCCGTATCGATCCGCTCCAGCTCCTTCCCATAGGCGGCCGCATTGGCCTCATAAAGCTCCTGATGGACAGGGTCCGCCTGACACAGGGTGTCCCGGATGACTGCCGTCAGCTTTATGGCGTTGACCGGGGATGTCCAGATATGCTCATCGTACTCGATCTCATAATCGTGGCCGTCATGATCGATATAGCTATGGTCGTCCGCCTCGTGCTCATGATCCTCGGCCCCATGGTCGTGCCCGTGCTCATGGTCATGATCCGCGTCTTCCATGCCTTCCACCAGCTCCTCCTCCACTGTGTCCACGTAATCCATCATGGTCACCACAGTCAGGTCCGGGGCATCGATGGCCTCCAGCACTTGATCCACCCAGTGCTCCATAGTCCCTCCATTGCAGATCAGAAGATCCGCGTGCTGGATGGTCCGCATATCCGCCGGAGTCGGCTCGAAAGAATGGCTGTCCATGCCTGCCGGAATCACCAGGGTCAGATCCACCTGGTCTCCGGCAATCTGCCGCACGAAATCATAATAGGGAAACAGGGTCGTCACTACCCGAAGCCTGCCGTCCTCCGGCTTCACGGCCCGGTCCGTGACGTTTCTGCCGGCGCAGCCCTGCAAACATAAAATCAGGGCCAAAACCAGCGCCAAAGCGCGGCTCCTGCTCCAAAGCTTTGCCATGTTTTTCCTCCAAATTGCAATGTCGTTTCCTATGAAACTTAGCGATGCCAAGCCCGCAAAGGGCGCAGCCGAGCTTAGCATAGCCGTTTCCTCGTGTAGAGGTCAGTATAACATATTTTCTTTAGAAAAGAAAGCGGGGTATTGCAAAAGCTTTCGCAATACCCCGTGACCCCGTACTTTCCTATTTTATTATTTCATCTCCTCAAACAAAATGATCTTGCCCGGATTCAGAATCAGCTTCTCGTCAAAGGCCAGCTTGATGGACTGATACAGCTTGTACATCCGGTCGCCTACAAAGGGCTTTAAATATTCCAGACGGCCGTTGCCGATGCCGTGTTCGCCGGAAAGCTGTCCACCGAAGGCCTTGGAGGTGGCGTAAAGTTCCTTTAAGCATGCCCGGGTACCACTTAGCCAGTCCTCATCGCTCATGCCTTCGCCCCGCAGCATCTCCGTGTGGATATTTCCGTCGCCTGCATGGCCGCAGGGCTCCACGCGGATGTTATATTTGGCTCCGATTGCCTTGGCGATGCGCACATACTCCGCAATCTTGGAACGAGGCACCACCACGTCGCACTCCTCCTGGGCAACGCTCTCCGCCTTCATGCCCTCCAAAATCGCGCCCCGCACCGACCAGATGGAGGCAATTCGCTCCGGCGTGTCTGCGATGTACACATCGATGGCGCCGTTTTCCAGAGCCGAATCACAGGCTTCCTCACAGGCGCTGAGAAGTTCCTGCTCACTGCCTGCATCGTACATGACGATCAGCACCGCCTCGCCCTCCTGAACCGGCAGCATCTTATGAAGATTCCGCTCCACAATGTCGATCAGCTCCCGCTCCAAAAACTCGATGGCCGTAGGCACCGCCGACATCTGTAAAAGCTTTGGCACCATGTCAATACAGGTGGCCAGATCCTCAAAGGGCATCACCAACGTGCGGGTATACTTGGGCATGGGCAGAAGCTTTAAGGTCACCTCCGTCAAAACGCAGAGGGTGCCCTCTGAGCCGATCACAAGATCCTTAATATCATAGCCGGTAGTATTTTTCACCACGTTGGAAGAAAACTGGACAATCGCGCCGTCCGGAAGCACCGCCTCGATGCACCGCACGAAATCCCTGGTCAGGCCGTAGCGTACCGCCCGCATGCCGCCGGCATTGGTGATCACGTTGCCGCCAATGGAAGCCGTCCGTTCCCCCGGATCCGGCGGATAAAACAGTCCCTCCGCCGTGGCTGCCGCCGCCACATCCGCCAAAAGCATGCCCGGCTGGACCATGATGGTCATGTTCGCCTTGTCCAGGCAGATCAGCTTATTCATCTTCATCACCGACATCATGATGCCGCCGTATTTGCAATTGGCGCCGCCGGCCAGTCCGGTGCCCGCGCCGCGGACAACCACCGGAATATTCTGGTCGTAGGCGTACTTCATGACCGCCGAAACCTCCTGCTTATCCAATACCTCCACGAAAAGCTCCGGCTGGAACACGCCGTACTCCGGCATCTCGTCATGGTAATATTCCTTTTCAATCTCCGCTCCCACCTTCACCCGCTCCGGCGAGGTCATGCCGCGGATCGCCTCAAAATCTTCCTGAGTCATTTTCTTATAGGGGAATGGCATCTCACTCACCGCCCTTTCTGGATTTCATCTCTTCCAGCATTGCCGGAACCACATCGTAAAGGTCATCCTGCACGCAGATATTGGCCAGCTTGAAAATCGGAGCCTCCGGGTCATTATTCACTGCCACAATACACTCGGAGCCGTTCATGCATGCGGTAAACTGGATCGCGCCGGACACGCCGAAGGTCATAATCAGCTTCGGCTTTACCGTGCGGCCGGACAGGCCGATCTGGTGCGCCGTGTCTCCAAAGCCTTCCTCCACCATGGGGCGGGTAAAACACAGCTGCCCTCCCATCAGATCCGCCAGCTGCTTAAGCTGCTCCACAGCCTTCTTGGCGCCGCGGCCGGCCACAATCAGCACGTCCTCCTCCTCGATGGATTTCACATGCTCCAGCACCTTGGCGGAAAGCACTTCAATCCGGGAGGTGACCATTCGCTCCGTCACCGGACAGATCGTCACCTTGCCGGAGGGATCCTTCCCTTTTTCTGCCTTGTCCATGACCTTGTAGCGGACCGTGGCAAACTGGGGGCGGGAATTGGCAATCAGAATCTGCGCCATAATATTGCCGCCAAAGGCCGGACGGATCTGGATCAGGTCCGTATTGTCCTTCATCTCCAGCTTGGTGCAGTCTGCCGTCAGTCCCGTGTGGAACCGGGTGGAAAGACGGGGAGCCAGGGAACGTCCCAGGGACGTGCCGCCCACCAGCACCACCGACGGCTTCAGGCTGGAAATACAGTCTGCCACCGCATCCGTGTAGCAGTCTGCCCGAAAGCCTTCAAAGCCCTCATGCTCATAGACGAACACCTCTTTCACGCCATAATCCAGCAGCTTTTTCGCATTTTCTGCGGTGCCTTTGCCGCCCACCATCACGGCATAGACCTGATAGCTCACCCTGGCTGCCAGCTTTCTGGCCTCTCCGATCAGCTCATAGACCACCGGGTGCACTTCTCCCCGCTCCTGCTCCGCATAGACCAGGATGCCGTTCCATTTACTCTTATCTTCCTTCTTTGCCTTCTGCTCAAAAAACAATGCCTGGTTGGGACATTCCCGCACACAGACCTTGCACATCCGGCAGTTTTCATTTAACTCAATGCCATGCTCCCCCATGGAGATCGCGCCAAAGGGGCATTTTTCAATACACAGCCCGCACAGGCTGCACTTTTCTGCGTCAAATCTTAAAAAATCCATCGTTTGCCCCCAGCCTTATATGTATTTTCTATCCTGAAGCATGGCAAATACCTGCCCTGCCTTCTCCGCTGCGCTGCCTTCCACATAAACATTGGATGCCAGCACCTCCGGCGCAAAAATCCGCTCCACGCTGGTCGGAGAACCCACCGCACCGAAACGGCTCAAATCCTTTTTGCCCAGATCATCATAGGTTAAGATCCTCACCTGCTTGCCGCTGACCTTTTTGATCATGCGATAGGAAGGAAGTCGTGGAACACAAATATCCTGATCCACGGTCACCAGGCAGGGATAATGCATCCGTGACACCTGGGTCACGCTTCCGAAATTCTGACGCAGGGTAATCTGCTTATCGTCCACATCCTCAATGGCACCCACCCATGCACAGTGGGGGATATGCATATGCTCTGCGATGGCCGGACCGATCTGGGCCGTATCGCCGTCGGTGGTCTGACGGCCGCAAATGATCAGGTCCGCGCCGCCCAGTACCTTGATGCCCTGTGCCAATGTATAGGAGGTCGCCAGCACATCGGACCCTGCAAACTTCCGGTCACTTAAAATCACGCCCTCATCCGCACCCATGCTGTAAGCATCGCGGATCATGGACTCCGCCTGCGACGGTCCCATCGTCAGGATGGTCACCGTTCCTCCTGTCTTTTCCCGGATCCGCAATGCGCACTCCAGCGCATACAGATCATAAGGATTCGTCCGGGCGCTCTGCCCCGAACGCTTTAAATTGCCAGTTTCCGGGTCAATGTCCACCTTCTGGGTGGCCGGAACCTGTTTCATACAAACCACAATCTTCATGACCCCATCTTGCCTTTCTCCTAGGTTTTTCCGTGCACATTTGTCCGCGGCACTTCTTTATTATATCAATCCGCGCCGGAAATGTCTATAACAATTTAAAGTCCTAAAGTAATCTCTTTTGCAATTCTCATTGTAAAATTCCGGGATTTATTCTATACTATATTTTAAAAAAAATGAAAAGGGGAAACTATTATGAAATTCAGAGCCAATGGCATTTATGATGTCCGAACGCTGGGCGTGCCTCAGACATTGATTCTGGGCTTGCAGCACATGTTCGCCATGTTCGGCGCCACCATCCTGGTACCGATCCTCGTCAATTCCTACTTTCACGGAGAGGGGTTGTCCATCCAGGTCACCCTGTTCTGCGCGGGAGCCGGTACTCTGCTGTTTCATCTTCTCACAAAAATGAAGGTTCCAGCATTCTTAGGATCTTCCTTCGCCTTTCTGGGCGGCTTTGCCACGGTTGCCAACCTGGATTCGGGAATTTTCGCGGACATGACCTACGGGGAAAAGCTTCCCTACGCCTGCGGCGGTATCGTAGTAGCGGGATCCCTCTATCTGGTGCTTGCCCTGATCATCAAGCTCATCGGCGTCAAGCGGGTCATGCGGTATCTGCCCCCGGTGGTTACCGGACCTATCGTCATCTGCATTGGTTTAAGCCTGGCGCCCTCCGCCATCAGTAATGCCTCCCAAAACTGGCTGCTGGCAGTGATTGCCCTGGGCACCGTCATCGTATTCAGCATCTGGGGCTTAGGCATGTTCCGCATTATCCCGATCCTGATGGGCATTATCATTTCTTATATCGCAGCTCTGATCATGCATTCCATGGGCATGACCAATGCCGACGGAAGCGCGATTTTAAACTTCTCGGGAGCTGCCGCCGCGCCGCTTGTCGGTCTGCCGGAGTTTTTCCTGTGCAGGTTTAACCTGACCGCCATCCTGGCCATGGCGCCCATCGCCATCGCTTCCATGATGGAGCACATCGGCGACATGTCCGCCATCTCCGCCACCGTTGGCAAAAACTACATCGAAGACCCGGGACTGCACCGCTCCCTTTTAGGCGATGGTCTGGCGACCATGCTGTCCGCTTTCATCGGCGGCCCCGCCAATACCACCTACGGCGAAAACACCAGCGTTCTCGCCCTGAGCCGTGTCTACGACCCGCGGGTGATCCGGCTGGCAGCCATCTATGCCATCGTATTAAGCTTCATTCCAAAAATGGCGGAGCTGATCGGTTCTCTGCCCTCGGCCATCATCGGCGGAATCAGCTTTATCCTCTATGGCATGATCTCCGCAGTCGGTATCCGCAACGTGGTGGAAAACCAGGTGGACCTGACCATCCCCCGCAATCTGATGATCGTGGCGGTGATCCTGGTCTGCGGACTGGGCTTCTCCGATGGACTGACCTTCACCGTGGCAGGCACCTCCATCACTTTGACCAGCCTTGCACTGGCGGCAATCATGGGTGTTTTGCTTAATGCCATCCTGCCGGGCAATGAATATTCCTTTAAGAGTATGGGCGAAGACTAATCCTCCTGGGCAATCACCCTCCAGGCGTCGATCAGCTTCTCCAAGGTCCACACCGCATTTGCCGGGCTGGTGGAGGGGAGAAGCACGATTTCCATTCCGCAGGCTTTCCGCTGCCAGGTATCATACAGCTTCTTCGCTGTGGTGCCGTTGGCGTAAATCCTGCGGATTTTGCTTTTTTTCAGCACCCGGCTGATGTCCGCAGGCACCACATTGCTGATGCTGCTGTCACTGGAGCCGGCAATATCGCAGCTGTCAATTACATCCCAGACCGCAATTCCTTTGGAAAGCAGCATCCGCTTCTTTTCCTCGATGGTCTCCGGCACCGGGCTTTCCGTCACCGCCGCCACTACCTTCCAGAAGCGGTTCTGAGGATGTCCGTAATAAAAGCCGTACTCCCGGGATTTTACCGAGGGAAAGCTTCCCAGCACTAGCACCCGGCTATTTTCGTCAAACACCGGCTGAAATTCATGCTTCTCATGGGTCTTTTTTCTCTGCTTATCTTCCTTTTTCCCTTTCATTTTTTTGATTCTCCAAATTCCATGGGCTCGGCAAGCCGGCGCTGATGGGAGCGGCTCTGAAACTGAGCCGTTCCTGATTCTTAGTCATAATCCACCTTCAAAAGACAAAGCCCCTTCGCCGGGGCCGCAAAGCCCGCCAGGGAACGGTTTTTCGCCTCGATCAGCTCTGCCATGCTCTCCGGCGTCCGCTTTCCATAGCCCACCTCCAAAAGAGTGCCGGAAAGGATCCGCACCATATGCTGCAAAAACCCGGTGCCATGGAAGGTCATATTCAGATAGGACTCCTTTATGGTAATGCGGATCTCATCCACCTTGCGCACGGTGGATTTCTTCATCCGCGGATTGCTGCAGAAGCTGGCAAAATCGTGGGTTCCCACCAGATATTCCGCCGCCTGCCGCATCCGCTCCACATCCGGCACCTGCCCGGTGACGTAGACGTATTTGCGGTTAAATACCGGCTTTAAATTCCCCACGTAGCAGGTATAGCAGTAGGTCTTTCCCAGGGCATTGTAGCGGCTGTGGAAGCGGTCGGAGGCCTCCCGCACCTCCCGCACGCAAATATCGTCGGGCAGATAGCGGTTTAAGTAATCCCGGATTTCCTCCGGGCTCGGCTCCACGTCCATATGGACATTGGCCACCATCGCTTTGGCATGGACGCCGGCATCGGTCCTTCCGGCGCCGATCACCTCCACCTTTGTGCCTGCCAGCAGCGACAGCACGCCCTCCAGCTTTCCCTGGATGGTCATGTCCGTACCTGGCTGATGCTCCCAGCCAAAATAGCGGCTGCCGTCATAAGCCACCGTAAGCTTATAATTTTTCTTCATTTCTGACCTCGCTTCTTCTCATATTTTGTTTCCGCTCCTGAAAAATCGGATAGGGCAGCGCATTCGACCATATCCACACGCGCCTCGTGCGCAATCGAGTAGGGAAGATGCAATCTGACCTACTCGCCTGCGCCGGGGCGGCAGCGGCTTTAGTCGCTGATATTCCTTGCCGCCCCGTGTGC
>CAZICB010000025.1:0-27873 GCA_964537765.1 uncultured Lachnospiraceae bacterium
CTTGTCAGTTATCTGCAGCAGTCGGATGATTTGTCTGATGCTTCATGAAATCCGCGTAAAGGGGGGACATATCCCGCAGCCGCCGCACGATCACCTTCAAGCTGTCCGCCACCAAATCCATCTCCTCCTTCGTGTTCTCCTCGCTGAGGGTCAGCCGCAGCGAACCGTGAGCGATCTCATGAGGCAGGCCGATGGCCAGGAGCACATGGGACGGATCCAGAGAGCCGGAGGTACACGCGGAGCCGCTGGAGCCGCAGATCCCCTTGCCGTCCAACAGGATCAGCATGGACTCACCCTCAATAAACTGGAAAGCGAAATTGGCATTGTTTGGAAGGCGGTTCACCCGGTGTCCGTTGAGACGGGTGTAAGGAATCTCCTTCATAACCCGCTCTACTAGATAATCTCGAAGCTCCGCCTCCTTCTTTGCCCGCTCCTCCAGGGTCTCCAGGGCGATCTCCACCGCCTTGCCATAACCCACGATCCCCGGCACATTCTCAGTTCCGGCGCGGCGCTTGCGCTCCTGCGCGCCGCCGTGGATGAAGGATCGGATCTTGACGCCGCTGCGGATGTAGGTGAAACCGATGCCCTTCGGCCCATTGATCTTATGGGCGCTGGTAGTCATCATATCAATGTGGTATTCGTCCACATTGATCGGCACATGGCAATAAGCCTGCACCGCGTCCGTATGGAACAAAATACCGTGTTCCCTGGCAATCTCACCGATCTCCTTCACTGGCTCAATGGTGCCGATTTCATTGTTCGCAAACATAATGGATATCAAAATCGTGTCCGGGCGGATGGCTTTTTTAAGCTCCTCCAGCTTCACCACGCCAAATTCATCCACGTCCAGGTAGGTCACCTCAAAGCCATGCTGTTCCAGGTACTGGCAGGTGTGCAGGACCGCATGATGCTCGATCTTGCTGGTGATGATATGCTTACCCTTGGACTGGTAGGCATCCGCCGTGGCCTTGATCACCCAGTTATCCCCCTCTGATCCGCCGCCCGTGAAATAAATTTCATTGGCCTTCGCGCCGATGGAGGCCGCGATGGTCTCGCGGGCTTTGGCGATCGCCTGCTTCACCGGGGCTGAGAAATCATAGATGGAGGAAGGATTTCCGTAAAGCTCTGTGAAATACGGCAGCATGGCCTCCACCACCTCCGGACGAACCTTAGTGGTCGCCGCATTATCCAAATAAATGATCTTGCTCATATTTTTATAATCCACCTTTCTGGTAATCACTCTTATAATGGTTGCATTATAGCATTTAATTCATAGTATTTCAATAGGAATTAAAAATTAATTCAACCATATTTCATTATATTCGTTATTCTCCCATATTCCAAATAAAATGTATCACGATTAGAAAGAAAAAGCAAGGCGGCGGTCCCCGGAATACAAAATTCAGCCAGGCAGAAGTCCCTATGCTTCTGCCTGGCTGAATCAAAAAACAAGTCTCTTATACCTCTGGCTTTTCCTGGCGGATGTCAAAAATCACCTGCCTTCTGCCCGCTATTTCATATACTGATCCAAAAACTCACCGATCAACTGATAATTTTCTACATTATCAAAATCATCCTTGATATGCCTTGCCCCCTCTACCCAGCGGGTGCGTACCTTATCCCGGCCAATATGGCGGATCAGATTGGCAGCGAAATTCATACTGCTCAAAATCGGCACCACGCAGTCATTGGTTCCGTGAAACAGGAAAAACGGCGGACAGTTCTCATTTACATAGGTATTGGGATCCACCTGCTTAACCAGCTCCGGAACATTGGCTGGAGCGTCACCCAGCACGATGGCTGGCGCACAATCCGGAGCCTGGTTTTCCCGGGCCGGGACATCCTGGCCGCAGACCCAAAGCTGCTCCGCCATATTGCCCAGATTCGTCGGCGTAAACCAGCCGATTACTGCCTGCACCTGAGAATTTTCCTGCTCATTTCCACCGATGGAATAATCCTCCAGCTCGCCGGCCGAGGCGGAGGTGGCCGTCAGCGCCGCATAGTGGCTGCCGCTGGACTCTCCCCAAAGCGCCACATGATTTTTATCCAGATGGTACTCCTGGGCATGGGCCTTTAAAAAGCGGATTGCAGCCTTCACCTCATAAATCTGGATGGGAAGCTTTGCCCTCCAGCTCAAGGAATAGGCAATGGAAACCACCGCGTACCCCCGCTCCAGCATATGCAATGCCGGATCCAGCTTGTGCTCGCTTTTATCTCCGAAATACCAGCCGCCTCCGTGGATATCCACGATAAACGGGAAGGGGCCGTCCCCTTCATTGGGAAGGTAAATATCCAGCCTTCTGCGTTCATAGCCTTCCGCATAAGGAATATCCAAATATTTCCGTTTTACATGCTCCGTCTTTGCCGGAATCGGAATACGGATCGCATCAATAAATCTCATAATCGCTCTCTCCTTTCCCCCGTCTGTTTATGACAGGCCCGGCAGAAAACCGGAACATGCATTGAGAATCATAATAATGGCAAAGCCCACCAGGCTGGCCACCGTGGCGCCGCCGGTAAAGCTGATCATGGTCTTTTTAAAGCCCAGATTATCCAGCTTCTCCACCAGCCAGAAGCCGCCGTCCGTGGGCAGCGCCAGACCGATCGCCGCGGTACAGATGGACAGTCCCAAAAGCACCATATTGACACCCATCTGGCTGGCCACCGGGCCCAGAATGGTAGCGGTGGTAAGCAGAGCCACCGTAGCGGAGCCCAAAGCCGCACGCAGCAGCATACACAGGATGAAAGCCAGCACCAGAACGGAAATATTCATGCTGGACAGCACCTCCACCAGCGCGTCGCCCACGCCGCCTGCCTTGATGATGGCACCGAAGGAGCCGCCTGCACCCAATACCAGGAACATCTCTCCCTGCTCGTTGAAGGTTTTTGAAATCACCTTTGCATAAGGAATATCAATGTATTTTTTCAGCGCCAGAAATGCAGCTATATCACTGATTACCAAGGCCACCAGACCGGAGTTTCCGGAAAGGAAGGCGCTGAAGGAACTCATGGCCTCTCCCGGTACGATAAAAGGAAGCACCGTGCCCACCAGAATCAGAATAATCGGGAGCAGAATCAGGCCCACGGACAGTCCCATGGAAGGCCGGTCCTTTTTCTCATTTTCAGAAACAGAAGCCTCTGCGTCCGCTGCCGCCAGCTCCTCATAAGGATACTTTTTCCCCATGAATTCGCCGTAAAGCCAGCCGCCTGCCAGAGACGCGAAGATACTTACCACCAGCGCATACAGGATAAACCAGCCCACGTTGATGCCCAGAGTGGACGCCACAGCCAAAGGACCCGGAGTGGGGATGACCAGACAGTGGGTAACCAGAAGGCCGACAGAAAGTGCCGTCGTATACACCACCACATTTTTCTTTGTCTCCTTTGACAGATTTTTGCAAAGTGGGTTCAGAATAATATATGCGGAACCCATGTATACCGGGATCGAAATAATATAACCGATCAGGTTCATGGCCAGGGAGGATTTCTCCTTGCCGGCCACCTTCAGCACGCCTTCCGCCAGCTGCTCTGTGGCGCCGGACATGCTGAGCAGAGAGCCTAAAATCGCACCCAGCCCGACTACAATACCCAGGGAGCCCAAAGCGCCGCCAAAGCCGCCGGTGATGCCATTATTAATGTCCGGAAGCGGCATGCCCGTGGCGATTCCCAGCAGAAAGCTGCCTGTAAGAAGCGCATAAAACGCATTCATTTTAAACTTGATGATCGTGACCAAAAGGTAGACCATCGACAACAAAAACGCAATAATAATCCATGTCTGTGACATCTGTTTTCCTCCGTCTTTTTATCTTCATTCATGAAATATCCTACATTTCTTATCCTTATGCCTTACACAATAAAGCGCTGCTCATACTGTTCGATTCTTTGCGTGATCGGCAGCCAATCCAGGGCTCGCTTTATGTTCCTGTCCCAGAATTCCCAGGTATGGGCGCCCGCTTCCTCCAGATAAGTAATATCCAAATAATTCTTTGCTTCCTGATAAAATGCCAGATTATCCTGGTAAAACAAATCATCAAAGCCGCAGGCCTGGAATACCTTCGGAAATTCCAGATTTTTTTCCGCCTGTTTTTTCAACATTGCCAGGTTATCATTCTCTCCTCCCCTGGGGTTCTCATTATTGAAATTCATAAGCGGCTCACAGGGAAGCAGTACCCCTTCAGCAGAATGATACATGGTTTCAATGTTCACCCCGCCGGAAAGGGAAATCACGTGGGAAAATTTTTCCGGGCACAGAATCCCCAGCTTCATAGCGCCGTAACCGCCCATGGAAAGACCGCCCACAAAGGTATCCTCCCTTTTGGTGGATATGTGGAACATTTTCTCCACAATATCCGGTAATTCCTGGGAGAAGAAATCAAAATAGCGGTATCCGTTTGGCTGATTTATGTACATTCCCCGCTGGGTGGTCGGCATCACCACCACAAGCCCCATGTCCATCACGTAACGTTCAATTGAGGTAAACCTGGTCCAGCTGGTATGGTCGCGCATAATCCCGTGAAACAGATACAACACCTGATATGGCGGTTTGATCACATCCCTCAGCTCGGCCGGTGTCCTGGTGGTGTTCTGGGGATAAATCACGTCCATTCCGCAGTCAATTCTTAAAACATCGGAGTAAAAATCAATGTGCATCAATGCCATTACACTGCCCTCCCCTCTTCCGGGAAACAGCCATCCTGCTTATCCTTCCACATCCGATAAGGAATCGTAATGAATAAGAGGAATACGGTAATCGGCGTTGCGATCACTCCCATATAGGTATAGCCAAAGCCAATAATCGCAAGGATGCCGAATTTACTCATCAAGGTAGAAGCAACGATGAAAAACAGGGAGATCGCACATTTCAGCGCAGTATCTCCGGATACCGGAATCATCCGCTTCACCACGGTTTCATAACGGGCAACCGCTCCATAAAGCAATGCCACTCCGGTACTGAGCATGGCCGCCAGGGCGATGATCTGGTACAAAATAGTCGCCACATTTCCGGCATGGGCAATCTCTGTCAAGGCATACAAAGTGGGAATGCTTTCCGAAACGATTTCCGGCATGCCCGCCGCAAAAATAACAGTAAATACAAGGGTCGCCGCCGTACAAAGGAAGCCGCTGCCAAAGGCCGCCACAAAGGATTCCATGCTGGATGACAAAGACTCTGTCACTGCTGTAACCGACGCGTTTCTGGCCGCAATTTCCATATTGATAAAGGTCACTATGACGTACCACGCATATATTTTAGAAAAACCAAATTCCGTGGAAGGAACCCGCATCGCCAGCCATTCCTGAGCCTTCGGCCAGGCGGCTCCCAGACCGATTACCGCAATATACAGAGTAACCGCTAAGATCGCCAATGTCAGGATATTGCTGACACTCAGTACCATCTTGGTTCCTTTCAGGGAAAGCACCAGGATGGCAGCCGCAAAAACAACCGTTCCCACAAGAATCGGCCAGCCCCACATATTATTCAGCAGGATCGAGGCACCGGAAATCATAGATGCCGTCACTAAAATCACCTGAAGGAAGGATGTGATGTCCAGGAATGCCCCCGCGATAAAACGAAGCACTTTGTTTTTGTAGATCATATCATTCTGTTCCCGGAAATTTTTTGGCCGATAGATCCGGTTGAATTCAAAATTAATAAAGCACCATAAAAAAGTCAATAACCCGACCACCACCGGGCCAACAATCACCCCAATCCAGCCCTTTGTCATGAAATAAGACGTGGTCTGTGTCCCGGATGCAAAGCCTGGCCCCACATAAGCACTGAACAGCAGCGCGGCAATGGAAAACGACCCGCTAAACCGTTTGAATCCTTTTTTCCCTTCTTCCATAATTGCTCCTCCAATTTATTTTTTCATCAACACTTCCACTGCCTCTTTCAAGGTCTCCACATCTCCCACATTTCCTGGGAAAATCACATAGGGAGTCTGGGGGAAGGTACTTTCCTCCCCGGTCTGCCATACCGGAATTCCCGGCTTGATCTGGCCCATCACATTGGCCCGCTTTACCTTCAAAGCCTTGGTGCCCACATCACTGGAGGTGATGCCGCCTTTGGCAATGACGAATGCCGGGGTCACCTTCAGCCGACCCACCAGGGACTGCACGCCGTCGGAAATCTTTACAGAGCGAACCAGGGCATCTTCCTTGCTGTCATTCTCCACCACCAGAAGCTTGCGGTTGGTAAAGCAGACAGCCGTCTTTCCGGAGCGGATAATCTCCTCGCTTTTTTCTACGACCCGATCTACTTCTTTGTAGAACACCTCATCGCCATCCAGCACCAGGTTGGAATTGAACTCTACCGGCACCACACAATCCAGAGTTAAAAGTGCCTCCAGCTGCGCCGTGGTTTTCTGGGTATGACTTCCCACCACCACGATTCCGCCGTTTTCCGTCTCCTTCACTACCATATCCTTTCTGGTCAGAAGGGGCTGGTCGGAAATGCCGCCCATGACCTTCACCAGACCGGCTGCCGTGCGGAACATAAAGTTTTTGCCCAGGGCGATAGCGCGGTAAAGAGCGATGGCAAACACCTTGATGTCACAGTAATCGATGGCATTGACCACGATCTTATTGAAATTTGAAACCGCCATAAGCTGACCGGTAATCCCGTCGATATTCATACACCGCAGGGACTCTAAGGCAATGTATACCACTTCGCTCGCCGGATACTCCCCGCCGGTTTTTTCTTCTACATATTCCCGGACATTGGAGGACTTATATCCAAAGGTTTTGTCCTTTGCAAACTCTGTATTCCCCGCCGGCACCAGCTCGTCACCATACTTTACATAATGTACGTTGTCAATGGTAAATCTGCCGCCTTCCTTAAAAAACGGGCAAAGGATTTCGCCGTCCAGCGCCGGGCTTCCGTTCTCCTCCATCCCTTGCTTTAAAAGCTTTGTTTCCAGCGGATAATGCCCGCGCAGGGTGGAATCACTGCGGCTCATAATCATGTAGCGGACACCCATCTCCTTTGCAACTTCGGCAATATTTTGCGCGATCTCCTTATGCGCTTCGGTGGTCTGGGCAGCCGTAAAGCCGCGGGAATTTGTCAGAATGTAAAAGAGCTTATTTTTCTCCTCAAAGCCTTTGCGGATGCTGTCCTTGCTCCAATCCGTGTACACGGAAATATCATGAACCGTCTGGACGCCTGTGGGGTCGTCATCCAACACCACAATTTTTGTCTTGTTGGCTTCGATTTCTTTCTTCAAAAGAGCATCTGCCTTTGCTTCATCGATAGCTGGATATTTTTTTAAAACATCAATGCTGATTGTCTGTTCGTTCATAATTCCTCCACCTTTAATCTGCCTTTTTTACGGTTACGTCTGCTAATTTTTCGAAATACTGGACGATTCCGGCATGGTCATCGTTCATATGACCGTGCACCTTCAAGCTCTGGAGAATCTCAAAAAGCTGTGCGGAAAATGGAACCGGCACATCCAGGTCGTGAGCTGTGTTGATGACATTTTTAATGTCCTTATGGTTGATGGAAATCTTTCCGCCAGGAACAAAATTTCGCTCCACAATCATCGGAATCTTGGCATCCAGCACTGCGCTTCCTGCCAGCCCTCCGCGGATAGCCTGATATACCTTCACCGGATCCGCTCCGGCCTTGGCTGCCAGCACAAAAGCTTCTGAAACAATGGCGATGGTATTGTTCACGATCACCTGATTGGCCAGCTTAGTCACGCTTCCGCTTCCGGTGCCGCCCACCAGAAGCGCAGAAGAACCCATAATATCGAAATAGGGCTTCAAGGCATCAAAATCCTTCTGCTCTCCGCCTGCCATAAATGCCAGAGTACCGTTCACCGCGCCAGGCTCACCGCCGCTCACCGGAGCATCCACAAAGCCAACCCCAAGCTCTTTTAATTTATCCGCACAGGTGTGGGATTCGGTTGGCGTCACAGAACTGCAGTCGCATACGATCGTGCCCGCCTTGATAGAGGAAGCCACTCCGTTCTCACCAAAAAGTACCTGCTGCACGATGGCGCCGTTTGGAAGAATTGTAAAAATCACATTACAAGCTTCCCCGATTTCCTTCTGGGCAGCTGCTTTCGCCCCCGCTGCCGCCAGCTCCTCAACCACCGCCGGATTCGTATCATTTACCATCAGCTCCACTCCAGCGTTGAGTAAATTCTTTGCCATGGGCTTTCCCATAATTCCAAGACCAATAAATCCTACCATCATCATTTTCCTCCTGTTTTCTTATGCCGGGCGTCCCCGTCTGTTTTAGTTGCATACCGGTATGTAACTGTTGATATTATACTATTACATACCGGTATGTAAGTCAAGTACCTGTTTTATTTTCTACATTATGTTCAATTTTCCATCATGTTTTTTGTGCTATTTGTCTAAATAATTTATCTTTTTATCGTTTATTTTTTGTCACACTTCAAATGGACTCTGATACTTTTTTAACTATTTCTGGTTGACGTTTTTTCGATTCTGTAGTATCCTATAATCATCTTGTATGGAATTGTTTTGGAAAGGAACATAATGAGGGAACGGGAATTTAAAGTATTGCAGAAAGAAGCTTATCAATATATCAAGGATCGGATCTTAGATGGAACCATGGATCATAACTCCATCTATTCCGAATCAAAAATTGCCCTGGAAATCGGCATTTCTAGGACGCCTGTACGGGATGCGGTTCACCGCCTGTTCCAGGAGGGACTGGTCGATATTATCCCAAACAAGGGCTTTTCCTTGCACAAAATGACCAGTCAGGACGTGCTGGAAACCTACGATGTGCGCTCTGCCATCGAGGGCTACTGCTCCAGGAAGGCGGCCTTGGAGATCCAGTCCGAGGCCGCCCGAACATTGGTTTCCCAGCTGAAGGAATCCCTGCAGCGCCAGCAGGAAATCTACGATACCACAAAGGATGTATCCCTGTTTGCGGAGGCGGATCAGAATTTTCACCGTCTTCTGGTCTCCTACAGCCGGAATGAAACCTTTATTGAAATATTCAGTCAATATATGTATAAAATCAAAAAACTTGCTTGCTACTCCCTTTCAAAAGATGACCGCATGGAGCACACATTGCTGGAACATCGGCAAATTTTTCACGAAATTTGTTCCGGAAATGCCCAGGGCGCTTATGACGCCACCCTGTTCCACATGAAAGCCCCCATGGACATCAATATGGAAAGCGTTTACGCCTAGGCCGATCACCGGCCCATGGATGGAAGGATGGATAGAAGAATTCTCTCCCGCCCTTCTTCTATTTTTCCAATCCCCCTCATACTCTGTATTAATTTCCCCATTTCCGGAGCTTCCATGATATTTTTGTCCGAACTTACCCCCAAAAAACGTGTCTTTCTGACCGGCACGCTCCTTCTGACAGGAAGCGGTTTTGCCTGTCGGGTACTGGGATTCTTTTACAGGATTTTTTTATCACGCACCATCGGAGCGGAAGGACTGGGACTTTACAATATGATACACCCGGTTTTTGGCATCTGCTTTTCCCTGTGCGCCGGCTCCATCCAGACCGCCCTCTCCCAGCACATCGCCTCCCACAGCCGCAGCGGCCATTCCATTTTCCGCGTGGGGCTGGCCCTGTCCCTGGTCATGTCCTTCGTACTGTCCTTTCTGATCTGCCGACACGCAGACCTGCTGGCTGCCAATGTGCTGATGGAACCCCGGTGCGCATCGCTTCTGCCGCTGCTGGGCATCTCCGTTCCCTTTGCGGCGCTCCATGCCTGCATCAACGGCTACTATTATGGTATGCAGAAATCCCAGGTTCCCGCCCTCTCCCAGATCGCGGAGCAGGTGGTCCGCATGTCCCTGGTATTTTTGATCGCTGATTACTGGATGACAGCCGGACATGAAATTACAGTACAGCTGGCTGTCGTGGGACATCTGATCGGAGAAATGGCATCGGCAGCCTTTACGCTTTTTTGTCTGTGGGGCTTTCCGCCTCAAAAAGAGGAGAACCGTCAGACCAATACTGCCGGAACGGCTTTTTCTCTTCCCGCCGGTTCCAATTCCGCCTCCGGCGGCCTCCTGGCAGACCTTCCGGCCGCCGCCGCTCCGCTTTTGGCCCTGGCCCTTCCACTGATGGGCAACCGGCTGGTACTGAATCTGCTGGCCAGCATGGAAGCCATCTGGATTCCCAGCCGTCTTCAGATGTCGGGACTTGCCAGTGCCGAGGCTTTCGCCGTATACGGAAGCTTGACCGGTATGGCACTGCCCTTCATCCTGTTTCCCTCCGCCATCACTAATTCCATTGCCGTCCTGCTGCTGCCAAGCATTGCCCAGGACCAGGCGGCAGGGCGTCAGGACAGCATCCGTTCCAGCATCCACCTGTCTCTGCGCTACAGCATGTACATGGGAATCTTCTGTATCGGTGTCTTCACCCTTCACGGAACCGCTCTGGGCGCCAATGTCTTTCACAACGAAAGCGCTGGTCTTTACATACAAATCCTTTCCTGGCTGTGCCCCTTCCTTTATCTGTCCACCACCATGGGCAGCATTCTCAACGGACTGGGCCGCACCCAGACCACCTTTCTCCACAACATCCTTTCCATGCTGCTGCGGATCAGCTTTGTCTTCTTTGGCATTCCGCGCTTTGGCATCACAGCCCTTTTGTGGGGAATGCTCTCCGGGGAAATTCTGCTGTCCGTGCTGCATTTGACAGCGCTGCACCGGGTCGTGCCCTTTTCCTGGAACGCCTGGGAAATGATTGTAAAACCTGGCGGGCTTTTACTGGTGTCGGTGGGGATTCATTATTTTATGGAGGGGCTGTTCCCTGCTTCCGACACGATCCCGGTGTTTTTCGAGACGGCCAGCGATATTTTGTTCCTTGGATTTTGTTATGGAGGACTTTTATTGGTGTTTCATTTTGCCAGGAGGGAGAACGGCTGTTCGCTGTTTTTATAGCTTTCCGCCTCCTAAAACTCCATTCCTATGCCCCGCCAAAGCCAAAAACAGCCCCTGGGGCAGTTCAAAAATAAACACAATCCCCAGCACTATGGCGATGGCGATTTTCAACGCCGTATACCCGGTCTCCACCGCTTTCCAAAGCTGTTCTGTCACAATGTAATAAACCGTCCAATATACGCCTGCCCCGGGAACCAGCGGAAAAATCCCGGAAATCAGAAAAATCGTTGCCGGGCACCGTTCCCAGACTGCCATCAGCCGAGACAAAAAAATCACCACCATGGTGGCTGCCAGCGATGCCCCCGGGCTTTCACAGAAATTGGAGCAGGCACAGTAAACCGCCCAGCCCACTCCGCCGGTCAGCCCGCAGTAAGGATAGTATTTTTTCGGCACTCCAAACAATACGGAAAATGCCACGGTTCCCGCCATGGCAGCCAAAATCTCCACTGCAAACCGCAGCCATGCCCCTGCCATCATAAAAAGATTCCTCCTGTCATCATTTCAAAAAGTGAAATTCCCATGCCGACTCCAATCGCGACGCATAAAAATACCAGCAGCGCATCCATCATCCGCACCGATCCGGAAATATAATCTCCGTCCGCCATATCACGGATCGCATTGGTGAAGGCAACGCCTGGAACCAGCGGCATGATCGAACCGATAATCATAAAATTCATATTTTGTCCCCATCCGGCCAGGTACATCAAACTGCACAGCACCGTCACCAGCGCGCCGCCTCCGATATTGCCTACGATCTTTGACAAATGAGGGGCGCTGACATAGAGGACGAAGGCGAACAGCAAAAGACCGGAAACAAAAGCACAAAAGCTGTCTCCTGCATTGCCCCCGAGCAGGCAGCAGAAGGCGCCGCTGCCTACCCCGGACGCCAGAATCTGTATCCCCTTGCGCTTTCCCGGCATCCGCTTGATCTGCTCCAAGGCCTCAGCCGCCTGCTGTACCGTATATTTTCCTTCTTCGATTTCCCGGGAAAGCTGGTTTACCGCCGCCACCTTGTTTAAATGGGTTCCGCTGACCGGAATATGCTGCACCTTGGCAAAATACCGCTCCCGATCGCTTCCGGCGGTCATAAAAATTCCATTGCTCAGCACAAAGGTGCTTTCCGACCGCACGCCATAGTGGCCGCAGATCCGATCCATGGTTTCCTCCACCCGGAAAATCTCCGCCCCATTTTCCAAAAGGATCCGTCCCGCCTGCAATGCAAGCTCCAGGACATCCTTGCCGTTTTCCTCCGGCAGGCTCTTTTCCTGCTTTGTGATCTGCCGGACTATTTTCTGCTCACCAGCCTCCTGCATCTGCTCCTGCATCCTGCAGCGCAGCTCCCTTCTGGCTTCTCTTCTGTTTTGCGACGCCACGACCTATTCCTCCCAATGGCATAATTTATTGATTAAATAGTTATGCATTCCATTTTCTTTTTAGCATCTGCCCTTTATCCCTTATCCGACAGCTCCAAAACCGGTCCCAAAAGCTTCATAAGCGCCATCCTCCTTCAAAACAAGCGTAAGGTCCGCCTTTTTCGTATATTCCAGGCACTCCCGCACATTTGCCATATCACTGAACTCTACAAAACGAAGGGCCGTCTCCGGGTCTGTTCCGCTGCTGATTTTTCTTTTCACCAGCCGCTCCTTCAGCATCCTCTCCTTAGCCCGGATCCGGATCGTATAATCGGCAAAGCCGGCCAGACTACGCCATCCGTCCTGCTCCAGCAAAAGATAATTTCCTTCCAGCAGGACGATCTCTCCTTTTACGATAATCGCATTGTCCTCCGGGTTATGAAGCAGGCGGTTATACTCCGGCCATCCGCATGCTTCCCCTGCTGCCACTTGCCTGACCCGCTCCGTCAAACGTTTCAGATCAAAGGTTACGGGCGCTCCCTTGATCTGAACCAGAGAAATATTTTTGCCATCCCGGATCACTCTGTGAGCAAGCAAATCCTCCTGATACCGGTGAAACCCATCCATGCCGATCACCGTAACCGGCGTCAGGCCAGGCTCCTGCCCGGAAAGCTCTTTCAGAAAGCTTGCCAGGGTACTTTTTCCCGCACCGGGAGGCGCCGCCAGCATGACCAGAATCCGGCGCCCCTTTGCCTTCTGCATAGCCGTAAGCCTGCGCAAAAGCGGCAGAAAGATCTCCTGCACGCTTTCCTCCGTGTACTGTGCATGGACCTGAATTCCATTGATGATAGTGCTGTATTGAATCATAACTTTCCCCCCAAATTTTTTCAGTTAAATATCCATATGTATATTTTTCTTTAATCAACTGCCGGCGCATTCATTTTATCATTCATCTGGGTATTATTCTACCCCTTTCTTTTTGTCTTCTGCCGCCTGAATTTTCACGTTTCCCTGCTTTTTATTTGCGCTTACTATTCACGACCGATTTCACCGACCGATAGGACGGCGAAAACAACTGATTTTATGCTTGCCATTGTTCCATTGATGAATTATAATGATACTCAGAAAAGATTCTCCCCGGACATCTGCCGGGGATTTCTCCGCCGCAGTCTATCGGCGGTCCGGGATGCGCATGCATCGTGTACGGCAGTTCTGCCGAAAGCTTTCCGTTTGGAATATGGAGTTATGCAGGAAAGATAACGGCCCTTGTCAAATGCCTTGGGCATCTTTTTCTTTGCATATCTCCCAAAACATTATATAATAAAGGAGGAGCTATGCAGGAAACAACAATACAAAGAAAATATAAGGACCGGTTATTCCGGATGGCGTTCCGGGAAAAGGAGCATCTTCTGGCGCTTTATAACGCCATCAACGGCAGTACCTACGAGGACCCGGAAGCTTTGGAAATCCGCACGCTGGAGGATGTGATCTATATGGGTGTGAAAAATGACGCATCCTTTGTGCTGGATGATGTCTTAAGTCTGTGGGAGCATCAAAGCTCCTTCAATCCCAACATGCCCATCCGGGCCTTGAGCTACTTTGCCAGGCTGTACCAGAACTACATCCAGGAGCACCGGGTGCATGTGTACAGCAGCAGACAGCAAATGCTGCCGTTTCCCCAGTACATCGTATTTTATAACGGCACCCGCCGACAGCCGGAACGGATGGAGCTGCGGCTCAGCGACGCCTTCATCCGCAATGAACACATCCCGGAGGACCGGCAGCCCTGCCTGGAGGTCCGTGCGATTATGCTGAATATTAACTGGGGCTGCAACCGGGAGCTGATGGAGCACTGCCGGCGCCTTGGGGAATATTCCCAGTGCATTGCCACGATCCGAGAATACGAAAAGCAGTTTGAAAACCGGGAGGAGGCTGTGAAAAAGGCGGTGGACCAATGTATTGCCGAAGGACTGCTGGCGGACATTTTGTTGAAAAATAAAGCGGAGGTGATAGCATTGTTCCTGACAGAATATGACGAACAGGCCCAGCGGGAGTTGGACCGGGAAGAGGCGCGTGAGGAAGGCCGTGAGCGTGGAAAATATATCAAGGTTATTCTAAATGCCAGGAAAAAATTACAAAAGGGGATTTCAGTTGAAGAAGCCGCAGATATGCTGGAGGAATCCCCGGAATTAATCCAGCATATTTATGATGTGCTTCAGCAGCATCCGGATTGGTCGGAGGATGAGGTATATGATCATTGTTTTTTAGAAATGTCGGAATAGTGGAAGGGTGGATTGGCTCCGGGCTTCATGGACGGCTGGCGCCGTATGGCTCTCGCCGCATTACGGGAGGCTTTCTCTTGCGACGCAGTGCTTCCACTTCGCTTCCGCTTCGCTACAGCTCAGTGGACGGCTGGCGCCGTATGGCTCTGTCATCAGAAAGACCTGGAGGAAAGCTAGCTTTCCTCCAGGTCTTTCTGATGACAGAGCCGCACGGCTTGTAGCTATGCCAAGTTTGTATACCCCATCAAATATTTATCTACTTCTTTGGCTACTTCGCGGCCTTCGCGGATGGCCCAGACTACCAGGGATTGGCCGCGGCGCATGTCGCCGGTGACGAAGACGTTTTCGGCGGTGGTGATGTGAGTGCCGGGAGTGGTGGATACGGTGGTGCGGGGGGTGAGCTCTGCGCCGAAGGCGTCTGCCACGTAGGGCTGGGCGCCGATGAAGCCTGCTGCGATCAGTACCAGGTCGGCGGGGATTTCCCGCTCGCTGCCTTCCACCGGAACCATGCTGACGCGCCCTGTCTCCGGATCCTTCTGGGAGGTGAGGCTGATCAGGACTGCTTTGCACACCTTGCCGGATTCGTCCTTGACAAATTCTTTCACCGTGGTCTGGTAGATCCGGGGATCGTGACCAAAGACGGCGATGGCCTCCTCCTGGCCGTAGTCGGTCTTGCAGATCCGGGGCCATTCGGGCCAGGAATTGTTTTCGGCGCGTTTGTCCGGCAGCTTGGGCATCATCTCCAGCTGGGTCACGGACGCGCAGCCGTGACGGATGGAGGTACCCACGCAGTCATTTCCTGTGTCGCCGCCGCCGATGACAATCACGTGCTTATCCTTGGCGGGGATGTAATTGCCGTCCTCCAGTCCGGAATTTAACAAGCTCTTGGTGGTCGCCTTCAAGAAATCCACCGCAAAGTAGATGCCCTCCGCATCCCGGCCCGGCACTGCAATATCCCGTGGATTGGAAGCGCCGCAGGCTAAAATCACACAGTCAAACTCCTGTTTAATCTTATTTGCCTTATAGTTCTTGCCCACATCTGCTCCTGTCACAAAGGAGATCCCCTCCGCTTTCATGATATCCACCTTCCGGTCAATCACATGCTTTTCCAGCTTCATATTGGGAATCCCGTACATCAAAAGGCCGCCGATCCGATCCTCCCGCTCGAAGACCGTCACATTGTGCCCGCGCTTGTTCAGCTGATCTGCCGCGGCCAGACCGGAAGGGCCGGAACCGATGACTGCCACCTTCTTATCTGTGCGCAGCTTTGGCGGACGGGCGCTGGCCTTTCCAGTGGCGTATGCCTTCTCAATCACTGCGTACTCATTTTCCTTGACGCTGACCGGATCCCCGTTCAGTCCGCAGGTGCAGGCTGCCTCGCAGAGGGCCGGGCACACCCGACTGGTGAATTCCGGAAAATTGTTGGTCTTTTTCAGGCGGTTGTAGGCCTGGGACCAGTTGCCATTGTAAACAAGATCATTCCACTCCGGGATCAGGTTATTTAAAGGGCACCCGGATACCATGCCGTTTAATACCATACCCGACTGGCAGAAGGGCACGCCGCACTCCATACAGCGGGCTCCTTGCTTTCTCTGCTGTTCCTCGGTCAAAGGAGTATGAAACTCCTGAAAATTTTTGATTCGTTCCAGCGGGGCGGCTGCCTCACTGGTCATTCTGTTATATTCTAAAAATCCTGTTGGCTTTCCCATGGCGGCTCCTCCCTATCTTCCTTTATTGGCATAGAATGCTTCGATCTGTGCCTGTTCACTGCTCAGGCCCTTTTCCTCCATCTGGACGATGGTGTTCATCATCCGGCGGTAATCATGGGGAACAATCTTTTTAAACTTCGGAAGATATTCCCCGAAATGCTCCAGAATGTGCTTGCCCCTTGCAGAATTGGTATAAGTCACATGCTCCTGAATCATTTCCTTCAGCTCCAGCACATCATATTTATTGTTCACATCCTCGAAGGATACCAGCTCCTTGTTCAGACGTTTATAAAGATCCCGCTTTTCATCCAGCACATAAGCGATGCCGCCGCTCATACCGGCCGCAAAGTTCTTTCCGGTCTGACCCAGCACCACGACCCGTCCACCGGTCATGTACTCGCAGCCGTGGTCACCTACGCCCTCCACCACTGCCGTAGCGCCGGAGTTGCGCACACAGAACCGCTCCCCGGCAATACCATTGATAAATGCCTTGCCGCTGGTGGCGCCGTAAAGTGCCACATTGCCGATGATAATATTGTCCTCAGCCTTAAACTGCACGGCTCTGGGCGGATAAACGATCAGCTTGCCGCCGGACAATCCCTTGCCGAAATAGTCGTTGCTGTCGCCGATCAGCTCCAGGGTCAGGCCCTTGGGGATGAAAGCGCCAAAGCTCTGTCCGCCGCTGCCGCTGCAGCTGATGGTAAAGGTATCCTCCGGCAGCCCCTCCGGATAACGGCGGGTGATTTCCGCACCGAAGATGGTTCCCAGGGTCCGATCCACATTGGAAACGTCGATCTGCAGGCTCTTTTTCTGGCCGTTTGCCAAAGCAGTCTTCAATTTCTTCAGGATCACCTTCTCATCCATGGTGTCCTCCAGCTTGAAATCGTACTCCAGCTTGTCATGATAGCCGCGGAAATGCATGCCCTCGTAGGGATTGCCCAGGATATTGCTCAGATCCACTTTCCTGGCCCGTTCATTAGGAATCTCGTCCTTTTTCTTCAAAAGCTCCGTGCGTCCTACCAGCTCATCCACCGTGCGGACGCCCAGCTTTGCCATATATTCCCGCATTTCCTGGGCGATGAAATGCATAAAGTTTACCACATATTCCGGCTTACCCTTAAACCGTTTGCGCAGCTCCGGATTCTGGGTGGCAATGCCTACCGGGCAGGTGTCCAGATTGCAAACACGCATCATCACGCAGCCCATAGTTACCAATGGAGCCGTGGCGAAACCGAACTCCTCCGCCCCCAACATGCAGGCGATCACCACATCCCGGCCGGTCATCAGCTTGCCATCGGTCTCCAGAATCACCTTGTCCCGCAGACCGTTCATGATCAGGGTCTGGTGGGCTTCCGCCACGCCCAGCTCCCAGGGAAGTCCTGCATTGTAGATGGAGTTTCTGGGCGCCGCACCGGTGCCGCCGTCAAAGGAGGACACCAGGATCACCTGGGCGCCGGCCTTTGCCACGCCTGCTGCCACCGTGCCCACGCCGGCCTCCGATACCAGCTTCACGGAAATCCGCGCGCGGGTGTTGGAATTTTTCAAATCGTAAATCAATTGCGCCAAATCCTCGATGGAATAAATATCATGATGAGGCGGCGGGGAAATCAGGCCCACGCCAGTGGTGGAGTGGCGGGTCTTTGCCACCCACGGATACACCTTGCCGCCGGGCAGCTGGCCGCCCTCCCCGGGCTTTGCCCCCTGCGCCATCTTGATCTGGATTTCCTGGGCGCTGACCAGATAGCGGGAAGTCACGCCAAACCGCCCGGACGCCACCTGCTTGATGGCGGAGCAGCGGTTATTGTTTTTCGGTCCGGGGATCAGACGCTCCAGGCTCTCGCCGCCCTCCCCGGTGTTGGACTTGCCGCCCAGCCGGTTCATGGCGATGGCCAGGGTCTCATGGGCTTCCTGGGAAATCGAACCGTAGGACATTGCACCCGTTTTAAACCGCTTGACGATGGAATCCACGCTTTCCACCTCTTCCATGGGGATGCCGCCGTTTTCATCAAATTTAAAGTCAATCAGGCTTCTTAGGTTCACCGTCTGCCCTTCTTCGTTCAAGGCGTGGCTGTACTCCTTAAATAACTCATAGTTGTTGGTCCAGGCTGCCTGCTGCAGCAGATGAATGGTCCGCGGATTATAAAGGTGCTCCTCCTGTCCGGCACGCTCCTTGTGGCTGCCCACGCTCTCCAGGGTCAAATCCACATCCAGCCCCAAGGGGTCAAAAGCGGTGGAATGAAGCACATCCACATCGTTTGCGATATCCTCCAGGGTGATTCCGCCCACCCGGCTGACCGTATTGGTAAAGTATTTATCAATCACATCCCTGGAAATGCCGATTGCCTCAAAAATCTGAGCGCCCTGGTAGGACTGGACAGTAGAAATCCCCATCTTGGAAGCAATCTTTACAATGCCATGGAGCACGGCGGAGTTATAATCGTCCACTGCCGCGTAGTAATCCTTATCCAGCATGCCGGACTCGATCAGGTAGTGGACAGACTCCTGAGCCAGATAAGGATTGATAGCCGACGCGCCAAAGCCCAGCAGGGTGGCAAAGTGATGAACCTCCCGCGGCTCGCCGCTTTCCAGAATCAGCGCCATGGAGGTACGCTTCTTGGTCTGTACCAGATGCTGCTGCAGCGCGGATACCGCCAGCAGGGATGGAATCGGCACATGGTTCTCATCGATATCCCGATCAGACAGAATAATAATGTTCGCGCCGTCCCGATGGGCGCGATCCACCTCCAAAAACAGGCGGTTGATGGCCTTTGCCAGGGAAGTGTTTTTATAATAGGTAATAGGGATCACTTCCACCTTGAAACCCGGCTGCTTCATATATTTGATTTTCAAAAGGTCCGTACAGGTCAGAATCGGATTCTCCACCCGCAGGATCTTGCAGTTTTCCGGCTTCTCTTCCAGCACATTGCCTTCCTCACCCACATAGACGGTGGTGGAGGTAACGATCTCTTCGCGTATGGCGTCGATCGGGGGATTGGTAACCTGGGCAAACAGCTGCTTAAAATAATTAAACAAGGGCTGATGCTTTTTGGAAAGCACGGCCAGCGGGCTGTCCGCCCCCATAGCCGATACAGTCTCCGCTCCGTTTAATGCCATCGGCAGAATCATGGTTTTGTACTGCTCATAGGTGTAACCGTAGGTTTTTTGCAGCTTTGCCCGCTCCTCCTTGGACATGGCCGGCACACCCTTGTTGGGGATGGGCAGATTTTTCAGCTCAATCATATTGGAATCCAGCCATTCCCCATAAGGACGGCGGGAAGCATAACGTTCCTTCAATTCCTTATCGCTGACCAACTCGCCCTTGACCGTATCGATCAAAAGCATCCTGCCGGGGCGAAGCCGCTCCTTGCGCACCACATGGGACTGCTCAATGTCGATGGCTCCCACCTCCGATGCCAGGATCACCTGGTCATCATCGGTAATATAGTAACGGGACGGGCGCAGACCATTGCGGTCCAGCACCGCTCCCAGAATATCTCCATCACTGAATACGATGGACGCGGGGCCATCCCACGGCTCCATCATGGTAGCGTAATACCGGTAGAAATCCTTGATCTCCTGGGGCATGGATTTATCGTGCTCCCAGGGCGCCGGGATGGTGATCATCACTGCCAGGGGCAGATCCATGCCGCTCATAACCATAAATTCCAATGCGTTGTCCAGCATTGCCGAATCGGAGCCTTCCTGGTTGATGATGGGCAGCACCTTGTACATGTCCGATTTGAAATATTTCGACTCCATGGTCTCTTCGCGGGCCATCATCTTATCCACGTTGCCGCGGATGGTATTGATCTCACCGTTGTGCACGATGAGGCGGTAAGGATGGGCGCGCATCCAGCTGGGGTTGGTATTGGTACTGAACCGGGAGTGAACCACCGCTGTGGCGGACTCATAATCCGGGTCCTGCAAATCCTCAAAGAAGAGCCGCAGCTCCTTTACCAAAAACATTCCCTTATAAACGATTGTCCGGCTGCTCATGGACACCACATAGGTGTTATCATTACTTTGCTCAAATACCCGGCGCGCTACATACAGCTTCCGGTCAAAATCCAGCCCTTTCTCTATATTCACAGGCTTTTTGATGAAGCCCTGAGCAATATAGGGCATCTTTTCCACTGCCTTGGCGCCAATCAGTTCCGGGTGAATCGGAAGATCTCTCCAACCGAGAAATTCCATGCCCTCCTTCTTGACAATGATTTCCAGCATTTTTTTTGCCTGGTTCCTGGCAAGCTCATCCTGGGGGAAGAAGAACATGCCGATCCCGTATTCCCGCTCGCCGCCTAAGGTAATGCCAAGCTGCGCGGTTACTTTCTTAAAGAATTTATGGGAAATCTGCAGCATGATACCCACGCCGTCCCCGGTTTTCCCTTCCGCGTCCTTGCCGGCGCGGTGCTCTAAGTTTTCCACAATGTGCAGAGCCTGATCCACAGTTTTATGGCTTTTGATTCCTTTAATATTGGCCACGGCTCCGATACCGCAGTTGTCATGCTCAAACCGGGGATCATAAAGTCCCGGGACAGGCTGCTTTCCTGCTGCCCCTTCCTGCTTTGTGTACTCTGGTTTTCTCTGATCGCTCTCCATAGTTTCCTTCCTTTCTTTCTCTTATCTCTGATTGGCCGCTGGGCGCGGGCTTTCGGCAAAGACTGTATCAGTGGGGAAATTGTCAGATAATATGTCTTTTTCGTCTTATTGATAAAATTGTCAGATACTAAAGATTTTCCAAAAAAAGACCGCTCCTTGCACAGGAGACGGTCTTCGTCATATCATCACAATTCTTATTCAGTTTTTGCCCTATGAAGGATGAGATTACATCTCGCCAAGTCCGCTCTCGATTGCCTTGCTGATGGTCTCAATCGCTGCTTCCTCATCCTCGCCGTCGCAGATCAGGTTGATCTCGGTGCCGGACTTGATGCCTGCTGCCATAACGTTCAGAACACTCTTAGCAATGATCTTTTTCTCGCCGCACTCGATGATAACATCGCATTTGAACTTCATAGCGGTCTGTGACAGCACCCCTGCTGGTCTCAGATGTAAACCAGACGGATTCACAACAGTTAATGTTCTACTAACCATAATACTTTTCTCCTTTAATAATTATTATAATGTCCCTCAGAACGCATGTCTGCACATGCGGATCTCACTCAATAAAATTTTATTACAAATCTATCCACGTGTCAAGTTAAACTACTGCTGGCGGGTGATTTCATCTTTCCCTGGCAGCGCCTGCCCCAGAACTCTCCCGGCGGTCCGCCTCTGCCTTAGAATACACGCAGCCGCAATAGTTCTGGCGATACAGCCCATATTGGGCAGAAAGCTCCACCGAACGCTTATAGCCATTCTTCTTTTTAAAATCCGAAGGGAGATGGCTCACCTGATAGAGCTCCCCTAATTCCTCTCCGATTTCATTGAGCTTAGCCGCGTTTTTTAAGGGGCTGATGGTAAGAGAGGTAGCAAAATAATCAAAGCCGCCCTCCCGGGCAAGTCTCGCCGCTTCCTCCAGCCGCAGCCGATAACAGCCAAAGCACCGCTCTTTGCCCTCCGGCGCATCCTCATAGCCCTTTGCTATGGCGAAAAAGCGTTCCGGTTCATAGGGCCCCACCTGGACCTCCACCGGGTGAACGACAGGAAGCTGGCTCACCAGCCTGCGAAGCTCCGCCGCACGTTTCTCATACTCCTCCCGGGGATAAATATTGGGATTATAATAATATGCCGTGATGGAAAAATAATTGGACAAATATTCCAGCACGTAGCTGCTGCAGGGCGCACAACAGCTATGCAACAAGAGCCGGGGAATCCGGCTCTCATGTTCCCATTTCTGGATGATTTTTTCTAATTCCTTTTGGTAATTGCGCTGATTCATGGTTTTTTACAGAAAATCCCGGATCCGCTTGCTTCTGACCGGATTGCGCAGCTTACGCAGGGCCTTGGCCTCAATCTGGCGGATACGCTCACGGGTGACATTGAACTCCTTGCCAACCTCTTCCAGAGTCCGCGGATGGCCGTCCTCCAGCCCGAACCGCAGCACGATCACCTGGCGTTCCCGCTCCTTCAAATCCCCCAGCAGGGCATCGATATGCTCGCGGAGCATCACAGACTCCACATTTCCTTCCGGAGTCACCACATTGTTGTCTGCAACGAAATCGCCCAGGTTGGAATCATCCTCCTCGCCGATGGGCGTCTCCAGAGAAGCAGGCTCCCTGGCGATCTGCATGATCTCCATGACCTTGTCCTCCGACATTTCCAATGCCTCTGCCAGCTCGGTGACTGACGGCTCATAGCCCAGCTCCAGGGTCAGCTTCCGCTGCATCTTGGACATCTTGTTGATGGTCTCGACCATATGCACTGGTACACGGATCGTGCGCGCCTGATCAGCAAGCGCTCTGGTCACAGACTGCCGGATCCACCAAGTAGCATATGTACTCAGCTTATATCCTTTTGTATAGTCAAATTTCTCCACACCTTTGATCAGACCGAGATTTCCTTCCTGAACCAGGTCCAGAAAACTCATTCCTCTTCCGGTATAGCGCTTCGCAATACTGACAACCAGCCTCAGGTTCGCTTCAATCAGCCGTTCCTTTGCGTGCTCATCGCCTTCCGCCTTTTTCTTTGCCAGAGCGATCTCCTCATCCGCACTCAGAAGCGGAACCGTGCCAATCTCCTTCAGATACATGCGCACCGGATCCTCTGTGCCGATTCCCTCCAACAGGTCAACCGCATCCAGATCGATGTCCTCCGTCTCCTTCAGGAAACTGTCGTCTCCGTCCAGATCCAGCTCATCATCATCCACAAGCAATGCATCCTCCGCCAGCACAGCCTCGTCGATGACCGGAATCACATCCACATGTTTTTCTTCCAGGTAAGAATAAATCTGCTCCATCTGCTCGGAGGAAAGGTTATCTCCTGCGAAGAAGTCGTTAATCTCCGTCACGTCCAGCGCATTGTGCTTTGTTTTGGCAACTTCCACCAGCTTGCTCAGCTTAACTAAAAAATTGTCTTTTTCCACAAGTAACGTCCTTTCAGTTAAAGGTTATGATACCTACACATCTAATCATTATATCTCACCATATTTCAAATTTCAACAATTTCTTTCTAAAAATTCCGTCAGGCGGGAAAATTCGTGTAAAAGCGTGCGTCAAGCTTGCTTGTAAGCACGATTTTATACGAATTTTCCCATCGGAGGAATCTCCGATGATTCTTGGCCGGCAAAGCCGGACAAGAATATCAAGCCTGACGGAATAACTGCTTTCCCATCGGAGGAATCTCCGATGATTCTTGGCCGGCAAAGCCGGACAAGAATATCAAGCCTGACGGAATAACCGCTTTCCCGCACTATTTCCCTCTCGTCCTCCGAATCAGCAGCCGTCTGTGGAGATTTTCCACCTGTACAAAGGACTCGCTGCCGCCAAACTCCCCGTCCAGCACCCAGTCCACCGGCTCCTCCGCTTCAATCTGCAGGCTGCGGGTCTTAAACCGGCAGACCAGCCCGCTGCTTTCATCCTTCAAAAGCAATGCCGAAACGATCTCGCTGATCTCCAACGGCTTCTTGGGCGCCCGGATCAAAAGCACCTCAAACCAGCCGTCATTTAAAGCCACATTGGAATCCACCAGACCCTTAAAGCCCCCGACGCTGATGGTATTGGTAATCATGCCGAAGATAAACTCTCCCTCCAGCACCAGCTCCTCGCTGCAGACCCGCATGGTGTAGGCTTTGATGGAGGAAAGGCTTTTGACCCCCTCCAGCACATAGGCCTGATGGCCCAACACATTCTTTTTATCCTGGGAGGTCAGATAAGAAACCTCCGTAAAGGCTCCGAAGCCCGCCACGTAGACAAAAAATTTTTTTCCACAAAAGCAGCCGATGTCGATAGGATAATCCTCCCCCTCCACAACCGTCCTCGCTGCCGCCAGCATATTTTTCGGAAGCTTTAAGCTGGATGCAAAATCATTGGTGGACCCGGCAGGAATATAGCCTAGCACTGGCGGATTTTCCAAAGCCATCAGCCCGGAAATCACCTCGTTTAAGGTTCCGTCGCCGCCGCTGCATACAATCAGATCCTGCCCGGAGCCCCATTGCTCCACCACATTTCCGGCATCCAGGGCACGCTGGGTAATATGGATCTGAATCTGGTATCCCGCTTTCACAAACACATCCAGGACACCAAGCAGCCGGTTTTTAATTTTTCCCTTTCCGGATCTTGGATTGATTACAAAAAGCATAAAACTCCTTTCTTTGAAGTATGTCACTTTATCAGCCTTGTATACCTTCCAAACGCGTTTGGAAGAGGATAAACCGTCTTCAGTTCTTCTTTTCCGGCGGCAATATAGCTTTCCGGGACTGCTCCCGCCAGTCGGATCCGGTATCCGATCATCCGCCATTCCACATGGGAAAAAATATGCTTTGCCTCCGGCAGGGGCTCAATCAAAAGAATGTCCTGCGTCTCCAGCCCGAAGGCTGCCGCCAACTCCTCCTCCTTTAAATGCCCTTCCACGTTGGGAAGCTCGTAGAGGGAAGCCAAAAGTCCGCTGTCCTCCCGTTTCCGGATGCCCACCTGGTCCTGATTTTCCAGAATGCAGACCGTCCGCTCCTCAATCCTGCGCTTCTTCGCCGGAGCTTTCACCGGGATTTCCCCGGTCAGCCCGTCCCGCCTGGCAAGGCATAGGGACGATAACGGACATTCCCGGCACTTGGGCGGCCCGCCCGGCACGCAGACGATGGCGCCGATCTCAATCAATCCCTGGTTAAAATGGCTGGCATGCTCCCGGGGCATGGCGCTTTTGACCAAATCCTCCATCCGCCGCCTGGTGGATTGCTTTAAAATATCCTCCCGGCTTGCCAGCAGCCGGGAAAGCACCCGCAGCACATTGCCGTCCACCGCCGGCACCGGAATGCCGAAGGCGATGGAGGCGATGGCTCCCGCCGTATAGCTGCCGATGCCAGGAAGTCCTAAAAGGGACTCATAGTCCCCGGGCATTTCCCCCTGATAGGCTTCCATCAGGACTCCCGCCGCCTTTTTTAAGTTCCGGGCGCGGTTATAATAGCCCAACCCTTCCCACAGCTTCAGCAGACGGTCATCCTTCACCGCCGCCAAGGCAGGAATGTCCGGCAATTCTTTCATAAACCGCTCAAAATAAGGCTTTACAGCCTCCACCCGGGTCTGCTGCAGCATAATCTCCGAAATCCATACCCGGTAGGGCTTCGGGTCCTCCCGCCAGGGAAGAATCCGCGCATGCTCTTCATACCAGGAAAGCAAGGGGCGATGAATTGCCCGTATCCGTTCCTCCGAGGATAAGGGCTTTCCTTCCTCCTCCAGAACCTGCAGGCGTCCGTATAGATCCATGGCGGAGGCTTCTCTATACATATCCATAGACCCCCCGCACGGAAACCTCACCGGAAACCACCTGGCGAACCGCGCCGTCCCGGGTCTCCACCAAAAGCTCTCCGGTCCCATTGATTCCCCGGGCCACGCCGTTATACTCCTGCCCGGGCACCATCACCCGGACCTCTTTGCCAAGATTCACCAGCTCCTGGTTATATTCTTCCCGCAATTTGCTTAAATCAAGCGTCTCTTTGAAAATCCCGTAATATTTTTCAAAGGACTCCATAACCGCGCACACCAGCTGCGCCCGCTTCACCGGTCCTTCCATGTGCAGCGCCAGGGATGTAGCGGTAGCCCGGATCTCCTCCGGAAACTCCTTCGCCCCCACATTGATGCCAATGCCGATAACCACATAGCGGATATAGTCTGCCTCCGTGCTCATCTCCGTCAGGATGCCCACCGCCTTCCGGCCTTCCAGCACCAGGTCATTGGGCCATTTGATTTTACAATCCAGACCCGTAACGCGATGGATTCCGTCCCGGACTGCCATGGCCGCCACCAGAGTCAGCATGGAAGCACATTCCGGCGCAAAATCCGGCCGCAAAAGCAGACTCATCCAGATGCCGTCGCCTCCCGGCGAATCCCAATGCCTGCCACGGCGGCCCTTCCCGGCCGTCTGCTCCACGGCAACTGCCAGCGTTCCTTCCGGCGCTCCCTGCTCTGCCTGACGGCGGATTTCATTGTTGGTGGAATCCACCTGCTCCAGAAAAATCAGATTTTTCCCCGCCCAGATGGTTTTCATCAGGCTTTGAAGCTCCGCAGCATTGTAAATATCCCCGCTTTCCCGGTACAGATATCCCCGATTGCGGACCGCCTCGATGTCATAGCCCTCCTCCTTAAGCTGGCGGATCACCTTCCAGACTGCCGTCCGGGACACGCCAAATCGCTCACACAAAGCTTGGCCGGACACATAGGTTCCGGCCGATTTTAATACTTTTAATATTTCTGCTTTCAATATCCTTTGTTACCTCCAAATGCTGATCGCGCTCACGATCCCCACTGCCAGCAAAAGTCCGGCAACCACACACTGCACGACGCCTCCCGCCTTGATTTTTTTATCCCTGCCTCCGGACAGGATCTTATACCGCCCGTTCATGGCATTGAGCAAGGCCGCCAGGCAGAAAATTACCGGAAATAAAATCTGGTTCTTCTCCGGATTTAAAAAGGCAAACACTGTACAGATAATCACCAAAATTCCGATCACAATGTGCATCAGGTCCAGAACCATGGCCACATTGCGGGGATTTTTCTTTTTTTCCTGCATTGCCATAGACAATCTACTCTCCCAGAGTTGCCACCATCACAGCCTTGATGGTATGCATGCGGTTTTCCGCTTCATCAAATACCCGTGACCGGGCAGACTCGAATACTTCGTCGGTCACCTCCATGTCGGTGATTCCGAAGCGCTCTCCCATCTCCTTGCCGATCGTAGTCTTCAAATCGTGAAACGACGGCAGACAGTGCAAAAAGATCGCCTGCTCTCCTGCGTTCTTCATCACATCCATGGTAACCTTATAGGGGGTCAGCTCCCGGATACGTTCTTCCCAGACTCTATCCGGCTCACCCATGGATACCCACACATCCGTGTAAATCACATCCGCGCCCTTGGTTCCCTCAGCCACATCCTCCGTCAAAGTGATGGTGGCTCCGGATTCCCTGGCATATTCCTGGCACTGGGCAATCAGCTCCTCATTGGGGAAATACTTTTTCGGGGCACATGCCACAAAATGCATACCCATTTTGGAGCAGGCGATCATCAGGGAATTGCCCATATTATAACGGGCATCTCCCATGTAAACCAGCTTTACGCCCTTTAATCTGCCCAGCTGTTCCCGGATGGTCAGCATATCTGCCATCACCTGAGTGGGATGATATTCATTGGTCAGCCCATTCCAAACCGGTACTCCGGCGTAGGCTGCCAGCTCCTCCACGATCTTCTGTCCATATCCCCGGTACTCAATGCCATCATAAATTCTGCCCAGAACACGCGCCGTATCCGCGATGCTCTCCTTCTTGCCGATCTGGGAGCCTGAAGGATCCAGATAGGTGGTCCCCATTCCCATATCATGGGCTGCCACCTCAAAGGAACAGCGGGTACGGGTGCTGGTCTTTTCAAAAATCAAGGCAACGTTTTTCCCTCTGTAATGGTCTGTCGGAATGCCTTCTTTTTTCTTTTTCTTCAGCTTTGCGGACAAATCCAGAAGATACTCGATCTCTTCCGGCGTAAAATCCTTCAGCGTAAGAAAAT